>JAFDVJ010000065.1 GCA_018269075.1 Acidobacteriota bacterium
CATCGACGCGTTCGCGACGTCCATTCCGGTCAGCTGCGCGATCAGAGTCTGAAATTCGAAGATGTACTGGAGCGTGCCCTGCGAAATTTCCGGCTGGTACGGCGTGTAGGACGTAAAAAACTCGCTCCGCTGGATCAGGTGATCGATGACCGTCGGCGCGAAGTGCGAATAGACGCCGGCGCCGATAAACGACGGCTTCGCGGTCGCCGTGTTCTTCCGGGCCATCGCGTCGATCGCCCCGATCACTTCCGGTTCGGCGAGCGGCTCCGTGACGTCGAGCGCGCGGTCGAGCTGTATATCCTGCGGGATCGAACGAAAAAGCTCGCCGGCCGTCTTCAAACCGACGACCTCGAGCATTTCATCCCGCTCTTCGGGTGAATTAGGTATGTATCTCATTGTAATTTCGGATTTCGGATTTCGGATTGCGGATTGTCGATTCGGGATCAGTCAAAGGAAACTTAAACCCGAAATCCGAAATCCGCAATCCGAAATCCGAAATCGGTTATGCGTTTGCGTTAAGGTATTCTTCGTATTCTTCGGCCGAGAGCATTCCGTCGGCTTCGTTCGGGTTGTCCATCTTGATCTTGAGCATCCAGGCGGCGCCGTAGGAATCGTTGTTGACGGCCTCGGGCGTATCGTTCAGAGCGTCGTTGACCTCGACGACTTCGCCGGCGACCGGCGTAAAGATCTCCGAAACGGCCTTCACCGATTCGACCGAGCCGAACGCCTCGTGCGAGGCGAAACGGTCGCCGGCGCGCGGCAGATCGACGTAAACGACGTCGCCGAGCTGGCTCTGCGCGTGATCCGTGATGCCGATCGTCGCGACGTCGCCATCTACCTTAACCCATTCGTGGTCTTTGCTGTAACGTAAATTTTCAGGAATGTTTGCCATAGTTTGTTTATTTGTTCGTGATTTGGAGTTGCCTGTCCGGTTTTCGATCTTTGATTTCGGCTCTTCGACCCTGGAGAAACGCGTCAACGGAAATCGAAGACCGGACGGCAAAGATCAAAAATCAAAGATCAAAGATCAACCAAAAAATTCACTTCTCCCTTTTATAAAACGGCGTCGGAACTACTTGCGCCGCCAGTCTTCTGCCTCTGACATCAATTGTAATTTCTTGGCCGGTTTTTGCAAATTCGGTTTTCACGAAAGCGAGACCGATGTTTTTCTTGAGATACGGGGCCGGACTGCCCGACGTCACGACGCCGATTTTCTCGTCGCCGGCGTAGACGTCCATCTCGTCGCGGGCGATGCCCTTATCGACCATTTCAAAGCCGACGAGCCGCCGTTTGAGGCCTTCTTCCTTGAGCTTCGCCATCGGTTCGCGGCCGTTGAAATCGCCCTTGTTCAATTTGCAGATCCAGCCGAGATTCGCTTCGAGCGGCGAGATCGTGTCGCTCAGTTCGTGCCCGTAGAGCGACATCGCCGCTTCGAGCCGCAAAGTGTTGCGCGCCGCCAGTCCGCACGGCAGCATCCCGTATTCGGCGCCCGCTTCCATCAGATCGTTCCACAGCCGGACGGCTTCGGATTTCGCGGCGTAAACCTCGAATCCGTCTTCGCCGGTGTAACCCGTGCGCGCGATGATCGAATCGGTGCCGTCGAACATGCCGGCCGTGAAATGATAGTATTTGATCGCCGATAAATCGACGTCGGTGAATTTTTGGGCGATTTCGAGCGCTTTCGGGCCCTGGATCGCGATCTGGCAGTAATCGGCCGAGGCGTTCGTCAGCGCGACGTCCTCGTCGCGCTTCTGCGACGTGATCCACGCCCAGTCTTTGTCGGTCGTCGAAGCGTTGACGACGAGCAGCAGTTTTTCGGGCCCGAAACGATGGACGAGCAGATCGTCGACGACGCCGCCTTCCAAATTCGTGAGCGCCGAGTAATGCGCCTGACCGTCGACGAGTTTCGTCACGTCGTTCGTCGTCAGGCGGTTGACGAACGCGATCGCGTCGGGGCCCTCGACCCAGATCTCGCCCATGTGCGAAACGTCGAAAAGTCCGGCTTTTTCACGCGTTGCGAGATGTTCGGCGATGACGCCCGCCGCATACTGCACGGGCATATCCCAACCGCCGAAATCGACCATTTTTCCGTGGAGTGCGCGATGCACTTCGTTGAGCGGCGTTTTCTTTAAATTTTCCGTGGACATAGTTTTATTATTATCGAAGCCTTACAAGAAAAAAGCTACCACCGACGCCCCCGAGCGTCAAGAATGATGGCATAAGAAAAACTTTTTCGAGCTTAATCGAAACTAATACAGCGGGGGGATTTCGGATTTCGGATTTCGGATTTCGGAGTGCCCGGTTTGCGGCCGGTTTGGCGGCTGGTCGGAGCGTCCGGAAAAATAGGTTTCAAAATCCCGGGTTTCGTGGTAAACTGCGCGTAACACACACGCGTTCCGTTTGGCAAATCAGGTTTCTTTCAGGGAGTTTTCAGCGAATGGAAATTCACGCTCGGCGCATTCTTCTGCTCGGTGTTCTGACCGCTTTCGCGTTCGGTTTTCCGATCGCTGCGCCGATTTGCGCGCAAACGCCGGAAAAGCCCCCGAAAAAACCTCGATTGGCCGAATTTGATCATCGACGCCCTGAATTTTAATGACAGGAGGTAATAACCCGTGCTTCGTACGATTTTCGTGATTCTGTTTCTATCGCTCCCGGTTTTCGCGCAGCCCGATCCGGGACGGCCGGAATCGCTCGACACGCTGATCGAAAAATTCAACGCGGCGGCGCAAAAACCCTGCGGACAGAACGCCGAGGCGCTCGCGCTCGGCAAACGGATCGTGACCGGGTTCGCCGCCGACCGGGCGCGCGTCCACGTCGTCGACGCGGTCAAACAAAAGCTCGCCGCGCTCGAACGCGAAAACGAGAAATGCCGGAGCGAATTCGTTGCGAAAAGGGACGATCTGCTCAAACGATACGCGATCGAGAGCCGCAAACCCTGCGGCGCGCGCGATCCGGCGATCGAGCTCGGCAAACAGATCCTCGACCTCGAAATCGACGACAAAATCACGCCGCTCGTCAAAAAGAACATCAAATCCGAGATCGACGCCATTCCAACACAGGATTACAAATGCCAACTCGAAAAGGAGTTCGACGAGACCTACAAGGCCGCCAAATGGCCCCGATTCCTGGCGGTCGCGCGCCAGCTGGTCGGCTATCAGAAGGATTCGCGCGGCGTTCTCGATCTGAAGCTGATCTTCGTCAAGGTCGCGTTCGAACAGACTTCGCGGCGCCGCGACGACACCTATGACCCCGATCTCGTCAAATTCGCCGAGGACGCGCTCGAAAAGATCGAAAACGGCGCCGATTCGACGGGTTCGCGGGGAAGATTCGGCGGTTTCGACACGCGCGAGAACGCGCTCGGCTGGCTCAACTACATTTTGGGCTATATGAACTATTTCCGGCTCGGCGAACGCGACCGCGGGATCGAATATCTCTATCACGCGACGCTTTACAAATGCGAGTTCAAATACGACGCGTTTATGTATCAGGCGGCGGCGATTTATTACTTCGACAAGGAAACCGTCAGTCCTTCGGCCATCGACGTCAACAGCCTTTTCCGGCTCGCCGATCAGACGCCGGCGCCGCAAAATATCAAATTAAAAGCCGCCGACCGGCAGATCGATCTGACGCTGCTGCTGAAAAATCTCGGGAATCTCTACAATCTGCGCTACAACCTGCGCGACGACGAATACGTCACGACCTTCGAGGACTATATCCTAAAACTCCTCTCGCGCCCGCTCGTCGATCCGTCCTTCGACGAACCGGCCAAAACGGACAAATAACGCCGCGCGCGAAAATCTGTGGCGCGAAATTATGGAGATGGAGCGCCAGCGGGCGGCGATGGTCAAATTGAAGTATAAGAACGACCCGGCCAAACGCGCCGCCTGGGAAATGGCCGCCCATCTCGAAAAAGCGCCGCAGCGCCCGAAAAACGAGACGGCCGGCTGATCCCGTCGAACCGCCCGACGCGACCGGGGCCGCCCGTGTTTCTTCGAGCCCGGAGGCCGGAACCGGCCGAACCCGGTCGCGTTTTTCACCAATTCTCAACCATTTCGGCAGTTTCTCCCGTTTCACCTTCTAACCGAATTTATTTTTTGACAGAGGAGCCAAATATGAACAAATTCAGTCAATCGACCGCCGTTTTTCGCTCGCCGGAGCGCTTTCGGAAGTCCGTTTCCCTTTACCTGCGAATTTTCGCCGCCGGTCTCGTTCTGATGCTCGCGGGCGGTGTCGTCCGCGGACAGATCACGCAGGCGCAGGCGCTCGCCTCGCTCAAAACGAACCGCGACCGCTTAATCGGTCTTTACGCCCAGCAGCACGGCTACGCGAGCGGCGCGCAGGCGTGGTCGTATCTCACCACGTCGCAGAAAGGCGTTTTTCTGACGATCACCGATCTGCTCGGACGCCGGACCTTTATGACGCCCGAATACAGCATCGTTCACGATTTCGTCTATCAGGGCGACGAGGACGATCAGGGATTCGGCTGCACGATGATCAACGAGCCCGGTTCGAGCTGCAACGACGGCTGCTACGTCCACCCGCCGAATTATTACGGCCCGGCCTGTCTCTGGGTGAGCGGCCAGAGCTGTCACGATTTCGGCAAATGCACCGATTCGCCGACCGTCTACCCGCGCGAAAATCACGATATGGCGCTCAATCACGTGACGCAGATCTACGCGATCAACGGCAGCAACAACGGGGCCTGCGGCGGGATCGATAACAACCGCATCTTTTTCCACGCCGACGACGATCTGATTTACGCCATTCGCAACACGTCCTACCCGTTTCCCGAATTCCCGTTCCCGAACTGGCGTACTTCGACCGATCCGTTCGGGCCGCACAGCCCTTTTACGCAAAGCAAGGAAACCGATTCCGGTTATCCGCGCGGGCAGTCGCAGGAATGGGCGTGGGATTATGAAGCAAGCACGCTGGCGCGGCCCGGCGTCTACGGGATCTATGATCCGCACGTCGTCGAGATGGACATCGATTATTTCGCGATTGGCCACCCGTCGAACCCCGAATGTTCGTACGGCGGCGTTTACGGGCGGACTTTCTACGAAAATTACTGGTATTCGCGCGGGCTCGGCGGCCCGGCCGAATACAATTACCAGCCGCCCGGCGGAGGCAAGCAGGAATCGCTTCGCCGCCCTTCGGAAACGAAAAGAACGGGCGCTTTCCCGAACGCCGCGCGCTGAGCCGATAAATCGCGGCGGGCCCGAAAAACCTCGTGTTTTTCGGGCCCGCTTTTTTTTGGGCGGATAATGACGGGCGCAAAGTTGAATATACCGAACGATTTCAATAGGCCGCGGATGACGCGGATTCGGCGGATTTACACGGATTTTTAAATTATTTATCGATAAATCCGTGAAAATCCATGTCATCAGCGTCATCCGCGGCCTATTTTATTCGGCCTCAACCGATTATCGACTTCAGCTCAGCATCAGGCCGGAGCGCCGGCATCCTGCCGGCAATGCGTTTGAAAAACGCAGACAGCGTTTCATTTCCCCGGAGTTCCGGGGAAATGAAACGCTGTGACGCCGTTTGCACGGCGTTTGCCGGCAGGATGCCGGCGCTCCGTGATTCGGGTTATTTCGCGTCGTAGATGTCGCGCAGGACTTCGGTGATCGGTTTGCGGTTGTGAAAGGCGTCCTCGGCGGTCTTTTCCTTTTTGCGCTTTTCCTTTTTCTGAAAACCGTCGGTCGCGGGCGGCGGCGGCGGCTGAGCGGCGGCGGCGGCCTGATTCTGGACCTGCCGCTCGACTTCCTGCTGAACGGCTTCGGAAACGATCGAGACGAACGGCTTCGCGTGGTGATGATCGGCGATCTGCTTCTGTTCCTGCTGGCGGTCGAGCTCGGCGGCCGTCCGGTTGAACTGGGCCTCGCGCAGCTGATCGCGCGTCGTTTCGAGCAGCGATTTGGCGCGGTTGCGGCGCGCGCGCTCCAATGCGCGGACGGCCGACGACATCAGCGGCGCTTCGGCCGGTTCGCGCTCGATCTTGCGCAAGGTCTTGACGTAATCGCGCAATTCCGGCGACGGGTAGACGAAAGCCTTTTCGTCGGCGCTTTCGTTCTCGACGACGTAGGCGAGATGCTTTTCGGCCGATTGATGGTCGCCGATCTTGTTGTAAAGCGCGCCGACCGTGAAATGGACGAGCGGCGGCGCGGCCTTCATATATTTGAGGATCCGTTCGCCGCGCGCGAGCACCTCGTTGATCTCGAATCCGTACCAGCGGCGCTCGTCGTCGCGCAGAATGTCGTTCGCCATCAGATAAAACTCGAAGATCTGGCGCGTCCCGTTGGGCGACGGCGTCGAGAGCGTTTTCCAGATGAAAAACGCGAGAATGCCGAAGAAAAAGATCACGAAAACCGGAAAACCGGTGATGTAGAGCATCATCGCGATGACGCCGAAGGCGATCGCGTACTGCGACTTCTCCTTGATCAATTCGGTCGGTTTTCGCTCGATGAGTTTGTTGTTTTCGCTCACTTTCTTTTTTTAGTCTTGAGTCTTGAGTCTTAAGTCTTGAGTCTTTCAAATCGCCGGACGACGAGGTTTTCGGACCGCGGACTGCGGACTTTTTTCGGTTCCGGAGACTTAAGCCCTAAGTTCTGAGTCTAAAGTCCTGAGTCTTGAGTCCGTTTCCGTTTCCGGCGAATCCGCCCCGAAACGAGAACTCAAGACTAAAGACTCAAGACTTAAGACTCCTTTTCCTCCGCTTCGACGGCCTCGTCCAGATCCGGCGCGGCCGCCGGTTTTTCCGGCTCGTTTTCCGGCTCTTCGGCCGTCGGTTCTTCCTTATGCTCGTCGGGGCGCTTCGCGTCCTTGTCGTCCTTTTCGAATTTGAGACCGAAGCCGCTCAGGAATTCGACGAGCTTGCCGCCGAGCGTGTAGGGCGAATTCAGGATGAACGAAAAGGTTTCGCTTAGGGTGACGGCTTCGAGCTCCATCAGGCGCGAGACTTTCTGCTCGAGCGGGAGCGCGTCGAATTCCTTGCGGAATTCTTCGTTGACCCGCTCGTGATGCGGTTTTTCCTCTTTTTTCTCGTGCGTCAGGACGACGATCTCGCCCTCGCCGACGATCTTCGCCTGGCACGTCAGGCGCTCGCCGTTGGCGCGTCTTTCCTCGGACAACTGTTCGATCTCGGCCTTTGTCGGCTCGGAAAGAAATTCCGCGCCGCTCTTGACGGTGACGGCGCACGAATCGCACAGGCCGAGCCGCCCGCAGTCGTCGAAGATCTCGACGCCGAGACGCCGCGACGCGTCGATCAGATAACTGCCGACGACGCCGATGCCGCTGATATTTTCACGTTCGAATTTGAGTTCTGCTTCCATAAAATAAAAAGTCCGAAGTCCTGAGTCTTAAGTCTTTAGTCCTTGTTTTTTGCGCGATCCCGGGTCTTGACTCAGGACTCAAGACTGAAGACCGAGAACTTAATCCGCGACGCCCGATTTGACGCGGACGCGCGGCTGCGCGCCCGACGGCGCGCTCTGCAATTCCCTTTTGCGGGCTCCGCACGCTTCGCAGACGCCCCACATCCGGAGCGAATGATGCGTCGGCGTGAACCCGAACTTTTCGGCCATCTTATCCTGCAGTTCTTCGATTTCGGCCGAAAAAAACTCGATCACGAGCCCGCATTCGGTGCAGATCATATGATCGTGGTGCTCGTGGTTGTAATGATGCTCGTAATAGGTCTTTCCGTCGCCGAAACGGACCTCGCGCGCGAGCCCGGCCTCGGTCAGCAGCTTTAAGGTGCGATAGACGGTCGTCTGCCCGACGCCGGGATCCTTTTTCTGCACCAGCCAGTATAAATCCTCGCTCGTCAGATGTTCCTCGGTTTTCAGGAATATTTCGAGAATCAGATCGCGCTGCGAGGTCCGGCGCAGACCCGCGTTCTGAATATGTTCGAGAAATATCTCCTTTTCCTGCTGAAATTCTTCCCCTTTCTTTTTCGCCATAAACCGTTTCTATGAGATGGGTTTTATTTTAACATCTGAAATCCTTTTTCGCTAACGAAATTTTTTCGCGGATGAGGGCCAGTTTTTCGCCGTCAACGCCGCGTCTTTGAGCAAGATGCGCCGAACGCGCGCCGAGTTGCAGATAGACTTCGCGGACCTCGTCGGAAACGTTTTCCGCGAGCGCGGCGAGATGTTTTTCGAAGGTTTCGACGTCGGCCCGGGCGAAAGTCCCGGTGAGCGCTTCGGCCGGCGTCTGAAGGGCGAGATTGTCGACGGTGCTAATAATCAGCGGAAGCAGCGTGGCCTGCGCGTCTTTTTCCGAAAGCCCGCATTTTCCGAGCATTTCGAGCGCGACGTCCGTGAGCGCGACGAGATGCCCGCTGGCGGTGACGGCCGCCGCGTGATAGAGCGTTTTATAGCGCGTCGCGATCGAAAACGACCGGCCGCCGAGCGCGTCCGCGATTTTCCGCGCGGCTTCGACCGCCGCCGGGTCGCCCTCGACGCAGAAATTCGCGCCGGCGAAATGCTCGGCGCCGCGCACCGGATCGCTCAGCGAAACGAGCGGGTGGAGCGACCCGACCGGGCAGGCTTTGATTTTCAGCGGTTCGAGCACGTCCGAGGCGAGCGCGCCGCTCGTGTGGAGGACGACCGGCGCGGTTTGTAATTTGCCGGCCAGATCCAGGGCGGCCGCCGCGATCGCGTCGTCCGGCGTCGTGATAAAGACGATCTCCGACCGAATCCGCCCGTAATCGGCCGCGTCCGAGACGACCGCGCCCGGCGCGAAAGATGCCGCCCGTGCGACGCTTTCCGGCCGCCGCACGAAGAGATTTTCGACGCCGAAGCCCGCGCGTCCGAGCGCGAGCGCGAGCGCCCCGCCGACGCGTCCCGCGCCGATGATCGAAACAGTCTGCATAACAAATCGGGACGGGCCGCGCCGAAAAAACCGGAACGCCGGCCCGTCATTTGAATGTTAAAACAATCCGCCCGAACGAGACAAACCCAATACGTTTTGAGTTCCGTCTTCGGGCGGCTTCTCGTTTCTTTTGGAAATAACTCCATCTGAAACTTGAAGCCGCCTGAAGGCGGAACTCAAAACAATAAACGGCGATTGATCAGACTTTCAGCAGCACCGGCTCGTCGGGCAGCTCGTCGAGCCATTGCTCGACCTGCGCCTTGAGCTCGTCGCGCGTCACGAAATCGTTGGTCGGCGGGAAGCCGGTTTTCAGGAGCAGCGACGTCGGCAGGTTTTCGAAGGCTTTTTGGAGGATCACGAGCTCGGAATTGTTCAAGAGCGGGATGCCCTTGCCCTGTTTGAAGATTTCGACGAGATGCCGCGACGCCGCTTTGTATTCCTCGTCGATCGGCCGGCTGCCGAAATGCGTGATCAATTGGACGAGCGTTTCGCGGAGCGTCCAGAGAATCTTGCGATAGCTGCGGCGGCCCTTCTCGATCGTCTCCTTGAGCGCCTCGGGCAGGCCTTCCCACTCGTCGGCCGCGTCGAGATTGAACGAGCAGGCGCAAAACGGGTGCGTCTTGAGCATATCGCGGACGTTGAAGCGGCAGTCGAGCTCGCGAAACTGCTGGCAGATCTTCTGCGCGCGGTCGCGAAAGACGGGCGTAAAGAGCGGCAGGTTCGAGAGATTTTCGAATTCCCACCATTCGTTGCTCCGCATGATCTCGTCGAACTGTTCCTGCAGATGGTGCGATTTCATCACCTGATCGTGCCGCGCCGCGAAATATTCGCTGAACCGCGTCTGAAACGCCTGCCAGTGGTTCTCCATCTCGCGGTTCGTCAGCTGGCTCGGGTTGATCGTCGTCTCTTCGAGAATGCCGAACAGCTTTTCGCGCAGATTCTCGACCTTTTCGTCGTCGGTCGTCTCGCAGACCGCGAGATAGGTTCGGATTTCCTCGCGCCGGTGCGTGCCGCTGATAAAATCTTCGAGCACGACGAGATCTTTCGTCCGCGCGTAGTATTCGTCGTCGGAATCGGAAAAGGCGTCGGCGATCCGGTGAAGACCTTCGTCGAGCGTGATCGATTCGTCGAGAATGGCGTGAACGGTCGTCGCGACCGAACCGAACGTCTTGTCGGCGAGCAGCGAGAGCCGCCAGATCTTGGTGTTGAGAATTTCGTCGGGCAGCAGGTTAAAACGCTCGAGCAGATGGACTTTTTCCCAATCGTAGAGCCAGTTGCGGAGCCCGTGCGTGATTTCCTCGCAGTCCTCGGGCGCGTTGATCGAATGAATGTTGTCGGCGCCCGTCAGCAGCTTCGCCCAGTGCGTCAGCCGTTCGGTCGGATAGGAGGCGGCCGCCGGGAGCGCGATGCCCTCGATGTCGTCCCAGATGATCTTCAGATCGAGCGAGCGGCGATTGATGCGGTCGCCCTTGGTCGTCACGAATTCGATCTGGCGATTGGCGACCATCGCCGTCAGAATCAGGTGCTGCGCCTCGCGGACGAGACCGACCGGCTCGCGTTTGAGATGCCGGTAAACCGTCCGCAGCGAAACCATTTCCTGGCCGGAATTTTTGACCAGCGCGAGGACTTCCTGCGCGAGCGGGAGCTTGAGGAGATTTTCCTCGGTTTCGAGGACGAAGGCGTTGTTGCGCGAGGTGACGAGCCCGAGCGGCAGCGCGAAAAGCTCGGCGAACCGCTGGACTTCGGCCATATTCTGGCGCGTCCCGCTAAAGAGGTCGCTGACCAGCGACGAGACCTCGCTCATCCCGAGCGGCTGCGTAAAGACGGGATGATTCGGAAAACGCATCTCGAAGAGCGGTTCGAGCATCGTCGAAAAGATCTTCGAGAGGCTCTGCGAATTGCGGGCGTCCTCGGTGAAATTGAAATCGAAGCCCTCGATCACGAGCTTGCCGTCGACCAGAAAGATGCGGCTCCAGATTTTCTCGATCGCGAGCGCGTGCGCGTGACCGGCGGCGCGCAGCTGATCGCCGAATTCGGCGCGCAGCGTTTCGTCGTGGAGCAGCACGTGATAGCGAAGGATCGTCTCGATCTCGTCGTTGCGGAGCGGCGCGTGCTGCCAGTAGACGCGCGGCACGTCGATCGTCCCTTCGGCGAGCGGCAGCGGCTGGTTTTCGCCGCTGATCACGACCATCCAGTCGGTGACGTCGAGATTGACCGGAATCTGCGCGATGTCGGTCTCGCTGTTTTCGAGATTCCAG
Organism: Acidobacteriota bacterium; assembly: GCA_018269075.1. Classification (GTDB taxonomy): domain Bacteria; phylum Acidobacteriota; class Blastocatellia; order Pyrinomonadales; family Pyrinomonadaceae; genus JAFDVJ01. The sequence continues at coordinate 11,124 of JAFDVJ010000065.1, forward strand.
CACAAACGGCCGCGCCGGAGCCCGCCGCGCCAGAGAATCTGCGAATCGGTCCAGTTCGCGCCGCGGCCCTCGGATTCGTCGGTAAACGTCCAGTCGCTGAACCGCTCGCGGGCGATTCGCTTGAGAATCTTCGGGACGATCGCCGGCGACACGCGGGCGATCGCCTCGGTCAGCGATTTGTTGAGATTTTCCTTGAGACTGACTTTCAGACTGTAGCGCGTGCCGCGGCCTTCCTCGGGCCGCCGCCAGATCTGATCGGGCAGGACCTGCACGAAGGTGTCGAGCAGATTTTCGACCATCCGCATCCCGTTGGCCGGATCGTTCTCGTCGAAGATCAGCATCGCCGCGCAGATCTCGCCGGCGGTCGTTCCGTCGCCGTCGAGCGACAAAAGCAGCAGGCCTTTGAGAATAAGCTTCGCCTGCAGCCGCTGCATCACCGGGATCGTCCCGACGATCTCGGCGTTCAGCCGGTCGTAGGCCGCGAAGGCGTCCTCGAGGTCGGCGACCTTGCGGAGCGATTTTTCGGTGAAATCGAAGACCTCGTCGAGCGCGATCAGCGAATTGGCGGGCCGCCCGAGAATCTTGCTGCCGGCTTCGGAGGCGAAGCCGAGCAGCGCGAACTCCGGCGCGTAGAGCCGGACGAACGGCGCGGTTTCGAGAATCACCGGATGAAGCGGGTAGAGCGCGCTGAACCGCTGCTGGCTCCAGCGAAAATTCGGCAGGACCTCGCGAAAATAGGTGTAGATCTCCTGCAGGAGCGGCTGTTTCTGGCGGTTCTTCGGAAAGACGTGCGTGTCGACGATCCGGTAAAGATGCTCCTGATCGAGATAATCGATCGAATAGGTCCGGGCGATCGCGGCGTTGACGCCGTCCGCGCCGGCGATGTCGTCGTCGAGCGCGACGGCGACGAAGATATTGTAGGGACGCGCGAATTCGGCGATTTCGCCGAGCAGCACGCCGTCGTCGCGCGAGACCCGCGAGGTCCGCTCGAAGGCCGTGTCGGCGATCATAATAAACGGCAGATCGCCCGATTTCTCGGCGGCCATTTTGAGCAGATCGGGAATCGCGTTGGTCATTCCGGCCGGGTCGAGGCCGAAGGTTTTGCCGAGCGCTTCCTTGAGTTCTTCGAGAAAAGTCGGCTGCGTGCCGCGCCGGACGAAGGCGACCGGGTAGCGGCGGCGCTTGAGACGCTGCGTGCTGACCGAAACGTGCTGTTCGGTGATCCGCGAACGAAGCTCGGGCTGCGAGACGATCGCGCCGAGCGTCGCCAGAAAATGACTCTTGCCGACGCCGCGATAACCCGCCAGCGCCATCGCCCGCCCGCTGCCGTGTTCGACCTCGCCGATCCGGTCGATCCATTTCGACATCATATCCGAGGTCGCGTCGGTGAAATGATACGCGGCCAGCGTTTCGGCCGGATCGCTGAAAAAATCGTGCAGACTTTTATACGAACGGACTTCGACGAGATCCTTAACTTTTTCGTTTATGCGTTTCATTCAGTAGTTGGCGGTTAATGAAAGCGTTCTGAGCGGCGCGGGCAATTCGGACGGAAGGCCGAAAATGCTTCCGGCATTATTACTTTACCAATTTTTCCAGGTAAAAAAAACAGTTTAAACGCGAAAATGGACTTTTTTTTCAATTTTTTTTTCGATTTGCCGGTAAATTAACAACTTTCCGCCGCGGGCGCGCATCCTACAGACGTTGATTTTACCAACCGGAAAAATATACAATGAGCGAAACCGGCCACCGGTTTTGAGGAGATTTGAAGATATGCGTAAAGGATTTATCCAGAAGTTGAATGCGTTGTTTCTGATGTTCGCGTTTCTGTTGAGCTCGCTCGCCCTGATGCCGCTCGGCGCGGCGGCGCAGACGACCACCGATAAAACCAAGACCGACGACAAGAAAACCGACAAGAACGACAAGACCAAGACGACGCCGACGACCGACGCGAAAAAGCCGCTCTCGGTCAACGAGGATCCGAATATGATCGGCAAGCGCAACATCAACGGCGGCGGCGACAAGTTCTGGGGCTGGCTCGGCGGTTCGCGCGAAAAGGAAATCGCCGTCGGCCGGCAGCTCGCCGCCGAGGTCGAACAGCAGGCCAAGCTCGTCGACGACGAGATGGTCACCGAATACATCAACCGCGTCGGCCAGAACATCGTTCTCCATTCGGACGCCAAAGTTCCCTTTACGATCAAGGTCATCGACACCGACGAGGTCAACGCCTTCGCGCTGCCGGGCGGTTTCTTCTACGTCAACCGCGGATTGATCCTCGCCGCCGACAACGAGGCCGAGCTGGCCGGCGTGATGGCCCACGAGATCGCCCACGTCTGCGCGCGGCACGCGATGGAAAATCAGGGCAAGGCGACCGCGATGAACTACGGAATGCTCGCCGGCATCATCTTCGGCGGCGGCATCGTCAGCACGGTTCTCCAGAACGGCGGCGGCATCCTCGGCGCGCTTGGAATGCTCAAATTCTCGCGCGGAGCCGAAGAGGAAGCCGACCGGCTCGGCGTCCAGTATCTTTACGCCTCGGGCTACGACCCGACCGGAATGGCGACGATGTTCGAAAAGCTCGCCGCGCAAAACAAGAAAAAGCCCGGAATGCTGGCGCGGCTTTTCGCCTCGCACCCGGAATCGCTCGAACGCCGCGACGCCAGTCTCGCGCTCGTCGCCCGGTTTCCCGAAAAGGAGGAATACATCATCAGCACCTCGGAATTCCAGCGCGTGAAGGAGCATCTGCTCCGGCTTTCGAACGCTAAAGCCGGCGTCACGAGCGACATCGACGACACCGAATCGAGCCGGCCGACGCTCAAACGGCGGCAGCCCGATTCCGACACGACGACCACGCCGTCCGACAACCCGTCCGACAACACCAACAACGAGCCGCCGAAGCTCAAACGGCGCAACGAACCGACGCCGACCACTTCGCCGACGCCGGACAACCAGTAAATATTCGATTAACCAGAGCAAAAGAGCGGAAGGCCCGAAAGCCTTCCGCTCTTTTGCTTTGCCCGATCGATCGCCCGTTTATTTGAGCAGCGTCCCGTAAATGCCGACCGGCAGGCTGTAAACGGCCTCGTTGGTCGCGACGATCATCTCGCCCTGCCGCGTGAAACAGAGCCCGACGACGTTGCTGCCGGCGACGAACAGTTCGCCTTTTTCGCCGTCGGCCGTGATCCTCACGACGCCGCGCTTGCCCTCGAAACAGGCCGCGACATAAAGATATCCGCGCTGGTCGAAGGCGAGGCCCTGCGGGCGGCCGAGACCGCGGAAAAAGCGGCTGTCGAAACCGGCGCGGTCGATCACGTAGACCGCGTCGAAGCTCGAAAGCCCGGGCGCGGTCACATACAGACGGTCGTCGAAGCCGAAGGCCAGATGATAGGCCGAGACCGACGGCTCGATCGTCGCGAAGGCCTCCGGACTGCCGAAATCCGAAACGCGATAAATCGTCCCGCTGCGGTCGCCGACGTACATCGCGTTCCGGCTGTCGAAGGCGATGCCGGTGGCGATGCCGAGATTGGTCGAAAAGGTCACGATCTCCTCGCTCCGCTCGATCCGGCAGACCTCGCCCTGCGCCCGGTTGGTCACGAAAAACTTTCCTTTCTGGTCGAAGGCGACGCCGGTCGGATTCATCACATCGGCCGACAATTCCTGCAGAAAACCGTCCTTTTCGAGGCGGTAAAGCGTGACCGGAAGCTGCTGCCCGCGCGATCCCGAACGCGTCAGGATGATCGAGTCGTCGGCCGGATCGACCGCCGGATTGGCGACGATATGCAGATCGTCGGCCAGTTTTTTCCCGACCGTCAGCCGGAAGGAAGCGCTCCGGTCGCCGGCGTTTTCGAGATGCACGTCGACGTCGGTCGTTTCCAGGTCGCCGGGGACGATCGCCAGAATCCGCTCGGCCGAAGCCCCGACCAGACGGGCTTTCCGGCCGCTGAAAAACACGCCGTAATCATCGGAGTCTCCGATTTCGAAACCCTCGCACCGGATCGAGACTTCGCCGCCCGGAATCGCGTAAGAGGGGTTGATGGAAATGATTTTGCCTGCTTTGCTCATTGTAAACTCCGTTTCGGAAATTGTATTTTACGACGGCGGTCGATCGATGGCAATCAAAGGATTTCGGATTGCGAATGGCGGATGTCGGATTTGGCGCGGCCGCGAGCCGAACGCACAGCCCGAAAATTTGCGGGCGGCGAATTTTGCCGGAAATTAGGACAAACCGCCGTCCGGTTGTGTTATAATCGCATAATCGGAGGTTTAATTTATCAGCAACATTCACGGCTTTACGCAGGGATTAAAGCATAATCAGTTACGGCGGATCGAGCGGCTCGCGAGCCGCCGCGTGGCGCCCGAACAGATCGTTTCGCCGGAACTCGCCCGGCAGTTGTCCGAACTCTCTTTCGAAACCGGCCGTCAGATCGGCGTCCTCATCAACCGCAAGGGCCAGGTCGAATACGTGATGGTCGGCAACAACAAAAAAATCGAGATGCCCGATTTCGGCCGCGCGCGCGCTTCGCAGGAACGGTTTCGCGGTCTCCGCTGCATCCACACGCATCTTAACGGCGAGCGCCTGACGCAGGACGACCTGACCGACCTCGCGCTGCTCCGGCTCGATCTGATGTCGATCATTCAGGTCAACGACCGAACGGGTCTGCCGGATCTCGTCTACTCGGCGCATCTCGTCCCGTCGACCGCCGAAAAGCTCGAAACCGAAGCCCAGTCGCTGCCCTACGAGTTTCTCGAGCCGAACATCCCATCGCAGCTCGACACGGATTTCATCGGGCTCATCAATTCGCTCGAAACCGAGATGGCCCGCAATCGCGGGACCGCGCGCAGCCGCCAGACGAACCGCGACCGCGTGATTCTGGTCGGCGTCACGACCGGCGCCGTTTCCGAGGCCGAGGAATCGCTGAGCGAGCTCGAAGAGCTCGCGCTCTCGGCCGACGCCGTCGTGCTCGACAAAATCATCCAGCGCCGCCCGCAGATCGATCCGCGGACGGTGCTCGGCCGCGGCAAGCTCGAAGAGCTGCTCGTCCGCTCGATGCGGCTCGGCGCCGACCTGATCGTCTTCGACACCGAACTGTCGCCGGCCCAGGTCCGCTCGCTCTCGGAGGCGACCGATCTCAAGGTCATCGACCGGCCGCAGCTGATTCTCGACATCTTCGCCCAGCGCGCCCAGTCGCGCGAGGGCAAGCTCCAGGTCGAGCTCGCGCAGCTCAAATATCTGCTGCCGCGGCTCGCGCAGGGGCCGAATTCCGCGTTTTCGCGGCTCGCCGGCGGGATCGGCGGCCGCGGGCCCGGCGAAACCAAGCTCGAAACCGACCGCCGGCGCGTCCGCGACAAGATCTCGCAGCTCGAAAAACAGGTCGACAACCTGAGCCGCCAGCGGCAGGAGCGCCGCAAGCACCGAGTTCAGAAAAACGTTCCGATCATCTCGCTCGTCGGCTACACGAACGCCGGCAAGTCGACGCTGCTGAACACATTGACCGACAGCAAGGTCTACGCCGAGAAAAAGATGTTCGCGACGCTCGACCCGACCTCGCGCCGGCTGCGGCTGCCCTACGAGCAGGAAGTCATCATCAACGACACGGTCGGTTTCATCCGCGATCTGCCCGAGGCGCTCGTCGCGGCCTTCCGGGCGACGCTCGAAGAGATCGCCGACAGCGATCTGCTCGTCCACGTCGTCGACGCCTCGAACCAGAACTGCGAGGCGCAGATCGAGTCGGTCGAGAAGATCCTGCTTGAGCTGAAGCTCAACGAGATCCCGCGGATCATCGTTTTGAACAAGGCCGACCTGCTCGACGAAAATTCGCTGACCGCGCTGCAGCGGCAGGTCGAGCTTGACAAAAGCAGCGAAAGCGTGGCAATTTCAGCTATCCAGCCCCGTACGTTAAGGCCGTTGATCGAAAAGATCGGAGAAATCATCGGCCGGGTCACGATCGACGATTCGCGAGTCGCGACCGTCTTTTAAGGACGATCCGAAATCCGAAATCCGAAATCCGAAATCGTTATGAGCAAGCGTTTGCCGGAACTGGCGTCACCATTTGCGAAGATCCGAAAGAAATTCAAACGGAATTTCGACCGAATCTCCGAGAACGTCACGCCGGCCCAAAAATTCTGGGCGGGTTTCGGATTTTTGTGTCTCCTGACGACCCTTTTGATCAACAACCCGTTCTGGCACAGCCCCGGCGAACAGTACAAGGAAGGCGACATCGCCCGCGAGAGCATCATCTCGCCGGCCGACATCACGGTTCGCGACGAAGAGTCCACCGAGGCCCTGAAAAAAGCGGCCCGCGAAAAAATAACGCCGATCTTCCGGCTCGAATCGAACAAATCCGAACAGGCCGTCCAGCAGTTTTTATCAGCCTGGGAAAAACTCCAGCGCCACAGCGACGGGGCGCCCAACGCCAACGAGCGGACGGCCAATTCCCGGCAGGCGAACGCCGACACCAAGGGCGAAACGCACTGGACGGGCGCCGGCGGCCCCGAGGTCGGCAGGGTGCTGGCGGCGCGAAATTACAGCCGGAACGAGCTCGACGCGGTCGTCAGCGCGCTCCGCGAGAGTTCCGAGGGCTATATCTACGACGATTCGGAAAAACAGTTTTTCCAGAACGAGGTCTCGGTCATCGACCGCTCGAAGCCGAACGTCGACCTGAAAGTCACGATGCCCGAAACCAACTGGATCGCGCTCTCGACCGCGCGCAACAAGCTCCGGGACCGGCTGAACTCGATCAAAAGTTTTTCGCCGAAGGAAGCCGAGGCGTTTTACACGGCGACCGAGACGCTCGTCGTGCCGAGCGTCTATCACGACAGCGTCGCCACCGATTCGGCCCGCGAAACCGCCGCCGGCCAGGTCCAGCCGGTCACGATCTCGCTCAAACGGACGCAGAAAATCGTCGACGGCGGCGACATCATCACGCCGGAGATCCTTTCGAAAATCGCGGCCATCCGCAGCTACAGCCAGACGAGCCGGCAGGTCAACCGGTTTCTGGGCCTGCTGGCGATTATCTCGGCGCTTTACTGGGTGGCGTGGAAATTCATCCAGCATAACCAGATCGGCACCCGGCTGACGCTCTCGGTCGAAAAGACCTTCGCGCTTTTCGGGTTCATCATCGTCATCCAAACGGTGATTATGGCCGCGCTTTTCCAGCTCGCCGAATCGCTCGCCGCCCCGAATCTCAAAGCGCCGTTCAACAACCCGACGCTCTGGGGCTATATGATCCCGTTCGCGACCGGCAGCCTGCTGATCACGCTTCTCGCCGACCGGCGCACCGCGCTTTTTACGGGGCTTTTCCTGTCGCTGCTGGCCGGCCTGCTCGCCCCGAAAAGCCTCGAATTCGCGCTCTTTTCGGCGATCTCGTCGGCGGTCGCGGTCTACGGCATCGGCCGCTACCGGTCGCGCCAGTCGGTGACGATCGCCGGCATTTTTGTCGGGCTCGCGAGCGCCGCGACGGCGATCGCGCTGATCGGCTACACGCAGCAGCCGTTCGTCCTCAACACCGTGCTGCTGGCGATCGCGAGCGGGCTGACGAACGGTCTGCTGACGGCCGCCGTGACCGCCGTGATGCTGCCGCTCTGCGAATCGCTGTTCGGGATTCTGACCGACGTCAAGCTGCTCGAGCTGTCGAACGCCGATTTGCCGGTTCTCGGCCAGCTCGCGCTGCGCGCGCCGGGCACGAACCAGCACAGCCACGCCGTCGGCCAGCTCTCCGAGGAAGCCTGCCGCGTCGTCGGCGCGAACGGACTGCTCGCGCGGATCGGCGCGCTTTACCACGACATCGGCAAGACGGCCGCGCCCGAGCATTTCGTCGAGAATCAGATGGGCAAAAACCCGCACGACAAGCTGCGGCCGGCGCAGAGCGCGAAGATCATCATCAGCCACGTCACCTACGGCATCAAGCTCGCCAAAGAGATCGGCCTGCCGCAGCGGATCATCGATTTCATACCGCAGCATCACGGCACGCGGACGCTCCATTATTTTCTCCGCAAGGCGCAGGCCGAGGCTCGCCAGCCGGACGACGTTTCGGAGAGCGAATTTCGTTATCCGGGCCCGAAGCCGCAGTTCAAGGAAGCGGCGATTATGATGATCGCCGATTCGTGCGAGGCGGCCGCCCGCTCGCTCGACGAGCCGACGCCCGAAAACATCCGCTTTATCGTGACTAAGATCATCGACGCGATCCTCTCGGACGATCAGCTCGACGAATGCGACCTGACGCTCCGCGAGCTGACGATGATCCGCGAATCGATGATCAAGTCGCTCGTCGCGATCTATCATTCGCGCGTCGATTATCCCGGCTACACGCCGCCGTCGTCGCTCCAGCGGATCCTGATCCCGAAAGAGCTGCTCGACAGCGAAGAACGCGGGATGCACTACCACAATCCGGCCGAAATCCCGATCAGCAAGGGCGGCGAGGTCGAGGACGAAGCGGTCGAGCATTCGCACCCGCCCGAGACGATCAATTGATTTCGGATTTCGGATTTCGGATTTCGGACTGCTCGACATTATGGGGTAACGCATAATCGGGGATGAAGAAGTTTGGGAAGTATGCTGAATGCGCGATGAAATCTAAAATCTGTCCTTTTTGCGGCCGCCCCTTGGGGTTGATCCAGTTGCTGCGGCTTGATCCGCATACGCCGGCCGGTTGCCGGCATTGCGGTCAATTCATCAAAAACCGAACCGCCAACGGGATCATCCCGGTGGTCGTGCCGATTGTTCTTAGTTTTATCTCCCTTAATTTGTTCGGGTTTAACTTTTATCAATCATTGGCCTTTTTCCTGCTGATTCCGGTTTTGCGGATTCTGATGGCCGAACCGGTGAAATTCAGTAATCAGCCATCGAATCGTTTTTGTCCGAAGTGCGGGAAAGAGATCGCCGAGAATTTAAATTCGTTCGAAAGCGTTTGCGGCCGGTGCTCGCTGCCGGCGAACGAACGGATCAAACCGCGCGTTCTCGACGCGTCAGACCGATCAGGACCAGCGCCGCGCCGATGACGATGTGAAGGACGTCGTCGCCCGTCCGCCAGCGGAAGAGATTTTCCGGATAAAGATGCAGAAAGCTCGCCGCCGCCTGATACAGATCGATCAGGCCGAACGAGATGTTGAACCCGCGGATCGGCGGGTCTTTTTTGAAATAAACGAGGATCAGACCGAACGCGCCGAACAATATATGAAAAATATTGTAAGCCGGCGCGCCGCTCATCAGCGTTTCCGGGAGCAGAAAACCGGCGACGCCGGTCACCACCAGCAGCGGCGCGAAAACAAGCAGCGTGTAATAATTCATACTCTTCATCTTTTCCAATACGCTTTCAATTATGTCCTGATCGTTTGGTCTTTGGTCTTTGATTTTTTCTCAAAGACCAAAACTCAAAAGACCGCCCTTTACAAAAATGAATCCGAAAACGGCGATCATCCGAAAGTTCCCGCCGGAGAAACAAATTTTATGCCGCTGATCTGGATTCTGTTAATCATCGCCGCCGTAATCGCCGGCTGGCTCGCGTTCTGGACGCTCGTCAGTTTTCTGAACAACCGGAGCGCGAATCACCGGCGGTTTCTGACGGGCTCGATTCCCGCCGACGCGCCGGACGGTTTTTACGCGGGCGCGGCCCATATTTTTTTCGACCGCCCGACGCCCTGGCTCGGTAAATCATTCGCCGCCGCCGACCGGCTCGGATTCAATATTTTTCGGCCGGCCGGCGGCTCGCTGCTGCGGGTTTTATTTCCTTTTTATCGAAAATTCGGGATCGCGGACGACGGCCGCGCGCTCGCTTTTTACTTTCGGACGCGGACCGACGACGGGCTCAAAGACCCCGGATTGAAAGTCGTCAAGCTCGATTACGACGCGCCGGAAAACCCGTTTCCGATCAGGATCATTCTCGATGAAATCGTCGAATGCGCGCCCGGCGAGTATCTGGGCAAGATCCATCTCAAGGTTTTTCCGGGATTTTACAGCACGATCGGCTTTTTCGGGCTGAAAAAGCCGGTTTGATGAGCTGATTAAAAACGATCCTTTAATTTGTCGTAGGTCGCGCGGAGGTCTTCGGGAATCGTCCGGGTCTGGCCGATCGAGGTGATGAAGTTCACGTCGCCGATCCAGCGCGGCATGATGTGCTGATGGAGATGACCGGCGACGCCCGCGCCGGCCGCCCGGCCGAGATTCATCCCGATGTTGAAGCCGTTCGGCCGGTAAACGTCGCGGAGCGCGGTCTGACATCGTTTGGTCAGATCCATCAGCTCGTCGGTCGTTTCCTTCGTCGCGCGGTCGAGCTCCGCCAGATGCTCGTAGGGAATGATCATCAGATGGCCGGTGATGTAGGGATAGATGTTGAGGATCACGAAGTTGAGCCCGGCGCGGTGAAGGATAAACTTATCCTCGTCGCTCGCCGGGCTCGCCAGAATATCGCAAAACACACAGCCGCTCGAAACGGCGGGGGCTTCGCTTTCACCGCTGTTGATGTAATCGTATCGCCAGGGACTCCAGAGTAAATCCATAATTGAGTCTTAAGTCCTGAGTCTTAAGTCTTGAGTCTTAGGTTCGACTCAGGACTTAAGACTCAGGACTCAGGACCGGAGTTTTATTTCCCTGTATTGATCAGTTCCTTGAGTTCTTTGCCGGGTTTGAAATAGGCGACCCGCTTGGCCGGAATGCTGACTGACGCGCCGGTTTTCGGATTACGGCCTTTCCGGGCGTTGCGCTCACGAACGCGAAAACTTCCGAAACCGCGCAATTCGATTTTTTCGCCTTCATTCAACGAACCGATAATGCTGTCGAAAACGATCTCGACGAGTTGTTCGGCGTCTTTTTTCGTCATTTCCGCTTCTTTTGCAACTTTTTCCACTAAGTCAGCTTTTGTCATTTTTGTCTTATCCTCTCAATAACCCCTTGTTTAATTAATCTTCCCGGATTCAGGCTGCTTGCTCGTCACTTTCTTCGGCGGCCGCCGGTTCATCAACGGCCGGAGCTTCCGGCGCCGGAGCGGGTTCCGCTTCGGCGGCCGGGGTTTCGACCAGCTCGATCGCCTTTTCGACCTTCGGCTCGGCCTTCTTCGGCTCGGCCTTCGGCGTTTGCTTCTGAACGTCCGCCTTGCTCGGGAACTTCAGATTGGCGAGCTCGCCGAGCGAGGCCATTCCGCCCTTCGCTTCGGTCGTGTAGCTGCGGTAATCGACGACCGGCTCGTCGTCCTTGCCGACGGCGCGGTGCGAAAGACCGATCTTCTGGTTATCGTACTCGATCCGCAGAATCTTGAATTCGAGCTCCTGACCGACGTGGAAAACCTTTTCCGGATTTTCGATCCGCTCGTCGGAGAGCTCCGAGATATGGCACAGACCTTCGAGCTCGTCGGCGAGCTCGACGAAGACGCCGAAACCGGCGAACCGCGAGATCCGGCCCTTGACGACGTCGCCGGCCTTGTGGCTCGACGTGAAGGTGTCCCACGAGCTCGGCGCGATGTCCTTCATCGAGAGCGACATCCGCTGGCCGTCGATGTCGAGGCTCGTGATCACGGCGCGCACTTCCTCGCCGCGTTTGAGCACGTCCTTCGGATGACGGATCTTCTTCGAACGGACGATGTCGGAAACGTGGACGAGTCCGTCGATGCCGTCTTCGAGCTCGATGAACGCGCCGAAGTCGGTGATGTTCCGAACGCGGCCCTCGACCGTCATTCCGATCCGGTATTTGCCGGCCGCCTGCTGCCACGGATTCGGCTGCAGCTGCCGCATTCCGAGGCTGATCCGGCGGTCTTCGGTATCGACGCCGAGCACCTGAACCTCGACTTCCTCACCCGAACGGAACAACTGCTTGGGGCTCTTCGAGCGCTTCGACCAGCTCATTTCCGAAACGTGGACGAGTCCCTCGACGCCCGGTTCCAATTCGATGAACGCGCCGTATTCGGTGACGCTCGAAATCTTGCCCTTGAGCCGTTTGCCGACCGGATAAATCTCGACGACGCTCGACCACGGATCGGGAATCAGCTGCTTGTAGCCGAGCGAGACTTTTTCCTTGTCCTTGTCGAGCTTGAGAATCTTGACCTGCACCTTGTCGCCGACCTTGAACAGATCCGCCGGATTCTGCAGTCGTCCCCACGACATATCGGTCACGTGCAGCAGACCGTCGATCCCGCCGATATCGACGAAGGCGCCGTAATCGGTCAGATTCTTGATCGTTCCCTCGACGACGTAGCCCTGTTCGATCTTGCCGAGCGTTTCGCTCTTCTGCTGGTTGATGACCTCGTCGGTCAGCGCCTTGCGCGAGAGAACGATGTTGTTGCGCTTGCGGCTGAACTTGATGACGCGGGCCTCGATCTCCTGTCCGCGGAACGAGTCGAGATTGAAGCTCGGACGCGAATCGGCGAGCGAGCCGGGCAGAAACGCTTCGACGCCGTTGATGTCCACGCGCAGCCCGCCCTTCGTCTTGTCGACGACCAGACCGGTGATCGGCGCGCCCGAATTGTAGGCGTTCTCGATCGCGTCCCACGCCTTGCGGCGCAGCACGTCGATGCGCGAAAGGATCGGCGGAGCGTCGCCGGGATGGATGTTCTTGATCACGACCTCGACCTCGTCGCCGTTCTTGACGGTCACTTCGCCGCTCTCGTTGGTGAATTCGTCGAGCGGGACGATGCCTTCGGATTTATAGCCGAAGTCGACGACCACGCCGTGATCCGAAACGCCGATGACCTTGCCCTTGACGGTTTCGCCCGAATGAAACATCGTCTGATCCTGCTCGAATTTCTCGAGGATCGCGCCGAAATCTTCGTCCGCCGAAATCTGCTGGTCGTTGAAATCTTCATCTGCCGCCGTTTCGACAGAAGTTACGGGTTCTTTTTCTTCGGAAACTGAATTTTCATTTACCGGGGACTCTTCAGTTTCTTTAATGACATCATTAGACATTTATATTTTTGTTAATTTCCTTTTCAATATAGCTACTTTTAAAAGTGCGATTTCCGCCTCTTTGTTCGGTCAAGCGAAGTAATTGATTGACTCAGCGGATTTTATCAATTATAACCTGAAAACAATGCCGATGGAAAGAAGATAAATCCAGCCGTCGTAAATTTCTGAGAATCTTTCGTGAGAAAGGAGTTAAGGCATCTGATTTTGCTTCGTTTCCGATATCGCACTTTGTCCGAACAAAACTAAAATTTACATTCCGGAAGGCTTTGCTGTCAAGACAAAGCGGTCGAAAATGCGTTTTTCTTTAACTACGGGAAAGTTTAACACTTAAAATCGAAAGAGTGGAGAGTCGGTTTGTTTTCCGCTCTCCACTCTCGACTCTCCACTCTCCACTCGAAAAATCACATCCGCGTGATCAGATTACCGACCGAGCCGATCATACCGGAATGCTTCTCCATCTCTTCCTTGGCCATCGCCGAAGTGTTCTGGATGCCGGCGAGCCGGAGGCGGAACTCGTCCGGGTTGGTCGAGCCGCGCAGCGCTTCCTCGAGCGAGATCAGGCCCGACTGATACAGATAAAACAGCGACTGGTCGAAGGTCTGCATCCCGTACTGCGACGTTCCGGCCGAGATCGCGTCGCGGATCGACGGCGTCTTGTCCTCGTGCAGGATGTAGTCGCGGATCAGCGGCGTCGAGATCAGCACCTCGACCGCCGGCACGCGCGAATTCCCTTTCGCCGACTTCATAAGCCGCTGCGAGACGACCGCCTTCAGAAGGCCCGCGATCTGGATGCGGATCGATTTCTGCTGGTACGGCGGAAAGGCCGAGATGATGCGCGTCAGCGTTTCGGCTGCGTCGAGCGTGTGGAGCGTCGAAAACACGAGATGGCCGGTTTCGGCCGCGACGAGCGCCGTCTCGATCGTTTCGAGATCGCGCATCTCGCCGACCAGAATCGCGTCCGGGTCCTGTCTGAGCGAACCGCGCAGGGCCTCGGCGAACGAGCGCGTGTCGACGTCGACCTCGCGCTGCGTGATGAATGATTTCTTGTCCTTGTGGAGAAATTCGATCGGGTCCTCGACCGTCACGATATGACAGTTGCGCGACTGGTTGATGTGATCGATGAGCGCGGCCAATGTCGTCGATTTGCCCGACCCGGTCGTCCCGGTGACGAGGATCAGCCCGCGCTGCTCGTCGGCGATCTTGGTCAGGATCGGCGGCAGGCCGAGCTCGGCGAAATTTCGGATATGATCCGAGATCACGCGCGCGACGATGCCGATCGAATTGCGCTGCTGGAAAATATTGACGCGGAAACGGCCGAGACCCGAGACGCCGTAGCCGATGTCGACCTCGTAGGCTTCCTTGAAATGCTGTTTCTGGCGGTTCGACATCATCGAAAATGCCATCTCGAGCGTCTCTTCCTGATTCAGACGCTCGACGCCAGACAGCGGGCGGAGCTCGCCGTTTACGCGAATCACGGGAAAGGAACCGGCTCTGAGATGCAAATCCGATGCGCCGAAGCTCATCGCCATTCGCAGTAAATCATCTATTCTGCTCGACATATTGTTGTTTGCGGACGTTTTATCGGGTTTGGTGAAATGGAAAAACTGAGTGTGAAATAAACAAATCGTCCGTCTTTGATTCTAACTTTTATTAAAGACGCGAGTCAATGATTTTTATTTCGGATTTCGGATTTCGGATTTCGGATTTTTCCGTTTGGAAACGTTCGAGTCAATCCTTTTTCCGTTTTGCGGTCGGGATTTTGCCGGACGGAGTACGGAGAACTCCGGACTGCGTCCGACTTGCTTCGGACCGCGTCCGAACTCCCTCGGCCCCCGGGCGGCCTCACAAACTTTTATCGGCTGCGAAACAAAGAACTTAAAAAATTGGTAGTGAACCAAAAGTAATGCTTTGATCAATTGCCACCAGCTGATGGTCTTTGAAAATTAAATCCGACCAAAGCCTGTGGAACAGGCGGCAGATTTTAGCTACAGGCGCAAGCCTGTAGAAAGCGCGCCCAAACGAGTTAAAGCCCCGAAGCGGGCGACAGAAAACGAATGCGCTGCGCCGCTCTGTCGCCCGTTTCACGGGCTCGGTTCGATATTGCGGCCTGACCACGGGCTGCCCCCGTGGCTATTATCTATCGCCCGTTTCACGGGCTTTTAAGGAATATTTTATTGTTGGATTTAATTTTCAAAGACCATCAGCTAGTGGCAATTTATAAAATCAATTTGGACCGAACAATCGCGGCAAACTTCGGATTTT
>JAFDVJ010000066.1 GCA_018269075.1 Acidobacteriota bacterium
CGGCTACAACGTCTACCCGCGCGAATTGGAAGAGGTGATTATGACGCACGAGCACGTCTCTTTAGTCGCCGTGATCGGCGTCCCGCACGAAAAGCTCGGCGAGGAGGTCAAGGCCTACATCGTCCTCAACCGCGGCGCGGAGCTGACCGAAGAAGATTTCATCGACTGGTGCAAGGAACAGTTCGCCGCCAACAAATACCCGCGCCTCGTCGAATTCTGCGACGAGCTCCCGATCGGCGCGACGGGGAAGATTTTGAAGCGGGAACTGCGCGGGTAGCCGGGAGAAGGGGAGAAGAGGAGAAGGGGAGAGAAAGATTTTTTTCGGCGGATCGGGGTAGAATAAGGGGATGACGAAAGTATCGGTATTGTTTTTTGGGGCGACGGCCGATGAGGTCGGGGATCGGGAGGTCGATCTGGAGCTGCCGGAGAATTCGCGGGCGGAGGACGCTCTGGCGCGGATCGTCGAGCGGTTTCCGCGGCTCGCGGCGCATAAACTGCTGTTCGCGGTCAATCAGGAATACGCGAGCGGCGCGGAAATCATCGGCGACGGCGACGAACTGGCCGTCTTTACGGCCGTTTCGGGCGGCTGAGAGAAGGAGCATCACGATGACCGAGGAAATCCGCGATGATTTTTATGAAATTACGGCCGCGCCGCTCGACGTCGGGGCGATCGCGCGGCGCGTCGTGCCCGCGAGCTGCGGCGCGATCGTCACGCTCGACGGCTTTGTGCGGCAGTTCACGCGCGGGCGCGAGACCGAGTATCTGGTTTACGAGGCCTACGAGCCGATGGCGCTGAAGGAAATGGAAAAGCTCGGCGCGGCCGCGCGCGAGCGGTTCGCGATCGAGTGCGTGACGATCGTTCACCGAACGGGGCGTTTGGAGATCGGCGAGACGAGCGTCGTCATCGCGGTCGCCGCGCCGCACCGCCGGGCCGCCTTCGAAGCCTGCGAATGGCTCATCAAGGAGCTCAAAAGCACCGTTCCGATCTGGAAAAAGGAAGTTTATGCCGACGGCGAAACCTGGATCGAGGGCGCGAATTAGAAACACCGGTTAATCGTAATTTTACTTTTCGGCTTTTTACTTTTCGACCGGCCTGCCTTATCATCCTAGTTGAATTCACACGAGAAATTTAACAACGAAACATTTGGCTGAAAGGCGCAAAAACGTCTTTCATTAGGCGAATTCCAGTTAAATGAAGGGTTTACATCCGCAGGGATTGATAGGCGAAGGGTCCGGGGCGATCGCGTAAAATCGGTCGTTTCGGACCCTTCGACTTTTTTTCGGTTTGACCCGGTCATTGGCCGGAATTCGGGCAGGAATTTAATCGAAGATAAAATTATATGACACGAAAAATTTTACCCGTAATTATCGGAATTTTAGTTTTGGCCGGGAGCCTCCGGGCGCAGTCGCAGTCGACGACCGGCAACATCGAGGGCCGCGTGCTCGATCCGAACGGCGCGGGCGTCCCGAACGTCGCCGTCTCGGCGACCAATCAGGAAAACGGCTTCGGCAAGACCGTGCTGACCGACGGCGAGGGCAATTTCATCATCGTCCTGCTGCCGCCCGGCAAATACAAGGTCGAGGCGAAGCCCGCGTCGGGTTTTAATCCGGCGACGTATGAAAACGTGCCGGTCAGCGTCGGCGGCAAGACCGCGCTCGACGTCAATCTGACCGTCGGCGCCGGCAAAACGGTCGTCGACGTGCAGGCCGAGGGCGAGGTCGTCGAAACCACGCGCAGCTCGATCTCGACGACCGTCGACGAGCGGGCGATCGACAATCTGCCGGTCAACGGCCGCAACTTTCTCGATTTCGCGACCCTCACGCCGGGCGTCATCCGCGACCCGAACCGCGCCGGCGACCTCTCGGTCGGCGGGCAGAAGGGCACGTTCAACTCGCTTCAGATCGACGGCGCGAGCAACGACAACACGTTTTTCGGCCAGACTCTCGGCCGCACCGGCACGGGCCGCGCGCCGTTCCAGTTCTCGATCGAGACGGTCAAGGAGTTTCAGATCAACCAGAACGGCTTTTCGGCCGAATTCGGCCGCGCGGGCGGCGCGGTCATCAACGTCGTGACCAAATCGGGAACGAACGAATTCACCGGCAGCGTCTTCGAATTCTTCCGCGACGAGGCGCTCAACGCCAATTCGCCGCTGACGAAGGCCAACCTCGCGCGCGCCGGCCGGCTCAACCGGCGGCCGAAATCGCAGACCAACCAGTTCGGCGGCACGGTCGGCGGCCCGTTCCGCAAGGATAAGGCCTTTTTCTTTTTCGCCTACGACGGCCAGCGCTCGGATCTGCCGAACCCGATCTCGCTCAATTCGCTGGCGACCGCGCCGGCCAACGTCCAGACGCTGCTGCTGCCGAAGACCGAGACCTACAACATCGCGCGCCAGCAGGACGTTTATCTCTTCAAGGCGGATTTCAACCTGAACCCGAAAAATCAGCTCTCGTTCCGCTTTAACCAGCAGAATTTCACCGGCCAGAACAACGAAAACTCGGGCACGCTGAGCGCCGAGGAGCATTCCGGCGACAGTCTCGTCCGGACGACGACGCTGACCGGTTCGTGGACGGCGACGCTTTCGGCGAACTGGTTCAACGAATTCCGCTTCCAGTTCTCGCGCGACCGCGAGCCGGGCAAGGCCAACTCGACTGCGCCCGAAGCGGCGATCACGACGGCCGACGGCGCGTTCAACATCGGCCGCAACAATTTCAGCCCGCGCGAGACGACCGTCAAGCGGTACCAGTTCATCGACAACCAGACGCTGATCTACAAACAGCACACGTTCAAATACGGCGTCGATTTTCTGTCCGACCATATCTACAATTTCTTCCCCGGTCTTTTCGGCGGTTCGTACACGTTCCCGAGCTACGCCGCGTTTTCGGCGCAGCTCGCCAACCCGACCGTCCAGTCGGCCACGCGCTACCGCCAGAATTTCGCGGGCACCGGCACGTCCGGCCCGGAAACGCATCCCGACAGCAACGAGATCGCGTTCTTCTTTCAGGACGACTGGCGCGTCAGCCGGAACCTGACGCTCAATCTCGGCGTCCGCTACGACTATCAGGGGCTCGCCAAACCGCCGATCCAGAACCCGAACGCCGCGCTGCTCGCCGCCGGCTACGACACGAGCTTCAAGCCGTCGGACAAAAACAACTTCGCGCCGCGCTTCGGCATTTCCTACGCGATCGACGACAAGACCGTGATTCGCGGCGGCTACGGCATCTTCTATGCCCGCACGCCGTCGATCATCACCGGTACGGCGCATTCGAACAACGGCGTTCAGGTGATCGGCATCGACATCAACTGCTCGACCTCGCCGGCGCTCTGCCCGCTTTACCCGAGCGTGCTGCCGTCGCTGCCGTCGAGCGGTCTCGCGCCGATCAACCTTTATCTCTTCGACCGCAACTATTCGCAGCCGTACGTTCACCAGGGCCGCGTCTCGTTCGAGCGCGAGATCCTGCCGAATCTCAGCCTGTCGATCGCTTACACGGTCTATCGCGGCGAAGACCTGACGCGCACCCGCGACGCCAACTTCCTCGCGCCGGTCATCCGCCCGTTCACGGCGCCGACCGGCGAGACGCTGAATTTCGACCGCTTCAACATCACCGGCGTCAACGCCCGCCCGCTGACCGCGTTCAGCCGCATCAGCCTTTTCGAAAGCACGGCGAATTCGTTCTATCAGGGCTTTTCGGTCGAGGCCAAACGCCGTTTGGCCAATCATTTCAGCTTCATCGCGGCCTACACGCTCTCGAAGGCGAAGGACGACAAGCCCGATCAGACGTCGGTCGTCGTCGGCACGGACGACGCGAAGAACGTCCAGAACCAGTTCGACGTTTCGACCGAATACGGCCGCAGCGATCTCGACCTGCGGCACCGCTTCGTCTTCAGTCCGGTCTATGAAACGGGCAAGTTCAAATGGAGCGACAACGCGGTCGCGCAGGCGCTCTTCAGCAACTGGGTGATCTCGGGAATTCTCCAGTTCCAGTCGGGCTTCGCCTATTCGGCGGCCGTCACCGGCGACCCGAACAACGACGCCAACACGTCGAACGACCGCGTCGCCGGCACGAAGCGCAACCAGTATTCGACGCCCGCGACCTACCAGATCGATATGCGTCTGACGCGGACGCTCAAATTCGGCGAGCGCTACCGGCTGACGCTGCTCGGCGAGGGCTTCAACATTCTCAACCGTTCGAACGTCTCGGCCGTCAACAACAACTTCTACGGCGCGACGTTCAACAACACGACGCAGACCGGCGCGCTGACCCGCACGCAGCTCAACGGCCTGCCGGCCTTCGGCCAGCCGCGCCTGTTCCTGACCGAACGCCAGTTCCAGCTCGGCATCAAGTTCGAGTTTTAACGGCTCGCTCCCGGGAAATAAAAAAGGCCGCCGAGGTTTTCACCCGGCGGCCTCTTTTTTGTCGATGACGAAACGGACAAATCCGAAATCCGAAATCCGAAATCATTACTGTTAAAAGGATTGTAAGAACTGCGAATAATTGGGTTAATAGGACGCGGATAAACGCGGATTTAGCGGATTTTCGCGGATAACTTTAAAATAAATCCGCGAAAATCCGCTAAATCTGCGTTTGTCCGCGTCCTATTGAAAGTACCAAAATCCGGATTGCCGATCTTTTTAACAGTAATGATCCGAAATCCGAAATCACCCGAAGTTTTCGCGCGCGCGGCGGACCATCTCGTCGAAATGCGCTTCGAGATAAGGATTGACGCCGCGCAGGCCGGCGACGACGCGTTCGCCCCAGTCGATGTATTCGATCCGGCGTTCGAGCGGCCAGCCGGCCGGCGGGTTGGTCGAAACGTCCGTGATGTTGCTGATCTTGTCGGCGAGCTTGATCTGTTTCGCGCCGGCCGAAAGATGCGGCGCGTGCTCGATCTGTTTGAGTTTGCGCTCGGCTTTCGGGAGCGATTTGTCGTCGGTCACTTCGAGGACGTAGCCGCTGACGACCGCGCCGAAGCGGGCGGCGATCTCTTCGGCGGTCGTTTCGGTGTCCTCGACCGTGTCGTGAAGGACGGCCGCGATCAGGATGTCGAAATCGTCGACCCGGCCGACGTTGGCGAGCAGGTTCGCGACTTCGAGCGGATGATTGACGTACGGCTCGGCGTCGTCGCCCTTGCGTTTCTGGTAGCGGTGTTTTTTCGCGGCAAAGCTCGCGGCTTCGACGAATTTGGCTAAATCGTTCATTGGGTTATATTAACGCAAAGCGGCGAAGACGCAAAGAGATTTCGAAAAATCTTTGCGTCTTCGCGTCTGCGTGGTGTTACGTCGATCAATTATCTGACGATTTCGATCGTCAGCGTCTGCTGGCCCGAGATGATGAATTCGGCCGGCGCGATCAGCTGTTCGGAGACGATGTCCTGAACGGTCGGCTTGAAGCCGCCGACGGTCCGGTCGTTGTTCATCGTCGCGAGAACCGACGGCGGCAGATTCGGCATCTCGCTGACGCCGACGACCGCGCCGTTCGTCGTCCGGAACGTCTGGACGTAAAGCCGGTCGGATTTTTTCGCCTTGTTGATCGTGTTGACGAGCTCGCTCAGATCGCGCGGGACGAACTGCTGGATGACCGAATTCTGCTGAACCGTGCCGCCGTCGCCGACGAGCACCGAAAGCTGGCCGGCCGGCGTGTCGGCCGGAATCGTGACCGGAATCTTCTGGACGAAGGTCTTGCCCGAATCGGTCCGCGCAAAGGCCTGGACCTCGATCGTCTCGCCCGCCCGGACGCGCGTCTTGTCGACCGCGAGCCGTTCGAGCGTCGCCGATTTGTTGCCGTCGGTCGAGACCGCGCTCAGCTTGATGCCGGTGATCTCGAGGTCGTCGAAGTTGCTCTTGAGCAGCGTGTTGACCGGGAGCGCGACCGAGAGCGCCGCAAACTGCGAAGCCTGCGCGCCGCCGAAGCGGTTGTCGATCTTCAGCGAGGGCTGGCCCCTGACGCCGATCTCGCCGGTCAGTTCGACCGTCGCATCGCCGACGCCGCGTTCATTGGCGACGAGCGAATTGTAGATCGTGATGTTCAGCAGCAGCGGCGTCAGAAAGTCGTCGCGGGCGACCTCGAAATTCAGGGTCTGCGTCTGGCCGCGGCTCGTTTCGAGATTGAACTCGACCGGGATCATCTTCGGCGCCTGGCCGAGCTTGCCGAAGACGCCGGTCGCGCGGTCCTGCGTCATACTGCCGACCATCGCGTCCGGGACGGCGAGCTTGAACGAATTGTTGAGATTCGGGATGACCGTCACGACGTGCGATTCCGACATCGGCAGGTCCGAGATGCCGAGACTCAGAAACGGGTGACCGAAGGCGTAGATCTTCTCGCCGTCGCGGTAGGTCACGGTGCCGGCGGCGGCGAGGCTGTAATCGCCGCGCGTCAGCTGCATCGAGACCGAATCGCCGCCGACGAGCGTTTTGTCGTCGGCCTTTTTGAGCGGCGTCATCGCGGCCGCGCCGCTCACGCCGGCGACCGGCAGCAGCCCGACGGACATCAGCTGCGGCGCGAAAAGATTGAGCACGTCGGCCGAGATGCCGTTAAAGGAAACGGGCGTCGCGATCGGCTGGAACGATTGGCCGGCGACCTGCGCGAGCGGCGAATCGGCGCTCACGCCGCCGAGGATCGAGCTCGAAACCGTCGCCTGGCGCGGCAGCTGCGGCTTCCAGTTGGTCGCGGCGAGCTCGGCGAACGAAACGGCGCGCGGCTCGCTCGGTTTCGATTTGACGCTCTGGTTTTTCTCGAAGATGCCGATCATCTGCTCGATCGGCGTGATGCCGCAGATCGGCTCTTTCGAAAACGGAAAACTGTATGAAATCGCGCCGACGAGCTTGCCGTCGATATAGACGGGCGAGCCCGACATTCCGGCGAAAACGGCCGTCCGGTCAGCGCCGCCGCCCGAGAGACGGCCGACGATCATATCCTGTTTCGGCCCGATCGCGCCCGGCACGATGCCGAGGATCTCGACGTTGAATTCTTCCGGCTCGCTGCCGCGAAAGACCGTCCGCGCGGTTCCGCGCAGACCTTCGCGGATTTCGGAAAGCGGGAAAAAATTAGCCGCCGCCGAAACGGCCGGCGCGGATTTTTTGACGTTGACGGCCGTCGTCTGACCGAAGACCGCTAAACACAGCGATAATACTACAAAAAGGCTGGCAAAAAATTTTGATCTCATCGGTTAAAACTCTTCCTTAAACTCCGCCGATTATGGTAACATTTATGTCGGCATACCGAAAGTCTTTTTTCAGGGACTATCCTTAAGACACACCAGACGGCTTTCAAGTTGCATTTTCTTTATCAAATCAATTCATTTTCAAACCGGTTGAAAATTATGGCAGTAACCAAACGTCTTTTCAAGAGTTTTTCGCGGCTTTTGCTCCCGATTCTGCTTTTACTGATCGGCGCCGGCGTCGGCGCGGCCGTCTTTCTCGCGCAGAAAGCGGCGCTCGCGCCGAAGGCCAAATATCTCGTGACGCCCGAAAAATACGGGCAGCTCAGCTCGCGCGGGGCGCAGATCACCGACGAAACCTGGGCCAACGCCGACGGCACCATCGCGCGCGGCTGGCTGCTGCGCGGCGCGCCCGGCGCGCCGGCCGTGATCCTGCTCCACGCTTACGGCGCGGACCGCTCGTATATTCTGAATCTCGGCGTCAAGCTGAACGAGGCGACGGATTTTACGATCCTGATGCCCGACCTGCGCGGCCACGGCGAGACGCCGCACGTCAAACAGACGACCTTCGGCGGCTGCGAGGCCGAGGACACGCTCGCCGCGATCAAATACCTGCGCGGCCTCAAGCCCGACGGCCAGACCGCGCTCGTCGGCCAGAACATCGGCGTTTACGGGACCGAACTCGGCGCGCTGACGGCGGTCTTCGCGGCCGGCAAGGACGACACCGTCAAGGCGCTGGTCCTCGATTCGGTGCCCGCCAACGCGGACGAACTGCTCGCCCGCGCGACCGTCAAACGCTATCCGTTCGCGAGCTTTATCACGACGCGCACCGCGCAGCTCGGGACGTACCTGTTTTTCTACGACGGCTGCTACCGCCGCGATTCGGCCTGCGAGGTCGCCAAAAATCTGAACAACCGGCAGGTTTTGCTGCTCGCCGGCGCCGACGCGCCCGATTTTCAGGGCTCGACGACCGCGCTCGGCCGCTGTTTCCCGAACTCGACCAAACTCGAAACCAAAACCGATCTCAACCCGTCGGGCCTCAACATCACCAACGCCTCGCTCGAACAGTCCGAAGCCTACGACCAGCGCGTCATCTCGTTCTTCAAACAGGCATTGGGAGCCGGCGAACTGGCACCCTTGAATTGAGAAGAGGAGAAGAGGAGAGGAGGAGAAAAGGAGAAGAGGAGACGGATGTTTCGTTCATCATCTTGACTGTCAGGTAATAACAGTCAGGATCAGTAACGAAAAATCGTCTCCTCTTCTCCTCTTCTCCTCTTCTCCTCTTCTCAGAAACTTCTCCTCTTCTCAGCTAAAGGTCGATCTTCTTTCGCGAGTGGCCGTTCGTCCGGGCGAGCTTGTGGATGTCGGCGCTTTCTTCCATTTTGCCGACGGTCTGGACGAGGATTTCGCGGAGGCGGCGGAGCCGTTCGGTGGTCGAGGTCAGTTCGAGCATTTTATATTTTATCTCGGCGTCGAGATTGAAGGCGGCCGTCACCAGAAACGACAGCGGTTCGGGCGCGGCCTGCGGAATTTGCGGCAGCCGGCCCTGTTCGCCGCTCAGCTTGTGGGCCGCTTTGGCGATCCGCGTAAAGAGCGCGAAAACCTCGTCGGCGAGCGGTTTGACGATCGTTTCGTCCTCCTCGTCGTCCTCGAAAAAATCGACGTCGCCGACGAAATACGGATCGCCGGTTTCGACGTAGCCGCGCAGCCGGTAGCGGATCACGCCGATCGCGAGCAGGTTCGAGCGCCCGTCTTCGAGCGTCTGCGTTTCGCGGACTTCGGCGACGCAGCCGATCGTGCCCGGTTCCGGCCGGTCGGTTTCCGAGTCGTCCGAATCGAAATGCGATACGCCGAAAAGATTTCGCTCGAGGCCGATGTCTTTGAACATCTGCCGGTAGCGCGGCTCGAAGATATGGAGCGGCAAAAGCTCGTTCGGGATCAGCACGAGCGGCAGCGGAAAGAGCGGCAAATGCCTGATTCCCAGAACTTTTTCGGATGCTTCGGACATACTTTCTATAGTCGGGAGTCGCGAGTCGCGAGTCAAGAGTCGAAAACGGTTTTCAGCTCTCGACTCTCGACTCTCGACTCTCGACTGTCTTCAAAGCGATGAAATCGGCGATCTTCTCCGGTTCCTCGTCGCTCAGGGCCATTCGTTTCGCGCCGATGACGGCCTCGGAAATCTCCTCGACGCGCGTTTTGTAGCGGTTGTCGCGGATGATCAGGTCTTCGATCACGCGGCGTTCGAGCTTTTCGCGCGACGCGTCGTCCTCGAGATCGGCGGCGACCGCGTATTCGATCGGCGCCGAATGATTCTTGATCCGGACGTGGAGCGCGTCGGTCATCTGCTGCGCCTCTTCGCGCATTTCCCGGAGCGGCAGGAGCGAGTTCGGAAAGCCGAGATGACCGCGCAGCGTGATCTCGATGATCGGTTTGAAGATCGGGTCGTCGCTGCCGTTCGCGTAATCGCCGGTATTGCGCGCTTCGCCCATCACCTTTTCGAGCACGCTTTCCTTGATCTCTTTCGGGTCGCTGAAACCCGAAACGTCGAAGCCGATCCGCTGGAACGGGCGCTGGCGGTAATCGCGGACGTGACGCGCCGCGACCTGCTGGTCGGCGTCGATCTCGACGAGCCACGCGCCGCGCGTTTCGCGGAAATCGTCGATGCTCGTGATCTCGAGACTGCCCGGATTGAACGCCCAGTTGTCGATCTCGTAGCATTTGTGCGTGTGGCCGAGCGCGACGTAATCGGTGACGGATTTGAGCTCCTTGAGGTTCGTCAGCGAGAGCGCCGGGATCGGATGCGTCTGGTGGCCCTCGACGTCGGTGTGCAGCATTAAAATGTGAAACGCGCCCTCGCGGCGGTTTTCCCGGATCGCCTCGGTGAGCATCGGGATCGCCCAGTTGGCCGACGCGCCGTACCAGCTCGAACCGAAGATGCGCGCGTCGCCGATGTCGATAAAGCCGCCGCGGATGTAGTTTTCGCGGTCGTAGTCCCACGGCGCGTAGGTGATCTTGCCGTCGACGTTGTCGGGCTGCAGCAGATGCACGAGCCGCCAGCTCTCGAGCGAGCGGAGCCACGAATATTCGGTGTCGTTGTGTTTCTGATCGTGATTGCCCTCGATCGTGACGACCGGAATGCCGGCGTCTTTGAGAAGACTGAGCCCGGCGAACGCGTGATTCATCGTCTCCGGCGGGACGTTGCGCTTATGGAAAAAATCGCCGCCCATCAAAACGAAATCGACCCGTTCGCCGACCGCGTATCTTTGCAGGACGTCGATCCACGCGTCGAAAAAATCGCGCGGCGACTCGTTCAGCTGATACCGCGTGCAGCCGAGATGCACGTCCGAGATATGGAGGAACTTCATAATGTGTATTATAGCAAATGAGAAGGGGAGAAGGGGAGAAAGAGAGAAGGGGAGAAAGGGAGAAGAGGAGAAGGGGAGTTTGGGGAATTTATATGGGGCTTGAAGATTTGAAGGAAGCGGCGGGGCGGCGGGCGGTCGATTTTGTCAGGAGCGGGATGCGCGTCGGATTGGGGACGGGCTCGACGGCGCGGTATGCGATTCTCGAAATCGGACGCAGGATCGCGGCCGGCGAGCTTGCGAACATCGTCGGCGTCGCGACGAGCGTCGAAAGCGAAAGCCTGGCGCGTGAGTGCGGCATCGCGATCGAGACGCTCGACGCGCGGCCGCTCGATCTGGCGATCGACGGCGCCGACGAGATCGCGCCGCATCTCGATCTCGTCAAGGGCGCCGGCGCGGCGCTGCTTCGCGAAAAGCTCGTCGCGCTCGCGGCGCGCGAATTCGTCGTCGTCGCCGATCACACGAAACTGGTCGGGCGCCTCGGCGAAAAGCGCGCGGTGCCGGTCGAGATCGTCCGGTTCGGATTCGAATCGACGCTCCGCCGGCTCGCGGCGTTCGGCGCGCCGGAACTGCGGCGGCAAAACGACGCGCCGGTCGTCACCGACAACGGCAATCTGATCGCCGATCTGCGTTTTTCGACCGGCGATCCGGCCGGACTCGCCGGTGAACTGAAACTGACGGCGGGCGTCGTCGAAACCGGTTTCTTTCTCGGGATGGCGGCGCGCGCGCTCGTCGCCTTTCCGGCCGAAGTCCGCGAGCTTCGCCGCTAACTTTTAATTTCCAAGGGTTTCGCGTTAAATTAATCGTGTATGGACAAAGTAATCTTAATCACCGGCGCGTCGAGCGGCATCGGCAAGGAAACGGCGAAGCTTTTTCAAGCGAAGAACTGGAAGGTCGCGGCGACGATGCGCTCGCCCGAGAAAGCGGACGATCTGCAAAGAATCGCCGACGTCGAATGTTTCCGGCTCGACGTCACCGATCCGGCTTCGATCGAAAAAGCGATCGCCGACGTGCTCGAAAAATTCGGCCGGATCGACGCCGTGCTCAACAACGCCGGCTTCGCGGTCGTCGGTTCGTTCGAATCGGCGACGCCCGAGCAGATCGAGCGCCAGTACCGAACGAACGTCTTCGGCCTGATGAACGTGACGCGCGCGATTCTGCCGTATTTCCGCGAGCAGAAACGCGGCTTCATCGTCAACGTCGCTTCGATCGGCGGCCGGATGACGTTTCCGCTCTACAGCCTTTACAATTCGACGAAATGGGCCGTCGAGGGCTTTTCCGAATCGCTGCAGTACGAATTGGAACAGTTCAACATCCGCGTCAAGATCATCGAGCCGGGCCCGATCAAAACCGATTTCTACGACCGTTCGGAGGAATTGACGCGCAAAGAAGGCCTGACCGCCTACGACTGGTTCATCGACCGCGCGCTGCCGAATATGAAAAAGGCCGGCGAAACCGCGCCCGACGGCTCGGTCGTCGCGGCGGCCGTCTACGAAGCCGTCACCGACGGCACGAAAAAACTGCGCTACGGCGTCAACACGAAAGGCATCCTGACGGCCCGCCGCCTGCTGCCCGACTGGGCCTTTTTCCGCGTCATCAAAAGCGCGATTTTGAAGTGATTTTATAGACGCCAACCCGGCGAACAGCCGGTTTTTATCCACTAAAAACACCAAAAACACTAAATACCTTTCGTTTTTTTTAGTGTTTTTAGTGTTTTTAGTGGATAAAAACAACCGTTCGCGGACCGGTATTTTGTCGCGTTCCGTCGCAAAAATTAATCAAACCGCGTTTGAGCAATGATCGGGCCGAACAGTTCTGCCGGAACAATTCAAAATTTCCGGCGTGCGAAATTGACTATTTGCTTCGCGAAATTCAATTTCGCGACTCGAAAATTCACTATTTGAATCGCGAAATTCACTATTTGATCCGCGAAATTCACTATTTGAATCGCGAAATTGACTATTTGATCCGCGAAATTAACTATTTGAATCGCGAAATTCACTATTTCATTCGCGAAATTCACTATTTCATTCGCGAAATTGACTATTTGAGTCGCGAAATTCACTATTTCATTCGCGAAATTAACTATTTGAATCGCGAAATTCAATTTCACGGATCAAATAGTCAATTTCACAAACCAAAAACCGAATGCCGCGCGGCTGGAAGAAAGTCGGTGTTTCGGCGGCGGCGGTTGCGGGGTCGAATATTCGTGATTCGCCGGTCGTTTGGCGGAATCCGCAAACGGCGGCCGGAATTTCGGTCATATAATTATGAAAATCCGGAACTTCAAATGGCGAAAAACGGCGGCGGTGTTAGCGATTCTGCCGCTCTGGTTTCTCGTTCACACGGCGTATATCGTCGCCGACGGGCTGACGGACGAGACGGAAAAGACGGACGCGGCGGTCGTCCTCGGCAATACGGTCGCGCCGGACGGCAAACCGTCGCCGCGGCTGCAGGCGCGGCTCGACAAGGCGGTCGAATTATACGAAAAAAATCTCGTCGAACGGGTGATCGTCAGCGGCGGATTCGGCGCGGAAGGCTTCGAGGAAGCCGACGTGATGCGCGATTATCTCGTTTCCCGAAATATTCCCGAAA
Organism: Acidobacteriota bacterium; assembly: GCA_018269075.1. Classification (GTDB taxonomy): domain Bacteria; phylum Acidobacteriota; class Blastocatellia; order Pyrinomonadales; family Pyrinomonadaceae; genus JAFDVJ01. The sequence continues at coordinate 13,114 of JAFDVJ010000066.1, forward strand.
ACCGGATCATCCTCGACCGCGACGGCTGGAATACTTATAAAACGGCGGTCAACACCAAGCGGATTATGGAGGAAAACGGTTTTCGAAGCGTGACGATCGTCTCGCAGTATTTTCATATCACGCGGACGCGGCTCGCCTTCGAACGCGCCGGCATCGACCGCCCGGCGGCGGCCCACGCCGAATATTTCGAGCTCCGCGACCTGTATTCGATCATCCGCGAATTCACCGGTTTTTATTCCTACCTGCTCGGCGCGCGCTCATAAACCTTCACAAAAGCGATTTCGAAATAGCCAATCCGCGCAAAAAATGCGAAGATAACTCACGAAACGTTTTAAATCTTTTCCCCCAGAGAATCTTGAAGAAAATACGGAATTCCGCCTTTCCGTTTCGGTTTGGAGTCGTTTATGAAAATCTTGCTTTACAATCCCGATAACGGGGTGACGCGCAATTTTATGCCGCATCTGTGGATGTTTCTGCTGCAGGCGCTGACGCCGCCGCCGCACGAGGTCGTTTTGATCGACGGCAACGCGAAGGCGATGACCCGCGCCGAGCTCGTCGCGTTCTGCAAACGGGAAAATATCGGGCTCGTCGGCATCGGCGCGATGACGCGGATGGTCGCGCGCGCCTATCTCGTCGCCGACGCTCTGCGCGAAGCCGGCATCAAGGTCGTGATGGGCGGGCCGCACGTCACGGAATGCCCGGACGAGGCGATCGGCCGCGACGGCGGGCCGCGTCACGCCGACGCGGTCGCGCTCGGCGAGGCCGATTCCTACTGGGCGACGATCGTCGAGGACGCCGCCGCCGGAAATTTGCAGGAAGTTTATCAGCCGGCGCGCGACGCCAAGGGCAACGACGTCAAACCGAGTCTCCAGCCGTACCCGCATATTCCGTGGGAGACGCTCGATCTCGAACAGTTCAGTCTCGTCCCGAAATTTCTGCGCGGTCTGATGTCGAAAATGGGCGCGGGCTGGGGCAAGTTTTTTGTCGTCCCGATCGAAACCGGCCGCGGCTGCCCGTACGGCTGCGAATTCTGCACGGTGACCGGATTTTTCGGCGATTCGATCCGGTTCCGGACGAACGAATCGGTCGTCGAAGAGCTCCTTCGGCTCAAACAGCGCGCCAAACGCGAAAAGGGCCAGATCGCCGTCTTCTTTATCGACGACAATCTCGCGATCAACAAAAAGCGGCTGAAATCGCTGCTCCGCGACATCATCGCCGCCGGCGCGCAATTGCCGTGGGTCGCGCAGATCAGCTCGAACCTGCTCGGCGACGAAGAGCTCGTCGATCTGATCGCCGAGGCGGGCGGCAAATGGATCTTTATCGGGATGGAGTCGATCGATCCGGCGAATATGGCCGACGTCAACAAGAATTTTTCCAAACCGGCGAATTACGAGGCCGTTCTCGACGGTCTCCGGCGGCGCAACATCTTCGCGATCACCTCGTTTATTTTCGGGATGGACAACGACACGGTCGGCGTTTCCGACCGGACGGTCGACGAGATCGAACGCTGGGCGCCGGGCCTGCCGGTGTTCGGGCAGCTGACGCCGTTTCCGGCGACGCCGCTTTACGAGCGGCTCGAAAAATCGGGCCGTCTGCGGCGGCCGAAGCACTGGCTCGACTTTGCGCCGTTCGTGATGGCGCACGATCCGCTGAAGATGACGATCGACGAGGCGAAGGCCGAAACCTTCAACGCGTGGCGGCGTTCCTACAGCCCGGAAAGAAACCGCGCCGCGATCGAATCGATCAAGGACGCGCCGGTCGAAGTGCGGATCGGACATCTCGTCGCGCGGCTCTTTTTCCGCGGGATCTATTTCCCGCAGATGGGCAAACTGGCGTGGATCAAACTTTTGTTCGACAACCGCCGGACGATCCTCAGCCTGACGCGTGAGGGCGTCAGAACGTGGCGCGCCTCGCGCCGGACGCGGAAAAACAGGACGGACGAGGTCGTGCCCGAATTTTAAGAAGTTTCCGAAAAAAATATCGCCTGACGGACAAATCAGTACGGCGAGCGGTAGCGAACGCTGCTCATTTCAAACGAGTTTGAAGTGATGAAACGCGTCTCGCTGCCGCTCGCCGTACTGATTTCGTCATTAGAGTTTGTTTAAATTTCAGTTTGAGGCCGGGAAAACGACCGAAAGCAGATAATCGCAAGCGAAACGTCGGGGCAGCGGGCGGGAATCCGTCTTCAGCCGTCGGAGACGGCGACATCGTGTAGCCACGGGCGTGAGCCCGTGGTTCGGTGGGTTCCGATTCAAAGCTGTCGGAGACAGCGACAGACAACGAAGACGCCGCACCCGCTGTCGCCCGTTCCCGGGCTCGGATCATAACTGCGATCCGTCCACGGGCTCGCGCCTGTGGCTACACGATGTCGCTCGCTCCGCGAGCTTTTAAGGAATGTTTGATGACGGCCTGTGTTTTTTCGGCTTCCGCCTTCGGTTGTTGTCCGCCGGTGCGTCATCCGCACAAACTACGAAAATTTAAACAGACTCTTATAGTGTGTGACAAAACCTGTTGGAATAATGATCGTTAAACCCGCCGGCGGTTTTTAAACGATCCACTAAAAACACGAAAAAACACGAAAGAAATTTAGTGTTTTTTCGTGTTTTTAGTGGAAGAACAAAAAAAGCGAACGCGACCGGAATCGACGCTTTTCCCAATCAGTTCGATCACTTAACTATAATCTGCTGTTAGTTTCCTTTCGATCTGACCCGCAGCCGGCCGAATTCGGCGAGCAGCGGGCGCAGGCGGGCGACCGTCCGGTCGTGCGCCGCGCCGTTCGAGGCGAGCAGGCCGTTGTGGTTCTGGACGTCGTGCAGATCGTAGCGGATCGGCGCGCCGAACAGGTCGGTCAGCGTGCCGCCGGCTTCTTCGAGAATGATCTGCGGCGCGCAGCTGTCCCAGAATTTCGTGCGCGGCGAAAGATGGATGTAGAGATCGGCCGAACGTTTGGCGATCAGCCCGACTTTGAGGCCGACCGAGCCGCGGTGCGTGATGTCCGCGAATCCGAAGTCCTGCGACACGCGCGCCATTTTCGGGCTCAGGTGATTGCGCGAGACGGCGAGCGTCATCCGCGTGAAATCGCTTTCGGCCGAGACCTGTAAAGACTGCGGCGCGCCGCCTTTTTCGATCAGAAACGCGCCTTCGCCCGCCGCCGCGTAATAAAGCTCGTCGTGAAAAGGCAGGTAAACGACGCCGAGGATCGCGCGGCCGCCGGCGCTGAGGCCGATCTGGACGCCGAAATCGCCGTCCTTTTTGATGAAGCCGAGCGTCCCGTCGATCGGGTCGATCATCCAGACGCGCTCGCGCTGCGTGCGGATCTCGACCGCGTCTTCCTCTTCTTCGGATAAAATCCCGTCGCCGGGAAACGCGGCGGCGAGCCCGTCGACGACCAGCCGGCTCGCGGCCTTGTCGGCGGCCGTCACCGGCTCGTAGAAATTATCGACGCCGATCTTTTGTTCGGCGACGATCTCGCGGGCGTAAAAATCGAGAATCTTCGCGCCGGCCGCGCGGGCGAGCGCGACCGCCGTTTCGAGTTCGTTCGTCAAAGTCATATTTCAAGTTTCGGGCTTCGGCCGCCGAGTTTCAAGTCAGCAGAGCTTTTTCGATCGCCGGCGAAACCCGAAACCGTTATTCGCGGTTGGCGCCCCAGTCGGACGGATAACGCTGCGACCACGAGACGCCGCCCTGCGGGTTGTAGCACATCAACAGGCCCTCGTAAGCGGGCAGCTGGCCCGTCCGGTAACCGCCGCGGTTGCGCTGTTCCTCGGTCGGCGCGACGACGTAGCAGCTCGCGTTGCGCGCGAGCTCCGAACAGAAGATGTTGCCGTCGCCGGTGCCCCAGCCGGGATAATTCGTGTTGAGCTGGGTCTGGTAAGCGGCGGTCGGAATCCGCGCGACGAGACAGGCGACGAACCAGATGTTCTGGACGAGCCCGGCCCACGCCGTAAACATACCGACGTGCGTCCGGTTAAAGCCCTGACCGATGCCGACCCAGCCCGGCAGGCCGTGGCAGTTGATGATCAGATTTTTCATCTTGCCGCCGCGAAAACCGCGCGCGACCGTCGCCACCCATTCGACGATATGCTCGCGCGTCTGATTGCGGTCGACCCGCCACGTGTTTTCCATCAGAATCTCCGACCACGATATCTCCGTCGAATTCAACGCCATCGACGGCTGCTCAAGTGTTATCATTTTCTCTCGTTTCTCCTTTATTTACGGCTTTCCGGGGTTTATCTAAATTTTACTCCCAATCCGCCGGATTGTTTAATTATTGAACGCGGCGGCGCGCAAATCTTTGCCGTTTCCGTTTCGTATTTTGAACGGCGAAGGATAAACTGGGAATTTATGGCGGAAAGTCTGGCATTTTCGAAAACGGCGGATCGAAAAATAGTTTACGCGGAAATCGCGCCGCAGATCGAATCGCTCGTCGCGGGCGAGACCGATCTGGTCGCGAATCTCGCGAACGTGACGGCGGTCCTGAAAGAGGCGTTCGGCTTTTTCTGGGTCGGGTTTTACCTGAAAAAAGAAGGTCAGCTCGTCCTCAGCGCGTTTCAGGGCCCGCTCGCCTGCACGCGGATCGATTTCGGGCGCGGCGTCTGCGGCCACGCCTACCAAACGCGCGCGACGGTGATCGTCCCGGACGTCGACGCGTTTCCCGGTCACATCGCCTGCTCGTCGTCGGCGCGCTCGGAGATCGTCGTCCCGATCTTCGACCGGACGGGCGAAGTCTTCGGCGTGCTCGACGTCGACAGCGACCGGCCCGGCGATTTTTCCGAAACGGACGCCGCCGGACTGGAAAAAATCGTCAAAATCATCGAGGGGATTATCTAATGGACACAATGGCGACCACGGACGGCACGAAACGATACGCGGCGCGGTTTCCGGGCGCGGCCGGCGGGCATTTCCGCGCGGCCGAAAATCTGACGCTCTCGTCGATCGGGATCGGGACCTATCTCGGCAACTGGGACGCGGCGACCGACGAAAGCTACGCCGGGGCGATCGTGAAATTCGTCGAAGCGGGCGGCAACGTCATCGACACGGCGGCCAATTACCGTTTCCAGCGGAGCGAGCGCAATATCGGCGCGGCGCTCGAAATTTTAAGGGAAAAAGGCTTCGCGCGCGACGAGCTGTTCGTCGCGACGAAGGCCGGCTATCTGCCGTTCGACAACGAACCGCCGGCCGACGTCGGCGCGTATTTTCAGACGGAATTCGTCGACCGCGGGATCGCGACGTTCGACGATCTGGTCGGCGGCAGCCATTGTCTCGCGCCCGGTTATCTGCAGTCGCAGCTCGACCAGTCGCTGGGGAATATGCGGCTCGACGCGGTCGATCTTTTTTATCTCCACAACCCGGAATCGCAGCTCGGCGCGGTCGATAAATACACGTTCGAGGCCCGGCTCGCGAAGGCCTTCGAACGGCTCGAGGAAAACCGCGCGGCCGGCAAGCTCCGGTTTTACGGCGCGGCGACGTGGAACGGCTTTCGGGTCGCGCCCGACGAGCGCGGCTATCATTCGCTCGAACGGATGGTCGCGATCGCCCGGCAGATCGGCGGCGACGCGCACGGCTTCCGGTTCATTCAGCTGCCGTACAATCTGGTGATGCCCGAAGCCTATCTGTTCAAGAACCAGGCCGCCGGCGGGCAGGTTTTTTCGACGATCGAAGCGGCCGCGAACCTCGGCGTGACGGTGATGTGCTCGGGCTCGATTTTGCAGGGCAAGCTCGCGCAGGGCCTGCCGCCGCACATTCGCCGGATGCTCGGCAATCCGCCGACCGACGCGCTCGCGGGCATCCAGTTCGTCCGTTCGACGCCGGGCGTGACGACGGCGCTCGTCGGGATGAGCCGCGCGGCGCACGTCGCGGAAAACCTGCGGCTCGCGGAAATCGCGCCGGTCGCCGAAAGCAGTTTTCTCGAACTCTTTAAAAAGCATTAGATGACCGCCAAAATCGTGTCCGCCATTCTGACCTTCATCGTCAACGCCGGCGTCGGCGTGGTGATGGTGTTTTTTATGCTGATCGCGCTCAACGGCTTCAGCGAGCGCGCGGCGAGCTACGCTTTCGTGATCTTTATCGGCGGCGCTTCGCTCGTCAGCCTGCTGACGGCCGCCGGCGCTTTTATGACGGCCGGTTTCCTGCTCAAAAAAAACTGGAGCGGATTCGCCGCCGGCGCGCTGCCGGCGGTCGTTTTCGTCGGCGCGGGCGCGATCCTCAAGATCGTCGTTTTTCTGGTCGCGGTGCTCGTCGCCGATTCCGTCCGCACCGCGCGCTGAAAGGGATTTGACAAACAGGTTAAAATATTAACGGCATTATGAAAAACGTCATCGGCAGCATCGTCGAAAACGGCCGCGTCCGGCCCTTTATCTTCAACCCGCAGACGGGCGAATTGCGGCTCGACGAAAATTCGCACGAGCGCAACGCGCCGCTCGATTCGGCCGAAGCCGACGAACTGCGCGGAAGGATTCGCGGGCAGCTCGCCGCCGCACCGGACGAAATCCGGATCGGCGAGTATTACTGCACCGTCTGCCGGAAATGGTTCGAGGCCGCCGGCGAGCTCTGGAGCTACGGCATCTGTCTGAGCTGCTCGCTCGACCGCGCGACCGAGATCTCCGAATGGTACGAGAAAGAAGATCGCGACGACTGAAGCAATCGATAAAAACTATGAGCGAAAAGAGAATCGAAACCTACGCGGAATTCTGGGATTTTTACGTCGGCGAACACCGCCAGCCGCTGACCCGGCTTTTTCATTTCGTCGGCACGGCGCTCGGCCTGCTTTTGCTCTTCCGGTTCGTCAAAAACGGGACCTACGTTTACATTCCGCTCTGTCTCGTCGTCGGCTACGGTTTCGCGTGGTTCTCGCATTTCTTCATCGAGAAAAACAAGCCGGCGACCTTCAAATACCCGTTCTGGTCGTTCATTTCCGACTACCGGATGATGTTCTATATGCTGACCGGCCGGATGAACGCCGAGGTCGAACGGGTTTCGAATAAATAATGGCACAGGATTTTATTCACGATGCTGTCAGAAACGCCATCCTCAAAGACGGCTGGACGATCACGGACGATCCACTGAAGCTCGTTTTTGAAGAGCTTCGTTTATTTGCCGATCTCGGGGCCGAACGAACTTTGGCAGCAATGCGCGGAACGGAGAAAATCGCCGTCGAGATCAAGAGTTTTCGCCGTCGCTCATCGGTTGACGAATTTGAAGACGCGCTCGGACAATATAACGTATACCGTGATGTTCTAACGGAAATCGAGCCTGAAAGGCAATTGTTTCTGGCCATCAGCAAAGATATTTTTTCGGACTTTTTCCAGGGCAAGGGCATCCAATTCATCTTGCGGAAACAGAGGATTTCGCTTTTAATAGTTGATGTGGAAAGCGAGGAGATTTTGGAATGGATAAAGCGTTGAAGTATAAAAAGCTCGCCAAAAAGATTCTGCGGAAATATGTGGACTGGGACAACGAAAAACCTTCCCTGACGGTTGATTATTTACTGGTTGCCGACGATTCCAGCGGAAATTATCTATGGCTGAATCTGGGATGGACAAAAAACGGGCGCATCAATAAACCGACTGTTCATCTTCGCGTCCGTGATGAGAAAATCTGGATCGAGGAAGATTGGACCGAGCACGGAATCGCTAATGATTTTCTCGAAGCCGGAGTTCCCAAAGAAGACATTGTTTTAGCTTTTTACGCGCCGTCGGATCGTGTTCTAACCGAATTTGCGGCAGCTTAAAATGTTTGTTTCGATTTTTTACCTGTGATTCCGAGCGCGTCTATCAAAAATAAAACGAAATTTGCCTCAAGAAAAAATCCTCAATAAACTTTCGGTATGACCGAAAAAGGGGAAGCTGCCGAAAAAAAATCCGTTTACAAAGAAATACTGCGCGAGGAAAAGACGCTCGGCTTCAGTCTGTTGACGACGCTGCTGTTCTTTCTGTTCGGCGCGAAATGGGTCGGAGAGCTCGATAATTCGCTCTGGTTCGCGTTTATCTCCGTCTGGCTTTTCGTCGTCATCCTGTTTTCGGCGTTCTCGATCGTCCGCCACGCCGAAAGCCTCGCCGAATTGCTCGGCGAGCCGCTCGGGACGCTGATTCTGACGCTTTCGGTGATCGGCATCGAGGTCTCGATGATCTCGGCCGTGATGCTGACGGGCGAGGACAAGCCGTCGCTCGCGCGCGACACGATGTTCGCCGTCGTGATGATCGTCCTCAACGGAATGGTCGGAATTTCCCTGCTGCTGGGCGGCTGGCGGCATTTCGAGCAGGACTACAACATCAACGGCGCCAACTCGTTTCTCGCGCTGATCGTCCCGCTCTCGGTCCTCGGACTCGTCTTGCCGAGCTTTACGACGACGACCGCGAACCCGACGTTTTCGCCGTTTCAGGCGGTTTTCATCACGCTGATGTCGATCGGTCTCTACGTCGTTTTTCTCTTTATCCAGAACCGCCGTCACCGCGAATATTTCATCTCGACCGACGCCGGCCGGGAAACGGCGCATCACGATTTCACGATCCGCAGCGTGCCGCATCACGCGGCGTTTCTCGTCGCGTATCTGCTGCCGCTCGTCTTTCTCGCCAAAAAGCTCGCCGTGCCGGTCGATTACGGCACGCAGAAATTCGGCGCGCCGCCGGCGCTCGGCGGTTTTCTGGTCGCCGTGCTGATCCTCTCGCCGGAAGCGATGAGCGCCGTCAAGGCGGCGGTCCGCAACGATCTCCAGCGTTCGATCAACATCTCGCTCGGGTCGGTGCTCGCGACGATCGGCCTGACGATCCCGGCCGTTCTGACGATCGGCCTGCTGACCGGCAAAACCGTCGTCCTCGGGCTCAACGCGGCCGACACCGTGCTGCTCGTCCTGTCGCTGATCTTAAGCACGCTGACCTTTACGCACGAACGCACCAACATCCTCCTCGGCGCGGTTCACCTGCTGCTTTTTCTCGCTTATTTAATGTTGATTTTCGAGGGATAGAAAGGATTTCGGATTTCGGATTTCGGATTTCGGATTGGTCTGAGTTTGGAGGTATCGATTTTAACGATCGCTTCCGACTCGAAACCAATCCGAAATCCGAAATCCGAAATCCGAAATCCATTTATTGCATTATCAAAGACAAAGACTAAAAAACGTGGGACGCCCGGAGATAATTCAAACGGCGTGCCGCGCCGGCTTGTTGCGGTTAAGTTTCGTGATCGTGAGGGTTTAGTCGATTATCGGGAAAATCGCGGCGCGGCGGGTTCGGTCAAAATGACCGGATCCGCCGCGTTTTGAATCGTTCAGTTCGACGCGTCGCCGGTCGCGGGCGTCTCGAAATGCTCGGAGATCAGTTCGAGCGAGCGGTTTTGCCGGTAGTTGATGTTGAAATGGCCGTCGTCGAATTCCTCGTGGATGTGCGGGATGTCGAAACGCTTCAATTGTTCGCACAAAATGCGCGCGCCGAGGTCGAGCGCGAATTCGTCGCGCGTCCCGGCGTCGATATACAAAAGCCGCAGCGATTTCAGGTTTTCCACAGATTTTTCCACAAGCCGGACCGGATCGTGCGCGAGCCAGCGCGCCCAGACGTCCGCGCGGATCGCGCCGGTTTCGAGATCGAACGGGAGCTCGAAATCCGAGCCGTTCGGCGAATAACAGGCGCTCATCCCGATGATGTTGAAGCCGGCGAAATCGTCCTTGCCTTTTTTTTGGTCCTCGTCCCAGAATTTTTCGACAAAGCCCCGCGGGTCGCCCTTGATCGCGCGAAAGGCCTTCGGGATGTCGGACAGATAGCAATGCTCGAAATAGGCGTCGCCGCTCGTCGAACAGGCGAGCCCGAACAGATCGGCGTGGCGCAGCGCCATCACGAGCGCGCCGTAGCCGCCCGAGGATTTGCCCATCACGGCGCGCGCGTTTTTATGTTTGATCGTATTGAACGTCTCGTCGACGAACGGGACGATCTCCTTCGTCAGATAATCCTCGTAATCGCCGGTCGCCGGCGAGTTGAGATACTGCGAGCCGCCGTAATGCGTAAAGCAGTCCGGGAGGACGGCGATCATCGGCCGGATTTTGCCGGCGTCGATCAGTTTGTCCATCCGCTCGGCGAAATTCGGCGTAAAGGCCGCGTCGTTGAGCAGCATCTTCCCGCGCCCGGTAAAGCCGGTCAGCACGTAAACCGCCGGATATTCGCGGTTTTCCCCGTAACCGGGCGGCAGATAAACGTAAACGTCGCGGATATATTTATCATTGCACGGGTTGTTTTCCAGAACCCGGCTCTTATGCTGCAGACAAACGATCGTTCCACAATTCATAAACTAAAAATTAAAAATTAAAAATTAAAAATGCAAAGGCGCCGGCGGGATTTTGTCCGGCCGCGATATTTTTCGGCCGGCTGTAAAGTCGGCATTTTGTGCTTAAATTCCACGGTTAGAATTTTTAATTTTTACTTTTTAATTTTTAATTCATAAAATAACCCGATATGGCCGGAGAATTGTTCAACCCGAATCCGAACGTTTTGAATTCGACGATCGAGTTTCTGACGGCGATGATCACGCCGGCGCTGCTGATTTCGGCGACCGGTTCGCTCGTCCTGTCGACCTCGACGCGATTGTCGCGCGTCGTCGACCGCGTCCGCGAACTGGAAAAGCGTTTGAGCGAGCTGATCGTCATCGACGACAAGGATTCGATTCCGCTTTACGAGAAACGGCTCGACACGATCGTCAACCTGCTCGACAAGGTGACGACGCGCGCGCGCATCCTGCAGCGGGCGATGAGCGCCTTTTATTACGGGCTCGGGCTGTTTATCCTGACGAGCGTGACGATCGCCGTCGCCGGGCTTTTCAACATTTACCGCTGGCTGCCGATTCCGGTCGGGATCGTCGGCATCTTCTTTTTGTTTCTGGGAAGCATTCTGATGCTGCGCGAAACGCGGTTCGCGACCGCGACGATCGACGCCGAGATGGATTTCACGTGGGCGCTCGCCAACAAGGTCGCGCCGGCCGAGATCATCAACAAATATATTTATGACTCCAAAGGAAACTTACGCCTCAGACCCCAAATTCGTGAAGCTCTGGAAGACGGGCGAACTGACGAAGAGAGTTGAGAGCTTAGAAAAACTGCTCGAAAAATGCACGGTCTGCCCGAAAGACTGCGGCAATAATCGCCTCAAAGACGAGATCGCCGCCTGTTATTCGGGCCGGCTGCCGATCGTCTCCAGCTACACCGCGCATTTCGGCGAGGAACCCGTGCTTTCGGGGACGCGCGGCGCGGGCAACATCTTTTTCGGCAACTGCAACCTGCGCTGCGTCTACTGCCAGAACTACCAGATCTCGCAGACCTGGAAGGAACAGCGCAAAAACGAGATCACGCACGAGCGATTGGCCGAAATGATGCTCGAGCTGCAGGCGAAGGGCTGTCACAACATCGGCTTCGTTTCGCCGACGCATTTCGCGCCGCAGATGGCGCGCGCGATCCTGATCGCCGCCGAAATGGGGCTCCGGCTGCCGATCGTCTACAACACGAACGCCTATGATTCGGTCGAAGTGCTGAAGCTGCTCGACGGCGTCGTCGACGTTTATCTGCCGGATCTCAAATACGCCGACGACGTCGCCGGTTTTCAGTTTTCGAAGGTCCGCGGCTATAAAAACCACGCCCGCGCGGCCATTAAGGAAATGTTCCGGCAGACCGGCGCGGAACTCGTTTACGGCGACGACGGGCTGCTCAAAAGCGGGCTCGTGATCCGGCTGCTGGTATTGCCGAACGATCTCGCCGATCTCGCCGGAAATTTAAGATGGATTCGCGACGAGCTGTCGCCGAAAGTGGCGGTCTCGCTGATGGCGCAGTATTACGCGACCAACAAGGCCGCGACCGACGAGCGCTACATCCTGCTCTCGCGCCGCATTTCCGAGCGCGAATGGTTCGAAGCCGTCCAGCTGCTCGACGAATTCGGGATGGAAGAAGGCTTTATGCAGGAATACGAAGCGGCGTCCTTTTACTACCGGCCCGATTTTAACGACCGGGAAAAGCCGTTCAGGGACATCCGGGATTTCGAGTAGATTGACATCCGATTCTGATAACGATATGAAACAATACGAAGCAGTAATCACAACGCTTGAAAGACTCGGTGGAATTGCGACGCTTGGACAGTTGAATCAGGAAGTTTTCAAAATCGAAGATTGCCAATGGAAAACCAAAACACCTTTTGCCAGTATTCGCCGCATCGTTCAACAAAATACCGATATATACAAAATCAAGCCGGGGCTTTACGGCTTAAAAAGTCATAAAAAACAAAATGAGGCCCAAGGCATTTTTGAAGAACATTCAGGAAATAAGAATTCGAAGGAAAGCGTTGAATTTAATCATTCCTATTATCAAGGCCTGATAATAACCATCGGTAATTTGCGCAAGTTCGATACTTATTTGCCCAATCAGGATAAAAACAAATTATTTCTTTCAGAAAAACTTGGCGAATTATCCTCATTGGATCATATTCCCGACTTTTCCTATAAATATCTCGTTCAAAGAAGCTCAACAATTGATGTCATCTGGTTTAACGAACGTAAAATGCCACATTCGTTTTTCGAGGTCGAACATTCGACGGATATTCAAAATTCACTTCTTAAATTTATCGATTTGCAGGATTTTTATTCGCGGATGTTTATTGTCGCCGATCAGAAACGTAAAAAAGAATTCGAAACGAAAATGAGTTTTACGGCTTTGAAAGAAATCAAAAACAGAGTCGAATTTCTTGATTATGGCGGTTTAACCAGACAATATGAGCAGGCCATCGAATCCTTGAGTTTTCCTGTCCAAATCTGACAATGACGAAAATCAAATATGAATGAGAATGATTCGGTGTTAATATTCTGGCGGGTTTTATGAGCGAAAACGAGCTGATCGAGCTGATCGAGCAAAATCTCGAAAATTCGCCGATGATCGATACCGAAACGGGAATCGCGGCGGTTAAGGAATTGGCGAAGATCGCGGAAAAAGAAAAAATCGAATGGGCGCTGGCGGGCGGAATTGCGATGCATCTTTACGGCAGCCCGCGTCTGACCAAAGATGTCGATGTGGTTTCGCTGAAAAGACTTCCGCTCGAGAAAGTGAGGCCGCTCGGATTCGGCGGAGACTCCTACGAAGTCGCGGTCGGAAAGAAAAAGATCAATGTCGACTGGATCGTTCGCGAAGACAATTACCGCGATTATTATGTGCAGGCCTTGAAAGATGCGGCCGAGCTCAAAAACGGTTTGCGGGTCATTACGACCGAATGGCTGGCGATTTTGAAATACATCGCCGGCCGCGACAAGGATCTGGACGATATCGTTTTTTTGCTGAGAAAAAAGAATTTCGTCGAGCGCGATTTGATTCGCCAAAACGTCGTCAAAACGAAGAACGAGGATGTTTGGTTCGCGATGCTGCCCGGTTGGCAGCGGCTTTTCGCTCTGGCCGACAGCGCAGTCGCCGAACGCGACAAATATTATCTCGATCCGATGCGCTGATTCGAGTCAAAACCTGCCGGAAAAGGACCGGCGACGATTTCTTTCGAACTCTGCGTCTCTGCGGGAAAACGGGGCTTCACTTTGGTATTTTTCAGAGTGAATCCCGGCGTTTCCCGCAGAGACGCAGAGGCGCAGAGGAGAATTTCGGGATCGTCTGCGCAAAAGCGCTGTCCGTCAAATTCAATCCGTCACCGGCTCCCACGTCTGGCCGTTCAAAATCCACGTCTGACCGGTCTGGTTGTTGATCAGAAAGATGTTGTAGCCGTGGTCGTAGATCTGGTAGACCGGCGTCAGCGTGCCGGCCGCCGCCGGAAGACCGCCGCGCACGACAAAGATTCTCCATTTCCGGCCGCCCTGCGAAAACAAACCGCCTTCGGTCGTGTAATAAAAGCTGCGGCCCGTGTAGCGGTCGAGCCGGATGCTCGTCGAACCCGTCAAAATCAGCTCGAAACGCGCCGTGTCGGGAAGCAGCGCGCGTTTTTCGTTGTTCGGAGCGGGCGGACTGGTCTGGCCGAAAGCGGCGAGGCCCGCGAGCGAAACGAGCGCGAGGGCCAAAAACATCTTCATAAAGTTTCTCCTTCGTTTGGTTTAGAGTAAAATTGCGGATTGCCGGGGCAAACTGTTCGGTTTCACGCCGGCCGGCCGGATTGGTTGCAAAATCTGCCGGTCGAACGATGGATTTTTTAACGAAAACGATGGACGAAACCTCGCGGATCAGGATCGAAGCGCGCGCCGAATGCTGGGGCGACGAGGACGTGCCGTGGCCGGTCGTCGGCGGCTGTAATTTTTTCGTCCGGCTCGACGGCGCGATCGCGGCCGCCGAAATCGGTTCGGTGATGATGATGATGATGCCTCCGGGCAGCGACGAGCCGGCCGGCCGGAGCGCTCGCGGTTTGCTGCGCGCCTTTCTCGAAGCCGACGGTTTGATCCTGCCGGGCGGGCTGTTTTTTCTCGAAAAAGGCGAGCCGCGATTCCAGCCGGGCTGCTGCTGCGGGCTCGAAGACTGGCGCGACTGGTTCGGCGTCGCGGAGGGCGCAACCGACATCTGGACGGGCCACGATCCGTTTTCGCTCGTCGAGCTCGACGGCGAAACCGTCAAAATCTGGGGCGATCGCGAACGGCGAAACGAGGACCCGCCGTTCGAGATTTCGGTCACGAATCTGCTCGAACAGCTCGCCGTCGTCGAGCGCGATCTGCGGGATTTTCTCGGGCGGCTCGGGGAATGGCTGCAAACGGTCGCGCCGGAGCTCGAAATCCCGGTGCTCCGGCGGGTCGCGGAAGCTCTGGAGCTCGACGCCCGCCCGCCGATCATCGAATGAAACGGTTCGGCCGCGCCGCTTTCGGCCGAAAAATAACTGTTTCTTTTTTTTTCGGGATGTGCTATTAATATTCGAAATCAAACGACGGATTCGCGAAAAAATCTTCCGATAAACGGAACGGTTCAAACAGTACGGGTCCTTTTCTTTTCATAAATCCGGCGAGACTGTATTAATACGCCGGTTCCGGACAAACCGCGGCGGCCGAAATGATCCCGCATTTCCTTCGCCGGTCGGGTTCCATCCTCGCCGCCGAAAATTCGATTTGCGGAAAAACCTCTACAAAACGGCGCTCGAAAAAGAAGCGATTTAATGACTGCTCCCTGCTTTAACGAACGAACGAGGGGAATGATCGGGATCGGAGACGTGGGTATGAAGCGTGTTTTGAAATTCTTAATCTTTCTGACGAGGCTCGGCCCGATCGTCGACAATCTGAATTGAAACATTTTTTAGGCTGAAAATCGGAGACAGGGAAATATGAAACAAATTGTGAAGATGCTTTTCGGCGCGATGATCTTAGGCGGTCTCGCGGCGCTGGCCGGGTTCGGACAAACGGCGACCGCGTTTGAATTCAAAAACGCGGAAAGAAACCCGTTCGGCTATCTTCTGAGCGGCGAACTTTACATCACCGTCGGCGGCAGGGAAGTCCGCGTCACGGATCAGGCGGTCGAGGCCTGGATCGTCGACGGCGGCCGGTCGGTCGTCTATTCGGCCCGCGACGGCGCGGGTTTCGGCGACAGCCGCGGGCAGTCGCTGCGGATCTACGACGTCGCCGGCGGCCAGACGCTCAAGATTATGGCCGAACGGGCCGAAGTCAACGGGCTCTCGGAAGTCCGGCTCAGCGACGGCGCGCTGGCGCTGCTGGTCCGGCTCAGCGACGGCGGGAGCGGCGAGCCTTACGCGGCGGTCGTCGATCCGCTCCGCGGACAGGTTTACCGGCAGCGCAGCGCCGAGTTTTCGGAGATCAGGGGCGACACGGCGAAGGTCGTCCATTACGGGAAGGCCGACTGGGATGATCTCTTTCAGGCCCGCGTCGAAAAGGACAAGGCCAACAAAACGGCCGTTCCGATGAAGGTCAAGGCGAAGATCGCGCGGACCGAAACGCTCGATCTGAAAAAAATGCTCAAACTGAAGGTCATCACGGTCAAATAGCGGCTTCGGCGGCCGAAAATAAGGAGACGTTTATGGGAAAAATACTGTTTCGATTGTCGTTTGTTCTGGGAATTTCGGCACTGTCGGTTCTGACGGCCGGCGGCCAGACGGCGGTTTGTAAAAAAACGGCCGCCGCCGCTTTTCGGCCGCTTCCGCGGATCGAATATCAATGTCCGCAGGGAATCGGCGACAGCGACGAGGCGCTGCTCGAAGACCCGGGCCGCCGGAAATCGCTCGGCCTGATCGCGGACGCGCTCGGCAAGCTCGTCTTTCCGGATTGGTGGAGCGTCCCGGCCGCGGATCTGAACGCCTGCGCGCCGACCGAAAAAAACGCCGACGGCGACGAGGCGAAAAAGACCGAATTATTGGGAAATTCCGAGCTCAGAATCGTCAAATTTCCCGATCCGTGCTATCGCCCGCACGAGAACGGCGGCGCTCTTTTCCTGCTTTACCGGAAGGGCGGAAAGGTTATCGCGAGCCCGCTGGCCGACGGACTCTTTTCGACGCGCGACCCCGACATTTCGGCCGCTTTCGCGGTTCAGGGCGGCGAAAAGATCATCGAGATCGGGTTTTCGGACAGCGCCTTTAACCAGCCCGTATTGATCAGGCGCTATTTCGCGATCGATCCGAAAACCGGCCGGGCCGGGCCGAAAAATCTGTTCGCCGGGGACAAAAAGCCGACCAACGAAATCGTCTCGATGGCCGGCCTCGGCGACACGGGCGGCGCGAAACCGCTGCAGGTCTTCAAAAACGGCCGGCTCGCGAGCTCTTTCTACGTGCTCGACGACAAATCCGGCAGCGGCCGGCTCGTCCGGCGGACGCTTCGCTGGAACGGAAAGATCTACCGCTAATCGCGCCTTCGCCGGCAAAAATCCGCCGGCCCTGCGTTGCGCGAAGTCGCCCGTTCCTGATAAAAATTAAGTCGGCGGAGAAAACTCTTCGCCGATTATTATTTCGACGAGGAAGAAAATTGATGAATATCGGTGACGAAGCACCGGATTTTACGTTGAAGGATTCGAACGGCGAGGCGTGGAGCCTCGGCGCGCGGCGCGGGCAGACGGTCGTTTTACTGTTTTATCCCGGCGACGACACGCCGGTCTGCACGGCGCAGCTCTGCTCGGTGCGCGACAACTGGTCGGATTATCAGGCGACCGGCGCCGAAGTCGTCGGCATCTCGACCGATTCCGAATCGTCGCACCGCGCGTTTACCGACAAATACAGCCTGACGCTCAATCTGCTGGCGGACGTGGACGGCGACGTTTCGCAGAAATACGGGATGAAATCGTGGCTGCCGGGCCGCTCGGCGCGCGGCGTCGTGGTGATCGATAAAAACGGCAAGATCGCCTATCATAAAGTCCAGGCTCTGAGCCTGTTCCGGCCGAAGGACGATGAGATTCTCGAAGCCATAAAAAGTCTTGAGTCTTGAGTCTTGAGTCTTGAGTCCGATGTCGAAGTTCGAAGCTTGTAAACACGAAGACTTAAGACTCAAGACTTAAGACTCAAGACTAAAAAGCCGGAGCACTAAAAATAAGGAGGAGAAAAATATGCCGTTTGTGGTTGATGTCAGCAAGGTTCAGTTAAACGTCGAGGGGGCTTATAAAAACGGGAAGGGAAACACCGAATGCGTCGTTTTCGTGCAGCAGGCGCCGCTCGTCGGCGGCGGCAGCGTGCCGGGAACATCGCTCTGGAAAAAGGGAAAATACGTCAAGGACGCCAAAGCCGGCGAGATCGCCAAAGGGACCGTCATCGCGACCTTCGACGACAACGGGAATTATCCGGCCGACCAGCGCCACGCGGCCGTTTACATCTCGCAGGACGACAACGGGATCACGGTCTACGACCAGTGGAACTCGCAGAAAAAAGTCCTCCAGCGGGTTCTCCGCTACACCGAAAGCACGACGCGCAGCGTCAACAACGGGAATTTCTTCTGGGTCGTCGAGACGGCCGCGACCGTCGCCAACGCGATGACCGAGCCCGAGCATCAAAAAATGTTCTGCGGCCCCTACGGCCCGTCCGAGTAATCGGTTCGGAGAAATGGTATAATCGGGTAAAGAGTCGAGAGTCGAGAGTCGAGAGTCGAGAGTCGGAAAACGAGGGCTCGAGATTCAGGACACGAGTCTCAGCCAAGGAGAAGCTTTACGTAATGGGTTTATTTTCAGGTGACAAATTCGAATGCGGGCGCTGCGGGCGCAAGGGCGAGCAGATGGCGTTCGCGCCGTTTCCGAACGAGCTGGGCGCGCGCGTTTACAACGAGATCTGCCAGTCGTGCTGGAAGGAATGGCTGCAGAAGCAGAACCAGCTCATCAATCATTTCGGGCTCGACGTTTCGAACCCGGATTCGCACGATTTTCTGTTCGACAACTTAAAGATCTTTCTCTTCAACGAGGGCGTCCAACTGGCGCAGATCGACACGTCGAAGGAAGGCTCGGTCGAATGGTAACAATATTAGTTTGGGAAGTTTGGGAAGTTTAGGAAGTTTTGGAAGTAAGGGAAGAAATCAACCAACTTCCCAAACTTCCCAAACTTCCCAAACTTCCCAAACTTTAGAAAGCCTATGTGGGAATGCGGTAATTGCAGGGAACAGCTGGCCGATAAATACCGGCATTGCTGGAATTGCGGAAAACCGCGGCCCGACGGGGAAGAGACGGCCGCGCCGGTTTCGTTCGGAAAGCTGAAGCTCGACCGCGCCGGGATCGAAAAGGCTCCCGCCGCGGTCGAAGCGCCGTCCCCGAAAACCGAAATTCCGCCCGCCGCCGAAATTCCGCCCGCCGCCGAAACGACCGGTGAAGAGACCAGCGCGCCGGCCGAAATTGCGCCGTTCGGGAGCGCATTTTACCGCGAGGAAAAGCCGCCGTCGAAGCTCGGCGCGGTCGTCTTTCCGGTGTTATGGCTCGCGGCGGTCGCAGCGACGGCCGTTTTTTCCTATTATTCGTATCGGAAAACCGCGGATTTCGAGAACCGGCTCGCCGCCGAGCAGGCGAATCTGAGCGGGCCGGCGAAACAGTTCGAGTTCGCGCCGAACGCGCCGCGCGCGAAAAACGCGGCGATCAAAGCGAAGGTGCTGCCGCTCGTCGCCGCGACCCGCGAACTCGACGGTCTGTATAACCGGCTGCCCGACGATTTGCGGCCATTGAACGCGGACGAGGTCAAAACGATTCTCTGGCTCGACTGCAAACCGCGCGAGGCCGGCCGTTACGAGGAGGACGGCTCGCCCGCCTACCGCGACGTCTGCAACGCCTACCTGGTCGACCGCGAAAGCGCGAAGATCGTCAAGGTCCAGGATTTTCTCGGCGAGCCGCCGCCGCTCAAAAAACAATGGGCCGGCAATTACGCTTCGGGAAAGGTTTTGCCCGAAGCCTTGATCGCCTACATCCGCGAAAACCAGCCGGAAGCCGAACGCGGCCCGATCCGTTTCGCGTCCGACTCGCCGGATCATCACATCTGGTTCAAATCCGAAACGCTCTATTCGACGATCGTCCTCGCGCTGCTCGGCGCGGTCGGCCTCGGCTGGCTCGTTTTCCGGATCAAATCGCTGTTTTGATCTTTGGTTTTTGGTCTTTGACCTTTGATTGTTGGGTAGTGAACCAAAAGTAATGCCGAATCGAAGATCTTCGATCAATTGCCGTTAGCTGATGGTCATTAAAAAAAACGACAAATATTCCGAACCGAGCCTGTGGAACAGGCGGAAGAATTTAGCTACAGGCGCAAGCCTGTAGACAGGTTCGCCACCATCGATTAAAGCCCCGAAGCGGGCGACAGAAAACTATGCGGCGCGGCCTCTGTCGCCTGTTCCACAGGCTTTGGAACATTATTGGGGACTGACTACAGGCTTGCGCCTGTAGCTATACTCTGTCGCCTGTTCCACAGGCTCAATTCGGATTTAATTTTCAAAGACCATCAGTTGGCGGCAATTGATCAACTCTTTACTTTTGGTTCACGACCGATTTTTGAAATCGAAGACTAAAGACCAAAGATCAAAGATCAAAGCCCGATCTTATCGATCAATTCCTTCGACCACGACGCCAATTGCGTTTTATGGCGGCGGTTGTATTTGACGACCGCCTTGTTGTAGGCCGGCAAAAGCCTGCGCGGATCGCAGAAATCCTCGATCAGGCGGGCGCGGCCGTCGGTTTTTTCGATGACGACGGCCATCTGCCAGCCGACCGTGTACCACGGGCCCTGAACGCCGAAAAACGAGAACGCGGTTTCGCGCTCTTTTTCGGCCGACAGTTTTCCGGCGTCGAGATCGAGAAAGAACTTTTCGACCGCCTTCAGATCGTTGTTGAAATTCGCCAGATCCTTGTCCCAGCGCGCTTTGTCTTCGGGCGCGCTGACGGCGTGCGGGTGAACGTCCGGCCCGCCGGCCGCCGCGAGCATCGCGAAGCCCTCGCCGAACGCGCCCGTCCAGTCGAGCACTTTCTGCATTCCCGGCGAATATTTTTTGAGCGCGTCCGTCACTTCGGCCGTCGGGCAGGCCGTCCCGAAACCGATGTGATGGAGCTCGTGCGCGAGCGTGTTTTCGAACTGCTCGCGGGTGACGGCCGGATCGAGATAGAGAAAGATCGCCGGATTTTCCTTCAGATCGAAGACGAAGCTGTTGTCGGCCGGCTTGATGACCGGGTAGACGCGCGCCCGAATCCGGGCGGCCGCCGGAAGATAGGCGAGCGCCATCGCGGCCGGCCGTTCGACGTCGGTTTTCTTCCACGCGGCGAGCGTTTCGGCCAAAATTTTGCGCCGTGCGCCGAGCTCGTTCGAGAGCACGAATTTTTGAAAAGCGGTCTCCTCGAAAGGCCGCTTAAACGCGGTCTCGCGCTTTTTCAAACGCGTGTAGCCCTCGCTCGAAAAGATCTTTTCCCAGTCGGCCGGCGTGATCTCCTGCGCGTTTTCTTTTTTCTCCAGAATCCGGAGAACGGCGTCGGCCTCGTCGGTGACGATCTCGAGATCGACCCGCTGCGCGGCCGCGCCGGTTGCTCCGAACAGTATCAAAGCGGTAAAAATAATAATGATGCGTTTCATAATGATTGCTCCTTGATTGAACGGGGGAGTTCAAAGGACAAACACCGCGGGGTCGGGTTTTATGACAGTGTTTACGCGAAAAAAACGAGATTTGTTCAATCAAATAAACAGTTAGCGGAGATTGGCGGGCGCTTTGGAAATTGAGCTTTCTGAAGTTTGGTCTTTGGTTTTCCTTCAAAGGTCGAAGATCAAAGACCGAAGATCATCGAAACAATGACGAAACTAATTTCCCGGCCGGGAATAAACCGGCCGTGAAACCGAATTTAAACCGGGGACGAATTCAAGGATGGAAGGTGCGACGATGCGGCAGATATTTTTCGGGTTGATGATTTTGATGGCGGCGGTTTCTTTCGTGCGGGACGTGCGGCCGCAGGGACGCGTCCGCGCGCCGGAGCTCGCCGGCGCGCGCGACTGGCTCAATACGGACAAGCCGCTCTCGATCGCGGGCCTCCGCGGCAAGGTCGTGCTGCTCGATTTCTGGACCTACGGCTGCGTCAACTGTATGCACATCATTCCCGATCTCAAACGCCTCGAAGCGAAATATCCGAACAATCTCGTCGTCATCGGCGTCCATTCGGCGAAGTTCGCGAACGAGGGCGAGACCGCTAACATCCGCAACATCATTCTCCGCTACGGCCTCGAACATCCGGTCGCGAACGACGCCGATTTCAAGATCTGGAACGCCTACGCCGTCAACGCGTGGCCGACGCAGGTCGTCATCGATCCGGCCGGCTACGTGATCGGCGAGGCCTCGGGCGAAGGCTATTACGACGCGCTCGACGCGCTGATCGGCGGCACGATCCTCGAATTTCGGAAAAAGGGACTGCTCGACGAAAAGCCGCTCAAATTCGCGCTCGAACGCGCCAAAACCGGCGATCTGCCGCTCGCGTTTCCCGGCAAGATCTTAGCCGACGCGGCCTCGAAGCGTCTGTTTATCGCCGATTCGAACCATAACCGGCTCGTCGTCACGGATCTCGACGGCAAACTGCTCGAAACGATCGGCGGCGGCCGCGCGGCGTGGGCCGACGGCGATTTCGCGACGGCCGCCTTCGACCGGCCGCAGGGCCTCGCGCTCGACGGGACGAATCTCTACGTCGCCGACACCGAAAACCAGCGGCTGCGGCTCGTCGATCTCAAGACGAAACGCGTCTCGACGGTCGCCGGCACCGGAAACCTGCGCGATTTCAACGGTCAGGGCGGCGCGGCGCTCGAAACCGGTCTGCGCTCGCCGTGGGATCTCGCGCTCGCCGGCCGCTTTTTGTATATCGCGATGGCCGGCTCGCATCAGATCTGGCGGATGGATCTCGACCGGAAAACGCTCGAACCGTATGCCGGCACGCGCGCCGAGGCGCGGCTCGACGGCAAGCGAAATCTCGCCGCCTTCGCGCAGCCGTCGGGAATCGCGTCGGACGGAAAACGTCTGTTCGTCGCCGACAGCGAATCGAACATCGTCCGCGCGCTCGATTTCGAAAAAGAAACCGTCGAAACGCTCGCCGGCGGCGATCTGTTCGAGTTCGGCGACCGCGACGGCGAGGGCGACGACGTCCGCTTCCAGCATCCTTTGGGCGTCGCGCTCTGGAACGGTCAGGTTCTCGTCGCCGACACCTACAACCACAAGATCCGGCTGCTCGACCCGGAAAAACGGACCGTCAAGACCTTTCTCGGCAGCGGCAGCCCGGGCCAGACCGACGGCGCGCGGGCGGCGTTTTACGAGCCCGGCGGCCTTTCGGTCGCGGGCGGGAAGCTCTACGTCGCCGACACGAACAACCACGCGATCCGCGTCGTCGATCTCGACCGGAAAACGGTTTCGACCCTTAAAATCGAAGGCCTGACGCCGCCCGCGGCCGCGAGCGCGGAAACCGAGAGCGACGCGCCGAACCTGCGCGAGCTCAAGACCGACGCCAAAGTGATCGGGGCCGCCGCGCCGGCGGCGCTGACCGTCGACGTCAAACTGCCCGACGGCTATCATCTCAACCCGAACGCGCCGAACCGTTACGAGATCGCGGCCGACGCCGCCGGATTGCTGACGATCGACGCGCCGGCGCGAAAACTGACGGCGCTCCCGCTCAAAGTTCAGCTCCGCCCGGCCGGCGCGGGCGAAACCGCGCTGAAGGTCAAGCTGACGCTCTACTACTGCCGCGAGGACGACACCGGCACCTGTCTGATCAAAACGCTCGTCTGGCGCGTCCCGCTCAAAATCGACGCCGGAAAAAAAGAATCCGCGCCGCTCGAACTCACGGAAACGCTGACCGAAAAATGACCGATGTCGGAAAATTCCCGTCCATTCGCGGCCGGTTTCGCGTCGCCGGCCGTCATTTTCCCACCCGATCGGACGGTGAAAAGGCCGCCCGAATGGTATATCTTAATTGAAGACTTGATATCATTAGTGTTAAAAGGATTGAAAGAGTTTTGAATAATTAGGTTAATAGGACGCGGACCGCGTCCTGTTAAACGAACAAAAATCTGAATTGCCGATCTTTTTAACAGTAATGACTTGATATTTAAGGGGCGAGACGACTCTCCACTCTCGACTCTCCACTCTCCACTCAAAAAAGATGAGGAATTTCAGCGTTTCAAAAGGTGAATATGACGACATCGAGGCGATCACGGCGCTTTACCGCCGGGTCGCGGCGGTCGCGGGCGGGCTCGCTCGGGCGGTCGACGAGATTCACGACGACTACGTCGACAACTTCGTCTGGAAATCGCTCAAGACCGGCGTGATCGTCGTCGCGCGCGATCTGAAAACCAAAAAGATCATCGGCGAGATTCACGCCTACGCGCTCGGGCCGCGCGTTTTCGAGCACGTCCTCGGCGAGCTGACGATCGCCGTCGATCCCGATTATCAGAGCATCGGCGTCGGCAAGGCGATCTTCACCGAGCTGATGCGCGAGATCCGCGAGGAACGGTCGGACATCCTGCGCGTCGAGCTGATCGCCCGCGAGAGCAACGCGAAGGCGATCGCGTTTTACGAAAAGCTCGGCTTCGAACGCGAAGGCCGGATGACGAACCGGATCCGCAGCGTCGGCGGCGGTTTCGAAGCCGACATCCCGATGGCCTGGCACCGGCCGCCGGTCGGGGAGAGTTTTTAACGCAAAGGCGCGAAGGCGCGAAGCCGCAAAGGGAATTCGGGTTTATTTTCCGCGGCGGAACGGTTTCCGAAACGACGTGACGGTTTTATTGAAAAAAATCTAAAAAAACAATTGCGTCTTCGCAGCTTCGCGGCTTCGCGTTAAAATTCGAAAACCGGCCCCGATAAACCGTTCACGGGTCGAAATCGACCGCTCATCACGAACCGATTGCGCCGGAACGGTTTTTACAATTAAATTAGTTTAGGAAGTTTGGGAAGTTTGGGAAGTTTAGGAAGTTTGGGAAGTTTGGGATTGAACAGCCGGATGTTCTTCTCATTTTCTTAAACCGTTCGAAAAACCGTAACGACTCGGTGTCGGGCAATCCGAAATCCGAAATCCGCAATCCGCAATCGAAATAATGTTTAATACGGCCGCGCTCGTCAATCTGTTAGGCTTTACGGTCGGGATCGCGCTTTACGCGCTGCTCCTGCTGATGGTCGTACGGCATCGCGGGGCGCGCGCGAAAAGCGCGCCGGATCTGCTGCTGCTGCTGACGGCGGCGCTCGGGCTTTTGTGGAACGCGGGCGAGCTGACGGCGCTTTTCTGGAAGGATTTCGGCAGCACGCAGGTCTCGCCGTTTTTATTGACGGTTTCCTATTCGGCGCTCGGGTTTCTGCCGTCGGTCGTCGTCCACGCGGCCTGGAAGGCGGACGAAAGCGGCAACCGGAAAATCGGCTGGCTGACGTTCGCGGCCTACGGTCTGAGCGTTTTCGCGGCCTTTCTGCATTCCTCGGCGGCGATCTTCGAGAGCCGAGCGCCGTCGGGCACGGCGCTCGGCGTGCTCACGTTCGGCTCGCTCGCGCTGCTCGGCGGCCTGCTCGTCTTTACGCTCGGCGAAAAGATCCAGAATAAGACGGTCTGGATCTCGGCGCTCTCGATCTTCGCGGTCTCGGCGCTCCATCTGAGCGGCGGGCAGGAGGAGAAATCGTGGCTCGTCGAGCTCGTCGCGCACCAGTCGTCGCTGCCGCTCGCGCTCGCGATCCTGCTTCAGGATTACCGTTTCGCGTTTGCCGATCTGTTTCTCAAACGCGCGCTCTCGCTGCTGCTGCTGGCGGCGGTCGCGTTCGGTCTGTACGTTTACGCCGCCGTCCCGCTGCTCGCGTGGCACGAGCGGCACGACCGCAACGACGTCCAGGCGGCGGTCGTCGTGATCGCGCTCTGGATGGCGACCGCGCTCGTTTACCCGGCGCTCCATAAATTCGCCGTCTGGCTCGTCGACAAGATCATCCTGCGGCGCGTCAGTTACGCCGCGCTCCAGAGCGCGATTCTGCGGAACATCGAGGACCGCGACGACGCCAAATCGGTGCTCGACGAAGTCTGCGGCGAACTGCGGCGCGCGCTCACGGCCCGCGCGGCCGGCTGGCTCGAAGTCGTCGAAAGCGACCCGAACCAGCCGACCGTCAATTTTACGCCGCGCCGCGCCGAGGTTTTCGTGCCGACCGTCGAAAGCCCGTTTTACCGGATCGACCTGAGCGATTTCGCGGGCGGGCGGCGGCTGCTCTCCGACGAGGTCGAGATGCTCGCGGCGACGGCCGTCGCCGCCGCCCGCCGGATCGACGCGCTCCGCGTCACCGAGGAGCGCTACGAGCGCAAGGGCCGCGAGGACAAGCTCGCGAAATTCGCCGCCGAGGCGCAGCTCTCGGCGCTTCGCGCGCAGATCAACCCGCATTTTCTGTTCAACGCGCTGACGACGATCGGCTATCTGATCCAGACCGCGCCCGACAAGGCCTTTCAGACGCTGATGAAGCTGACGCAGCTCCTGCGCGGCCTGCTCCGTTCGACCGGCGAATTTTCGTCGCTCGGCGAGGAGATCAAGCTCATCGAAAACTATCTCGACATCGAGAAGACGCGGTTCGAAGAGCGCCTGCGCGTGAAGATCGCGATCCCGCCGGGGCTCAGGAAACTGCGCGTGCCCGGCCTGATCCTCCAGCCGCTCGTCGAAAACGCCGTCAAACACGGGATTTCCGAATCGAAGGCCGGCGGCGAGGTGCGGATCGCGGCCGAATTGAAGATCGAGGAAAGCGAATCGTTTCTGTATCTTTCGGTGACGGACACCGGCGCGGGCTTCGACGCGGCAAAGCCCGGCGGCAACGGGATCGGGCTCGAAAACGTCCGCCAGCGCCTGCGCTCGCACTACGGCAAACAGGCGCGGCTGCTGATCGAAACCGGCCGCCGCGGCACGCGCGCCGAAATTCGCCTGCCGGTCAAGGGCCAGATCGTTTGAGAGTGGAGAGTGGAGAGTGGAGAGTGGAGAGTTAGTTTAGGAAGTTTGGGAAGTTTGGGAAGTTCGGGAAGAAAAAAATTGTTTCCTGTACTTTCACCCCGACTCTCCATTCTCCACTCTCCACTCTCCACTCAAAAAAGTATGGAGAAACTGAGAATCGTGATCGCCGACGACGAACGGCCGGCGCGGGAATTTTTGAAGGCGGTGCTGCGTGAATTCGCGGACGCCGAGATCGTCGGCGAGGCCGAAAACGGGGCCGACGCGGTCGAATTGATCAAACGGCTCAAGCCCGATCTCGCGCTGCTCGATCTGCGGATGCCGGAGATTTCGGGCCTCGAAGCCGTCCGGCTTCTGCGGCGCTCGCAGATGCCGCTCGTCGCGTTCGTCACGGCCTACGACGAGTACGCCGTCCAGGCCTTCGAGGTCAACGCCGTCGATTATCTATTGAAACCGGTCGAAAAATCGCGGCTTCGCGAAACGCTCAACCGCGCGCACGAACGGCTCGAACAGGAAGACTGGCAGTCGCAGGAGACCGCCAACATCAAAAGCGCGGCCGCCGCCTACGACGAATCGGCGCGCCGCGAATATCTCGAACGGATCCCGGTCAAAAAGCAGGAGGAGATCTTTCTCGTGCCGGTCGCCGAGATCGCCGCGGTCGTCGCCGACGGCGAGCTGCTTCACCTGACGACCGACAAAAACCGGAAATACGTCATCAATTACCGTCTCAAAGACCTCGAAATGCGGCTCGCGCCCGATCGTTTCGTGCGGCTCTCGCGCGGCGCGCTCGTCAATCTCGAAATGATCGCCCGCGTCAGCCCGCTGCCCGGCGGCACCTATCTGATCGCGCTGAAAAACGGCCAGGAAATCGCCTCGAGCCGCATTCAGTCAAGAGTTTTGCGCGAAAAGATACTCAGGCTGTAATTCGGATTTCGGATTTCGGATTTCGGATTTCGGATTGGTGTAATGCGGAAGCTTTAATTGACGCATTAAACCGATTCGAAAGCGGATCGGTTTAATGCGAAATCTTTCGCTTCCGCCATCGACCAATCCGAAATCCGAAATCCGAAATCCGCAATCGTGTGTCCGTTCGTTTTCGATAAATGACCGCTCATTGAAAACCAATCGCGTTGGCCGGGCGTATCCTGTTAGCCTTTTCCTTTCGGATTATTCTGCAAAAAATCAACCTGGGGATTATGAAACGGATCAAATTTTTCATTAATATTACGGCATTTATTTTCATTTTCGCGGTCGCCGCGCTGGCGCAGAACGCGAAGGTTTCGGGAAAAGTGACCTACGGCAGCGACAACAACTCCGTCCACGGCGCGGCGGTTCAGATCGTGCAGCTCAAACAGACGGTCATCACCGACGAAAACGGGGCTTACGAGTTTTCAAACGTTCCGCCCGGACGATATACGATTTTGGCGCATCAGGAAGGCTTTGCCGATGTCGCGAAAAATGTCGTCGTGACCGGGGGAACCGCCGCCGTCGTCGATTTTCAAATTCAACTGACGGGCGTCAAAGAGCAGGTAACGGTAACGGCGAGCGGAGCCGAACAATCGACCTTCGAGGCGATCGAATCGGTCAGCTCGGTCGATTCGAACAAGATTCTCGAACGGGCGGCGGTCGGACTCGGCGACGTTCTGGACAACGAATCGGGGGTGACGAAGCGTTCGTTCGGCCCCGGCAACTCGCGCCCGGTCATTCGCGGCTTTGACGGCGACCGCGTCAAGGTCACGACCGACGGCATCACGGTCGGCTCGCTCGCCTCTCAATCGGGCGACCACAGCGAGCCGCTCGACACGCTTTCGGTCGAGCGCATCGAGGTCGTCAAGGGGCCGGCGACGCTGCTTTACGGCAGCAGCGCGATCGGCGGCGTGGTCAACGCCGTGAGCGGTCACGACGAGGGCACGCATCCGGGCCTGCGCGGTTATTTATCGGGCCTCGGCGGTTTCAACAACAGTCAGGCGGCGGTCAGCGGCGGGCTCGAATACGGCTGGAAAAACTGGATGTTCTGGGGCAGCGGAAGCGGTCAGCGAACGAGCGATTACCGGGCCGGCGGCGGATTCGGCAAAGTGATCAACTCTTTCACGCGCAGCGCGAGCGGGGACGGCGGGTTCGGCTATTTCGCGAAAAAAGCCTATTTCACGACCGATTACAGCTACTACCGGAACCGTTACGGCATCCCGCTCGATTTTCGCGAAGAGGCGCCGGAACTGCGCAGTTTGCGGATGCGTCGCCATAATCTGAAGTTTTCGGGCGGCCTGACGAATCTGAACGCCTTCGTGACGGACGCCAAGTTCACGTTCAACTACAGCAATTATCAGCATCAGGAGCTGGTCGACGGCGAAGTCGGCACGACCTTCAACAACAAGGTCTATTCGTACCGGAGCGTTTTCGATCAAAAGAAATACGGCAATCTGACCGGGCGTTTCGGGTTCGAGGGGTTCAGCCGCAATTACGGAACGGTCGGCGACGAGGTGCTGATCAACGGGCCGGTCAAGCAGAATTCCTTTTCGGTCTTCGGGCTCGAAGAAATCACCCTCGAACGGGTCACGCTGCAGTTCGGCGGGCGGGTCGAAAACAACCGCTACCGACCGACCGACACCAATCTCGTCAAACGCGATTTCACCGGTTTTTCCGGCGCGATCGGCGCGCGTTTCCGGCTTTGGGAAGGCGGCGCGTTCGTCGCCAACTACACGCATTCCTACCGTGCGCCGGCGCTCGAGGAGCTTTACAACAACGGTCCGCACGACGGCACGCTGTCGTTCGAGGTCGGCAACCCGAATCTCCGGGCGGAAACCAACAACGGGTTCGACTTTTCGCTGCGCCAGCAGAACAATAAAATCCGGGCCGAGGCGAATTTCTATTACTACGACCTGAAAAATTTCGTTTTTCTCGCGCCGACCGGGGAAATCGACGACGAAAGCGGTCTGCCGATCGCCGAATATTTACAGGGGAACAGCCGTTTTACGGGAACGGAGCTGAGTCTCGACTACACGGTCAACAAATACCTGAACGTCATTTCGGGACTCGATTATGTCAACGCGAAGCTCAAGGACGGCCGGTATCTGCCGCGCATCGCGCCGCTCCGCGGCCGGATCGGGCTGGACGTTCACTATAAAGACCTGAGCGTGCGGCCCGAATTCGTCGCGGTCGGACGGCAGGATCGGGTGTTCGTCAACGAAACGCCGACCGCCGGCTACGGCGTTTTCAACATCGCGGCTTCCTACGTGCTGCCAAGCAAGCATTTCGCGAACGTTTTTACCGTCAACGCCTACAATCTGAACGACAAGCTGTTCTATAACCATATCTCCTTTATCAAGGACATTTCGCCGGAGATCGGCCGCGGCGTGCGTTTTTCCTATACGATCCGGTTCTTTTAGAATTGGCGCCGACGGATTTCGGATTGCGGATTACGGGTAGAGGAGTTTCCGATCATCCGTGATCCGCAATTTTTTTTACGTTTCCCGCGCTTCTCGAACGGTCGGAAAGAAGACCGGCGCGCGGTTCCGGCCGAGCGCAAGTTCGAAACCCGCCGGGCGTTTCCGCGTTTGATGAAACCGGCAGAGCCCGAAATGGTCAGACGGTGATTTCGACGAGGTTGCCGGCGGGGTCGAGGACGACGCTTTCGTAATAGCCGTCGCCGGTCGTGCGCGGTTCGCCGACGATCCGGAAGCCGTCGCGGCGGAGCCGTTCGGTGAGCGCGTCGACCGCTTCGCGGGAGCCGGCCGCGACGGCGAAATGCGCGATCCCGGCGGCCGGGTTTTCGTGATTTCCGGCGCTCGGGCCGAGTCCGGGCCGGTGCATCAGCTCGAGCCGGCAGCCGTCGCCGAAGCTCAGGAAATACGACTCGAACCGTTTCGCCGCGTTGACGTACTTCGGGCCGGCCGCCGCGCCGAAATATTTCTCGTAAAATTCACGCGTCGCTTCCAGGTTCTCGACCCAGATCGCGAGATGCTCGATTTTCATATTGTTCTGCCTGCCGATGGCGGAGTTTCCGGTTCGCGGTTCGTTGGCTTTGACAATGGATGTTGTAAGCTGATCCGAAACGCTTCGAAACGCTCGGCGGCGAACAACCGGCCGCGAGCCGCGATCGCATTCAAGTTTTGTCAGCCATTATAACGCCCGTCATTCCGGCAAGTCCCGTCGCCGGCCGCAAATCCGAATCCGAAAAAAAAATTATTTCGAACCCGATGACAGTTTTCGGACCGCTTTTACGTTTATTATGGTAGAACTCGGAAAATCCGGCCAATCAGGGAATTCGAAGAGTCCGCCGCGCCGGTCGTCTCGCGCGGTCGGGGCGGGATTTTTTTAACGACAATGAACATCTATATGAAAAACAACGAAACTTCGTTCGAACGCCGGTCGAAGGCCGCTTTGCGGGCTTTCCTGTTACTCGTCCTGCTGACGCTCGGCCCGCTCGCGGTCGCCGCGCAGAGCTTTAATTACGCCAATTTTAGCACCGTCGGCGGCTTGAATCTGACCGGCAGCGCGGCCCAGTCGGGCAGCGTTCTGCGGCTGACGTCGAGCGCCGGCGGCGAACAGGGCGCGGCCTTTTACAATACCCAGGTGCCGGTCGGCGCCTTTTCGACGAGCTTTCAGTTTCAGATCTCGAACCTGACCGGCGGCGGCGCGGACGGCTTTTCGTTCAGTGTGAGAAACGGCGGCGCGGCGCTCGAACCGGGCGCGTTGGGCGAGTCGGGGACGAACGAGGGATTGGCCGTCCAGTTCGACACCTTCCAGAACGCGGGCGAGCCGAACGCCAACTTCATCCGGCTGCGCCTGAACGGAACGACGATCGGCGAAAATTCGACCTTCGCGACCAATCTCAGCGACGGCGCGGCGCATACCGTAAAACTGAACGTCTCGGCAAGCGGACAGGCCGTTCTGCTATTGGACGGCGCGATCGTGATCACCGCAACCGGCGTCAACTTGAGCGGCCTCTCGCCGGCCTACGCCGGTTTCGGCGCGCGGACCGGCGGATCGGCCGAGACGCACGACATCCTGAACTGGTCGTTCACGGGCGGGACGGCGCTTTACACGGTCACGAAGACGGCCGACACGAACGACGGCGTCTGCGACGCCGACTGCTCTTTAAGAGAAGCGGTCGCGGCGGCCGGGGCCGGCGACACGGTTCAGTTCGCCTCGCCGCTCTTCGATTCGGCGCAGACGATTTCGATCAGCGGGCAGATCACGATCGACAAGTCCCTGACTGTCAACGGCCGCGGCGCGGACCTGACGACGATCAAAAACGTCGCCCCGGCCGGCCCGACGAACCGCGTGCTGCGGATCACGACCGGGACCGTCAATCTGTCGGGGCTCACGATCACCGGCGGCAATCTGATCCCCGGCGTCGCGGCCGGCGTTTGCAGCGTCACATTGAGCTGCGGCGGCGGAATCCACAGCAGCGGCAACCTGACGCTGACGAGCTGCGTCGTCGCCGGCAACGCGGTCGTCAGCACCGACGTTATCGAAGGCGGCGGGATCTTTTCGGGGAACGGAACGCTGACGCTCGTCGGCACCACTGTGCAGAACAATACTGTCAACG
The DNA here is from genome assembly GCA_018269075.1 of Acidobacteriota bacterium. GTDB lineage: Bacteria > Acidobacteriota > Blastocatellia > Pyrinomonadales > Pyrinomonadaceae > JAFDVJ01. Next base: position 44,956 of record JAFDVJ010000066.1, read on the forward strand.
GCAGCATCGCTTTCGGCGGCGGGATCTACATTGACAACAACGGAGCGACCATCGTCAATTCGACGATTTCGGGCAATTCGGCGGTGGCGACGACCCTCGCCCGGGGCGGCGGAATCAATCTCAACGGCGGCACTCTGAACATGACGAACAGCACCGTCGCGGAAAATGTCATCAATCTCGGCGTTTGCGGCGGCGTCTGCAAACCGGCCGGAACCTTTAATGCGGTCAACACGATCATCTCGGGCAACAGCGCGCCCTCGAACCCCGATCTGGGAGGCTCGCTTTCGGCCGCCTCGACCAACAATCTGATCGGCGGCAATGTCCGGCTGCTGCCTTTGGGCAATTACGGCGGGCCGCTGCCGACGCACGCGCTGCTGCCGGATTCGCCGGCGATCAACGCGGGAAATTCCTGCGTGCTGACGCAGACCTGCGCGGCCGCCAACCCGCCCGTCCCGCTCACCGCCGACCAGCGCGGGCGGGGCCGGATCGGCGCGGTCGACATCGGCGCGGTCGAAGCGCCGGACAACCTCGTCGTCACGAACACGCTCGACGCGGGCGCGGGCTCGCTCCGCGCCGCCGTGCTGACGGCCAACTCGACGCCCGCCGACGAATCGATCTCCTTCGACATTCCGGCGACCGACCCGAACTGCGCGGGCGGCGTCTGCACGATCGCGCTGACGACGGGCGAGCTCGCCTTCGCCAACAACGGAACGCTGATCGTCTCCGGCCCCGGCGCGGACGCGCTCAGAGTTTCGGGCAGCAACACGAGCCGCGTGTTCTCGAATTCGAGCGGCGCGAACGCCGTCATCGCCGGGCTGACGGTGCGCGACGGCAACGCCTTCAGCACCGGCCGGTCGGGCTGCGGCGGCGGCATTCTCAACGAGAACTCGACGCTGCTCGTCCTCGCGGCGGTCGTCAGCAACAATAAGACCAACGCGCAGGGCAACTGTTTCGCGGCCGGCGGCGGTCTGTATCAGAATTCGGGCGGCACGCTGACGATCCGCGATTCGACGGTCGCCTTCAATCAGGCGACAGCCAACGGCGGCGGCATTGCCGGGCCGGCCGGCGTCGTCAATATCGTCAACACGACGATCTACGGCAACAACGGCGGCAACTTCGGCGGCGGCGTTGTAAATTTCGGCAATCCGATCAACATCATCAACTCGACGATCGTCAACAACACCGCTTTCTTCTTCGGCGGCGGCATTTTCGTCAACAACGGGAGCGGCATTACGGCGACGAACTCGGTCATCGCCAATTCAGGCGGCGGCGACTGCGGCGTCGCCGGATCATCGACGGTCGTCATCGTCAATACGCTCGTCGCCGACGGCAGCTGCGGCGTGACCTCGGGCGTGAACGGCAACCGGACCGGACCGGCGCTCGTCGGCCCGCTCGGCTTCTACGGCGGCCCGACGCCGACCGTGCCGCTGCTTTCGGGTTCGCCGGCGATCAACGCCGCATCGGCGACGGCCGCCCCGCTCTTCGACCAGCGCGGCGCGGGCCGGGTCGGAGCGCCGGATATGGGCGCGTTCGAAGTGAACAACTCGGCCAACGGCGGCAATTACCGCGCCGTCCTGCCGTCGGGAGTAAAGAACACGCCCTACGCTTACACGCTCGTGCCGTCGAACGGCGCGTTCAGCGCTTCGCTGACCGGCGGCGCGCTGCCTCCGGGCGTCAACCTGACGACGGCCTTCGCGCCGCAGGCGGTCGTCTCGGTCGCCGGCACGCCGACGCAGGCCGGAACTTTCAACTTCACCGTCACGACGACGAGCGGCGCGAATTCGGTCGCCACCGATTATCAATTGTTCGTCAACATCCCGACGGCCGCCGGCGTCTCGGTTTCCGGCCGCGTGCTGGCCGGCAAAAGCGGCCTCCGCAACGCGATCGTCACGCTTACCGATTCGAACGGCAATGTCCGCACCGCGAAGACCGGCACGTTCGGCTATTACCGTTTCGACGACGTCGCCGCCGGCCAGACGGTCGTCGTGACGGTCGTCTCGAAACGCTTCCAATTCACACCACAGGTCGTCGATTTAACGGACAGCCTCGCGGATCTCGATTTCAACGCTTCCCCCGAATAGCCGCGAACCCCCGACCCGGAAGTTCGGGATGAAGACACACTCATCCCGAACTTCCCTAAAATGTAGGGCCGGCTGTCAGCCGGCCCACACCGCGCGAGCGGTGTCGAACATTTCACCGGTGTGAAGCCGCATTACGGGCTGACGCTTGTCAACAGTCTGACAGACTGTTGTACGTTTTCTTCCAAAACTTCCCAAACTTCCCAAACTTTTTTCCGCCCCCGTGACAGTTTTCGGACCGGTTTCCCGTTTATATAAGCAAAGACTGATTTTGAGAGGCGAATTTTATGAGAAAATTGTTGTTTTGTTTAACGGCTCCGGTGTTTGTTCTGACGCTCGCGGCGTTTGCCGAGGGCGCGACGCTGACGGTCACGAAGACGGCCGACACGAACGACGGCGTCTGCGATGCCGACTGCCGTTTAAGAGAAGCGGTCGCGGCGGCCGCTTCGGGCGACACGATTCAGTTCGCCTCGCCCTTGTTCGACACGGCGCAGACGATCTCGATCAACGGGCAGATCACGATCGACAAGAGCCTCACGATGACGGGGCGCGGCGCGAGCCTGACGACGATCAAAAACGTCGCGGCGGCCGGCCCGACGAGCCGCGTGCTGCTCGTTACGACCGGGACGACCGTCGATCTGTCGGGTCTGACGATCACCGGCGGAAATCTGACCGCCGGCGTCGCGGTCAACGGCGGTTTCGACGCGGACCGGCACGTTCGGCAATTACGCGTTCGAAGGCATCGAAGCCGGCTCGACGGTCGTCTCGAAACGCTTCACCTTCGCGCCGCAGGTCGTCAGCGTGTCGGAGAACGTCAAGAACCTCGACTTCGCGGCGCTGTAAGTCAACCGGACCGAGTTTCGGCGCTCGACGTCTTTTATTGAAGCAGCGGTTCGACTTTAGCTTGAATTTATTTTATATTCCCCTTAAACCGTTAATTCAGATGAACATCTATATGAAAAAGATCAGACGCTTCGGCGTTACGTTCGTATTTTTCGCCGTCATTGCCGGCGCTTTGACGGCGGCGTCTTCGGGCGGCGCGCAGGGGTTCAGGCGAACGGCTGCCGGCCGCGACCCCGATTCCCTTCCGCCGGCCGGCACGGTCGATCCGGCCCCGGTTAAACCGCCGGCGGCGGATTCCTTCGCTTCGGTGACGGTCTTCGCCGAGAACTTCGACGGCGTCGGCGCGCCGGCTCTCCCGGCCGGCTGGACGACGCAGCGGACCGGCGGCGCGCCGCCCCCGTTTTTCGCGACCTCGACGAGCGCGGCCGACACCGCGCCGAACGCCGTCTTTACGAACGGCTCTCTCAACTCGTCGAACAGCCTGCTCTCGCCCGCGATCGCGCTGCCGGCCGGCATGAGCGGCTTCCGGCTCTCTTTCGCGCAGACCAGAAACTTCGAGGTCATCGGCCCGATCTGCTTCGACGCCGGGATTCTCGAACTGAGCACCGACGGCGGCACGACCTTCAACAACGTGACCAGCCCGGCGGTCGGCGGCTCTTTTACGGCCGGCGCATACAACAGCACGGTTTCCGCCGGGTCAAATCCGATTTCGCCCAGTCAGGCCTGGTGCGGATCACAATCGACCTTTGCCCTCTCGACGCTGAGCCTGCCCGGTTCGTTAAGCGGCCAGACGGCGATCTTTCGCTGGCGCGCCGGCTGGGACAATTCCGGCATCGCGGCCAACCCGAACTGGGTGATCGACTCGGTCGTGCTGACCGCGACCATCGACCTGACCGTCAATTCGACGGCCGATCCCGGCGACGGCGTCTGCAATCCGGCCGAATGCACGCTCCGCGAAGCGATCAACACGGCCGCTTCGGGCGACACGATCCCGTTCGCGGCGGCGCTCTTCTCGACGCCGCAGACGATCACGCTCACCGCCGGCGAGCTTCCCATCAATAAGGACCTGACGATCGCCGGGCCGGGCGCGAACCGTTTGTCGATCTCGGGCAATAACGCGAGCCGCGTCTTCAACATCGGGGCCGGCTTTACCGCGAATATCAGCGGCGTGACGATCACCGGCGGACGCTCCAACAGCGGCGGCGGCGGCGGCGGGGTGATCAACAACGGGAACCTCAACCTGAGCGGTTCGGTCGTCACCGGAAACACCGCCGCCGGCGCGGGCGGGGGCGTGTTCTGTCAGGGCACCGGTTCGATGAGCATCGCCGGCAGCACGATCAGCGGCAATTCGACGACCGGCCTTTTTAACGGCGGCGGCTTTCAAAATAATTGTCAGGGAACGACCACAATCACGAATTCGACAATTTCCGGCAATACGGCGAGCAACATCGGGGGCGGTTTCCGCACCACGCAGGGGGACGTCACGGTCACCAATTCGACGATCACGAACAACACGGCCCTGAACGGCGCCGGCGGAATCAGCATCGGCACCGGATCGATCACGGTTCGCAACACGATCGTCGCCGGCAACCAGAACAACGCGACGATCCCGGACGTTGCGGGTGCCTTCATCTCGGGGGGCTTCAACCTGATCGGCAACGTCAGCGGGGCGACGGGCTTCAACCAGACCGGCGACCAGACCGGCACGGGCGGCGCGCCGCTCGATCCGCTGCTCGGGCCGCTCGGGAACAACGGCGGGCCGACGCCGACGCACGCCATCTCGACCAACTCGCCGGCCCTCGACAAGGGCAGCAGCTTCGGCGCGACGACCGACCAGCGCGGGCTCGTCCGGCCGCGCGACAACCCGGCGGTCCCGAACGCCGGCGACGGCGCGGACATCGGCGCCTACGAAGCGCAGGTCGCGACGGCCGCCGCCCTGACGATCGCCGGCAGAGTGACGACCGCCGACGGCCGCGGTCTCGCCAATGCGACCGTTTATCTGACGAAGCCCGACGGTTCTTATTTAACTGTGCGCACCGGCACGTTCGGCAATTACTCGTTCGAAGGCATCGAAGCCGGCTCGACGGTCGTCGTGACGGTCGTCTCGAAACGCTTCACCTTCGCGCCGCAGGTCGTCAGCGTGTCGGAGAACATCAAGAACCTCGACTTCACCGCGCTGTAAGTCAAGCGTACCGGGTCCGGCCTTCTGGCCAATGGCCTTAAGTTAAGCGCGAAGCTGAATGGATTGAATTGTGTAATAGAACGCGGATGACGCGGATTTGGCGGATTTACGCGGATTTTTCTTTGGTTTTTCTTTAGACCTAAAAAAAGATCCGCGTAAATCCGCGTTATCCGCGTTCTATTTTTACTTTGCGTAAAGACAACATCATGTAGAACTTAATCCTTAACTTAATCTGAGTTCGGCGTAAGGACGGAGCGCCGGCATCTTGCCGGCAAACGGCGCGCAAGCGGCGTAACAGCGTTTCATTTACCTAAAATCATCTGGGAAATGAAACGCTGTTTGCGTTTTTCAAACGCATTGCCGGCAGGATGCCGGCGCTCCGTCTGGCGTCGATTCTTACGTCGAACTCACGTTAACTTAATGCCATTGGCCTTCAACTGCAATTGATTCCCGATGTCACGAAAGCGCCCTTCGTTTCATCGGTCGGTATTTCCAAATGACACGTTCGGCCGCCTGAAGGCGGGACTCAGTACGCGCCCGAACGGCGAACTTCTCAAACTTCCCGGACTTTTTTCCCGCCCATGACGGTTTTCGCCCGCCGTTTTCGATTAACAAAGCAGGAGAACTTTTTCCGTGAGGTAAATTGATGAAACGTTTTGGTCTCGCTTCTGCTTTGGTTATGGTTTTGGCGGCGTTCGCTTCGGGCGCGACGCTGACGGTCACGAAAACGACCGACTCATTCGACAATGTCTGCGATGCCGACTGCTCTTTAAGAGAAGCTCTCACGGTGTCGGAGCCGGGCGATACGATCGTCTTCGCGTCGCCGCTTTTCGACACCGCGCAGACCGTCACGCTGACGCTCGGCCAGTTGTTAATTATCAACAAAACGCTGACGATCGCCGGCCGGGGCGCGAACCTGACGAGCGTTTCGGGCAACAATTCGTCGCGAGTGTTTTCAATCTACAGCTCCGATATCACGCTGAGCGGTCTGACGATCACCGGCGGCCGCCTGAACGAATCCTTCGCTTCCGGCGGCGGCATTTTAAACACCTCCGGCACGCTCACCCTGGCCTACTGCGCCGTCACCGGCAACTCCGCCACCGGCGACGGCACCAAAGGCGGTGGCGGCATTTCAAACAACAGCGGCACGCTCAACCTCAACGGCACCACCGTCAGCGGCAATTCTCTTAACGCCACCGACTTTTCAACCAATCTTGGCGGCGGCATTGACAACAACGCTAACGGCACGCTCAACCTGACCAACAGCACCGTCAGCGGCAATTCCGTCAACGGCACCGCGGGCATCTTCCTCGGCGGCGGAATCGCGAACGAAGGCACGATGACGGCGACCAACGTCACGATCAGCGCCAATTCCGTGCCCGCCCTTTTCGCCAATGTCGGCGGCGGCGGCGTTTTCACCTACGACGACGCGCTCAGCGCCCGCAACACGATCATCGCGGGCAACTCCGCCCCTTTCAGCCCGAACCTTTCCGGCCGGCTGGCGATCGACGACTCGAACATCATCGACAATGAAGCGGCCGTCCGGCTCGCGCCGCTCGGCTCTTACGGCGGCCCGACGATGACGCACGCGCTCCTCAGCGGCTCGTCCGCCGTCAACGCCGGCAACAACTGCGTGCGGAGTCAAAACTGCCCCGGCTTCAACGCGCCTTTCTCGTTTGATTACGATCAGCGCGGCCGCTCCCGCTACGGGCTGTTCGACATCGGCGCGTTCGAAGCGCCCGAGATCCTCGTCGTCACCAACACGCTCGATTCCGGTCCGGGCTCGCTCCGAAACGCCCTCTTCACGGCCAACTTCACGCCCAGCGACGAAACCGTCACCTTCGATATTCCGGCCGGCGATCCCGGCTGCGCGGACGGCGCCTGCACGATCACTCTGACGAGCGGCGAGCTCTTCGTTTACAGTGAAGCGACGGCCGGAAAACTGGCTATCTCGAACCCGAAAGGAACGCCGGAGAGTCTCAAAATATCCGGCAATAATACATCAAGAGTGATTTCCATGATCGGCGCCGACGTCACGCTGAGCGGCCTGACGATCACCGGCGGCCGCCAGAACAACCCCCTTAACAACTTCGGGGGCGGCATTAACAGCGGGGCGGGCACGCTCACCCTGACCAACTGCGCCGTCACCGGCAATTCCGTCAGCGGCGGCATCGCCAACAACGGCGGCGGCATTTACAGCGTAAGCGGCACGCTCAACCTGACCGGCACCACGGTCAGCGGCAATACGGTCACCGGCAGCCCCGACTCGGGCATCGATCTCGGCGGCGGCATTTACAACGACGTCGGCGGCACGCTCAATCTGACCAACAGCACGGTCAGCGGCAACTCCGTCGCCGGCAGCGTCAACGCCCTCAAAAGCGGCGGCGGCGGCATTTACAATCTCGGCGCGGTGACGGCGACCAACGCCACGATCAGCGGCAATTCCGTCGGCACGACCAACCTCAGCGAAAACCGGGGCGGCGGCGTTTACAACGACAGCCAGTTCGGCGCGGTGTTCAACGCCCGCAACACGATCGTTTCGGGCAACTCCGCTCCCGAAGGCCCGAACGTTTTCGGCCCGCTGCCGGATCTCCGCTCGAACATCATCGGCAATGAGACGGCCGTCAGACTCGCGCCGCTCGGATTTTACGGCGGCCCGACGCTGACGCACGCGCTCTCGAACGGCTCTTCGGCCGTCAACGCGGGCAACAACTGCGTGCGGAACCAAACCTGCCCCCTGTTCAACGCGCCCGTCCCGATCCCCTCCGACCAGCGCGGCGCGGGCCGGGTCGGCAACGTCGACATCGGCGCGTTCGAGCTCAACAACTCGCAAAACGGCGGAAACTACCGGGCCGCGCTGCCCGCCGGCCGCCTGGGTTCGGCTTACAGCTACGCGCTCGTGCCCGCCAACGGCCCGTTCAGCTACTCGGTGACCGGCGGGGCATTGCCCGCGGGCGTTGCTCTGAACACGAATTTCGCGCCCGCCGCCGCGGTCGCGCTGACCGGCCCGCCGACGCAGGGCGGGACCTTCAACTTCACCGTCACGGGGACGAGCGGCGCGAACTCGGTCGCCACCGATTATCAGCTGCTCGTCAACGTCCCGACGGCCGCCGGCGTCTCGGTTTCGGGCCGCGTGCTGACCGGAAAAAGCAGCCTCCGCAACGCGATCGTCACGCTCACCGATTCGAGCGGCAATGTTCGCACCGCGAAGACCGGCACGTTCGGCTACTATCGATTCGACGACGTCGCCGCCGGCCAGACGGTCGTCGTGACGGTCGTCTCGAAACGCTTTACCTTCGCGCCGCGGGTCGTCGAAGTCGACGACAGCCTCGCCGATCTCGATTTCAACGCTGCCCCCGAATAGCCGCGAACCCCCGACCCGGAAGTTCGGGAAGACATTCTCTTCCCGAACTTCCAGAACTTTTAATGACCCTTTTGGCGCAATGGCATTAAGTTAAGAAAAAAGGTTGATAATGATAATTGAATCAGGCCGAAAAAAAATAGGCCGCGGATGACGCGGATGACACGGATTTTCACGGATTTTTCTTTGTTTTTGACTTTAATGAAAAGAAATCCGCGTCAATCCGCCAAATCCGCGCATTCCAGCGGCCTCTTAAACCGCTCGGAATATTCAACTTTTCGCTTAACTTAATCTGAGTCCTGAGTCGAGAGTCTTGAGTCCTAAGTCGTTCATTTATCGCGACAATTTTGTCATCCGTTCGTTTTATATCGCAGAATCTTTGTCTGAAACGGAAAACTCGCGAAATCGAAAACGGACTTCAGACTCGGGACTCCAGACTCAGGACTCAGATTAACTTCAGGCCATTGCCCTTTTGGCGCCCCGTTGTCGTTTTTCTGAGAGAAAACGCGATTTATTAAGCACCGGGCCAGATATTATGCGGCATCAGGAAATTGTCTGATTTCGGAGCGCGAAAGCGGACTGGAGCGCAACCGTCCCGGTTGCTATGAGCGCGACAGCGCGAAGAAGCGTCGCGCTGGCCGTGATGTCGAAAGTAATCGAAACGCTTGACACCGCTGGCGCGGCGTTGGCAACCGGGACGGTTGCGCTCCAGTCCGCCGCCGCGTCCTGAGCAGACCTGACTTCAGCGCAATGGTCTTCGATGCACTAGGCAGCGAGCCGGATATTTCCCGGTCTGAGTCCCCAAAAATCCGGCTTTCAATATTCTAAACACCTCATTACTTTTGGCTAGGTGCTTAGTGAGGAATTTGATATAACCCCCCAGAATTGTTCGGCCCGGTAATTGATCCACCCTCGACTCGTCCGGAAGCCGCGATTTCGATCGAATCAGAAACGTCAAAACAGCGAAAGCTTGTTTATTTATCCACCAAAAACACGAAAACCACTAAATTGCTTTCGTGTTTTGGGTGTGTTTCGTGGACCCAAAACTACTTTTCGCCGGTCGGTCTTTTCATTTACCGACAAATTTGTTCGCGCGCCGTATCAAAAAATTATCAAAAAGCGCGTTTAAGCAATGCTCGTACCGAACAGTTCGGATAAAACCCTCCGGTTTTGTTTTGGTTCCGGCAATGATTTTAAATTGGCCCGCGGCGGGCGATGACCGGGACGGCCGGCTCGAACGACGGCGTCGGCAACTCGGACTGCAGAAAACAAAGGTTTACAGCTTTTATTGGAAATCCTTGGCTATAAAATTCAATTCCGTTAAATCTTCGCTCGGGGTCACGACCTGCGGGGCGAAAACATAGCCTTTGCAGCTGACCGAAACGATGTAGGTGCGCCCGGCCTCCAAATCGTCGAAGCGGTAATTGCCGAACGATTTGGTCAGCACGGAGCGCGTTTCGCCGTTTTCGTCGGTCAGCGTCACCCGCGCCCGCGATAAGCCGGATTTGCCGGCTGTCACCCGGCCGCCGACGGCGACATTGGCGGCCGTCGGGACGAGATTATTGACGAAAATGAACGCGGCGCCCTGATCGGCGGCCTGCGGAGCAAACGGGACCGACACCGACGAATCGGAATACGGCGCGCCGGCAATGATCTTATCGCCGGAAATCGAAACGCTTCTGCCGAATTCTTCGAAAGGCGCGCCGCCCGCCGCGACGAGCCGCGTCTGCTGGGTCCAAACCCCGCCGCTGCGGACAAACACGTAAGCCGCGCCCTGATTGGCGTTCGCGCCGACGTCGCTAAGGTTCGCGCCGGCAACGATCGTATCGCCGGAAATCGAAACGCTCTGGCCGAAGTAGTCGAAAGCCGCGCCGGCCGCGGCGGTCAATCGCGCCTGCTGGGTCCAAACCGTGCCGTTTCTGATAAAGACATAGGCCGAGCCCTGATCGGTAACGGCCCCGACATCGTCGAAAAACGCGCCGACGGCGACCGTTTCGCCCGAGATCTCGACACTGTTGCCGAAGAAATCGTTGGTCGCGCCGTCCGAAGCCGTCAATTGTGCCTGCTGCGTCCAAACCGTGCCGCTGCGGACGAAAACGTAAGCCGCGCCCTGATCGGCATTCGCGCCGACGTCGTCGAGATACGCGCCGACGATCGCCGTATTGCCGGAGATCGAAACGCTGTAGCCGAAAAAGTCCTGCGCCGCGCCGCCGGTCGCGATCAATTGGGCCTGCTGCGTCCAAACCGTGCCGCTGCGGACGAAAACATACGCCGAGCCCTGATCGGTAACGGCCCCGACATCATCGAAGACCGCGCCGACGACGGCCGTTTCGCCGGAAATCGAAACGCTTTGGCCGAAGTTGTCGAAAGCCGCGCCGCCGGTCGCGTTGAGCTGCGCCTGCTGCGTCCAGATCGTCCCGCTGCGAACGAAAACATACGCCGCGCCCTGATTGGCGTTCGCGCCGACGTCGTCGAAATTCGCGCCGACAATCGCCGTATCGCCGAAAATCGCGACGCTGATGCCGAACTGGTCTTCCGCCGCGCCGCCGGTCGCGATCAATTGCGCCTGCTCGGTCCAAACCGTGCCGCTGCGGACGAAAATATAGGCCGAGCCCTGATCGGTGTTCGCCCCGACGTCGTCGAAATACGCGCCGACGATCGCCGTGTCGCCGGAAATCGCCACGCTGAAGCCGAAGTTGTCGAAGGCCGCGCCGTCGGCGGCCGTTTTCCGCGCTTCCTGCACCCAGCCGGTGCCGAGAATTCGATAAACGTAGGCCGAGCCCTGCTGGATGTTGGCGCCGACGTCATCGAAAATCGCGCCGACTATCATATTATTGCCGGAAATTGCCACGCCGGAGCCGAATCGGTCGTCGGCCGCGCCGTCCGAAGCGGTGAGCGGCGGCTGCTCGGTCCAGATCGTGCCGCTGCGAACGAAAACGTAAGCCGAGCCCTGATCGGCATTCGCACCGACATCGTCGAGATACGTGCCGACAACGACCGTGTTGCCGGAAATCGAAACGCTGGTGCCGAAAAAATCGTTGGCCGCGCCGCCGGCGGCGATCAATTGGGCCTGCTGGGTCCAAACCGTGCCGCTGCGGACGAAAATATAAGCCGTCCCCTGATCGGTATTGAATCCGAAATCATCGTTGGAGGCGCCGACAACCACCGTATCGCCGGAGATCGCCACGCTTGAACCGAAGAAATCGAAAGCCCCGCCGCCCGACGCGGTGAGCCGCGCCTGCTCGGTCCAAACCGCGCCGCTGCGGACGAACACGAACGCCGAGCCTTCAAAGTTTCCGCTGACGTTATCGAGGTCCGCGCCGACGACGGCCGTGTCGCCGGAAATCGCCACGCTTGAGCCGAAGTTGTCGCCCGTCCCGCCGCCGCTGCCGATGAGCTGCGCCTGCTCGGTCCAGATCGTCCCGCTGCGGACGAAAACATAGGCCGAGCCCTGATTGACGCCGGCGCCGACGTCGTCGAAATACGCGCCGACGATCGCCGTATCGCCGGAAATCGAAACGCTGTATCCGAAAAAGTCGTTGGCCGCGCCGTCGGCGGCGATCAATTGGGCCTGTTGGGTCCAAACCGTGCCGCTGCGGACGAAAATGTAGGCCGTGCCCTGATCGGTATTGAATCCGAAATTATCGTTGGAAGCGCCGACGATCGCCGTATCGCCGGAGATCGCCACGCTTGAGCCGAAGAAATCGAAAGCCTCGCCGCCCGACGCGGTGAGCCGCGCCTGCTCGGTCCAGACCGTGCCGCTGCGGACGAAAATGTAAGCCGAGCCTTCAAAGTTTCCGCTGACGTTATCGAGAACCGCACCGACGATCGCCGTGTCGCCGGAGATCGCCACGCTTGAGCCGAAGTTATCGCCCGTCGAACCGTCCGCGGAGACAAGCTTCGCCGTTTGTCCGACGGCGTCGTCACTGCCCGGTCCCGTCTCCGAAGCGTCTTTCTCTCGCGAGTCTTTGACGGCCTGCATCAGCGAATCGTACTGCCCCGTTTGTTTTAACCGCTCGATCGCTTCGTCGCCGCGCAGATTTTCGTTTTGCGCCGCCAGCGCGGAGGTCAGGAAAATAATGACCGACAAGGTATAAATAAGATGTTTCATGGTTTTGTAGTGCCTCGGACTTAAGTCTTGAGTCTTGAGTCTTGAGTCTTGAGTCATTAAGACAAAGGTCAAAACCTAAGATCAAAGACTTAAGTCTCCGCAATTAAAGACTCAAGACTCAAGACTCAAGACTCCAGACTCAAGACTCAAGACTCAAGACTCCAGACTCAAGACTCAGGACTCAAGACTCAAGACTCAATCTACGGCTCGGCCGTGAAATTCAATTCGGTCAGATCGTCGTTTGCGGTCACGACCTGCGGGGCGAAAATATAACCTTTGGACCTGACCGAAACGGTGTAGGTTCCTCCGGCCTCCAAATCGTCGAAGCGGTAATAGCCGAACGAGTTCGTCGTCACGGAGCGCGTTTCGCCGTTTTCGTCGGTCAGCGTCACGCGCGCCCGCGACAAGCCGGATTTGCCGGCCGTCACGCGGCCGCCGACGGCGACATTGGCGGCCGTCGAAGCGACCGGGGCAATCGCAAACGGCGACAGCGACGTCAGGCCCGAAGTGCAGAGGTTCGGATAGGAATTCGCGCCGGCCGTTCGATTCATCCAGACGCCCGATTCGAGATGAAAGATTCTCAAATTCGCGAACTGCGCCGGCGTGAAGGCCGGCAGATTGAAACAAACCGTCGGGTCCGTATAAACCGCGGTCGTCGAAACGTCGAAATTCAGGCCCGTATTCGTACCCATCGGCAGCATCGGAAGCCCGGCGGAACCGAGCGGCGTCAGATGAACCGCGCCCGTCGTCGTGATTGTGCCGAAAGTTACGGTCGCTTCGCCGGTTTTCGTCGTGTTCGAAACCGCCGGATTTATCGCGTCTTTGTATTTGCCGCCGCTGCCGGCGTAGAACTGGTCGCGGATTTCCGTTGCCGTCAAAGCGCGGTTGTAGAGTGAGATTTCGTCTATTCCGCCCAACCAACTATATCCAATGCCGTTTCCGGAATAGAAAGAATCGAAATCCGCTCCGACAAGTGCGCCCTGCGTATCGTATCCAATCGAGCCGGTTGTCGTGCCGGATGCGACTGAAATTCCATCGACGTAAAGCCTCAGCGTGTTTGTTGATGGACCCGCCGGATCGTCGAAAGTCAAAGCGACGTGATGCCATACGTTCTGCGAAAACGAAGGCGCATCTACCTGAGCGCAACCGCTGGCATTGCAGACCGCACCGTGCAAAGTGCCGTTCTGATACCAAATAACATAAGAATCCAAATTAACGTTACCTAAAGGTTTAGCAAAAAAAGTAAATGCAGTAGTCGGCGAACTCGTCAAATTTGCCCAACCTTCAATCGTCAGACTAGTCGGACGGATCGACGGCGAATCGAGTATCTGAGCGTATTGCCGATCAGCCGTAAACTTAAACCCCTGACCTACATATTGAGCCGCAAAAGTCGGAGCATTGCCGCCACTGCCGAGAGTGCCGTTGTTGCCATTCCCGGAAATGTCGTTTGCGTTGCCGTCGCCCGCATACCACGCGACCAATCCGGTCGGAACGGTCGATTGGACTTTGTATTTTCCGGCGAGCCCGGCGTTGGCGATCGATTCGATCTCCGCCGCCGTCAAACCGCGGTTGTAAACCGACATTTCATCCATCTGCCCGCCCCAAATTTCCGTGTTCATAACTCGCCTGCCCAATTGAAAAATACCGTTGGTTGTCAGAATCGTTCCGGTGGCGGCCACCGTGCGGGTATTCACGCCGTTGACGAAGGCGCGTAAATTCGCGCCGTCGTAGGTCATCGCGACGTGACTCCAGGCGTTGAGCGGCAGCGGCGCGTTGCCGTTCACCCAACCGCCGCAATCGTCCGGCAAGCCGGAGAGGCCGCCGACATAAATCGCGAAGTTTCCGGTCGGGATTCCGCCGCCCGTCGGACAATTGCCGGTGGTGAGCCGGCGGGCCATTTCAAATTGAACGGCGGCGTTTGTTTCCTTATTGACGATTATCGCCATAAAGTTCGGAAAGATAGTATCGGTCGTCGGATAAACCCAGCCTTCGACGCTGAGCTGCGCCGTCGGATTCAAGCTCGGCGCGTCCGCGACCGTCACAAAACCGCCGCCGGTGACAACGCTGCCGGGGTTAAATTGAAATCCCTGCCCGACTTTGCCGGTCGTGTAACCTGCGCCCGCCTGCAAAGTTCCGTTGTTGCCGCTGCCCGACAAATCTTTTGCGTCGCCGTCGCCGGCGAGCCACAAAACCTGATTTTCCGGCGCAACGGTCGCGAACGGCCTGCATTTGCCGGTCGTTCCCGCATTGAAAATCGCCTGCACTTCCGACGCCGCCAGCACGCGATTATAAATCGCCAATTCGTCGATCGCGCCGAAAAATGCGTTGCGCGCGTCCGCGTCGCCGCGCGCGCCGATCGCCGCGTTCGTCGTGTAGGCGAAAGTCGCCGCATAATTGATCGGCGCATCGGCCGCGCCGTCGAGATAGAAAACGACCTGCGCGCCGGAAACCGAAACCGCGACGTGATGCCAGTTCGTGTCGGTGATCGCAAGATTCGAAACGATATTGTTAACACCGACCTGCGTCAGGGCGAGCCGGTTCGTCGGCTGGTCGATGACGACGCCCCAGCCGCTCGCCCCGAAAGCGAAAATCGTTCCGTTGACGAATCCCGCGACCGGCGAATTGGTCAGAATCGTCGTGCTCGAACGCTTTACCCAGGCCTCGAACGTAAAACTCTGCAGCCGCAGATTCGCCGGATTGCCGACGATCACGCGGTCGCCGCTGTTGCTGTTGGTACCGTTGCCGCCGAGCTGAAACGCCTGCCCGACATTGCCGGCCGCGTAGGTCACGTTGTTTTGGATCGTCCCGTTGCTCCGCGAACGGGCGTCCAGAGCGTTATTTTCGCCCGAATAAGCCGCGACCAGACCGATCGGCGCGGTCGCACAGGTTTGCGCCGTCGTCGTTTGCGCCGAGCCGAATAAAAAAATCGCTAAAAAGATCGTGATCGAGGCTGCGTTCATATTGTTCATTTTTTTAATTTCCGTTCGGATAAATGCCGTGTAAATTCAATTTCTTGAAAATTTCAGTTTTAATCTTCGGTTTTCTTTCAAAGGTCAAAGATCAAAGACCAAAGACCGGATTGTGACCAGACTTAACGTGAATTCGACGTAAGAATCGGCGACGGACGGAGCGCCGGCATCTCGGCCGGCAAACGCCGCGCGAGCGGCGTCAACCCGCTTCATATCCCTTAATATCTTTGAAAATGAAGCGCTGTTTGCGTTTTTCAAACGCATTGCCGGCAAGATGCCGGCGTTCCGTCCTTATGTCGAACTCACGTAAACTTAATAAACGTAGTAATATTTTTCGACAAAAAACCGGGTTTTCGACTATGAAATCAAAGTCCAGCCGAATCCGCCGGGTTTGAAATTGACAGCCCAATTCTGTTGGGTCTCTCCTTTACCGGACGAATTTACAACGCCCAGTCCATCGAAAAAGCCGAAGAACTCGACCCCGTAAAGCCCGTTCGTGACCAGCCTGATGTCCACCGGCTTAAACCACGGATCGTGATGTTGCGAACAACCGCCGGAATGGTATTTTATGAAACCCTTGTCCAGCGATTTCCAGCTGCTGTTGCCGGGGTGCGTTAGCGTTTCCGCCCAGGGAAGCTGCATCTCGACCTGAAAAGATTTGCCGTCATCGTCATTGAGTTCAACCACATATTTCATAATTTATTCTCCTGTTTCGCGGGACTGTTGTTCATCTGAATGCGTTTCGTAAAGGAACGGACGAATTATCCGCGATTTCAAAAAGGATTTACTTTTCGGCAATCGGTCGTTAAAATGATTGATAAAAACTTTCCACAGTGATTCAATCATTGGCTTTTAAATAATTTTCCGTTCCGCAGCTAATTTATCCGAGCGGCGGCGGCGGCGTCTTTGATTTAACATCAATTGTTTCTAAATTTAATATTAAGATGGTTAAACCGTCTGCACGGATAATTTACGAGTTTGAAGGCTTCAGGCTGGATTCCGCTCATTTGATGCTGTATCGCGGCGATGAGGAAATTTCGCTCGCCCCGAAAGCCGTGCAGACGCTGCTCACGCTGATCGAACGGCGCGGCGAGATTCTCGACAAGGTCGAATTGATGGAAACGATCTGGAACGATTCGATCGTCGAGGAGGCGAACCTCGCGCAGTATGTTCACATCCTGCGAAAAATCTTAGGCGTCTCGGCCAACGGCGAGCCTTTTATCGAAACGCTGAAGCGGCGCGGTTACCGTTTCAACGGCGCGGTTCGCGTAGTGTCGAATTCAAACGACCCGTCGCCGGTCGAGGAAGCCGGCAATTTCAAGGCCGGCCCGGACAAACCGCCGCCGGCCGCAAATCTGAATTCTCGCCGGGTTGAACGACGCGGCAATCTTCAGGCGGTCAGCCGGGCCGAGCCGGCGCGCGAAACGCACCATCCGATGAACGTCGAGCGTTCGGGCAATCTTTATTCGGTTTCCGACTGGCATCGCGAATCTGCCGCCGATCCGTCGCCGGCGGCGGCCGCGACCCGTTCGAAGCTGTTTTCAACTCTGATACTCGTGTTATTGACAGCCGGCTTGGCGGGAATCGTGTTCGGCGTTTACAAATTCGCCGCGCGCGGCCGGGGCTCCGAGACGCGAATCATTCCTTTTCTCGGCTCCGACATTACACGACTGACGACCAACGGCCGATCAAAGCTCGTGGCGATCTCGCCGGACGGGCGATACATCGCGCACGTGATGGAGGACGCCGACGGCGACAGCCTTTGGATCCGTCAGGTCGCCGTCGCCAACGACACCCGGATCGCCGGCCCGTCGCAGATCGATTTAGTCTGGGTGACCTTCGCCCCGGACGGCAATTTCGTGTATTTCCTCTCGCTGGAGCGGGATAAGGGCGAGCCGGAACTGTTTCGCGTCCCCGTTCTCGGCGGCCCGATCGTCAAAGTCGCGCACGACATCGCGCCCCCGACGTTTTCGCCCGACGGAACGCGGATCGCGTTTATGAAAACGTTCGAGGAAGAGACCCGGCTGCTGGTCGCGAACGCCGACGGGACGAACGAAGAGGTGATCGCCGCGCGCCGCGATCCCGATTATCTGAATATGTTCTGGAACGCGCCGGCGTGGTCGCTCGACGGCAAGAGCCTCGCCTTTCCCGTCAATCAGTCCGATGAAAACGGCCGTTACGAAACCGTGCTGGCGGTCGACGTCGAGACGCGGGTCGAACGCAGGCTGACCGGCGCGCGCTGGCAGCAGGTCGGACAGCCGCGCTGGCTCGCCGACGGGCTCGTGCTGACGGCTTCGGAAACTTCGACCGGCCCGCAGCAGCTGTGGCATATTTCGCTGCCCGACGGGACGGCCTCGCGGATTACGCGCGACCTCAACGATTACCGCAACCTCAGTCTCACGGCGGATGCGAAAACATTGGCCGTCATTCAAAATCACGTCGTCTCGAACATCTGGACGGCGGGGAAAAACGCGGCCGACGCCAAACAGATTATGTCCGAGGCGGGCTGGCTCAACGAACTGATCTGGCTGCCGGACGGCCGGCTGGCCTACACGTCGAACGCCGGCGGCAGCTCCGATATCTGGACGATGAACGCGGACGGTTCGGACGTTCGGCAGCTCACGGTCGGCGCCAACGCGAGACTCGGGCTGGCCGTCACCGCCGATCAGAAGCAGATTATCTTTGCCGCCGAGCGGGACGGCAAGTATAACCTCTGGCGGATCGAAATGGACGGCTCGAATCTGACCCGCATCACCGACGGCAACGGCGAATTCTATCCGCAATGCACGCCCGACGGACGCTGGATCGTTTATCAATCGGGCGGAAATTATCCGTCGCTCTGGAAAATGCCGGTCGGCGGCGGCGAGGCCGTGCGAATTACGAAGATAACCGGCTCGCGGCCTTCGATTTCTCCGGACGGAAAGCTCGTCGCCTATCATTATCTCGACCCGGACTTTGCGGCATCGCGCTGGAGCATCGGCATCAGCCGCCTCGAAGACGGCGCGCGCGTCAGGCGGTTCGACTTTCCGGCGACGGTCGTCGAACGGATCGTGAAATGGACGCCGGACGGAAAGGCGATCGCCTTTCTCAACAGCCCCGGCGGCGTTCAGAACATCTGGACGCAGCCCGTCGACGGCGGCGAGCCGAAACCGTTGACCAACTTTCCGTCGGACCGGATCATTTCCTTTAACTGGAACGCGGACGGCAGCCGGCTGGCGGTCATCCGCGGAGTCGAAACCAGCGACGTCATCCTCAAATGAAACGAATTACCGGGCTCATCCCCGCGCCGCCAACGACGCTCATCTCTGATGCGGTATAAAGAAATTGTCTGATTTCGGAGCGCGACAGCGGACTGGAGCGCAACCGTCCCGGTTGCCATGAGCGCGAGAGCGCGAACGAACGCCGCGCTGGCCGTGACGTCGAAAGCCAGCGAAACGCCTGACACCGCTCGCGCGGCGTTGGCAACCGGGACGGCCAGCGCTCCGGTCCGCTGCCGCGCCTTTAGCAAACGGGTGTTTCGCGGAGCGCATTCGGTCTTTCGACGAGCCTCGGGCGCAATGGCCTTAAGAGTCTGTTTAAATTTCAGTTTGAGGCCGGGAAAAAGACCGAAAGCAGATAATCGCAAGCGAAACGTCGGGGCAGCGGACGGGAATCCGTCTTCAGCCGTCGGAGACGGCGACATCGCACCGCTTCGCCGCCTCTGGGCGCGAGCCCGTGGTTCGGTCGGTTATTGATTCAAAGCTGTCGAAGACAGCGACAGAAAACGAAGACGCCGCACCCGCTGTCGCCCGTTCCCGGGCTCGGATCATAACTGCGATCCGACCACGGGCTCGCGCCCCGAGGCGGCGAAGCGGTGCGATGTCGCTCGCTCCGCGAGCTTTTAAGGAATGTTTGATGACGGTCTGTGTTTTTTCGGCTTCCGCCTTCGGCTGTTGTCCGCCGGTGCATCATCCGCACAAACCACGAAAATTTAAACAGACTCAGTAGATCCAAATTTGTTGAAAAAGCCTTCTTTCGATCAACCGTTGAGACGATCTCAAAACTCGATCCGAACAGATCAGACTACTGAAATAATGGATAACTGATATTTGATAATTGATAAAGACGGTTCCGGGGGCTGAGACATCTTTATCAAATATCAATTATCAAATATCCATTATTTCAGTAGTTTTGACGATTTAATTTCCGAAATTTGGATCTACTGAGACTCTAAGTTGAGCGCGAAGCTGAATGAACTGAATGGTTTGATAGGCCGCGGATGACGCGGATTTGGCGGATTTACGCGGATTTTTCTTTGGTTTTGTTGATAAGAAAAAGAAATCCGCGTAAATCCGCGTCATCCGCGTCATCCGCGGCCCATTTTTGTTCCGCCTAAGTCAATCATTGCGTTAAACTAATTCCTAATACCGTTTTGAATAAATAATTGTGCGTTAGGATTTTCAGCTCGATTCGGTTAATTACCGCAATCAGGCAAGTCGGTTAATTATCAAGCCTTCCGACATCGCACATCCGACATCCGACATCGGTATAACTTGATGCCATTGAGTCCCCGGGCGGCAGCCGAAACCCTTTGACGGCGGCGGTTTGAGGCGGCGTCGAAAGGCGCGCGAAAAAAAATTAAAATATTTTTTTCAAAAGTATTGCTTTTTTCCATAGAAATATTTTATAGTTTCTCCTGATCGCGATCAGCAATGTTTTTTGGCAATTCGGACGACCGTAAAATTACCTGAGAATGCAATGCGTTTAATGAGGGTTTTCTCTTTGCATTTCTCCCGTGAACTCAAAGGTTTTTTTCCCCAGAGCGGCGCGTCAGGAAGCCTTGAAACCCGTCAACAGTCCCCAGAAAAGCCCTTTTAATCAATAAAACTATGAAGACCGGACATGAGAAAAATGTGTCTAATTATGAAACCGTGACTATTATTCTGAGCGAACCCGGCACGGACTACAATCCGTCGTCGGCGCTCATCAGACTGCCCGCTTTGCTCGCCAAGCTCGACGAAGCGAAGGCGATCGTCGCCGCCGTCAACGAGGCGCAGGGCGTCAAAACGCTGCGGACGGACGAGCTGCAGACGGCGTTCGAGGATTTCGACGCCTACATCGTCGACATCAAGCGGACGGTCGCCGTCGAGCTCGACGACGAGGCGCTCAACCACGATCTGCAATCGATCGTCAACCGGGGACGGCGGCCCGCGCCGAAAGCGAAGCCGTCCGCGGACGCGGGGCCGCCCGCCCGAACGCGCTCGATCTCGCGCGGGACCTACGACGACCGGATCGCGATCCTCGCCGACATCCACGCGCTGCTCAAGGCGCGGCCCGAATACAGGCCGACGGGCGCCGACGCCGAGTTTTCGACGGAAGCGATCGGCGACCGGGTCGCGTTTCTGACCGCCGCGCTCAACGCCGCGCGCGCCGCCGAGGCCGCGCTCGGCAATCTGCAGGAAGCCCGCGCCCGCACGCTCTACGACGAAAAGACCGGTCTGGTCAAGCTCGTCAAACTCGTCAAAACCCATTTCTCCCGGCGCGGCGGCCGCCAGAAAGACACCTACCGCCGCCTCGTCGCGCTCGAATTCCGCAAGTTTGGAGCGTAAGGACAAATAAAACGGAGGATAAGCGGGTCGAAAGCGATTTCGACCCGCTTTTATTTCCGCAATGCGGGATGACGGATTGCGCGAACGATCGTGCGAAAAAACGTAAAACAGACTGTTAGTCTGTTTGCGGCGCTTCACATCATTGGACGGCTGCGGCCGGCTGACAGGCGCGTCTTACATTAACCTTAAATCCGCTCTAATTCGTGTGATCCGTGGGCCAATGTTTTCTTTTTCTTCATAACCGGCAACCTGGATTAAATAATAAAAACTCCCTTTGCCGCATTTTTTTATTGAGCAAAAAGTCGCTTTGGTTTATTATCTGCTTAGCTTTAGGAGGAAAATGTCTATGTCGTTCAAATTACGGGATTTGAAATCAATATTGCCACATCTTTACCTGTTAAAAGGCGAACAGTTGATTAAAGAAATCGGGACCATCGTCAAAAAATCGAATAGCATTGAGCAAATTGAAGATGAGGTTGTGAAGCTGCTTTCCGAAAACCGTTTAGATTACGCTAACGCGATTTTATCGGTAACCCCAATATTAAGAGCCGGGGAAATGAACGAACAAACTGACAGAGGCGGTGAAAACAATCCGCTTAATAACGAAGTCGCCGAAATAGCCGAAGTTAATAATGAAATCGACATTAAAGCCGAACAATTTGAAACTGAATCTCAAAAAGTTTCTGAATAACGGAGTCGGGGGATGAGTCTAAAGGATATTGAACTAAAAAGATATAGAAATTTCCTTCGCAAGGAATCGGATTCCGATGCTGAAAAGGAAGAAAAATTGTGGCGGGAATTTAAGACGGTGCTTGAAAATTCCGTTCGATTTTTAGACCCTTCGCAATCGGAAATCAATGAAGCGCTTAAAAATACAATTGAAAAAAAAATAGAACGAAAGGGGGCTAAAAAAAATAAATTCGTTCGGATTTTGAAATCGGGGAAAAGATCGCTATCGGGCGACAGCGGGACAAAAGAAAATGCCTACGTCAAATTCGACGGTTATGAAAGAACGCTTTTGGCAGGAATTTGGCTGGATGCGTATTTGCTCAATGAAAGCGTTTATCAAAAAATTAATAACGGCACATCGTTAAAAGACACTGCGGAAAAATTAAAAACGTTATTGCCCACCCACAAATATTTGCCTAACAAGTTTCCGGTTGATGGTTTTTGTTATTTTGTTGAATCGGAAAACCCGGAAAACGATAAAAACGAGATTTTTGCAGATCTATTAGGCGATAATTATCGGGAAATCGATCTTCACCATTCTTTTTTGGCGGTTAATCTCGATGATGACCGGCCGACGGTCGTGATTGTTCCGAATGACAAAGAAATTCCCCAGCTGCATCATTCATCTTCAAAATTGTTCGGCGAGGTTATTCAGGAATATTTTTTGTCGTTTGCTAAAGTCGTCAATGAAACGGAACTGACCAAAAGAACAAAAAATGGCGAAAACTTTAAAAATCTAAAGAAGTGTTTGGATCGGATAAATGAAAATCCGCCGAAAAGTTTGGGACAAATCGAAAAAGAAAACCGCGAATTAACCAATAATAGGACAAATTTTGCCGAAGATATTTTTAAAATCGAAAGAAACATCCATACCGCCGACATCAATATTTATAATGCCGAAGATTTTTTAAATCACAGCCTTTTAAGAAGTGAGAAAGAGAAATTGGCGGCCGTTCTGGTCCGGCCTTTGAAGCATAAGCTCGAACAGGCCAGAGCGGATTTGGCTTATCTGAAACTTATTGAAGAAAAGGCCAAAATAAACGCCGAGGAAATTTCCAATCTTTCGAATTTGCAAGCCGGAATTTATGCCCGGAAATTGGCCTGGTTTTTCGGTATTCTTACTTTAATCGGCACGCTGCAATTGTTTAAAAACTTTACCGAATGGACTAGCTTCGAACAGCTTAATTGGATTGGGTGGGAAGTGGTTTTACTGAAAACTGCGATCTTAATTGGGGTGGTTTTGACTGCCGGTTTGATTATTTTCAAAAAAGACTTTATAGAATTCCGGGGTTTGTCAAAAGATAAAATCCCCCAAACGAAAACGGCAAGCCCGGATAAACAGACTGTTCCGGGATCGCCGGCCGGACTTAATCCGGCCGCTGCCCGGACAGAATTCTCAGGCTCAAATAGCGGCCCAAAATCAGAAACGAAAGAACCCGCCCCGATAAGCGGCAAATAATAAATCTATGGATCTTCAACAATTACAGGAAGCCCTTAACTCAGTCTTGCAGGCTCAGTCCGAGCAGGAATTGATTTCCGTTTTACAAAGCCATCCCGAATTATTGGAAATGGAAACGATGATGGCCATAATGGCGTTAGCTGAACAGGCCGGGCAGGATGGCGAGACGGAAACCGCCGAAGCCTTGCGGATTGCGCTTCATAACATAGCGGTTGTGGCCTCGAACCGGATTGAAGCCGCCCAAACGGAACAGCTTCCCAAAATAGAGCCGAAGGCGGCGTGGGCCATCAGGCTTAGACGGCATATTGCTTTGCAAAAGCCTGAAATACTTGACGAAGCGATTGCCGAAGCGCAGGGCGACACCGAAATCGTCAATCTGCTCGACCTTTTTAAAAACGAGGACATTGAAAAAGTAAATCAGACCGTCGAACGGCTTATCCCGCAGCTTCAAAGTGTCGGACGTAATGAAGAAGCCGCCACTGCCTATCTGATTTATTTGAATTTTAGAGTTGCTCTGGCGGAAATGTATATCCAATTCCCCATCGAACAACAGCGTCAGGCCCGCGAAGCCGGTATTCAGGCTTGTCAGGAAGCCGCGCAAATTGCCGAAAGTTTAGACGATGCTGCTCTCCGGGCATTTTATCTCGTAGTTTTAGCCGGCGGATTTTATAGCTCTCGCCAACTTCGCGAGGCGGAATATTTTTATCTCTCGGCCCTGAAAATCCAGCGGGAATTAGCGGAAAGCGAGCCGCACATCTTCAATCAATATGTGGCGACGACACTCAACAATTTAGGAGCTGCTCAAAGCAACCAGCGAAAATTGAAAGAAGCGGAGCGGTCCTACGCCGAAGCTCTGGAAATCAGAAGGAAATTAGCGAAAAGCGAGCCGCACATCTTCAATCAAGATGTGGCGGGGACACTCAACAATTTAGGAAATGCTCAAAGGGGCCAGCGAAAATTGAAAGAAGCGGAGCGGTCCTACGCCGAAGCCCTGGAAACCTATCGGGAATTAGCGAAAAGCGAGCCGCACATCTTCAATCAATATGTGGCGACGACACTCAACAATTTAGGAAATGCTCAAAGCGACCAGCGAAAATTGAAAGAAGCGGAGCGGTCATACACCAAAGCTCTGAAAATCAGAAGGAAATTAGCGAAAAGCGAGCCGCACATCTTCAATCAAGATGTGGCGGGGACACTCAACAATTTAGGATATTTATTTCTGGAGAAAGATGTTGGCCGGGCAAAAAAAGAGTTTGCGGATGCAAAAAATAAAGTTGAGGAATTAATGCGTGAAGCGATCGGCATTGACGATAAAATCTCGGTGATGCAGGGGCTGATCAATGTTTATGAAGGTTTGCTGGCGTGCCATATCAAAGAACGCGATTGGGACAAGACTCTGGAAATGGCGGAATTTGGCAAAAGCCGTTCATTGAGCGAATTGCTCAAGTTTAAATCGGAGGAATTACAACCGAAGGCTCCGACTCCCGATACCCGGGAGATCGTCGAAAAATTGGGCAGACAATATTCCGACGCCAGCAAAAATCTGACCGTGCTGGAAAATGAACGAAAAGAGAAAACCCAAAGGTTGAATCAGCTAAATGAAGACGAACGGCAAGCACTGAATGAAATAGATGCCCGAATCAAAACCCTTAAAGCCGAACGGAAAAGAATCGTAAAAGAGATTCAGGATAATTACGATCCTGACTTTCCGCCCGCTGCGGCTCCGATCAAAGCCGATGAAATCAAACGAATCGCCGAAGAACAAAAGCGAAACATCGTTTTATTCCGCGTTTTGCGGGAAACTACCGCTCTCGTTTTCGTTTTCCCCGATAAAAATCTTCATTTTGAAGAAATCCCAAAGTTCGGGCGTCGAGAGTTAATTGAACTTTACATTGATAAATGGCTGATACCCTATCTGGAATATGAAAAGGCGCTTCACGAATTTAGCGTCGCAAAAAAACTTTGTGACGAGTCCTCGACCGAGAAAAACCTGAAAAATTATAGAGATAAATACGACCAATATTCAGCCTCGGACGAACAATGGAAGAAAACGATGAATGATACTTTGACCGAGCTTGATAAAAAGTTAATTTTCAAAGTGCGGGAAGTTCTGCAAAATAAAAACGCGAACCCGGACGTTTTGTTTGTTCCAAGTCAAAGTCTGGCGCTTTTGCCTTTACACGCGGCTTGCCGGGAAGAAAACAATGAAGTCCGCTACCTGCTCGAAGATTACAACATCACCTATTGTCCGAGCGTTTCGGTCTTTCAAAGATGCTGCAAAAACAAACCCGAAACCGGAAAAGACGCAACGCTCGGCATCATTACGCCTTCCCCAGATATCTTTGGTTTCGAAAAGGGACAGATTGAACTGTTGAATAACTTCAATAAGGATTTCACCAAATTATCAAAAGAAGAAGCCACCATTGAAAACGTCGTCAACGAATTAACCAAAGATTACGGCTTTGTCCATCTTTATTGCCACGGCATATATGGCAGAGAAAATCCTTTTGATTCCGGTCTGGAAATGTATGATAACAAATTATTAAAGTTAAGCGAAATACTCAATCAAGACCTGAAAGAAAATCAGTTGACGGTTCTTTCGGCCTGCGAAACCGGAGTCGCCGACGCATTTTCCCCGACCGACGAACATTTGAGTTTACCCGTCGGATTCATTTTTGCCGGCAGCCCCTCAATCTGGGGCTCGCTTTGGTCGGTAAGGGCCGACGCAACCTCCGATTTAATGAACTTTGCCTATCAAAACCTGAAAGAAGCCGATTATAAAGAGAAAAAGTCGGAGGCGTTGCGGCAAGCTCAAATAATAATGGCGACAACCGGAAACTATCGGCATCCATATTATTGGGCCGGGTTCCAGCACTTCGGAGTTTGACAAAAACGACATATATTATGGCAAACCCGGGATTTATTCTGTGCATTCAGCACCGGGTCAGATATTATGCGGCATCACGAAATTGTCTGATTTCTGAGCGCTCCAGTCCGCCGCCGCGCCTTTAACAAACAGGATTCCGGTGCAACTGTCGTTCGATGCACTAAGCGGCGGGCCGGATATTTCCCGGTCTGATCTCCCAAAATCTGGCTTTCAAGCTTTATTAAATCCGTGAAAATCCGCCAAATCCGCGCATCTCCAGCGTCCTGTTAAACACGCCGCTGCTATCAGGTTTTGGTAAACCAACGGCGGCCCCCAGCAGGTAGCCCGGAAAAATCAATTACCGCGTCAGGTGAGATAACGGGATTAAACTGTAACACATACGAATTCCCCGGCCGCCCGCCCGCTTTGTCACGGGCTCCGGCGATGTCTGCAATAAGAATCGCGGAGTCTGCAATCTCGACTGCGGCGTGTGCAAACTCGTATGCGCAATGTGCAGACTCGTCTGCGGCGTGTGCAATTGCGGTTGCGGCGTGTGCAAAGCGGTCTGCGGCGTGTGCAATCGCGGTTGCGGCGTGTGCAATTGCGGTTGCGGCGTGTGCAATTGCGGTTGCGGCGTCTGCAAAGCGGTCTGCGGCGTGTGCAATCGCGGTTGCGGCGTGTGCAATTGTGGTTGCGGCGTGTGCAATGACGACTGCGGTCTGTGCAATTGTGGTTGCGGCGTGTGCAAAGCGGTCTGCGGCGTGTGCAATCGCGGCTGCGGCGTGTGCAATCGCGGTTGCGGCGTGTGCAATTGTGGTTGCGGAAACTGCAATCGCGGCCGCGGGAAAAAACGAGAGGGTGTCAGGAATTTTGTGCCGGAAATGAGCCGCCGACTGCGCCCCGACATCTGCGGGGACCGCGATGCCGCCAAAACAAAGGCGACGCATCGATCGAATCGATGCGTCGCCTTTTTCATCAAGTAGCGCAATCTATTGAACGTGAATTCGACGTAAGAATCGGCGACGGACGGAGCGCCGGCATCTCGGCCGGCAAACGCCGCGCCAGCGGCGTCAACCCGCTTCATTTCCCTTAATATCTTTGAAAATGAAGCGCTGTTTGCGTTTTTCAAACGCATTGCCGGCAGGATGCCGGCGTTCCGTCCTTATGTCGAACTCAGGTTATTGAATGTAGGCAGACTGAAGCGGAACGTCGGTCGCGAGTCCGAAGGTCGTCACGCCGACCGTGTTTGACGCGCTGCGGAACGTCCACCAGACGCCGTTGCGGAAAATGCCCGGGTCGTCGAGCCCGTCGTTGTCGTAGTCGCCCGGAACGGGTTTGTCGCCCGCGATTCCGAACGATTGAATCATTAACGACGCATTCGAACTGCGAAGAATGTACCAGACGCCGTTTCTGAAGACCGCGAAGTCGGTTTTTCCGTCGCCGTCGTAATCGCCGACGACAGGCACGTCACCCGTCAGGCCGAAGGACACGATGCCGATGCTGAGATCCGTGCTGCGGATGAAGTACCACGTACCGTTTCGGAAGACGGAAATGTCGGACTTTCCATCCCCGTCGAAATCGGCGATTAGCGGAATATCACCGCCGGCGCCAAAGTTGACGATTGAGTACGCGACGTTGCCTGGCTGAATCGGCGCGCTGTAGTAGATGTACCACGTGCCGCTTGAGGGACGGAAAACCGCGAAATCGGCGTAACCATCGCCGTTGAAGTCGCCGGGACGGGGAATGTCGCCGGCGAGGCCCCAGGAAAAGACGATCGGCTGCGAATTCGTCGAAGGAAGCACCCACCAGAGACCGTTTCTGAACACCGCGCGATCGGTCTTGCCGTCGCCGTCGTAATCGGCCGGAACGATCTTGTCGCCGCTCAGACCGAACTGCGCGGGCGAATAGCTGCCGCTGAAGCTGTTCAGGTTATGCCAGACACCGTCCGACGGGCGAAACACCGAGTAATCGGAAACGCCGTCGTTGTCGAAGTCCGAGTTTCGGCCCGTGTGCTCGAGGAACGTGCGCAGCTGCGTGACCGCGCCTTGCTGCCAGCCTTCGACGTTGCCGGTGGATCCGCCCGTAACGATGCGTCCGGACGATCGAAGTCCGATTCCGCCGTAAATGAGTGCGTGATCGTTGTTCGCCGTCGGCAGCGTCGTCTGGTAAAGACTTGAAGGCAGAAAGCCTCTCCACGCGAGTTGATTGGGGATGTCGGGACGGCCGATCGAGAGATCGAGCGAACCGTTCGGGTTGGTGCGGACAAGTGCGGCGATGGTGTTGCCGAGGATCTTTCCGTCGGGCTGCATCGACAGACCGAAGATCCCAGAACTTCCGATTCCGGGATTCAAACTGCCGAGAAACGAGTCTCCTGCCGTGCCGAACGTCGTGTCGAGAGAGAGGTCGCTGTTGTATCGGCGAAGATGCGTCTCGTTGCCGTTAAGAATGCCGCCAATCACGAACTTGTTTCCGCGCGTCTGGACGATCGACGTGAACTTGTCGTTCGGACTCGCGCCCGGACCGAAAACGAACGACTGAGTTCCGTTCCAAATCAAAGTCTGCGAGGTGAAGAACTGGCGTCTTCCGACGGCAACGAATCCGCCGTTCGACAAGACCACACCATCGTTGAAAACGATGTCGTCGAAGTTCGGCGGCGTTTGCGCCGCGCCCGGAAGCACGGAAATCGACTGCCGCGAGCCGTTCGCGTTGTGGATCGCGACAAATCCCTCCTGAGGATTCGTGCCCGATCCCGCGCGGTTGTTGTTTCTCTGAGTTCCGAAGATGTAGATTCGGCCGTCGCCGCCGATCTTGAGCGCCGCGATCAGCGGCGTGCCAAGTCCCGCGTTGCAGGCCTCATTTCCGTTCACCGACCCCGCATAGCCCCAAATGCGGCCGGCGGGAAGCGTAACCTGTGTCGGGGTTGTCGCCGGGCAGTCCGAAATGGTCACGGTATTGCCGCCGAACGACGTATCGACGGTGCCGTTTTCGTTGTACCGCGATAGGCAATATCCGTTGTGAAGCTCCAACGACGGAAATGTCGGATAAGGCGCGGCACAGGTCGACACGACGACGATCTTGTTGTCGGATTGAAGCGCCGCGGTCGCGCCGCTCAGTCTTACTCGGTCGAGCGGCGCCGAACCGTATCGCCAGAACTCGTCTTTCACGAATCCGCCCGTACCGAACGACGTGTCGAGCGAGCCGTCGGCGTTGAGGCGTTTGAGATACCAGTTGTTGTAAAGATCGCCGCCGCTCGAGAACCAGTTGACGCCGACGACGACAGTTTTTCCGTCCGGCCGCATAAGCGTCGAACCGAAATTCGTATTGTCGGTGTAAATCGTCGCCGGCGGCGGGTCGACGTAAGCGCCGGAACCGTTCAAACCCCAGCCCAAGTCAAGGCCGCCTTGCTGCGCGACGGCCGATGCCGAAAGCATAAGCGTGACAAAAAATACGATAAACATTGAATAGCGGTAATTCATCGAAATTCTCCTAGATCGAAATACGGTCCGTCGAGGCTTCGAAAGGCCAGGCTGTCGGGACCAAAAATGTTGCTCCACTCCTAAAAGCGAAATAAATTGTTAGAGTCAATGTATCCAGCCATGACAATTTTTCCGTCAGATTGTAATTCCATCTCGTTTCCATAACTGTTGAAAAAGCTGGGCCCGCTGGAAAGTTCCAAAATACTGCCTAAATTGCCAGAGGCTGAATCAATTGCGCCATCAGCGTTAAATCTTCTGATCGCTATTCCGGTAATATTCGGACCGCGACCAAACCCGCCTGCCGAGATTTTTCCGTCAGATTGAACAGCAACCGAATTGCCGCTGCTTACTCCATTTGCAGGCGATGTCAACGGACTGATAACCTTTCCGCCTTGTAAGGCCGAATCAAGACCAGTCGCCGCCAAAATCGGCAAAGGAACCGCTAAAATCGCCGCCGTAACCAAAAGACCAATCGATTTTCTCGACATCATTGTCGCTCTCCGGATTGAAGGAAATTTTCTCTTTCAATATACAAAGCGAAATCTCTCGCAAAACTACAACATTTTTTTTTCTTCAACGGAA
Source organism: Acidobacteriota bacterium (assembly GCA_018269075.1). Lineage (GTDB taxonomy): Bacteria > Acidobacteriota > Blastocatellia > Pyrinomonadales > Pyrinomonadaceae > JAFDVJ01. Next base: position 75,200 of record JAFDVJ010000066.1, read on the forward strand.
GAAGCCGTCTTTTGGGTCAGAGCCGTTCGGCACGATCATTGCTCAAACGCACTTTTAATGATGTTTGAGACAAAACGCCGCCAAATTTGCCGGTAACTGAAAAGACCGGCCGGCGGGCGGTTGTTTTTCGGTCCACGAACGACACGAAAACACTAAAAAGACACGAAGGAAATTTAGTGTTTTTGGTGTTTTTGGTGGATCAAACCCGGCTGTTCGCGGTGCTGCCGGTTCCGATTAAATCGAAAACGCGGTTCACGAACGAATCGCCGGCCCGGTCGATTACCGTGCCGAACAGTTCCGCTAAAATAGAGTTCCGATTATGTTTAGTCCTTCAAGACTGTCGTTTAGCTGAAAACCTTGATGATTCGGATCGAAGTGATAGCCTGTTCTGCTTACCGACAAGACATAAAAATCTCCGCTGGGCAAATCCTTAAAACTAAAATTACCGAAATTATTAGTCAAAACTTGCTTGATTTCACCGGTGTTGACATTTTCCAAAACAACGACGGCGCGAATGATTCCGCGACCCTTGGCCGTCAGAACTCTTCCGGTAACCGAAGCATAGGCGGCAGTTGGAGCAAGAATGGAGATCGTGTAGTTGGTGTCGACACTTGCCCCATTTCCGCTTGCCGTAACGGTAAAAGTAAATGTGCCGCTTTGTGTCGGAGTTCCGTTCAGAGCGACCACAAATTGAGGAGCGAAATTAGTTGACAAAGACAAGCCGGCCGGCAGGCTTCCGGCGGTTACGGAGTAACTGAAGGTATTGCCGTTCAGCACAATGTCCGGCACAAGAGTTTGACTGTAACCGGTATTTAGCGTGCCGTTTGGCAGATTTGCGACATACGCACTGCCGCCATTGTTAAAATCATTATTGAGTTCAAAAGCCCCAATGTCGGGATTGCCGACCCGGGTGGCGCCGCGTTGATCTGTCGCCGGCGAACCTGCGGAATTGCCATTGTTGATCGCCGTAGAATTTTGCAAAAGAGCGTGCGTTTGGGTAGTTCCGCCATAAAAACCAAGCGGAGCGAGTTTTGCATCAATCGGCGAAGCATCCGTTCCGACCTGATCGCCGTTCACGCCATTGGTAAAACCGGTTGCGGCGCCTTTTGTGCCGATAAAATTGCTGCCCTGCGAGGTAAAGGTTCCGCCGATATCGGATAAGACCGCCGCCGCAAAATTTCCGGCCACGATCGTGTTCTTAACCGTTGTATTACCGTTTGTCGAAAGTCCGCCTCCCGCGCCGGAAATTGCGGTATTGTCGGTAATAGTGCAGTTTAATACGGTTAACATTCCCTGAACATTTTTTACGCCGGCGCCATATCCGCCAAAACTTCCCGGCAGGGGGTTGTTTGAGGTATTGCCGGAAACGGTTGAATTACTAATGGTCATTGTTCCGAAACGATTAAGAATTGCTCCTCCGCCGCCGTTCAAATCGCCTTCCGGAGCAAAACCGTCGCCGCTTTCTTCCCGGTTCAGGGCGACGGTCAGGTTTGCTGAATTATTTGAAATAGTGCTCTTCGAAATACTAACCGTTCCGGAGAAATTCATTATTCCGGCCCCGCCGCGGTCGCGGTCTGTGCGGGTGGAATTGCCGGTTATGGTCGAGTTATTGACGTTCAGCGTGCCATTGCGATTGTAGATTCCGCCGCCGCCGCCTAATTCCTGGTGTCCCGGTGTCGAATTGTTCGAAATAACGCAATTATTGACGGTCAAGGTTCCGGTCGTTTCATGCGAAATGGCCCCGCCGCCGTTGGTCCCGTCGGTCGGCAATTCGGGTACATAACCGTTTGTCATCGTTAAGTTGGAAAGCGTGATGAGGAAATTTCCCGTCGCTGCCGCTATCGTGAAAATTCGGCTTGTGTTATTTCCTGAAATCGTAACATTTTTTGCGCTGGTGCCATTTATGACCAGACTTTTGTTGATAACGAGACTGCCGTTGGTTAAAACGATCGTTCGAGGCGTATTGAAAAGCGTTGAAAAACCGATGGTCGTATTATTGACCGCGGCCGCCGCAATCGCTTCGCGCAAACTGCAGTGAACTGTATCGCAAACGCCGTCATTCACATCATCAGCCGAATTGACGGTTAGAAACGATGGCGGTAGATCGTCATCCTGAATTGTAACGGTCGCCGCGCCCGGGGAAAAAACAATTGCTCCGCCGGTTGGATTCGAGAGCGTTACATTAAAAGTTTTGCTGCTTTCTATGACGGCATCATTGCAAATCGTAATTGTGATGGGAATTGAATTATTGACGTTAAGCGTTCCCGAATTTGAAATGTAGTCAACTCCGGCCGCGCAAGATGTTCCGCCGATTGCCGTGCCGTCGCTTGTGGCGTATGAAACCGTCTGCGTGCCGGTGGTTGTGCCTCCCCGGGTAACCGGCAAAGTGATAGTTGATTGATTTTCTGCAACGCTGTAAGTTGCCGAACTGAATTGAAAGGTTGGGGTTATGTCAATAATCGTCAATATTGCGGTATCCGGCGTTCCGAGCGAAGCTCCGCCAGTCGGATTTGAAAGCGAAAGATTGATAGTTTCATTTGGGTCAATGATTACGTCAGGACAAAGCTGAACCGAAAAAGTTTGCGAACTGATGCCATTTCCAAAAGTTAATGTTCCGCTCGTGCTGACGTAATCTATACCCGAACCGCAGGCTGCGCCGCCAATTGCCGTGCCATCGGCTGTTGCATAGTCAACCGTTACTGCTCCGGTTAAGCCCGTCGTTCGTCTGACGGTAACGCTCGCAGTTGTGTTTTCATTGCCTGAATAAGCTGCCGAAAAAAATTGTAAACTGCCAGGAGAAGTTCCTGAAACTATTGAAATTGACCAACCGCCCGAAATTGAACCGCTATCGCCTGAAAAAAAATCCTGAACAAATAATTTCCAGGTTCCATTCGGATTTCCGCCATTCAAAACTGAAAGAGTTGTGCCATACGGTGCGGCCGGGGCAGGCGGGGAATATGTTATTGAAGAACATTGAGTTGGACGGAAATCTCCCGAAACGATCGAGCTTGGGATCGAATTTGGTGCGGCGTCATCAAAGGTTAAGTTAGCATTGACCGCATCTGTTCCGCCGCCGCATTCGCTCATCAGATTAACGCTTGCTCCCGAAGGCGAAACCAACAAGATTCCGACATCTGACGGAAATGTGTGACTGAAACCTGACAAACTAACGCTTACATTGAGGACATTCCCGGTTAAGCCCGAAACATTTATGTCCGATGAATAAGGCGTGGCTGTGCCGATTGCCGGAATGGTTATCGGGGTTGTATTGTCGGACGTTGGCTGGGCCGAAACCTGCAAAAGACCGATCCCGAACAGAACCGATAGAAACAACATTTTAGAACGTTTTAATCTCATAATTGTCACTCCTGAAAGTGATCGGGTCGTGTCGCCCGGTCGGAAAAGGGCGAAATCCGTTTTTCTGTCACCGTCAAAGTCGCCTTCGATGCGTTTATCTGAATTCGATCCCCAATAATTGGTTTGCAGAGAATTGTTCGAGCTTTTCAGCCCATACCAGGTCATCTGAAGGTCGATAAACCGCTAAAACCGCCGCCGCAACCAAAAGACCAGTCGATTTTCTCGACATCATTGTCGCTCTCCAAATTGAAGGAAATTTTCTCTTTCAATCTACAAAGCGAAATCTCTCGCAAAACTACAACATTTTTTTTTCTTCAACGGAAGAAGCCGTCTTTTGGGTCAGAACCGTTCGGCACGATCATTGCCGGGGAAGAGGAGAAGGGGAGAAGGGGAGAAG
>JAFDVJ010000067.1 GCA_018269075.1 Acidobacteriota bacterium
GACATTATTTAAATACGCGCCGACGATCATATTACTGCCCGAGATCGCCACGCCGTAGCCGAATTGGTCGCCGGCGGCGCCGTCCGCAACGGTTAATTTCTGCTGCTGACTCCAGACTGCGCCGCTCCGGACAAAAACATAAGTCGAGCCCTGATCGTTGTTAAAGCCGACATCATCAAACCGCGCGCCGACGATTATAATATTGCCGGAGATCGCCACGCTCCAGCCGAACTGGTCGCCGGCCGCACCGTCCGCGGCGGTTAATTTCTGCTGCTGACTCCAGGCTGCGCCGCTCCGGACAAAAACATAAGCCGAGCCTTGAACAGCGTTCGCGCCGACCGTCCCGACATACGCGCCGACGACCGCCGTGTCGCCGCTGATTGCCACGCTCCAGCCGAATTGGTCGTTTCCCGCACCGTCGGCGGCGGTTAATTGCGCCTGCTGTGTCCACGCCGCGCCGCTGCGGGTGAACACGTAAGCCGAACCTTGAGCGGCGTTTGCGCCGACGGTATGGGCAAACGCGCCGACGATTGCGGTATCGCCGCTGATTCCCACGCTTTCGCCGAATTGATCGTTGGCCGCGCCGTCCGAAGCGAGTAATTGCGCCTGCTGACTCCACGCTGCGCCGCTGCGGACAAAGATATAAGCCGAGCCTTGATTCGAGCTCGCGCCGATAGTATCCCTGGACGCGCCGATCAAGACCGTGTCGCCGCTGATTGCGACACTGCCGCCGAATTGGTCGAAGGCCGCGCCGTCCGCGGCGAGTAGTTTCTGCTGCTGCGTCCAGGCCGCGCCGCTTCTTGTAAAAACGTAGGCCGAACCTTGAGCAGGGTTCGCGCCGACAGTATCGCCGGACGCGCCGACGACGACCGTATCGCCGCTGATTGCCACGCTGTAGCCGAACTGGTCGCCCGGCGCGCCGTCCGCCGCCGTTAACTGCGCCTGCTGACTCCACGTTGTACCGCTGCGGGTGAAAACGTAAGCCGAGCCTTGATTTGAGTTTGCGCCGACATCATCGGCATACGCGCCGACGATTGCGGTGTCGCCGCTGACCGCCACGCTCCAGCCGAAGAAGTCGTTCACCGCGCCGTCCGATGCGGTCAGCTTTGTCGTTTGTCCGACGGCAAGATCGTTCGGTTCGCCTGTCGGCTGCCCGTTTTCCTTGCGGGCGGCTTTGACCGCTTCCATCAAGGACTCGTACTGACCGGTTTCCTTTAACTTTTCGACCGCTTCCGGGCCGCGCAGGTCCGGCCGAGCCTGATTGTCCTGCGCCGCCGCCGGTGAGGAGAATGTTGTCATGATAATCACGAGCGCGATAAGCGCAAAACTAACTGTTTTTCTCATTTTTTTCTCAAATTCTCCTTTGCCTGAATAACATTTAACCCATCTTATTGAAACGTCAGTCAGCGTTTGCGGTGAACGACGGCTTTGCGGTTACGCTCGTCGGCGGACGGTAAAGCGTTTTGGGAGCTTTTGCCCGTTTGTTAAAGTCTTACAGATTCGACGGCGCGGATGGATTGTTTTTTTCCGTCTTGCAGGCTGATTTCCATTCGGCAGCCAGCCTGCAAGGTTCGGTTTTTCGGGCTGTTTATCAAAAATTACCGCTTTCGGAAATAAAATCGACCTCCGACGAATCTTCCGTAATGCTGATGACTCGCGGCGTAAAACTAAAACGCTTCGAGACGACGGAAACGATTACGGTTTGTCCGGCTCCGATGTCGTCGAAACGGTAGTAGCCGAACGCGCCCGTTCGCATCGAAACAATTTCGCCGTTTTGTTTGGTGAGATAAACGTTAGCGTTCGACAAACCTCGATCATTAACCAAAATCCTTCCGCCGATTGAAACGCTCGCGGCGGTCGGCGCAAGGAAAAATACATTTCTCGTTTTGTCTTCGGTCGTTTCCGACCCGTTCTGATAACCCGTGCGGTAAAAGCCGCGCGCCCGGATCAGCACGTTTTGTCCGGTCGGCAGGCTCAATCCGGTCAACGTGTAGCTCGAAGCCGCCTGCGGAGCGAGAAGATTCGCGCTTTTAACGGCGGCGGGCGAAGTCAAACCGTTGCTCGCCGTGCCGAGTGAAGTCCAGTTCGCGCCGTTGTCGGTTGACTGCTCGAAGATGACGCGCGTAAACTGCGGCGCCGAGCCGTCGCGCGTTAAGGTCAGGGTGGTCATTGTGACAGCGAGCGTCGAAAGCGCCGGCGTATCGTTTGACAGCCGCGCAAAATAATTGCGCGGCTGTCCGCCGATGCTGCTGAAAAATCCGCCCGCCAAAACTTTTCCGTCCGACTGCACCGCGATTGCACAGACATCGCCGTTCGCATTCGCATCGAACGAATCGGCCGCGCCGCTCACCGCATCGAGCCGGGCGATACGATTGCGCGGCTGTCCGCCGATCGTGGTGAATTGTCCGCCCGCCAAAACCTTCCCGTCCGACTGCACCGCGATTGCATAAACATCGCCGTTCGCATTCGGATCAAACGAATCGGCCGCGCCGGTCGCGGCATCGAGCCGGGCGATGCGGCTGCGCGGCTGTCCGCCCATGCTGGTGAATAAACCGCTCACTATAATCTTACCGTCCGACTGCACCGCGATTGAATAGACAGCGAAATTCGCATTCGGATCGAACGAATCGGCCGCGCCGGTCGCGGCATCGAGCCGGGCGATGAAACTTCGCGGCTGTCCGCCGATGTTGGTGAATAAGCCGACTGCCAAAACCTTCCCATCCGATTGCACGGCGAGTGAATTAACATTATCGTTCGCAGCCGGATTCCACGAATCAGCCGCGCCGCTCACGGCATCGAGCCGGGCGATACGATTGCGCGGCTGTCCGCCGATCGTGGTGAATTGTCCGCCCGCCAAAACCTTCCCGTCCGACTGCACCGCGATTGCATAAACATCGCCGTTCGCATTCGGATCGAACGAATCGGCCGCGCCGGTCACCGCATCGAGCCGGGCGATGCGGCTGCGCGGCTGTCCGCCGATCGTGGCGAATTGTCCGCCCGCCAAAACCTTCCCGTCCGACTGCACGGCGATCGTATAGACATCGCCGTTCGCATTCGGATTCCAAGCCGTGTCGAGTGTGCCGTCCGTGTTCAAACGCGCGATATTGTTGCGAGCGACTCCCAAAACATTCGTAAATCTGCCGCCGATGATGGTCTTTCCGTCCGGCTGAATGGCGGTGGCGTAAACGGCAATGCCGACCGTGTTCAAATCGAGCGTCCGGTCGAGCAAGCCGTCCCGCTCGAACCGGGCGATGCGGTTGCGCGTCACCGTCGCGCCGCCGTTCGGGGCAAAGGTCGTGAACTGTCCGCCCGCTAAAATCTTGCCGTCCGCCTGCACCGCCATCGAACGGACAATGTTGCCCGCGGTCGGGTTGAACGAATCCGGCAATCCGGTTACCGCATCGAGCCGGGCGATACGACCGCGCGCCTGCCCGCCGATGTTCGAAAAAAAGCCGCCGACTAAGATCCGGCCGTCCGGCTGCACGACGATCGAAAGGACAAAGCTGCTAAAGCTGCCCGAGTTCGGGTTCGGGTCGAAGCCCGTGTCGAGCGTGCCGTTCGAGTTGATTCGCGCGATGCGGTTGCGCGTCTGCCCGCCGACGACCGAAAAAAGGCCGCCCGCCAGAATCTTGCCGTCCGCCTGAACGGCGACTGTATCGACTTCACCGTCGATGTTCGGGTCGAAGCCCGCGTCGAGCGTGCCGTCCGAATTGATTCGCGCGATGCGGCTGCGGGTCTGTCCGCTCACGGTGTTAAAAATGCCGCCGATGACAGCCTTGCCGTCCTTCTGCATCGCGATTGAATAGATAAGGTTGTTCACGGCCGGATTGAACGAATCAGGCGCGCCGGTCACCGCATCCAGGCGGGCGAGGTGACCGCGCAGCTGTCCGCCGATGAGGTTGAAAAGTCCCCCCGCTAAGATTTTCCCGTCCGGCTGCAGGGCGATCGAAAAGACGCCGCTGTTGGCGTTCGGGTCAAAACCCGTGTCGAGCGTGCCGTCCGGGTTCAAACGGGCAATATAGTTGCGCGTCTGCCCGCCGATGCTCGTAAACAATCCGCCGACTAAAATCTTGCCGTCCGGCTGCAGGACGATTGAAAAGACCTCGCCGCTGCCATTCGGATCAAAGCCCGTGTCGAGCGTGCCGTCCGGGTTAAAGCGGGCGATGCGGTTGCGCGTAACCGCGGCGCCACCATTCGGCGAAACGGTAGTGAAATCGCCGCCGATCAGAATTTTCCCGTCCGGCTGCACGACGACGGTGCGAACCACCGTACCGTTCGGGTTCGGGTCAAACCAGTCGAGCGCGGATTGCGCCGTGACGGTGCGGCCCGCTGTCAGCAACAATAATCCGATGATAAGCGCCGGGAGCGCGGACATTAACCGGGGATGCTGCATTGGCCGGTTTGCTCCCCGAAACAAAATAAACGCGTTGAACATTCCGCCGGAAATCAATTTCAGGGCTCCTGTTTTATTCATAATTTTATTATCTTTCTCAAAATGTCGAATCAATGTCGGTCCAACCAAAATCGAGAATAACCGGCCCATCATTTCCGATGAGCGGGCTTTCCCAACCTTGAGAATTTCTTTCTATTATTCAAAACGTCATTTTGTAACTAAACGGGTCACGCCGGGCGGGCATTATTTAATTCAAGCGCGGCGAACAATGATACCAGGCAAGATCGACAGCTTTGTGACGGTTGATGAACTGTTTTTTTGTGGGCAGTTCCGGATTCGACAACTATGCCGAAACTGATGCCGACGGCCGCTTCGCGTTTCGCACGATGCGCGGTCGGAGCGGCGGCCGGCTGATCGACACCGGCGATGCCGCCTTCGACGCGGCCGTCGACCTGACCGACATCGAGCCTCGCTTTCCGTTCGCGGCCCGCCGGCAAGCGAAATGAGTTTTTGTAGTGTTGTTTTTCGGGCCGCCATTTGAAAAGATAGGATAATGAGTTTGAACGAAGGGAGGAACGTTTTATGATCGGACGCGCGCAGCTCGGGCAGGTCGAGCACGACGAGGAGTTTCACGAGAAGATTTTGGGACAGCATCACGCCGACGAGCGGATGCTGAGGCTCGTCGTCGACGAGATCGACAACGCCTGCGACGCCAAGGACTGGGAGAAATGCCGCGCTTTCTTTGCCGACGAGGTGACGGTCGATTTCACGTCGCTCGCGGGCGGCGAGCCGGCGACGATTCCCGCCGACGCGCTCGTCGACGCGTGGCGGACGAATCTTTACGCCGAAAAGAAAAGCTATCACCAGCGCGGCAATCACCGTTTCGAGATCGACGGCGACCGCGCGGTCGTTTTTTCGAAGGCCTACGCCTTCAATCTGCTCGAAACCGGCGCGGTGACCGGTCTCTGGGAGGTCTGGGGCAACTACACGCACCGTCTGCAAAAGATTGACGGCGATTGGCGCTGCACGGGGCTGATTCTCGAAGTCGTCCATCAGCGCGGCGACGACCGCGTCCGCACCTACTTGCCCGAAAGCTGATTTTTTTCTAACATTTACCTGTTTGTCGAAAGAAATCCAGCAAATCGTCGAAACAATGTCCGCGCTCGCGCCGGGCGAACGGGCCGTGCTCGCGACCGTCGTCGATGTCCGCGGGTCGAGCTACCGTCTGCCGGGCGCCAAGATGCTGATCCTCGAATCGGGCGAAACGCGCGGGACGGTCTCCGGCGGCTGTCTCGAGACCGACGTGATGGAGCGCGCGAAAAGCGTCCTCGCGACCGGCGAAGCGGCCGTTTTCACCTACGACACGGCGAAGAACGAGGACTCCGTCTTTTCGCTCAATATGGGCTGCCGCGGGATCATCCGGATATTGCTCGAACCGCTCGAAAACGTTCGCGATTCCCTGCTTTACAAAACCCTTCTGCTCGCGGCGCACAACCGCGAACGGCTGCTGACCGGGACGCTGATCTCGGGCGGCGGCGAATTTCCGGCCGGCGGACGGTTTTTCCACACCGGCGCCGACCGGTTCAGCTTCGAGGGCTTTCCGGAAAGTTTTCGGGCGGCGCTCGAAGACGACTGCCGCCGCCTGTTTCACGAAAATTCGCCGCCGATCGTCAAGGTCTACGCCGCCGAAAACGGCATTTACGAGGTCTTTTTCGAGATTTTCGCGCCGCCCGTCAACCTTTTGCTGTTCGGCGCGGGCAACGACGCGATTCCGGTCACGGAAATCGCGAAAACGCTTGGCTGGCGCGTGACGGTCGCCGATCACCGGCCGGCGTTCGCGACGAACAGCCGTTTCCCGGCCGCCGACGAGATCATCGCCGCGCCGGTCGCCGACGTCGCGCCGAAACTTTTCGGCGATCCGCGGACGGCGGCCGTCGTGATGACGCACAACTACGACCGCGACCGCGAGATCGTCGCGCGGCTGCTCAAGAGCGATTGCTTCTACATCGGCGTTCTCGGGCCGAAACGCCGGATCGGCAAGCTTTTGGACGAGATCCGCGAGCGCAACAAGATCTACACCATCGATCAGATCGCGCGGATCCACGCGCCGGTCGGGCTCGACATCGGCGCCGACACGCCGGAATCGATCGCGCTCGCGATCGTCGCCGAGATTCAGGCGGTCATAAAAAATCGGCGCGGCGGCTATCTGCGCGAGCGCGAGGGTTCGATCTATGAACGCGGATCCTGACACCGGCATTATCGTCCTCGCGGCCGGCGCTTCGCGGCGGATGAAGAAACCGAAACAACTCCTGCGATTCGAAGGCCGCACGCTTCTCCGCCGCGCCGTCGAAACGGCCCTCGAAACCGGTTTTCGCCCCGCGATCGTCGTCCTCGGCGCGAATTTCGAGAGCTTGCGCCCGGAAATCGCCGATCTGCGCGTCGAAACGCTATTCAACCGCGATTGGGAAACGGGCCTCAGCTCGTCGATCCGCGCCGGCCTCGATCATCTCCTCGAAACCGCCCCCGAAACCGCCGCCGTCGTCCTGACGCTCGCCGATCAGCCGTTCGTCAACGCGGCCCATCTCGTATCTTTGGCCGCAACACACCGTCGAACCCGCAAACCGATCGTCGCCGCCCGGTACAACGGCGGTTTGGGCGTGCCCGCGCTGTTCGCCCGCGAGGTTTTCGACGAATTGCGGGCGTTGACCGGCGACCGCGGCGCGAAAGCCGTCATCGAACACGACCGCGAACGCGTCGCCGTCGTCGATCTGCCCGAAGCCGCGCGCGACATCGACACGCCGGCGGATTTTGCGGGGTTGTTTTAACGCAGAGGCGCAGAGGCGCAAAGGCGCGAAGGGTTTGGTCGGCTGTCCGCCGGCGGAAAATTCGCGGCGGCCGGCGCGGCGGCTTCATTACGAGAGTCCGCCCAATTCTCCTTCGCGTCTTTGCGCCTCCGCGCCTCCGCGTTAAAATTCCCCGTCCGTTCCGAAAACCGTTTCGCCTTTAATTTGCCGCCGTTATCTGGATTTTTTTCAGATCACGCTCAACCCGTTAATCGTTCGGCGGCCGATCGGCTTCTTCCGCCCGGAGCAGCGCGCGGACGCGTTCGAGGATTCGGCCGAGCTTGTTCTGTCCCGTTCCGTAACGGCCGCCGCCCCAGTAGTTGTCCATCGGCGCGTTCTCCATCAACTCCTCGTCGCCGGTCGCGAGCAGCAGTTTTTTGAGCTCTTTGTGCGTGCGGAATTTCTTCAGGCAGGCTTCGTGCATCAGCTCGTCCTTGATCTCTTCCCAATCCTCGCGGAGCGGGTATTTACGGCTCCGGCCGAGCGTCTTCGCGTCCTTCGGCGTCGCCGCGCGGCGGATCTTTTCGCGATAGTCGGCGTCGTGAAACTTCTGCGCCTGAAAATAATGCTCGATCGTCGGGTACCAGAGGCCGTCCATCTCGATGCCGTGCGGCGAGAAGTTCGAAAATTCGTTGTAAGCTTCGTGCTTCGAGTAAAACTTGATCGTCATAACCGGTTTTCCATCACCAAAAAGTCTGACCAAGATAGCATAAACCGGCGACGCATTTCAAATCCTTATCGCAGCCATAATCCCTGATCCGGAAACGGGTCTTGCTCTCGGATTGACGGTTTGTTTTAATAGTTTTTGATGTCAAAAGCCTGGGAAATCGAACAATTTCTGACCGTCGGCGACGGAAATCTCCTGATCGACGGCGTCTCGGCGGTCGCGCTCGCCCGCGAATACGGGACGCCGCTCTTCGTCTTTTCCGAAGCGCGGATCAAACACAATATCGCCCGGCTCAAACGCGCGGCGGAGGTCGTCGACTGCCGGCTCAAGGTCTGTTACGCCGCGAAGGCCAACTCGCTGATGGCGATCCTCCGCGTCGTCCGCGAGGCCGGCGGCGAGCTCGAGGTCAACTCCGGCGGCGAGCTCTGGAAGGCCCTCAAAGCGGGCTTTACCGGCGACCAGCTGATCTTTAACGGGACGAGCAAGGAGGTCTGGGAGATCGAAGCCGCGATCGAGGCCGGCGTTTACGCGATTCAGGTCGATTCGCTCTACGAGCTGGCGCTGATCGAGGCGACGGCGCGGCGGCTGAACCGGCGCGCGCGCGTCTCGCTGCGGCTCGTGCCCGAGATCGAGACCGGCACGCATTCGGGTTTGCAGACGGCGCTCCTGACGTCGAAGTTCGGGATGATGCCCGACGAGGCGCTCGGCGCGTTTCACGAGTATAAAGACTCGGAATTTCTCGCGCTCGACGGCGTCCATCTCCATATCGGCTCGCAGAATCCGGAGGCCGAGCCCTATACGGACGCGCTCCGGACGCTGTTCGAGAATCTCGAAAAGATCTACCGGGAAACCGGCCTCAGGCTCTCGCATCTCAACCTCGGCGGCGGCTTTCCGGTCAATTATTTGCGCGACAACTCGCACGAGATCGAGTTTCCGCAGGCCCAGCGCGAGATGTTCGCCGCCGGTTTCGAGCCTTCGGAGGCGATCCGCCGCGCGTGGGAGTTCGTCCGCGAAACCGCCCGCCGCTCGAACGCCGAAAACCTGCTCGCAGACCTGACGCTCCTGATCGAACCCGGCCGCAGCGTCATCGCCGACGCCGGCGTCTGCCTCACCACGGTCCGCAATCACAAGGAACGCCCGTTGATGAGTGGAGAGTGGCGAGGTTTCGGAGAAGAGGAGAAGAGGAGAAGAGGAGAAGAGGAGACGGAGGCTTCCGCCGCGGGCAATCCGAAATCCGAAATCCGAAATCCGAAATCCCAAATGGCTTCCGATGTGTGGCTGCTGACCGACGCGGGCTTTAATATTCTGCTGTCGATGGAGACTTACAAGTGGTATTACCATCTGATCTCGGCGGAGCGGGCCGGGGCCGAGCATCACACGCCTTATAAATTGGCGGGGCCGCTGTGCGACGGCGGCGACGTCTATTTCGACATCGAGGGCGAGGGCCGTTTGCCCGATTACCGGCTGCTGCCCGAAGGCGTCGCGCCCGGCGAAGTGCTTGCGCTCTTAAACTGCGGCGCTTACTCGATCGCGCAGATGTTTCAATACAACGGCCGCTTTCTCCCGGCCGTCGTCCTCGTCCGCGAGTCGGGCGCGGTCGAGTTGATCCGCCGCCGCGACGCGTTCGAAGACCTGATCAACAACGATCTGTGGTAAAAACGCCGACGGAGCGCCGGCATCCTGCCGGCCAACGCCGCGCCAGCGGTGTCAAACGTTTCATCCACAGACGACGTCACGGCCGGCGCGGCGTTCGTTCGCGCTTTCGCGCTCAAGGCCGGCAGGATGCCGGCGCTCCAATCGGCCGCACGGCGTTCGAGGATCTGATCAACAACGATCGGTGGTAAAAAAGCCAACGCCGGAGCGCCGGCATCCTGCCGGCCAACGCCGCGCCAGCGGTGTCAAGCGTTTCATCCGCTTTCAACGTTACTGTCAGCGCGGCGTTCGTTCGCGCTTTCGCGCTCAAGGCCGGCAGGATGCCGGCGCTCCAGTCAGCGGCCGCGCTGCGCGTTGGTTTTTATCAGTATGCACGCTATTACGGGATCGCACGTCCGTTCGTCCGGATGTCGGTCGGCCGTGATGAAGCGTAAACGGCGTAAAATGTTCCGGCCGGTCGCAATTTGCTCCTGACAGTCGTCGCTTCGATCCCGACACAAGGCGCTTTAGTCCCGACAGTCGATGGTTTAATCCTGGCTATCGGTGGTCTAGTCCTTACTGCCGGCACTTCAATCCCGACTGTCGGTACTTTAATCCCGACTTAGTCTAATTCAATCTCGATTCTCGCCGCTTCAATCCTTACGGTCGGGACTTCAATCCCGACTGCCTGCGTTTTACTCCCGTTTGCAGACCATTTTCTTTCGTCAGGCGGGATTTTTTGCTTGCCAACCGGCCGATTCGTGGTATGATGCCCTTATTCGGAGGCGGCAGATGTTATATTTCGATATTGTACGGCTGATGGAAATGCGGGGCGTCGATAAACCGTTCGCCTTTCTGAAGAAAATCGGGTTCTCGAACGAGACGGCGTCTAAGATCGTCCAAAACCGGCTGATGCGCGTCTCGCCGGAGCTGATCGAGGCGCTCTGTCTGGCGCTCAACTGCACGCCGAACGACGTCTTCGGCTGGCGGCCGTCCAAACTTCAGATGGTCCCGGAAAATCACGCGCTGCAAAAGCTCAACCGGCGGGAAAACCGGTCGTTCAACCAGATGGTCAACGATCTGCCGCTCGAAAAAATGGGCCGCCTCGCCGAGATGATCGATCAGCTCAAAACCGAGGAATAGCAGCGGCTCAACTTGTTCGATCGCCGATACCTGAAAACTTTCCGCCGATCGGCAATCCGAAATCCGCCATCATACCGTTAAAAAGATTGATGGTCAAAGGAAAGGGGGAAATTGCTGACTGGAGCGCAGGCATCCCTGCCTGCCTGAGCGCGACAGCGCGAAAAAGCTTTTCATCATCGAGCGGCGGCCGGAAGCCGAGACGTTTCGACGCCGCTTGCGCGGCGTTGCGGGCCGAGGATGCCCGCGCTCCAGTCACGAGTTTGCGGTTTTCCTTAAGACGTCGATCTTTTTAACGGTTATCAGCCGCAATCGGGTTTCCTATTTGCCGTTCGGCAGCACTCCCGAGGGCGTGTAGAGCATCTCGGTGTCGTATTCCGTGAAGCCGAAGCCGTTGATGATCTTTTTGACGGTCGCGGCGTAGTTCTGTTTCGGCGCGTAGCGTTCGCCGATCGCGTCGATGAACTTTTCGGGGTCGTTCTGGTAGATCCACGCGCCGGCGTAGACCGGGTTGTAGCGGAGATTTTTCCCGTAGGCCATCGCGGCGTCCTCGGCGGTCGCGTATTTGACGAAGCCTTTCGACGGGTCGCCGCCGATCGCGACGCCGAACATCGATTTGTTCGAGAAATTCCATCCCGATTCGAGCCCCGCCTGCGCGAGACAGACCGAAACCGGAACCCCGTAGGTCGCGCGAACCTTCTGCGCGATCGGTAAAAGCTGCTGAACGAATGTTTCGACGTGTGCCGGACGACTCATTGATATTTCCCCCCTTCGGTTGTAAATGTAATATTGCCGGAAAATCTTTTCCCGATACTATTAAGACGCGATATTCGCCGATTTTGGCCGAACGGATGCGGATTTTTCGCGCGCGGACGGGGGTTTAACGCAAGGACGCGAAGGCGCGAAGGCGCGAAGATGGTTTGGGTAGGGTTCAGCCGATCGAATTTTACGTCGTCGACGAATTTTTCCGCCATCGACCACCGAAAAAACCCTCCGCGCCTTTGCGCCTTTGCGCCCTCGCGTTAAAAACCTCTTCTCCCATCCTCAACGCCCCGCCGCAAAACCAATCCGAAATCCGCAATCCGAAATCCGAAATCGTCACAGTTCGGCTTTTTTGACGACCGTCAGCAGGATCGTCTTTTCGGCGTCGGTGAGCTCGAAATCGTTGGCCTCGTAGATCTCGGCGAGGCTCGCGAGACAGACCGCGAGGCTGCTTTCGTCGCGGATTTTGGCGATCGTTTCGAGGTTTTCGTGCGTCACGGCGCGCGCCCGTTCGATCTCTCCGAACTGGACGAAGCGGTTGGCGATCTCGTTCATCGCCGCCGACCGCGAGGCGAGCTGCGGGACGGTTTCCTGAAGCTCGGCGGCCTCTTCGAGCGTCGCCAGCGCGGCGTCTTTTTTGTCGAGCCGGGCGAGGGCGTCCGAGACGCCGATCAGCGCGAACATTCTTTGCGAATCCTCGGCGATCCCGCGGATCGCCTGGCCGGCGAATTCGTCCGCGCCGCGCAGCGTCAGGACCTGCGCGACCTGCGCGAGCGCCGACAGCCGTTCGGTTTCGTCGGGGATTTCCTCGGCGATCTCGATCGCCCGGTCGGCGCGGTCGTAGCCGGCGAACTGGCCGGCGATCGTCGCGAAGAGCGCGAACCGCGCGCGGCTGTCCCGGGTCTCGCGCTCGTGCTGCGATTTGAGGATCTGATAGGCCTCTTCGAGCGTTTCGACCGCGTCGTCCTTCTCGTCATTCTGCCAGTATTCGCGCGCGAACCCGACGAGCGTCGAGGCGAGCTGCGTTTTGTCGGCGACCAGATCGAGCGTGTTGTCGGCGAGATTGATCGTCCCGGCACGGAAAAAACCGTAGGCGATGACCGAGAGAAACGCGTCGCGCTGGACGGTGTCGAGCCCGACCGCGATCTGTTTCGCCTTGTCGAGCGTCTCGATCGCCCGGTCGTTGCGTTTGGCGTCGGTGAAATGGCTCGCGATGTCGGTCAGCGCGCGAATCTTTTCCTCGGTGAAATCGAGGTCGTCGGCCGCTTCGAGCGCGCGTTCGAGAAAGCCGAGCGCGACTTTCGGGTCGCCTTTTTCGAGCTTCCGGCCGGCGATCGTCTGGAGCGTGACGACTTTCAGGTACGGGAAATCGATGCCGTCGAGCGCGTCCTCGAGAACGTCGGTCTGCCCGTCTTCCGAGGCGTTGACGGCGACGGCCGCGAGCACGTTGTCGGGATGTTCGAGCGAATCGGCGATCTCGAAGGCCTTGTCGTGGTCGCCCTTCGCGCTTTTCTGGAGGGCGATCCGTTCGAGCGCGAGCGACTGCGTGCCCGGATCCTCGATCGCCTCGACGAGCTGATAGGCGTATTCGTCGTCGTCGAGCGCCGCGCATTTCTCGGCGACCTCCGTCAGCAGCTTATCGCGCATAAACGGGTCTTCGATCGAGTTGGCGAATTCGGCGGCCAGATCGACGTCGCCGCGTTCGAGATAAAACGGCAGGATCGCGCGGATCGCCTGGGCGTGGCCGTCGGCGCTGCGGATGCTCTCGGCCATAAAAGCCGCGCAGGACAGCAGGTCCTCGCGGGCGTCGGTGTTCGATATTAAGTGTTCGGGCATTTCTTGTTTGAGAAGAGGAGAAGAGGAGAGGAGGAGAGGAGGAGACAAAATGTCCTGTGCTGTAAATTATCGGTAAAAAATCAAGGTGCTTCCCGTTCAAACGGAAATCGATCTCAAGACCGTCTCCTCTTCTCCTCTTCTTCGTTATCAAGTTTCTACACGAAAACCCGCCGGGCCGATTCGGGCATCCAGTCGTTGAGATTCGCCGTCACGGCGTCGGCGCCGGCCTCGCGGAGCTCGGCGGCCGAAACGGTGTTGGTGACGCCGAGCGTTTTGAGGCGCGCGGCCCGCCCGGCGGCGATTCCCGGCGGCGAATCCTCGATCACGAGACATTCCGAATGGACCATCGGCAGATGCTGCTGTTTGACGCGCCAGGAATCGAGCGCGTTGAAGCCTTTCAGGAAGCATTCCGGGTCGGGCTTGCAGTTGGCGACGTCCTCCGAGCTGATGATGACGGCGAACTGATCAATTAAGCCCGCGCGTTCGAGGACATACTCGATCTCCTCGCGCTTCGCCATCGAGACGACGCCGAGCGCGAAGTCCTGCGCCATCTTCTTGACGAAGTCGGTGATCCCGTCGAAGAGCGGCAGCTCTTCGGCGATCAGCTCGCGCCAGCGCTTTGTCTTGGCGACCGAGATTTCGAGCACCTTGTTGCCCTCGGGCGTTTTCCCGGCCCGCTCGTAGATCGTGTTGATGAAGGTCCGGTCGTCCATCCCGAGACAGGAAAAATAATCCTCCTCGGTCAGCTCGATGTCCTCGGCCTTGAAGACTTCCTGGTAGGCCTTCATCTGGACGGGCTCGTCGTTGATGATGACGCCGTTGAAATCGAATAAAATCGCTTTGATCATAGTTTGATGTCCTTTTCGTTAATTTTATCTTTTACGGCTATTTAGCGCAAAGCGGACGCCATAGTTTCGAGTTCCGCCTTGAGGCGGCCGGCGTTTCGCCCGCCGGGCTTTCACCGGCACGCCGGGCCGCCCGCCGGCCAATGGCCTAAAGTGAAGGAATAAGTTCAGCGCGACGATTGATTCTGGCGGAACACCAAATAGGCCGCGGATGACGCGGATGACGCGGGTTTTCACGGATTTATTTTTGGTTTTGTTTTTCAGGAAAAAGAAATCCGCGTAAATCCGCCAGATCCGCGTTTGTCCGCGGCCTATTAAACTTTTCAAATCGCTCACCTTCGTGCTTACCTTAACGCCATTGGCCTGAAGGCGGAACTCGAAACTTACAGAAACTTCGGGTCGAACATATTGCCGCGCCCGAGGATGCCGTGCGGGTCGAAGGCTTTTTTGAGCTCGGCCATCTCGTTCAGATAGCGTTCGCCGTACTGGACGTAAAGATAGCGCGATTTATGCTTGCCGATGCCGTGTTCGGCCGAGATCGTCCCGCCAAGCATAATGCTCTGGGCGATGAAGCGGCCGTAGAGATGCCGCGCGCGGGTCGCTTCGTCCTCATCTTTCGGGATCATATTGGCGTGCAGGTGATTGTCGGCGATATGGCCGAAGATCACGTAGTCGAGCCCGCTCGCGTCTAGCTTTTCGCGGTAAAACTTTAAGAACGAAGCGAATTTGTCGTCGGGCACGGCCATATCGGTGCCGACCTTTTTCTGTTTGCAGCGGACGATCCGCTCGTTGACGGCGACCGGCAGCGCGTGGCGAAACGCGCGCAGCTTTTCGCGGTCCTGCTCGGTCGTCGTGAACCACGACGTTTCGAGATCGGCGCCCGAACGTTCGAGCAGCTCGTTCCAACGCTCGAGCAGCTCGTCTTCGCTGGCGGCCGTCGTCTCCTGTTCGAAGTAGATCGCGCCCTTCGCGCCGGCCGGCACTTCGGGAAACCGCTCGGCGATGAACCGCAGCGATTTTTCGTCGAAGTATTCGATCAGGCTCGCATCGATCGGATTGCGGATTGCGGATTGCGGATTGCGGATTTGTTCGTTGCGGGCGGCGAACGAGAGTTCGCGGGCTTCGTTGACGAAAGCAAGGAGGTTTTCCTCCGCGTCGAAGAAAACGATGCCGCTGAAAAAGGATTCGGGTTTCGGGAGCAGGCGGAGTTTGACTTTTGTAATCACGCCGAGCGTGCCTTCGCTGCCGACGAAAAGATCGACGGCGTCGACGCGTTCGCCGGAGAAATAGCCGCTCGTGTTCTTGCGCGTCGCGGGCGGCGGATAAGTCGGGAGCTTGGCGCGGATTCGCCGGCCGCTCCGGGTTTCGAGCTCGATCAAGCCGTTTTCGCCCCAGACCGCGCCGCGTTTGAGGTCGAGTATTTCCCCGCCCGCGAGGACGACTTCGAGTTCGTCGACGAAGTTGCGGGTCGCGCCGTATTTGAAGCTCCGCGCGCCCGAGGCGTTGGTCGCGACCGTTCCGCCCAATTGGCAGCTCCATTCGGTCGGGTCGGGCGGATAGAACAGATTTTCGGCTTCGACCGCTTTCTGAAAATCGCTCAGCACGACGCCCGCGCCGGCGATCGCAAACAATCCGTCCTGATCGATCGCTTCGATTTGATTCAAACGTTCGAGCGAGACGACCCAGCCGCCGAACGGCACCGCGCCGCCGACCGTCCCGGTCCGCGCGCCGGAGATCGTCACCGGAATTCGTTTTTCGTCCGCCTCTTTGAGAATTTCGGCGACTTCGGCCGTCGTTTCAGGGATCAAAAGCCGGTCGGCGAACCCGCCCGGCAGATTGCTCGCATCGGTCAGATAATTCTGCAGCTCGTCCGGCTGCGTTTTCACTTGCATACACAAGCATTTTAACGCCAACGACACGGAACAGACAATTCGATTTCGGATTTCGGAATTCGGATTTCGGATTGTTCGTCTTCGGACGCTTCGGTTCGTCCCGGTATTCGATTGTGAATGACCGGCTTTGTTGTCTCAGGCGTCCATTTCGGGCGGAACAGCCCCATCACAGACCAATCCGAAATCCGAAATCCGAAATCCGAAATCGACATAATCCGAATTCCGAAATCCGAAATCCGAAATCGACATCAGTTTGCGAGCTGTTGGAGTTTCTGGTTGGCGAGATCGGATTTTTGTTTGAATTGATCGAGTTTTTGCTGGGCGGGTTCGTAATCGGGGCTCGATTTGTCGATTGTCGCGAGCAGCGCGAGCGCGCGTTTGTATTTATTGGCGATCTGTTCCCATTCGAAACGGGTCGTCGCGCGGCGTTCGAGCTCGGCCGCTTCCTGCGCCTGCTTTAAGGCTTCGGCGTACAGGCTGTACGGCGTGCCGGGCGGATTGGTGCTTCGTTCGACCCTTGAGATCCGGTTCGGATCGGTGTCGGCCGGGTCGTCGCGGTGCCAGCGGAGGTTGAGAATCTTGCCGGCGATGAAGAGAAAGCCGATAAAGACCAGAAATGCGGCGATGCCGCCGACGATCCATTTCGCCCCCGAGCTTTTTTTCGGCGGCGCTAGGGGCGGCGCGGGCGGCGCGTGGAGGGCGGACGGGTTCTGCGCCGGGACGATCAGCGTCGGCGGAATAAACTGCGGCGCGGCCGCCGGCGACGGCTGCGGAACCGGCGGGTTGACGATCGGCGGGACGACCATCATCTGCGGTTCGAGCAATTGCCGGTTGAAGAAACCGATGTTCGCGGCGATCTGGTTGAGCGCCGCCAAAGCCTCGACCGCCGAATAGAATCTTTGCCGGAAATCCTGCCGGACGAGCTTCGAGATATAGCGTTCAAGCTCGGGCGAAAGCTGAACCTTCTGCGCCCACGCGTATTCCCCGGTTGGCGCGGCGCGCGCCAGATCGAGCGGTTTGGTGCCGGTCAGCGCTTCGATCGCGACGAGGCCGAGCGCGTACAGATCGCTCGAAAAATTCGGGTTGCCGGCCATCTGTTCGCGCGACATATAGCCGTGCGAGCCGATCGCGACGGTCGCCGAGCCCGTCTGCCCGTCGGCGCGCGGGACCGCGCTGACCTGTTTGACCGCGCCGAAGTCGATCAGGAAGATGTTGCCGTCGCTCGACCGGCGGATCAGGTTGGCCGGTTTGACGTCGCGGTGGATGACCTTCTGCGAATGGACGAACGAGAGGATTTCGAGGACCTGCCCGAGCAGCTGGACGATTTCTTTCTGGTTGAATTTTTTCCCGGCCGCCAATTCGCGGTCGAGCGTGTGGCCCTCGATGAATTCCTGGACGAGAAAAAACTCGCCGCGCTCTTTGAAATGCGCGATCAGCGACGGGATGTTCGGATGTCCGCCGAGCCGGTAGAGGATCTCGGCTTCCTGCTGAAAAAGCCGGCCCGCGAGCTCGAGCGCTTCGCCGTCGGCGATCATCGGCCGGAGATGTTTGACGACGACGCGCGGCCGCGTCTGCAGCTGGAGGTCCTCGGCGAGATAGGTCAGGCCGAATCCGCCGACGCCGATTTGCTGCAAGATTCTGTAACGTCCGTTGATTACCGGGTTGTTCATCGATTTCCGGAAGATTAAGCGGCCGGGAGTGAAGAGGCCAGCAATATTTTAGCAAAAACCGGCCGCGTTTGACAGAGTTTTTTTCCCCGTGGAAAGCCGCCGCGCCCGCCAGACTCAGGTTTTCGATCTTTTTTTCTGGCTGAGGGCGTAGAATTTACGGTCTTCGCAGTACTGCGCGTTTTTCCGGGCGGCGGCGCGCGCGTCGTCGTCGGTCGCTTCGTTTTCGGCGTTCAGATAAAACTCGCGGGCCCGCTGCCATTCGTCGGCGACGGCCGCCCAGTCCGAGCTCGAAACCGCCCGCCGTTCCTTTTCCGCCGCCATTCCCATAAAGCCCTCGTTCTGATCGCCCCGGTCGGGTCGCGGCAGCGGCGCCGCCGGCATATTTTTCGGCACCGGATTGGCGGCCGGCACCGGCTGCAGCTCGAAGGTCTGCGGCCGGAGCGCCGAAATCGTGAGAAACGCGACGAACACAGCCAGCAGGACCAGCACGCCGATCACGAGCAGCGATTTTCCGAGACCCGATTCGCGGATATCGTCGAAGGCGAGATTGCCGACCGTCACCCCCGTGACGACCGGTTTCGTCGGCCCGAGCGGCGGCAGATTCTCGACCCGCGTCGGCGGCGCGGCCGGCGGAACCGGCGCGGCCGGTTTTCGGAGCGATCCGTCGTACTGCCGAAGGCTCGGGTGCAGCGGGCGGACCGTTTGCTCGAACTGCGGAATAAACGGCGGCGCCGGCTGATAATACGGCGGCGGCTGATTGTAGGGCGGCGGCTGATTATAGGGCGGCGGCGCGGGCGACGGCATCGGTTCGGGCGCGCCGGGCGAGAAAAAGGTCGCCTGCGTCATTCCCCGCTGCACGTTCGGCCGGTGCCGGTCGCCGGTCCAGTTGTTTTCGAACGGGCGGAAATTGAGATTGAGCCGTTTCAGATTATCGAGCGCCTCGACGGCGTCGCCGAAACGCTGGCGGAAATCGAAGCGGATCATCCGGTTGATGAATTCGGCGAGATGGACGTTGACGTTGGCGCGGTCCTGCCAGATCCATTCGCCGGTCCGCTGGTTCTGCCGGAGATCGGCCGGGTGCGTTTGCGTCAGCAGCTGAACGGCGAACATCCCGGCGGCGTAGACGTCGCTCGCGAAACGCGGGTGGCCGGCGAGCTGTTCGGCCGGCATAAAGCCTTCGGAACCGATCGCGATCGTCCCCTGCGTGGGCCGGTGCGGGTTTTGTCGATGCTGGCCGCCGACCTGTTTGACCGCGCCGAAATCGATCAGCACGACCTTTTCGTCCGTTTGGCGGCAGATCAGATTGGCCGGTTTGACGTCGCGGTGGATGACGCCCTGCCGGTGGACGAAGGCGAGCACGCTCAGCAGATCGCCGACGATCTCGATCGCCTGCCGCTGCGAGTAGATTTTGCCGGCGGCGAGCTCTTCGGCAAAGGTTTTGCCGGCGACGTATTCCTGCACGAAAAAGAAATCGCCGTCCTCCTCGAAATGCGTGACGATCGACGGGATCTGCGGATGTTCGCCGAGCTGGTAGAGCGTTTTGACTTCCTGCGCGAAGAGCCGTTTCGCGAGCTGCTCGAATTCCGGGTCGTCCGACCGCGTCTTGAGCAGCTTGACGACGAATCGGCGGCCGTCGTCAAAGCGCAGGTCCTCGGCCAGAAAGGTCCGGCCGAAACCGCCCTCGCCGAGTTCCGATAAAATGCCGAAATAGCCGCCGATGGTCCGTTTTTCCGTCATAAGTTTCAGTAAGGAATCATTTTCATAAACTCTTCGGACGCGCCCGTCAGATAATAATGCGAGCTTTCGATCCGTTTGACGCGGAGCGGTTTATAACCGTATTCGCCGATCAGGCAAAGGACGATCGTGACGACGAAGATCAGAAAGATGCCGAAGCCCCACGCGCCCATCGCGCAGCAGAAAAAGGCGAGCAGGAACGAGAGCAGACCGCCGACGATCATCGTCGTCCTGAGACTCTCGCGGCTCTTGACGTGTTCGCCGCAGAGCGGCACGTTGACGCTGAAGGTCGTGCTCAGACAGGCGGCCAGAATGACGTAGATCAGCGGGCTGACGAGCGCCGCGTAAACGGCCGGCGGATGCCAGCGGAATTTCTGATGGACGAATTCGCCGTCGTACATCGACGAAACGGGCTTGCCGCAGCTGACGCAGAATTCCGGGAGGGACGAGTTTTTATGAAGCGCGATTTCCTGACCGTAACGGCGGACCGGCATCTCGCCGATCGGATAATACGGAGCTTTCTGGTACGGCCCTTTCCGGTAATTCTGATACTGCGGCGGCCGCTCGTCCTGCGGGAAGCGCGGCAGCGTGTATTGATAGGACTGCTCCTGCCGGTAGTGCTGATTCGGCGGCGGCGGCGGATTGACGGGCGCATAATTCCGGCCCGGCGGCGGCGGCGGATAATTCGGCTGATTGACCGGTTGGTACGGCGGCGGGTTGTTCGGCCGGTACGGCTGCTGATACGGGTTCGGCGGCGGCTGGCGGTAATGCGTCCGGTCCGCCGAATTCAGGAGCTGCGTCGGATTGTTCCCGCGCTCGGTCGGAAACCCGTCGAGCGGGCTGTTGCAGCGTTTACAGAATTGTGCGGTTGAAAAGTTCGTTAAATTGCAGTTGGGGCATTTAATCGACGACATATGGTTTGTTTTTCAAATATTTAGCGTGAGTAAAAACGAGGTTTAACTCCGTTAACAATTTTAACAACCGGCCGCTCCGGGTGTCAATAATTTTTGTGGCGATGAAGTTTTGATAATTTTTGAGACAAAACGCCGCGCAACCTGCCGGTAAATGAAAAGCCCGGCCCGCGAACGGTTCCGATCTGATCGAAAACGCGGTTCACGAACGAACCGCCGGCCCGGTCAATTACCGTGCCGAACAACTCTGGTCTCTGACACCGAATGATTCAAATATTTTGTTATGATAAACCTCGGGTTTATTGATTTATCTAATGGGTTTTGCTCTTAACCTAAAGGGTTTTTAAAAAAACCTAATGGGTTTTGCCTTTAACCTAAGAGGTTTTTTAAAAAACCTAATGGGTTTTTAAAAAAACCTAATGGGTTTCGGCCTTAACCTAAGAGGTTTTTTAAAAAACCCATTAGGTTTTTTAAAATTCCCGGCGGGTTATTTTATCAAATCCGCTGTTCATTTGATTGAAATCCCGGGTCGCATTCCCGTGGATTATGGTGCCTGACAAAAATTTAGAAAACTTCCGCGCTTTTAAGCCAACGGAGATGGCGACCGTGGCCAAACTGGTTTGAGATACCTCGCTTGTGCAAAATCAAGGTCAGTTTCGGTATCCCGTTCATATGAGGTTATGAACGCGTAATTTGGAAATTCTTTTCAGAAACAATGTCAACTGCGATTAATACGCATAATTTTCGGTATACCGTTTTTAATCGCTACAGTATAATTGAATAAACTATTCTCAACTATAAAATACTCCCTACCCTCAAATGCTTCTTTTTTGATTTCCGTATTTTTATAAATAATTTCTAGGTTTTCATTATAAATTTGTTTATTAATTTTGCTTGCGATTGCAGAGTTAAAGTTAACTGAGAGATTTTCAATTATTTTGCGGTCTTCTATTTCATCAAGTTCATCTATCTTATCTTCAGTTAGTTTCATTTTGCTAAGAATCTCAAGCCACACTTTTTCCAAATTCTTATCTGATGCTATAGAACTATCAGTAAATTTAGTATCTGGTTGAATAGGCTTTTCCCCCAAGTGCCAGTATAAAAGAGGTATATTTAGAGATGAATAAAATTCTGAGGCAACAATTTTTATTTTTTCTTTTTTAGTTATATTACGAGGTTTATTTTGAAAAAATTTACTGAAATCAATTTCAAGTCCATACTTTAAATCTATAGAATCTGGTTGTCCCAAAAACAAATGAGTTTCTATAGCTTTGGACAAATCCATTTCCTTAAATACAATTTGATTGAAATCAAGAATAGTAACTCGAACTCTTTGTTCATCTTGAGAGTAATCTTTTGATTGTCCTACAACGATTTGTATTGCCATTGCCAAAAATAAAATTAGAAAAAATGGTCTGTAGTTCATTTACACCTCTTCACTTTTATTTTATTTGGGGAATATTTCTGAGTGGATTTTCTTTCCCATATCTTTCATTATGCCGTCTAAGATTTTCTCCGCTCCTAACGTCAGCCCCCCGGGTGAAAACCGCCAGAATCCAAATGATTTGGATCAGCCAGAAAACAACTTTGGAAGCAGGTGAAGAGCGCCGGGCGATAAGTGATAGGTTAAAACCGCTGATCGCTTGTCGCCCGGCGCTCTTCACCTGTTCCCGAAGTGCTTTTCACTACCGAACGGCGGCCCGATAAATGGCCGGCCGCCGGCAGACCAGAAGTCATTTCGAAATCTTGCGTCCATTTATTTGAAATCCGCGTCAACCGGCTCAGGCGAACGATAACCGTCGAAAACCTCCGGTTCGGGACCGCTTCCGGGGTTCACCTGACCTGCAGCTCGCGGTCGCGGAGATATTTGAGCCGGTCGCGCAGCTCGGCCGCCTGTTCGAATTTCATCTCTTTGGCGGCCTGCCGCATTTCCTGTTCGATGCCGGCGATCGTTTCCTTCAGCTGGCGCGGCGAATATTCCTCGAAGGCGTCGAGATTGAGCGGGACCTTGAAATAATCCGCCTCGTAGGCCGTCACCAGCGTCGATTCGATCGATTTGACGATCGTCGTCGGCGTGATCCCGTTTTCGAGGTTGTATTCCTCCTGGATCTTCCGGCGGCGCTCGGTCTCGGAGATCGCGTTGCGCATCGAATCGGTGATCTTGTCGGCGTAGAGGATCGCCTTGCCTTCGGCGTTGCGGGCGGCGCGGCCGATCGTCTGGATGAGGCTTCGTTCCGAACGCAGAAAGCCTTCCTTGTCGGCGTCGAGAATCGCGACCAGCGAGACTTCCGGCAGATCGAGCCCTTCGCGGAGCAGGTTGATGCCGAC
>JAFDVJ010000068.1 GCA_018269075.1 Acidobacteriota bacterium
CCACTAAATTCCCAGTAGAACCATATTTTTATTCGAAAAAACAGTCGGACGCGCCGATCGAAGAGCTCGAACGGATCATAATCGGGACGACGATCTACAACCGGAGCGAAAACGGGAAATGGGAGCTTTACAAACCGGCGGACGACAAATCCGTCACCCTGATGATCCTGTCGCCCGCCGGATTTATCAAGAAAACGACGCTCGACGGCCGCGCGGTCGTTGTTTACGAGCAGAAATCCACAAAGCAGACCGATAAAAAGGAGTTCGACGTCAAAACCCGCTACTGGTTCGACGAGCAAAACCGCCTACTCAAAACGGAATCCGTGGAAACCGCACGGGAAACCAGGGAAACCACCCGCAGCGTGACGGTTTACGAATACGACGCGAACATCGTGATCGAAGCGCCTGCGGTCGATTTCGAGACGCTTTTCCGCGAGTCGGCGGAACATCTGAAAAATAAGTCTTACCGTTTGAAAGTGACGACCGAGAATTTCGACGCCGGCGCAACAACGCCCCAAGGCCGGTATGTTTTGGGGGCGGAGTTTACGCCTTCCGGACGAAGTCGGACAAAGATCGATTTCGGGCCGGACAGTCCGGTTCCCCCGGTCGAAGTGATCAGTATCGACGGAAAAACTTACCGCCGGTCGGGCGCCGGCCGATGGCGGGTGGAAGATATTCCCGTGTCGGAGACTCACGATCTTATTCCCCTGAATGCCGGCAAATTCATCGAAAAAACGACGCTCGACGGCCGCGCGGTCGCCGTTTACGAGGAAGAACACGGCGTGAGTTTCGAAAACGACGATTATCGCATCCGGATTCGCTACTGATTCGACGAACAAGGCCATCTGCTCAAACGGGAATCCGACCAGCTTCTCACGAACACCGGCGAAAGGATCCGCAGGGTCGAGATTTACGAATACGACCCGAACATCACGATCGAAGCGCCGGTCAACTAGAAAACCATAAATAAAATCCGTCTTTTCTCATCCTGATCTTTGTTTCAACCAGCGGGGTCGCCGGTGCTTTCGCGCAAAACAAAAATCGGCCCCTGCGGCAGAACCTCGAAGCGTTGAAATAACCCGCCGCCGACGCGGCCGTCGACCGGAGCGCCGGCATCCTGCCGGCCATGAGCGCGAAAGCGCGAACAAACGTTTCGCTTTCTGAGACGTCGAAAGCCGGCGAAACGTTCGACACCGCTGGCGCGGCGTTGGCAAGCGGGACGCTTGCGCTCCAGTCCGCTTCGCGCTCCCACTCCGCCGCCAGGTCGTGAAATGCTCCGTAATCCGTCTGCATTCCCCGAAAATCTTGACGCGTTCCGGCAGCGATCTGTAAGATAAAGGAAAATCGCTCTCGAAGGAGAATCTCCGAATGAAACATTTCCCGCGCCCGCTCGCCGTCCTGTTGTTTCTTTTGATCAACACTCTCGCCGTCTTCGCGCAGGCCCAAAAAACTGAGGATGAAGCGAATGCCTTTACCGCGCTCGAACAAAAATCGGACGCGCTGCTCAAACAGACGCCGCATCGCGAGCGGACGACGACCGAGCTCTACGACGCCGGCACGAAGACGCCGAAATCGACGATCGTATCGGTTTACGAAACCGTGACGCCCGACCGCAGCCGTTATGCGGTGACGTTCGACTCAAGCGGGCTCGTCGGCCGGTCAGAGACCATCCGGATCGGGCAGAAACGCTACCGGCGCGACGCGAGCGGCAACTGGCAGCTCGACGATTCGAAGATCGTCACCGGCGGCGGCGGCGGCGCGGCGGAAGGCGCGACGTTCGTCGAGAAAACGACGCTCGACGGCCGCGCGGTCGTCGTCTACGACCGGAAGAGCTTTACCGCCGACTCGGGCGTCGACTACGACACGGCGACGCGCTACTGGTTCGACGAGCAGAAGGGCCGTCTGCTCAAAAAGGAAGCCCGGCGGCGCAACCAGAAAACCGGCGAGCTCGCGCGGATCGTGACGGTTTACGAATACGACCCGAAAATCACGATCGAAGGGCCGGTGATCCGGTAAAAACCGGGGAGCTGTTTTTGTGAAAAGATATTCAAGCCCGATCACTTGTCTTAAATTTCGGCGGGCCGGCGGTTTCGAATGAATCGGAGCCGTCAAAACGGCGGGCGGTTGTTTTTCGATCCACCAAAACACCAAAAACACTAAATTTTGTTTGTTTTTTTAGTGTTTTTAGTGTTTTTGGTGGATCGAACGAAACGCCGCGCCGGCCGGGCTTTCGAGATTATCGAAACGCCGCCGGCCGCCGGTCGGGCGTAAAAAAAATTATGAGAAATAAAATCTGTCTGCTGCTAATCGTCCTTGCCGCCGCGTGCGCCGCGCCGGCGCAGGACGCGAAGACGCTGACGCGCGAGCAATTCTATCAGGCCTATCGCGCGGCCAACGATAAATTCTCGAACACGCCTGCGCGGCGCGAGATTCAGAAAGAGGAAAGTTTCCGCGACGGGAAACCCGCCGGCACGACCGACGGCATTTACGAATGGGCTCCGACCGACCGTTTTCGCTATCTGATCGTCGATACGAACGACAAGGGCGTCACCAAAAGAGAAATGATCCGGATCGGCACGGATCAATACTGCCGGACGAACGGCGAGCCGTGGAAAAAATCGCCGGGCTGCGGCTGGGGGCGCGGCATGGGCCTCGAAAACGTCGTCAGCTCGCGATACGGCGTCGAAAATATCAGGGAAAACGGGAAAAAGCTGACGGTTTACCGCCAATCCACGATCTATAAGGGATATTTGACGGGCGATCCGAAAAACGCGCCCGATCTTTACTGGGAAGAGCGGATCTTCGTCGATGAAAACGGCGCGCTGGTCCGGGAAGAGTTCGAGGACGGCGTCGAGGCGACGAAAACGGCGCGCTGGCGGATGAAAAACGTTTACGAATACAATCCGCCCGGCCTGCGGATCGAGCCGCCGGTCAAATAGCCGCGGAGCGCCGGCATCTCGGCCGGCAAAGCCGCGTCGGCGGTGTCGAACGTTTCACCGGTTTTCGATGTCACAGCAAGCGAAACGTTTGTTCGCGCTGTCGCGCTTATGGCCGGCAGGATGCCGGCGCTCCGGCGCTCCGGCGTTGTTCTTCGTAATCTTCCTCTTTTTCGGTCGGCGGGGCCGCGCCGCGCTCGATGCGCGTGACCGCGCGCCAGCGACCGAGCTTGACCGGATCGTTTTTGTATTTGAGCTTCATAATGCCGCCGAGGACGGCGCGCGCTTCCATTCCGCGGGCGGCGGCGGCGCCGAGCTTCGCGGTCGCGTCGGTCTTTTTGCCGAGCGCGACCTGCGGCGGCGCGAACGCCTGCTGAAATTCGACGGCCGCCGCCATCAGCTGCTCGATGAAATCGTCGTCGAGCCCGCGCCGCTTGAGATCGACGGCGTATTCGGGCGCGCTCAGCGAAAACGTGTGGGCGAGCGACAGCAGCGTTTGATCGACCGGGTTTTTCGGGATGCGAAAGATCTGTTCGATGCCGGGATACCGGCGTTTGAGCGTCCGCGCGGCGGTCACGATCTCGTCGAGCCGCGCGCGCAGCCGTTTGCGGGCATCGGACTTCTGCGCAAAGGTCGCGGACATCCGCCGCGCGCCGGAAAGCTGCTGCTGTTCGAAATCTTCGAGCAGCCGGACGACCTCCTCGATCTCGTCCATCTGTTCGGCTTCGTCGCTGCCGGCGGGGAAATCGTCGGCGTTGCCGAAACGGAAAGTCCTCATCCGGTTAAAGACGGCGAGCCGCCGCTTGATGCTGATATGCATAAATGACAAGAATTCCTTAAATTATGCCGGCCGCGAATCCGTCGGGACGGATCGTCCGCGACCGTCGTGATTTTTATATCATACCGTAAAATGCCGAAAGCATAACAAAAATATTTACGTCGTACCGGTTTCTAAATCAATCATTTCAAAAATATTGTAATCGTATCGTAGCAAAACTATAAAATAACGAAAATATATAAAGTATTTCATCAAATGCCAGCTGCGTTACGAAAATATTATTGATGTATCATCGAATATTAATACCATATACAATATTTTTGGATCGTGACAAACTGCCGGGCTTTTGATTGATTTCGGCGGCGAGGCTTCCTGCGGGCGGCCGCGGATCGTTTCGGCCGGCAGCCGGTTCGGTCGTGATTTTCCTCTTTGCGGCGGCCTTTCGGGAAACCGACAAAATTAGCGGCGGGTCTGCGCTTCCGGGGAAAATATGCTAAGTTAGGTTCTTATGAATCTTTTTGAGAACAGCTACATCATTGCGAGCATCGCCGAATTTATCAGCGAAGACCTCGGCCGCGGCGACATCACGACGCAGGCCTGCGTGCCGTCGGACGTGCGCGGACAGGGAAGGTTTCTGGCGAAGGAAAATCTCGTGGTGTGCGGCCTCGACGTCGCCGAAGCGGTGTTTTTTCATCTCGACGAGGAATCGCCCGAGCTGGAATCGATCGTCAACGAGGGCGACGCGGTCGAAGCGGGCACGGTCTTCGCGACGCTCCGCGGCTACGCCGACGTGCTGCTCGCGGGCGAGCGGACGGCGCTCAATCTGATCCAGCGGATGTCGGGCATCGCGACGCTCACGCGGCAGTACGTCCACGCCGTCCAGGGAACCGGCGCGCAGATCGTCGATACCCGCAAGACCACGCCCGGCCTGCGGATGCTCGAAAAATACGCGGTCACGGTCGGCGGCGGCAAGAACCACCGGCTCGGGCTCGACGACGGCGTGCTCATCAAGGACAATCACATCGCGCTCGCCGGCGGTATCACCGAGGCCGTCACGATGGCCAAAAAGATGGTCGGCCATCTTCACAAGATCGAGGTCGAAATCTCGAACTGGGCGCAGCTGCGCGAGGCGATCGAGGCCGGCGCCGACATCATTATGCTCGACAACCAGACGCCCGAAGAGGCCGCCAAGCTCGTCGAGATGTCGCGCAATATGAACCCGCACGTTTTGATCGAAGCCTCGGGCGGAATGGAACTCGACCGCGTGCGCTCGTTCGCCGAGGCCGGCGTCGACCTGATCTCGGTCGGCAAGATCACGCATTCGGCCCGCGCCGTGGATATTTCTTTCAAGATACAAACGGTTTGATTTCGGATTTCGGATTTCGGATTTCGGATTGGGTTTTGTGTTTGCGGGCGGAAGAGAATGAAAAGAAAAATTCTGGTCGGGCTTGGTGGGATTTTCGTTGCGGGCGTCGTCGGGCTGCTGGTCGTCGCGCGGGTTTTTTATCCGACGAACATCGCCGAGACCGCGGCCGATCAGGCGGATGAATCGCTCCGGACGCGGCATTACCGGACGGATCTGAAGACGTTCGCGGCCGAGGCGGCGCGGATCGTGCCGACGATTTCGACCTACGGGCGGAACTGGCGGCTCGCGGGCAGCGACGCGGCGGAAAACGAGGTCGTCGTGCGCGCCGAAGTGCCGGTCGTCGTCTTTACCGACGATCTCCGGATCACCGCCCGCCGGGAACCGGCCGGCGACGGCGTCGTCGTCGACGTCCATTCGAATTCCCGTGTCGGCAAAAGCGATTTCGGCGAAAACCGCCGGCATCTCCGCCAGCTTCTCGACGCGCTCGACGCGCGATTCAAATAGGAGTCGGGAGTCGAGAGTCGAGAGTCGAGAGTCGGGCGCTCGGATAATCGGGCGATATCCGTTCCCTCGATACTCTCGATCGATCGTCGCTTCTCCAGCAAAAAATTACAGTTTCAAACCCTGACTCTCGACTCTCCACTCTCCACTCTCCACTCTAAACCCCTGACTCTCGACTCTCGACTCTCGACTCTCGACTTTGTTCCTCGCTCGTCAGCGCGAGCATTTCCGGGTCGGGTTTGAGCAACGGCATAAAATAAATTAAGGCGATCGTCACAAGAAGCGCGATCGTGCAGGCGAGGCCGCCTTCGAGCCCGTAATCCGAGCCGGTCAGCCACGCCGGACCTTTGTCGATCGACCGCATAATCGGGGCCGGCGCAAGCTTGTCGAGACCGCTGACGTTGATGCCGAAGATCGATCCCTGAAACCAGTTCCAAGCGAAATGAATTCCGAAGGGAAACCATAAGTCACGGGTTTTAAAGTAGGCAATTGCCAGCCAGACACCGGCGAGGAATGTATTAGCCCAAGAAAGCGGATTGGCGCCGGGATTGCCGTTGTGCATCGTCGCAAAGATCAGGGAAGTCAGAACCGTGCCGAAGAGGGCGAGCCGGGCGCGTGAAAGAGTCTGCAGCGGATAGCCGCGAAACAATAGTTCTTCGAACGCCGCGCCCGCGACGAAGATCAAAAAAGTCGAACCGAGCGTCATCAAAATTGGCAGGCTGTTGTCCGAATCGTTATATTTGATCGTCAAACCGCCGCCGGCCCAGGCGATCAGCACCGCCAGCCCGAGTGACAGGGCTCCCATCAGAAACCCCACGACGAGATTCAGAAACCATCTCTTTGTCAACCAACATCCGAGCGCGCGGAACGGCAGATCTTCGAAAAAACGTCCGTAAAGCCAGCCGAAGAAAATCGCGACCGCGCAGGGCACTGAGTACTGCAGGAGAAGGCTGCCAAGTCCCGACTGTGAAAGGCCGAAAGGGAGCGCCCACAGAATGATAAGGCCCGCCGTCAGGAGGAAAGACGAGCCGATTAAAAAAGAGAGCAGAAAGATCATCATACGCACACCGCTGCGGAGCCGGCCGTAATCGTTGAAAAAGACGCTTCGAAGATTCATAGGTTGATTAAAGAGTTTAACGGAAAGGCGAGTCGGGACAAAATGAGTCTTGAGTCTTAAGTCCCGAGTCTTGAGTCGGGGGCTTCGATTTGCGGGCTTTGATCCCCGAGCTCCGAAAAAATTCCTCCGACTCAGGACTCGGGACTTAAGACTCAGGACTCAGGACTCAGGACTTCAATCCCGCCCCGTTTATGATACACTTTGTCCGATGAGCGAATCGCCGAAAGTGCCGAAAAAGATCAAAGCGCCGTGGATTCTGGGCGGGTTCGTGCTGCTGCTGCTGACGGTGCTGATCCTTTTGCAGTCGTCGAATTTGTGGAAGAACTTCACGATCGAATCGGCCAACGACACGCTGCTGCTCTACGCGCTCTCGTCGCTCAATTTCTTCGCGCTGATCATCTTCGGCTTTATCCTGCTCCGGAATCTGACGAAGCTCGCGCGCGAGCGGCGCGCTCTGCAGCTCGGCGCGAAGATCAAGACGCGTTTGTGGCTCTATTTCTTCGCCGTCAGCATCCTGCCGATCGTCGCGATGGCCGTCTTTTCGTATCTTTTTATGAACCGCGCGCTCGAACGCTGGTTCACCTCGATTCCCGAAACCGCGATCCGCGAGGCCCGCAAGGTTCAGGACCAGACGATCAAATCGCAGGCCGAAAAACTCAGTCAGACCGCGGATATGCTCGCCGTCAGCCTCGACCGCCGCGATTTCACGAACGACGATCTCAAAAAAATCGCCGCCGCCGGCAATCTGACGCATATCGAGATCCTGTCGAAGACGAACCGGACGATCGCCTTTTACGAAAAAACGATTTCCGCCGAACAGAAGACCGAGATCAACGAATTGCTCGAACTGGTGCGCGGGGGACGCACGGACGAGCCCGTACTGCTCGACAGCCGCGGTTTCGACGCGGCGATCGCCTCGTTTGCCGACGGCCGCAAGCTCGTCATCGTGCCGGATCTCTACGCTGCGGAGAACGTCAGCCAGATGGTCGACAGCTCGCTCACCGAGTTCGAGGATCTCAAGCGCAAGCAGGTCACCGTCCGCCAGATCGGGCTTTCGACGCTCGGCGTGCTGACGTTTCTGCTGATCTTCGCCTCGTCGTGGACGGCGCTCTACATCGCGCGCGGGCTGACCGTGCCGATCAAGGCGCTCGCCGAGGGCGCGGACCGGATCAGGCAGGGCAATTTCGGGCACCGCGTCGAAGTCTTCGCCGAGGACGAGCTCGCGCTGCTCGTCGAATCGTTCAACCAGATGTCGGCGACGCTCGAGGAAAATTCGGCCGAGCTGCTCGAACGGCGGCGCTATATCGAAACCGTGCTCCAGTCGCTGCCGACCGGCGTGATCTCGTTCGATTCGGCGAACCGCGTGACGACGATCAACAAATCGGCCGTCCAGATCCTCCGGCTCGAAGACGCGAATTTCGACGGCTTCGAGCTCGAAAAGCTCGTCAACGAGGAGAACCGGATCGTCCTCGAACGGCTTTTGAACCGCGCCAAGCGGATCGGGCAGGCGAGCGAGCAGACCGTCCTCCAGCGCGAGAACACGAACGGCGGCGCGGACGTCAGCGCCAATCTGCCGGTCGCGCTGACGGCGACCGCGCTGCCGCGCAACTTCGGCGAATCGAGCGGCGTCGTGCTCGTCATCGAAGACCTCACCGAGCTGATCACCGCGCAGCGCGCGTCCGCGTGGCAGGAAGTCGCGCGGCGGATGGCGCACGAGATCAAGAATCCGCTGACGCCGATTCAACTCTCGGCCGAGCGGATCGCGAAGCGGTGCGCGGCGGAGGCTTTGAGAAGGGGAGAAGGGGAGAAAGGGGGAAGGGGTGAAGGGGAGTCTTTGTCGGGGGATTTGGTGAAGAGCGAGGCGCAGACGGCGAAGGTTATCAAGGAGGGGACGGAGACTATTTTGCGGGAAGTGAGCAGCCTGAAATCGATGGTCGACGAGTTTTCGCGGTTCGCGCGGCTGCCGAACGTAAAGCTCGAAAGCGGGAACCTCAACGAGATCGTCCGGCAGGCGGCGGCGCTTTACGAAGACCGCGGCGCGGCGATCGAGCTCAATCTCGGCGAGAATATGCCGAACGCGCTCGTCGACGAGGAACAGCTCAAACGCGTCTTCGTCAACCTCGTCGAAAACTCGATCGAGGCCTTCGACGCGGCGCAGTCGGACAAGCGGATCACCGCGAAAACCTTTTACGACCGGGCGCGCGACCTGATCGTCGCCGAAATCTCCGACAACGGCAACGGCATCCCGCCGTCGGACTTTCAGAAGCTCTTCCAGCCGTATTTCTCGACCAAAGGCCGCGGCACCGGTCTCGGCCTCGCGATCGTCCAAAGAATCGTCTCCGAACATCGCGGCCGGATCAAGGCCGTCAACAACACTCCGCGCGGCGCGAAATTTATCGTCGAACTGCCGGTGATCGGTTGAAAATAATTTTCCGAACCGTGAAAAAATACCTAAAATGGCGGGAAAAATTTCCCGCTTTTCGCGTTTACGGAAATCTCGCGCTCCCGAAATCCGTAACACTGCCCGCCCGCTGCCAAAGGCATATCGTTTGCCTTTAAATAGTTGATCAAAAATAATTTTGCCGGGACGGCCGGCGGTCTCGAAAGATTGCCGGCGAACGGCCGGAGTGTGAAAAAAAGAAGGGGGTTTATGAAACACAGATTTTCTTTGATGATCCTGCTGGCGCTCGTCGCGGGCGTCGGCGTCCGGACGGCTTCGGCCCAGCAGTATCGAAGCTGGTTTTACTACGCGCCGAAAGCGCTCGCCGCGCGAAAGACGATCCCGGCGGCCGAACTGGCGGCCTGTCTGCTGGGCGCGGACGATTCGCCGCCGAACCGGAAACTGTTCGCGAAGACGATCGATGCCGGAATCGACACGCAGCCCGGTCTTATCAGGCGCAAAATGTGCGACGTCGCGCTGATCCTGAATCTCTCGCCCGAGGCCGAGAAAGAGATGAGGCTCGAGTTTCCGGGCTACGCGATCTACCGGATTTCCGGCGACCAACTCGAGCTTTATCTGATGCCCGAGGAGATCGCCTACGTCGCCGTCGGAAGCAAGCGGCTGGCGGCGGCCGAAACGCTTTTGAAAAAGGACCTCAAGGCCTGCGGAACGCCGGGCCTGCGAAGACTGTTCGCGCCGACCCGGAGCATCTGGAAAGAAGGCTGGGCCGACTGGCAGGCGCCGGTCAGGGATCTCAAAAAGGAAGACAACCCGCTCGAATACCCGGCCACCGACATCTGGATTATGACGCCCGAAGATTACCGGCTCTACGTCAAACGGGTCGGCGCCGGGTATCCGACTTTCGACGTTTCTCCCGACCGGGACGAATTGACCCGAAGAAAATAGCCCGAAATTCAATTGAAGGAGGAGAAGAAATGTTACCGAAAATAACGCGAAAAAACCTGTTTACGACCGCGCTGACGGGGATCGTCGGCGTCGGGCTGATTCTCGGCTGCGGCGGCCCGGGCCGGACCTGCGTCGGCGAGCTGACGGTCGACGGCAAGACTTATCAGGGCCGCGACCCGAGCGAGGCGCAGGCGCGGCAGAACACCTGCAGCAAATACTGCATCGAGGGCGATGCCGGTTACGACCGCCTGTATCAGGAATTCATCAAGACGCCGGAATCGAAGAAGGTCATCGGCCTCGATAAATGGTCGGCGCAGGCCGAAAACAAGAAACTCGGCGAATACGTCCGGCAATGCGAGCAGGACTGCCTGAAACAGCATACCGACGGAACCCGCAGGATCGAGGTCAAATGTCAATGAAAAACGAAGCGAAAAAGGAGAGATAATTATGAGAAAAATGCGTTTGACGGCCCTTTTGGCCGTTTTGCTGCTGCTGCTCGGCTGCGGCGCGGGCGATTCGAAACTCGACGTCAGGGCCGGCGGCAAAACGCTGCCGTTCAGCCTGAAAAGCAGCGGAATATACAATGCGGTCAAGACTTTTACCGAAACGAAGGACGGCCAGACGAACGTCGCCAAGGCCTCGTCGATTTACATCGTTCTCGGCAATTACGATATCGACACGAGCTCCGGAATGATCTCGATGGAAAAGCCGGTGACGGCCGCCGATCAGGTCAGGATCTCGATCCAGCTCATCGGACAGGAAGGAACCGACGATAAGACCGGCCTGAAGACCGGAACCTATCCGGCGAAGGCCGATAAGTTCGGCAAGATCGATTATGTCAACGTCGCTTATTTCGCCGACGGAAAAGAGTCGAAAAATATTTTCGACATCGCGAAAGCCGCGGGCGAAGTCAGGATCACGTCGGTTTCCGCCGAAGCGGTCAGCGGCGAGATCGATCTGACGGAAGGCGACAAAAGCATCAAGGGCAGCTTTACGGCGAAACTGCCGGTGAAAAAGTAACCGGTTTCCGGCGTTCGGGCGGATATTTTTCCGATGTCGGATGTCGGATGAGCGATGTCGGAAGGCTTGAAATTTAGTCAACTTGCTTGATTGCAGCAATTATAGTGTGTGACAAAACTTGTTGGAATAATGAGCGTTAAACCCGCGAGCGGTTTTAAACTGTCCACTAAACACACTAAAAACACGAAAGAAATTTAGTGTTTCTAGCGTTTTTCGTGGAAGAACAAAACAGCGACTGCGGCCGGAATCGCCGCTTTTTTCAATAAGTTCGATCACCAACTATAAAAGAAA
>JAFDVJ010000069.1 GCA_018269075.1 Acidobacteriota bacterium
AGCGTCGGCGATAGCCGATGCACCGTCCGCCGGCCGGGCTCCTGCATCTCAAAGCGTTCGATAACAATGCACCGCCGCACCCGGAAAGTAATACCGGTGCGGCGGACGGTGCATCGGCTATCGCCGACGCTACTGACCTCGCGCGGCTGCGCCGCTTTTATCCATTCGATTACACGATAACTTTTACAGCCCCTCGTAACGCGGCCGCGTCAGGCTGGATCGCGAATGAAACAGGCTTGATGGCGGATGAAATATGACGTATCGCGATCGGAATAGATCGTATCGCGGATGAATTATGGCATATCGCGGTCGGAATAGATCATATTCCGTTTGAAATATGATCTATTCCGACCGGAATACGATCTATTTCAAACGGAATATGACGTATCGCGGTCGGAATATGATCTATTCCGGTTGGAATATGATCTATTCCAAATGAAATATGACGTATTCCGAACGGAATATGATCTATTCCAAATGAAATATGATCTATTCCAAACGGAATATGATCTATTCCAGATGAAATATGACGTATTCCAGATGAAATATGACGTATTCCAGATGAAATATGACGTATTCCGAAAGGAACATTGCATCTCAAAGCGTTCGATAACAAGGTTTTCAATCTTACAGGAAAGTAATACCGGCGCGACGGTGCATCGGCTATCGCCGACGCTACTGACCTCGTGCGGCTGTCGCCGCTTTTTTCCTTCGATTACGCAATTACTTTTACAGTCCCGCGAAAGACGGGCGGCGGCGGGCTTTGTCGATTCGCCGGACGACGGTTATCGAACGGCGCCGTTTTTTTTCTTCGATTGCTCAATTTATTTTAAAACTCTCGAAACCCGAAACCGTTTTTTTTTTCGTTTTCGAAAAAAATTTTTACTTTTTTTCGATTTCGTCCGCAAAATTAGGCAAAGAAGATTTTTTTTATCCGTCAATAGATAGCGGCTTACAAAAATTTGAATTTCCAAATTTCTGGGAAAGTCGTGATGTAAAACAGTTTAATTCAGAAACAGGAGAAAAAAATATATGGGTAAATCGAAAAGATTACCGGCTAACGTAAAGCTTGATGACGTCGCGGCGTATGCGGCGCTGCAGGCTGTTGACAATTATCGTCCGAACAACGCGGAATTCGAAATGACGCGCGTCGCGGACGCTTATCAAATGATGATCGCGAAACAGACCGAGGAAGTCCAGAAGCAGGCGGCGGCCGAAGCGGCCGAAGACGCGTCCGAGGCGGCCGAACACCGGTTTCACGAAATGGTCCTCGGCATCAAGGATCAGATCAGATCGCAGTTCGGCGACAATTCCGACGAGTACGCCTCGCTCGGGCTGAAGAAAAAGGACGATTACCGTTCGCGCCGGCGCGGAGCGGCGAAAAAAACAGCCAATCCCATTTAAAAAACTATTTCTGTCTTAAACACGGAAGCGCCGTCCGTTTCGTCAGAACGCGAAACGGACGGCCTTTTTGTTTTTCGCGCGAATTCCGAGGCGACTCTCCCGCCAGACCGACACCGATCCGACGGCGACCGTCACGAATCGACCCGAACTTCCCAAACTTCCCAAACTTCCCGAACCTCCCGAACTTCCCTACCGGACGCGGCTCGTCCGGCGTTTGAGAAAATCCATCAGGACGAACTCGGTGAGGTTGTGCGGGTTGGCGAAATACGCCTTGCCGCGCGTCATCGCGGTCATTCGTTTGACGAATTCGACGAGATAATTGTCGCTCGCGAGCATAAAGGTGTTGATCATAATGCCGGCTTTGCGGCAGGCCTGCACTTCCTTGAAGGTTTCGGCCATCACGAACGGGTCGTTGCCCATCGAATTTTTATACAGCAGCCGCTTGTCGTTCTGAACCTGCGAGTAGCGGCGGTAATTGAGATACGCGGGATTGGCGGCGTCGATGAAGGCGGCCGTCGGCTTGCCGTCGGTGACCATCACGATCTGCTTCATCTCTTTGCCTTCGGCGGCGAGAATTCTCCGGGCGAGCTTTAAGCCTTCGGCCGTGTTCGTGTGATACGGGCCGACCTGCGTCGTCGCGAGCCGCGCGATCGGCAGCTCTTCCGCGCCGTCGTGAAAGAGGACGATCTTCAGGGAATCGCCCGGATACTGCGTGCGGATCAGATGCGCGAGCGCGAGCGCGACCTTTTTGGCGGGCGTGAAGCGGTCCTCGCCGTAGAGGATCATCGAGTGCGAGCAGTCGAGCATCACGACGGTCGCGCACGACGACCGGTAGTCCTGCTGATGGACGTGGAGATCCCTGTATTCGAGATTGAGCGGCACGCCGAGGCCTTCGCGTTGGATCGCGCTCAGGAGCGTCGCGTTGACGTCGAGATTGATCGTGTCGCCGAACTCGTACTGCTTCGAGGTCAGCGCCGCTTCGACGCCGGTGTCGAGATGCGGCGTCTCGTGACGGCCGATCGACGAGCGGCCCATCGAGCCGAGCAGCTTCTGCAAGGTCTTGTAGCCGAGAAAATCGAGCCCCTTTTCCGTCACCTGAAAACGGATGTCGCGCGGGAGCGGCTCGCCGACCTCGCCCTGTCCCGGCCCTTTTTGATCGGGCCGCATCTGGGGCTGCTCGATCTCCCTGAGATTGAGATAACCTTCCTCGACGAGCCGCTCGATGAGCTGGTTGACGAGCTCTTCGAGCAGCGATCCCTTAAACTTGCCGTCGTTTTCGGCGAGCATCTTTTCGGCGTCCTGCGGATCGAGAACGCCCTGCTCGATCAGCGCTTCGAGAATCGCCTGCCGGAGCGCGTCGAGCGAGTCGTCCGTCTCGTTGCGCTGGCGCGTCCACCAGTAGTTTTCGTGATACCCCGAATCGAGGAGCGAATCCGAGAGCGCCTGCATCAGATCGCCGAGATCGACGCCGAACGGGTCGAAGCCCTTGAATTTCGAATAACGGATAAACTTCATCGTCTTTTTTCTCCCTTTAGTTTCAGGATAAGAAAGGTTGGGGATTAACGCAAAGGCGCGAAGGCGCGGAGGCGCAGAGATTTTTTTGGGCCGGTCTTTCGTCGTCGGGGTAACGTCTTCTCTGGGAAAACATTACCGCGACGACATTCGATCAAACCCGAAAAATCTCTGCGCCTCCGCGCCTTCGCGCCTTTGCGTTAAATCAGCCGTCTAAATAAAAGCGAAATCGAACTGTTCCTGGTGAACCGATTTATCGCTCGTGATGTCGGTCGGCCCGAGATAGGCTTCGATCTCTTCGAGCACTTCGCGTTCGGCGGTGCGCAATGCGTTGACGACGTCCGGATGCGCGCGGAGCGTCGTCTGGCGGACGTCGTTCTGCGAGCGCGAAAGCCGGCGGGCTTCTTCGAGGATCTCGTAGCAGATCGTCTGCGGCGATTTCACCCAGCCCGCGCCCTGACAGTAATCGCACGGCGCGCACATCGTTCTTTCGAGCGACTGCTTGACGCGTTTGCGCGTCATGATGATCAGCCCGAAATCGTTGAACGAGAGGACCTTCGTCGGCGATTTGTCCGACGAGAGCGCTTCCTGCAGGGCCTGCGAGACTTTCTGCCGGTTGCGGCGGTCTTCCATATCGATCAGGTCGAGAACGATGATGCCGCCGAGATCGCGCAGACGGATCTGGCGCGCGATCTCGTCGACCGCTTCCATATTCGTCTTCGTGATCGTGTCTTCCAGACGCGCGTTGCCCTTGCCGACGAACTTGCCGGTGTTGACGTCGATCGCGACCAGCGCTTCGGTCTGGTTGATGACGAGATAGCCGCCCGATTTCAGCCAGACGCGCGGTTTGAGGGCCTTGTCGACCTCGTCCTGGACGTTGTAGGCTTCGAGGATCGGCTCCTCGCGCGTGTAGAGCTTGACGCGGTTGACCATCCGCGGCTGGATGCGGTTGACGAACTCGACGATTCTCAGGTATTCCTCCTCGGAATCGACGCGGATCGCCGTGTAGTCGTCCGACAGCTGGTCGCGCAGGATGCGCTGGATGATGTCGAGATCCTGATGGACGAGCGCCGGCGATTTCGAGCGTTCGGCCTGTTTCTTGATGTCGAGCCACGTCCGCACGAGATAGCGCGCGTCCTGCCGCAGATCTTCCTCGGAGATGCCGACGCCGGCCGTCCGGACGATGAAGCCGCCCGACGGCACGTCTTCCTCGACCTTGATCCGCTGGATGAGCTGGCGCAGGCGGCCGCGCTCGCTCGACGATTCGATCTTGCGCGAGACGCCGAGATGCTCGATCGTCGGCATATAGACGAGAAAACGTCCCGGCAGCGCGATGTGCGACGTGATCCGCGCGCCTTTGCGGGCGATCGGTTCCTTGGCGATCTGGACGAGAATCTCCTGGCCTTCGCGCAGCAGATCGGTGATCGTCGGCTGCGAGCGGTCGCGGCCGCGGTCGCCGCGGTGATCGCGGCGGCCGCCGGATTTCGCCGGCATCGCGAAATCGGCGTCGGCGATCTCGTTCTCGGTGTTGACGGTCTCGCTCATCTCCGAGCCTTCATAGCGTTCCTGCATCTTGCCGGTGCCGCCCGGATTGCCGCGGCGGTCGCCGCCGCCGCTGCCGCCGCGTCGTCCGCGACCGCCGCGGCCGCCGCGCCGGACGGCCATTTCCGATTTATCGGACGATTCCTTAACGCTCGCTTCGGCGTCGGCGAGCTTGCCGCCCTTCGGGTTCTTTTTGCCTTTGGCGTCGGGTTTCTTCGGCTTCGGGGCTTTCGGTTTGGCCGGCGCCTTGGCGGGCGTCTTGGCTTCTTCCTTAACTTCCTTTTTGACCTCTTTTTTGACCTCTTCGGCCTTCGGCGCTTCGACGGGCGCGGATTCCGGTTTGGCATTGCCGCCCTTCTTCGACCGCGGCGAGGGTTTCTTTTTGTCCTTCGGCTCCGGCTTCGGCGCTTCGGCGGCGGCCGGCGCGGGTTCGGCCGGCGCGGGTTCGGCCGGCGCGGCCGGTTCGGCTTTCGCTTCCGGCTTGCTGCGGCCCTTGCCGCCGCGTCCGCCGCGACGGCTCTTCGATTTCGGCGCTTCGACCGGCGCGGGCGCGGCTTCCGCCTCGTCCTCGTCGGCGATCCGTTCGAAACCGCCGGCGGTCGCCGTCACCGCGTCGATCAGCGAGCCGACCTCAGCGACCGGCGTCGATTCCATATCGAACTCGACGGCGCGCACCTTGTCGACGATCGCTTCCTGCCGGTAGGCGTCCTTGAACATCTCGCCGGTCGTTTCCTCTTCGTCGACGACGCGTTCGAAACCGTTGTCCTCGGGCTCGAAAACAAGCGGCGTCGCTTCCTCGAAGACCGGCGCGAATTCTTCCGCCGCCGGCTCATCGGCCGGTTTGTCCGGTTCGACGGTCTGCTGCTGTTCGGCGAGCTTCTTTTCGCGCTTGCGCTCGC
This sequence comes from Acidobacteriota bacterium, assembly GCA_018269075.1. Classification (GTDB taxonomy): domain Bacteria; phylum Acidobacteriota; class Blastocatellia; order Pyrinomonadales; family Pyrinomonadaceae; genus JAFDVJ01. Next base: position 5,358 of record JAFDVJ010000069.1, read on the forward strand.
GGCGGTTCTTGCGCTGTTTCTTCTGCTCGGACGTTTCGCCGCGCTCGGCTTCGGCGTCTTCGCGGACTTCCGCTTCCGCTTCGACGACCGGCACGACTTCCGCTTCCGCTTCCTCTTCTTCCTCGACCAGAACGACGTCGCTTTCGGCGAGCGGCTCGGCCAATTCCTGCGCGTCTTCCATCAGGCGTTCGCGTTCGAGCCGCGCGCGTTCGATCTTGTCGTCGGCCTCGCGTTTCGCTTCCTCGGGCGAACCCTTGCGCGATTTCTCCATCACGATCCGCTCGATCTCCTCTTCCTCGTCGAAAAAGTCCGAGACGTAGAGGAACGCGTCGCGCTCCAGTCCGATCTCGACGAACGCCGACTGCATACCCGGCAGAACCCGCTGCACGCGCCCCTTGTAGATATTGCCGACGACCCCGGAATTTTCTTCGCCGCCGCGCTCGATGTAGAATTCGGTCACTTTGCCGTTATCGAGAATGGCGATCTTTTTTTCGCGTCCGTTGACGCTGATGATCATTTCTTTTGACATATTTCCTCACTTGATTGGTGATTTTGTCCTGGAGTTGTTCGGGCGGATTGCAGACAGTTTTTTACACGGCGCGCTAAAAACGGCGCGCGTTTTGCAGAATTCGATTGGTTTTCGATTGTTTTCGGGAAACTTTTTTCGGTTTCCGAACCCAAGAAATCAGAGTTTTCACGCAGGAATCTTTCGATAAAAGCGCGCATCGGCGCTTTTCTTAAATGCGAGGAGCAAATATTTTTCAAAATGCTCGACCCGCCGAATCTCTTTCAACAAAGCTTCTAAACTGTAACAATCCTTTTGTTTGCCGTATTTAGCAAGAAAAATCTTAGTCATACTCCAGGCAAACTGAGGATAGTATAAACGAAATTTCTCAAATGGTAAATGGTTTTCCCTTTATTTTTTGAAAAACATTTTCAATTAAGCCCCTTTTGCGGTACAGTTTGGGAAGTTCGGGAAGTTCGGGAAGTTCGGGGAGACGGCGTACAACAGTCTGTCAGACTGTTGACAGGCGACAGCCTGTAAAAACGCTTCACACCCTGTCAAGCGGCGACTAACTAACAGTCCGTCGAACGTCAATCCCAAACTTCCCGAACTTCCCAAACTAAAAAGATGAGTTCCGTGAGATCGACAAAATGGTTCCGGTTCGGCATTTCGCTGGTCGCGGTGGTCGCGGTGACGATCGTGCTCGAACCGTTTCACCGCGAGATCAACGCGACGACGATCGCGCTCGCCTTTCTGCTCGTCGTGCTTTTTTCGGCGACGTTCTTCGGCCGCAACCCGGCGCTCTTCGCGTCGCTCGGGGCGATGCTCTGCTTCAATTACTTTTTTCTGCCGCCGGTCCGTAACTGGACGATCTCCGAGCCGCAGAATCTCGTCGCGTGGTTCGCCTTCACGCTGACGGCGATCGTCGCCGGCGAATTGTCGGCCTACGCGCGCCGCCGCGCCGAGGAGGCCGAGCGCGGCAAACGCGAGATCGAGCGGCTGTACCGCGAGCTGCAGAACGCCTTCGAAAAGGCGAGCCAGGCCGAGGCGCTGCGGCAGAGCGAAAAACTGAAATCGTCGCTTCTCGACGCCGTCACGCACGATCTGCGGACGCCGCTGACGTCGATCAAGGCCTCGGTCACGACGCTCATCGAGGACAAGCGCGAAAAATTTCTCGACGCCGAATCGAAGACCGAATTTCTCGAGATCATCAACGAGGAAACCGACCGCCTGAACGATTTCATCGAGGGAATGGTCGGCCTCGCGAAGATCGAGGCCAACGCGCTCCATATCCGCAAATCGTGGGGCGCGGTCGAGGAGATCGTCGGCAACGCGCTCGAACGCGCCAAGCCGCAGCTCGCGACCAATCATATTTTAATCGAGATCGAGCGCGAGCTGCCGCCCGTCTTCACCGACGCGAGCTCGCTCGCCGAGGTGATCTACACATTGCTCGACAACGCCGCCAAATATTCGCCCGCCGGTTCGAAGATCAGAATCGCGGCGCGGCGCGCGGCCGGCGAGATGATCGAGATCTCCGTCGAGGACGAGGGCCGCGGGATCGCGCCGGAAATGCGCGAAAAGGTCTTCGACAAGTTTTTCCGCGCGCCGAAGGAAGACATCCACACGACGGCGAGCGGTCTCGGCCTCGGCCTCGCGATCGCCCGCGGCATCGTCGAATCGATGGGCGGCCGCATCCGGATCGAGGACGGCGCGGACGATTTCACGACGAAATTTGTCTTTACGGTGCCGATTGGGGATGATTAAAGTGGAAAAGTGGCAAAGTGAAAAAGTGGAAAAGGTTAAAAGTGGAAAAGTCGGTTTTGATGGCGCGAAGCGTACTTTTCCACTTTTCCACTTTTCCACTTTTTCACTTTTTCACTTTGCCACTTTTCCACTTTTAACCTTTTAAGACTATGGACACGAAAAAAATTATGATCGTCGACGACGAACACCAGATCACGCGCGTTTTGAAGCGGAGCCTGCAGGCGCATCGGTACGACGTGCGGACGGCGGCCGACGGCGAGACGGCGCTCGACACGTTTCGCGATTTCCATCCCGATCTGGTGATCACCGACCTGCAGATGCCCGAGATGAACGGCATCGAGCTGTGCCGCGAGATCCGGAAATTATCGGAAGTGCCGATCATCGTGCTCTCGGTCAAGGGCGAGGAGAAAACGAAGGTCGAGGCGCTCGACGCCGGGGCCGACGACTACATCACGAAGCCGTTCGGAATGGACGAGCTGCTCGCGCGCGTCCGGGCGACGCTGCGGCGCGCGCCGTCCGGCCAAAAGGAAGAAGAGATTCTCGAAGCCGGCGATTTCGCGATCGACCCGGCCAATCACCGGATTCTCGTCCGCGGCGGCGAGATTCACCTGACGCCGAAGGAGTTCGAGCTGATGGCGTTTCTCATCCGCAATCACGGCAAAGTCCTCACGCACCGCGCGCTGCTCGGCGCGGTCTGGGGCGGCAACTTCACCGAACAGACCGAATATCTCCGCGTCTTTATCGGCAATCTCCGCAAAAAAATCGAGTCGAACCCGGCCGCGCCCCGCTATATCCTCACCGAACCGTGGGTCGGCTACCGGTTTAATCCCTTCAAGGAATAAATTTTATGAACTTTTTATTGGAATTTTATCCGTCTTTTACGATCTTTCGGGCAGGATAAAACCGGCGAACGCAATGATCGCCGGTTTTTTTATGGAATGGAATTTACAACCCCGCTCGGGGCGGGGCATCGTCGAAATAAAACATCTTCCCTTTCGTCGTCATCGTCCGAAAAAAAAATTGAATCCGCGGGTTTTCCTCGTCGTCGGCCCGATCCTGCTCGGATTTCTGGTGATGCTCGTCGAGGGCGAACGAATCAATGAACAGGTTTTATTGAAATCGCTCGCCCTCGCCCTCGTACTGATCCCGGCAATCGCCTCCGGACTTTTCTCCAAATAACTTCGCTGCCTTCATAAAATCAGCCATATCAGCAATTTACAGTCTTTATTAACTTTTTATGAGTTATTTACCCCACCTTTATGAAATCTTTCATATTCTATTTCCGGCTCGAACAATTTCGAACGATTTTCGAATGGAGCCGGGGGAATGGATATGAGAGAAATGATTTTACCCGATATTATTGTCAGCGATAAAAATAAGAATAACGTCGAAACGAATCTTTGCATTCGCCGGAAAAACTGGACGAACGCGCTCATCCTGAGCGCCGGTCTCGGAATCGCGACCGGCGTCGCCGGACTGATTATCAATGCTTTGGCGCTGTTCGGCCTGTTGGCCGAAAACCATTTTCTGAAAGCGCTCGGCATCTGGCTGATCGTCGTCACTTTTCCGCTCGGGGCGCTGTCGGCGCATTGTCTCGACAGGCTCGAAAGCATCAAAAAAGCCCTCAAAATCGAGTATTGCCGGAATAACGGACTGCCGGACGAAGAGCAGCGATAAAATTTCCGGCCAGGAAGGATCAATGAAGTTTCACAATTTAACAAATTTATTTTTCATCGTCGCTTTGTTTATTTTCATCGGGCTCGGGCCCGCCGCCGCGCGCGCCCAGCAGACGGGCGTCGGCGTTCCGGCCGACGAAAGCGCGCTTTTGAAGACGCCGCCGAATCCGGTCAAAAAAGAAGACGAAATGAGCGAGCGCGAGCGTTTGCTGACCGAACGGATCGAAAAACTCGAAAAAAGACTGCAGGAGCTCGAATCGCGCACGCCGACCGGCGACAGCGTCAAACCGGAAGCGCCGGCGACGGTTTCGGCCGCCGCTTCGACGCCGGCCGCGACGGCCGTTAACGCGAGCCAAACGGAGAAATTCGAATTGAGCAAAGAAGATCGCGGGGTGCTCGATTTTTTCCGCGACACGACGATCAACTTCGGCATCGACGGTTATTACGCCTATAACTTCAACCGTCCGTACAATCGTTTCAACCCGCTCCGCGCCTACGACGCTTCGGCCGACAGCTTCAGTCTCGGTCAGGCGAGCGTCGTCGTCGAGAACGCGCCGAACGTCGAAAAGGGCCGGCGGTTCGGCTTCCGGCTCGATCTGCAGTTCGGGCAGGCGACGCAGACCGTTCAGGGAAATCCGGCGAACGAATTACGACCGGAAATTTATCGTCCCGTCTGGCAGGCCTACGGCACTTACGTCGCGCCGGTCGGCAAGGGGCTGACGCTCGATTTCGGCAAATGGGCCGGCGCGCTCGGCTACGAAACGAATTACGCGAAGGACAATTTCAATTATTCGCGCTCTTATTTCTTCAATTATCTGCCCTATTATCACACGGGACTGCGGGCTTCCTATCCGCTGACGGACAAGCTGACGGCCGTTTACTGGCTCGTCAACGGCGCGCAGCAGTCCGAGGATTTCAACAATTCGAAATCGCAGGCGATTCTGCTGACCTACAAACCGACGAACAAAATCATTTTGCAGGGCAATTATTACGTCGGGCAGGAGCAGCGCGATCAGCAGCCGGTCGATGAAACGACGCCGGCCGTCTTCGACACGACCCGCGGACGGATCACGCCGAAAGGAAAATTCCACGTTTTCGACGCCTACGGAACGTTTCTGTTAAGCGATAAAACGACGCTCGCCCTCGAAGGCGATTACGTCGTCAACCGCGTCAACCGGCGCGACGCGCCGGCGCGCGTCGCGGGCGGCGCCGTTTACCTGCGTCATCAATTCACGCCGAAGTTCGCGGTCGCCGGGCGGGCCGAGTATTTATCGGATCGCGGCGGGCTTTTCAGCGGCACGACGCAGGCCCTGAAGGAGTTGACCGTGACGGGCGAATACAAATTCGCCGAGGGCTTTCTGCTGCGCGCCGAATACCGGCGCGACTGGTCGAACCGGCCGTTTTTCACGACCAACGATCTGAACGTCCTGAAAAAAGAGCAGAACACGGCGACGCTCGGCTTTATCTGGTGGGTCGGCCGCAAGGACGGCGCGTGGTAACGATTGCGGCGGTCGGTTGTCCGCCGTCACTTGAGGAGTGGACGAATAAGGAATATATATGTCGGATTTGATTTTTATTTTAGCGATCATCGGATTTTTTCTGCTTGCTCTGGGTTATTTGCGGGGCTGCGAAGCCCTCCGGAAAGGAGAGTCTGAAAAATGAGTCTGGAAACGATTCTGGCAGTTATCTGCTCGATTTTATTGCTTGTTTATTTAACCTACGCGCTTCTCAGACCCGAGAAGTTCTAAGCGGTTCGGTGTTCCGGTCGAAGACCGAATGAAAAACTGATATGACACTCGAAGGAATTCTGCAAATTTTACTTTTTTTCGTCGTGCTGCTGCTTTTGACGAAACCCGTGGGAATTTATCTGACCCGGGTTTACGCCGGCGAGAAAACCTTTTTGAGCTTTTTACTGAAGCCGGTCGAACGCCTGTTTTACGCGATTTGCCGCGTCGACGCGGAGCGCGAGATGAACTGGAAGCAGTACGGCGCGGCGATGCTGCTGTTCAGCCTCGTTTCGAGCCTGGCGCTTTACGCGATTCAGCGGCTTCAGTTTTATCTGCCGCTCAATCCGCAGTCGTTCGCCGCGCCGAGCGAGCATTCGTCGTTCAATACGGCGGTTTCGTTCGTCACGAACACGAACTGGCAGGGCTACGGCGGCGAGACGACGATGAGTTATTTCTCGCAGATGGCCGGGCTGACGATTCAAAACTTCGTTTCGGCGGCCGTCGGAATGGCGCTGGCGATCGTGTTTATTCGCGGCATCGCGCGGTTTGAAACCGATAAATTGGGCAATTTCTGGGCGGATCTGGTGCGCGGGACGCTTTATGTTCTGCTCCCGATTTCGTTTTTGGCCGCGATTTTCCTTGTTTCGCAGGGAGTGATTCAGAATTTCAAACCCTATGACACGGCGAAACTGACCGAATCGTTCGTCGTGCAGGTCGATAAAAAAGACGCCGGCGGCAACGTGATCAGGGACGCGAACGGCGATGCCGTGAAGGAAGACCAGACGATCGACACGCAGACGATCGCCGAGGGGCCGGCGGCCTCGCAGGTCGCGATCAAGATGCTCGGCACGAACGGCGGCGGCTTTTTCAACGCCAACGCCGCGCATCCGTTCGAAAACCCGACGCCGCTCTCGAATTTCGTCCAGATGCTGCTGATTTTCGTAATTCCCGCCGGCTTTACCTACACGCTCGGAAGAATGACGAAATCGCCCGGCCACGGCTGGGCGGTGTTCGCGGCGATGTCGTTTTTGTTCTTCGCCGGAGTTTTTACGACGTACTGGGCCGAAAGCGCGGGCAATCCGCTTTATCCGGCGACCGTCGATCAACGGGTTGTCGGCGGCAATTTCGAAGGCAAGGAAACGCGCTTCGGCGTCGCGAATTCGGCGCTTTTCGCGACCGTCACGACCGACGCCTCGTGCGGCGCGGTCAACTCGATGCACGACAGCTTTACGCCGCTCGGCGGACTCGTGCCGATGGTCAACATTATGCTCGGCGAGGTGATTTTCGGCGGCGTCGGCGCCGGGATGTACGGAATTCTCGTGATGATCATTCTGACCGTGTTCATCGCCGGGCTGATGGTCGGGCGGACGCCGGAATATCTCGGCAAGAAAATCGAGGCGTACGACGTCCAGATGGCGATGCTTTACGCGCTGATCTTTCCGCTGATCATTCTGGTTTTTGCGGCGGTGTCGGCGCTCGCCCCGGACTTCGGTCTGACGTCGCTCAACAATCAGGGCGCGCACGGGCTTTCGGAGATCATTTACGCGTTCACGAGCGGCACCGGCAACAACGGCTCGGCCTTCGCCGGATTGAACGCGAATACGCCCTGGTACAACTCGGCGCTCGGCGCGGCGATGCTCTTCGGCAGATTTATGATGATTATTCCGGCGCTCGCGATTGCGGGCAATCTGGCGCGAAAGAAACGGATTCCGCCCAGTTTGGGAACTTTTCCGGTCAACACGCCGCTCTTTGCGACGCTGCTCGTGAGCATCGTTTTGATCGTCGGCGCGCTGACGTTTTTCCCGGCGCTCAGCCTGTCGCCGATTCTGGAACATTTCCAGATGTACGCCGGACAGACATTTTGATTTCGGATTTCGGATTTCGGATTTCGGATCGTTTATTTAAGATTCGGGTCCGCTCTCCGAAGAACGGTTGAGGACAATGAAAAAGGCAATTTCCATTTGGGACAAGAAAATTATTACACAGGCGCTCGTCGACTCGGTTAAAAAGCTGAATCCGCGGACGATGCTCAAAAACCCGGTGATGTTCGTCGTCGAAATCGGCGCGGCGTTTCTGACGCTGAAAATTCTGACAAACATCCTGACGGGCGAAACCGGTCATCTGGGTTTCGAGATTCAAATCACCCTGTGGCTCTGGTTCACGGTCGGTTTCGCGAATTTCGCCGAAGCGATGGCCGAAGGCCGCGGCAAGGCGCAGGCCGACACGCTTCGCAAATCGAAAACCGAAACGACCGCCAAACTTTTGGACAAATCCGGCGCGGCGGTCATTACGCCGGCGACCGAGCTTCGCAAAGGCGACGTCGTTTTAGTCGAAGCGGGCGATTTTATTCCCGGCGACGGCGAGGTGATCGAAGGCGTCGCGTCGGTCGACGAATCGGCGATCACGGGCGAAAGCGCGCCGGTCATTCGCGAATCGGGCGGCGACCGTTCGGCCGTCACCGGCGGCACGCGCGTGTTGTCCGACTGGATCAAGGTGCGCGTCACTTCGAATCCGGGCGAAACGTTTATCGACCGGATGATCGCGCTGGTCGAAGGCGCTTCGCGGCAGAAAACGCCGAACGAAATCGCGCTCAACATTCTGCTCGCCGGGCTGACGATCATCTTTTTGCTGGCGGTCGTGACGCTCCAGCCGTTCGCGATTTATTCGAACGCGGCGCAAACCGTTTTCGTGCTCATTTCGCTGCTCGTCTGCCTGATTCCGACGACGATCGGCGGGCTGCTCTCGGCGATCGGCATCGCCGGAATGGACCGCCTCGTGCAGCACAACGTGCTCGCGATGTCGGGACGCGCCGTCGAAGCGGCGGGCGACGTCAACACGCTGCTGCTCGATAAAACCGGCACGATCACGCTCGGCAACCGTCAGGCCTCGGAATTTATTCCGCTCAGGGGCGTCGACGAAAAGATTCTGGCGGACGCGGCCCAGCTTTCCAGTCTGGCGGACGAAACGCCCGAAGGCCGTTCGATCGTCGTGCTCGCCAAGGAAAAATACGGGCTTCGCGGGCGCGGGATCCACGAACTCGGCCAGACGCACGAATTCGTGCCGTTCACGGCGCAGACCCGAATGTCGGGCGTCAATCTCGACGGCCGCGAAATCCGCAAGGGCGCGGTCGACGCGATTGAAAAATATGTCGGCAACGGCAACGGTTATCGATCGCCGGCCGAGCTGCGCGAAATCGTCGAACGAATCGCCCGGGCCGGCGGCACGCCGCTCGTCGTCGCCGACAATCAAAAACCGCTCGGCGTCATTTATTTGAAGGACATCGTCAAGGGCGGGATGCGCGAGCGTTTCAGTCAGCTCCGGCGGATGGGCATCAAGACCGTGATGATC
>JAFDVJ010000006.1:0-47690 GCA_018269075.1 Acidobacteriota bacterium
ATCGGCGGCCGCAATCCGTAGTGCAGGCGGCCCTGCCTGCACTGCGTTTGCAAAACGCACCGACGTTTCACCGGCTTTCAACGTCAAAGCAAACGCAGCGTTTGTTCGCGCTGGCGCGGCGTTGGCAACCGGGACGGCCAGCGCTCCAGTCCGCTTTCGCGCTCCGAAATCAGACAATTTCCTGATGCCGCCGAATATCCGGCCCGGTGCTTAAAAACACCAAAAACACTAACAAGACACGAAAGAAATTTAGGGTTTTTAGTGTTTTGGCGGACGGTTAAACCAACGTTCGCAGCTCGAACGATCATTCGATCATTGGCGGGTAAGCCGATAATTCCTCTGTTTTTATGACATCCCGGTATTACTTCCCGAAACCTGTTTTCACAGCCGGATAAACCTCCGCCCGATTCCCCGTTCATCCGTCTCTATCTCCATAATTGCCCGGCCGCCACGCTCTTTCCCCATCCCCAAACCAATCCGAAATCCGAAATCCGAAATCCGAAATCCAGATTCCGACATCCGATATCCGATCCATTTTTTGATTTTTCCCCGCAAATCCATTACTTTGTTTAAGGTATGAGAATCAAAGACATTGCCCGCGAAGCCGGAGTTTCGACCGCCACGGTTTCTCACGTCATCAACAAAACGAAATACGTCACCGACGAAACGCGCGAAAAGGTTCAGCAGGCGATCAAGAAGTTCGACTATCACCCGAACGCCCACGCGCAGATGCTCGCGCTCGGCCGGAGCAAGATCATCGGTCTGCTCGTCTCGGACATCTCGAACCCGTTTTTCCCCGAAATCATCAAGAGCGTCGAGGCCTCGGTGATCGAAAAGGGCTACGACCTGATCCTGCTCAACACCAACTACAACGTCGAGCGCGCGGTCGAGGACGTTCACCGGCTGATCCAGATGAAGGTCGCCGGCATCGTCCTGATGATCTCGGAGTTCGACGAATCGCTGGTCGAAATCGCCCGCCGCAAAAAGACGAGCATCGTCTTTCACGACCTCGGCGCGGTCGGCGAAAAGATGAGCAACGTGATCCTCGATTACGCGGTCGGCATCGACGAGGCCGTCCAGCATCTCGTCTCTTTGGGCCACAAAAACATCGCGCATATTGCCGGCTCGCAGGAAATCCATTCGGGCCGCGTCCGCGAAGCGGCCTTTATCGCGGCGATGAAAAAGCATTTCCCGAAAGCCGGCAAACCGAAGATCTACGAGGGCGATTTCCGCTTCGAGGGCGGCCGCCGCGCCGCGTCGCAGATGCTCCAGGAAAAAGAGCTGCCGACGGGCGTCGTCGTCGCCAACGATCTGATGGCGCTCGGCGCGATGCAGGAATTCAAGGCCGCCGGCCGCCGCGTCCCGCAGGACATCTCGATCATCGGGTTCGACGACATCGCCTTCGCCGGGCTCGCCGACCCGCCGCTGACGACCGTCTGCTCGCCGCGCGTCGAGATCGGCCGCCGCGCCGTCGAGGCGCTGATGATGACCGTCGACCGGCCCAGCCAGCACGGCATCGAAGTCCGTATTCCGACCTATCTGATCAAGCGCGATTCGACGGCGCCACCGAGGTGATTTCGGATTTCGGATTGGTTCGGCTTTCGAGTCTGTTTTAATTTATGGTTTGAGGCCGCGAACGCTTTTTTTATCGATCCACTAAACACACTAAAAACACGAAATATTTTTAGTGTTTTTAGTGTGTTTAGTGGATCGATAAACAACTGCTCGCCGTTCGGTCGGTCGATCCCTTCAGCGAATTTTGTCACGAACGTTGCCTTTTCCGCCGATATTTCGAAAATTTCAACAAGCTCTTAATCCCGATAGATTTTTTCGGTGAGTTTTGAGATCGCGAGGCCGGTTTCGGCCGTCACGATCGGTTCGCGGCCGGCGAGGACGGCGGCCGTGAAGTCGGCGATCAGCGGGGCGTGGACGTTGGCGGCGGGCGGGTGAAATTCGGTCGTTTCCGCGCCGTCGATAATCAGATTCAGTTTATTACCATTTAAAACCGGGATGTGAATCGAGCCGCGCGTGCCGAAAATTTCGAGCGTGTCGCGGGGCTCGCGGGCGGCGTGCGTGACGGACAGCTGCGCGGCCGCGCCGTTTTCGAATTCGAGCAGGACGAGCGCCGTGTCCTCGACCGCGCGGCCGAAAACGCGGTTCGCGACGAGGCTTTTCGCGGCGCGGACCGCGCCGAAGAGATCGGTCAAAACTTCGAGCCGGTGACAGCCGAAATCCATCAGCGGGCCGCCGCCGCTTTGCGCCGGATCGAGCAGCCAGCGCCGCGGGTGATCGGGCGCGGGATCGAAAAACTCGAACGCGTCGATCCGCGCGAACGCGATTTTCCCGAGCATTCCCGACGCGAGAATTTCGCGGACGCGCCGGACGAGCGGGTAAAAACGCCGGTAATAGGCGACGCCGAGCCGGACGCCGTTCGCGCGGGCCGCGTCGATCATCCGGCCGCATTCGGCCGCATTCAGGGCGAGCGGTTTTTCGCAGAGAATATGCCTGCCGGCCTCGGCCGCCCGGATCGTCTGTTCGGCGTGCAGAAAAACCGGCGTCGCGATGTAGACGGCGGCGACTTCCCCGTCGGCGACCAGCGCTGCCCAGTCCGCGAACCATTTCGGCGCGCCGAATTCGCGGGCGAATTCTTCGGCGAGCGCCGCCCGGTTCCGGCTGACGGCGACCAGCCGGCAGTTTTCGAGCGTCGCGAGCGCCGGCGCGACCCGCTTGCGCGCGATGTCGCCCGCGCCGATCAGCCCCCAGTTCAGAGTTTTTTCGCCCATATCGAATCAGAGTTTTGAGTTCCGCCTTGCGGCCAATGGCCTTAAATTAAGCGCGAAGTTGAATGAAATGAATGGTTTGATAGGCCGCGGACAAACGCGGATTTGGCGGATTTACGCGGATTTTTTTATTCTTATTATCAAAAATCCGCGAAAATCCGCGTCATCCGCGTCATCCGCGGCATATTTTTGTTCCGCCTAAATCAATCATTGCGCCATTGGCCTGAAGGCGGAACTCAAAAACCGGCCGGTCAAATTTCGCCGTTAAGAATGTTCATCGCCGGCTTCAGCGCCGCGTAAAGCAGTTTGTAGGCCGCGTAATTGCGGTTCAGTTCGGCGACCGACGCCGGCTGCGGTTCGACCCGTTCGGCGACGCGGATCGTCGCGCGGCAGGCTTCGTCGACCGAATTCCACGCGCCCGCGCCGACGCCGGCGAGGATCGCCGCGCCGAACGCCGCGCCCTCGTCGGCCTCGATCGTTTCGACCGCCTGCCCGTAGACGTCGGCCTGAATCTGCCGCCAGAGCGGAGATTTCGCGCCGCCGCCGCCGAGCCGGATCGACGCGATCCCGGCCCCGAGCTCTTTAAAAATCTCGAGCGAATCGCGCAGCGAAAAGGCGACGCCTTCGAGGACCGCGCGGACGAGATGCGCCTTCGTGTGGCTCGCCGTCAGACCGACGAACGCGGCCCGCGCCCGCGCGTCGAGATGCGGCGTCCGCTCGCCCATCAAATACGGGAGCCAGAGCGCGCCGTCCGACCCGCTCGCGATCCGCGCCGCGGCGTCCGTCAGTTCGTCGTAGGAGCGGCCCGCGCCGAAATTCTCGCGAAACCATTTTAATGAAAGGCCCGCGCCCTGCGTCACGCCGGTGTTGTGCCAGCGGCCCGGAATCGCGTGACAGAGCGTGTGGATCCGGCCCTTGAGATCGATGCGCGGCTGATCGGTGACGGCGAACAGGACGCCCGACGTGCCGATCGTCGCGCTCACCGTGCCGGGCGCGACGATGCCCATCCCGATCGCGCCGGCGGCGTTGTCGCCCGCGCCGGCGACGACGAGCGTGCCTTCGCAAAGACCGGTCGCCGCGGCGCCGGCGGCCGACACTTTTCCGGTCGGCTCGACCGATTCGAAAACCTCCGGCATCAGCGAGCGGTCGATCCCGAACGAATCGAGCATCGCGTCGGACCAGCGGCGGTTCTGCACGTCGAAATAGAGCGTGCCCGACGAATCGGCGACGTCGCTCGCCCGATCGCCCGAGAGCCGGAGCCGGATGTAGTCCTTCGGCAGCAGCACGGTCTTCACGCGCGTCCAGATTTCCGGCCGGTTTTCGCGCAGCCAGAGCAGCTTCGGCAGCGTAAAGCCGGTGATCGCCGGGTTCGAGACGAGCTCGATCAGCCGTTCCGCGCCGATCTTATCGGTGATCTCGGCGCACTGTTTCCCGGTCCGCTGATCGCACCAGAGCAGCGCCGGATGGAGAACCTCGTCGTGTTCGTCCAAAAAGACCGAGCCGTGCATCTGGCCCGAAAAGCCGACCGCGCCGATCTCGTCGGCGGCGACCGTCCGCAATACTTCGCCGATCGCCGCGCGGCAGGCGCGCCACCAGTCGTCGGGCGATTGTTCGGCCCAGCCGATTTCGGGCGAAGCGAACGCCGCGTGTTCGGCCGTCGCCGCCGCGCAGATTTTTCCGTTTTCGTCGATCACGACCGCGCGCGAGCCGCCCGTGCCGACATCTATGCCGAGAAATTTCATTGGTTTTAATGGCTTGAGTCTTGAGTCTGGAGTCTTGAGTCTGAAGTCTCGGGTCGCGGCCGGCGGCGACGGCCGGGTTTACTATCGGCCATCGCGACTTTCAAACGACTCAGGACTCCAGACTCCAGACTCCAGACTGCATAATCAAGACTAAGATCGGGTTAAACTTAACAAAAAGCGTTGAAGTAATTATAATTTATTGTCGCGGTAAAATGCTATTTTATAACAATACTATTTGAATCGCCGTATAAACGTTAATTTATTGCTATGGTTGAAAGACTGACAGTCGTTCTCTTTATCGTGCTCTGCTTTCTGCTGGGCCTCTGCCTGACGCTTTTTCCGTGGTTCAACCTGAACGGCGACTGGGGCGACAATTACCTGCTCGCGTTCATTTCGGACAAGGCCGGCCTGCCGCTGCTCCGGACAGCGGTCGCCTCAAACTGGGCGCGCGGCGCGGTCAGCGGGCTCGGCATCCTCAATCTGTTCATCGCTTTCTGGGAAACCGCTCATTTCCGCGAAAACGTCGCCGCGCTTCAAACGAGCGACCAGCCGCCCGCCCCGAAACAAAAAAGCGATGCCGAATAGCGTTGCGCCATCCGCCATCCGCCATCCGAAATCGGTATGAACCGCATATTCGACCGGCCGCTGCTGTATCCGATCACGACCGGCGAGCTGACGGCCGCCAATTTCGCCGAAAAATCTCCGGCCGTGCTCGCGCTCGTCGCGCGCGCCGTCGAATCGCGGATCGCGCTGATCCAGCTTCGCGAAAAACTGCTGCCGGCCCGGCTGTTGTTCGAGTTGGCGGAGCGGGCCGCGCGATTAACAAAGAATTCGCCGACCCGGCTGCTCGTCAACGACCGCGCCGACGTCGCGCTCGCGGCCCGCGCCGACGGCGTGCATCTGACGGCCGGATCGCTGCCGGCACATATTATCCGCACGCATTTCCCGCCGCCGTTCATCGTCGGCGTTTCGACGCACGCGGCGGCCGAAGTCGTCGCGGCCGGACGGGCGGGCGCGGATTTCGCGACGTTCGGGCCGGTCTTCGAAACCGAATCGAAAAAGATCTACGGCCCGCCGCAGGGCGTCGAAAAACTGCGCGAAGCCGTCGCCGCGGCCGGCGATCTTCCGGTCGTCGCGCTCGGCGGCATCGACGAGCATAACTTTCGCGAAACGCTCGCCGCCGGCGCGCGCGGGATCGCGGCGATCAAGCTTTTGAACGACCCGGAACGGATCAGGCGAATGGCCGGGCTGATCTTTGACGGTGATGCATTACTGTTAAATTGAAAGAGCTGTGAATAATTGGCTTAATAGGCCGCGGGTGAACGCGGATTTGGCGGATTATCGCGGATTTATTTTAAGTTATCCGCGATAATCCGCTAAATCCGCGGATTTCCAGCGTCCTATTAAAAGTCAGAACTGTTCGGCACGTGCTCAATCGCTCTTTTAATGATTTTTGGGACAAAACGCCGCGAAACTTAGCGGTAAATGAAAATACCGGCCGGCGAGCGGTTGTTTTTTTTTGTCCACGAAAGACACGAAAAACACTAAAAAGACACGAATAATATTTAGTGTTTTTGGTGTTTTTGGCGGATAAAAAATCAGCATTCGCCGTGGTGCCGGTTCCGATTCAATCGAAAACGCGGTTCACGAACGAATCGCCGGCCCTGTCAATTACCGTGCCGAACAACTCTGATTAAAAGTACCGAAATCCGGATTGCCGATCTTTTTAACAGTAATGATGATGAATGAAGAAACGGCCGAAAATCCGCGAAATCGATCTTTTTTTGACCGACTTTGAAAAAAAGTCTGGACATCCGGCCTTTTTTACCGTAAAAATATGTATTAAAAATGAGATATTTAGACGGTCAGGAAGTTATTATCGGGGACAGGGTATTGGTCGATGATGCCGAGGGCATCATCGTCTGCGTGATCGACAGCAACCAGTTTTCCGAGAAATACGGTCGGGCCTGGTCTTATCTCGAAACGGGAACGCTGGTCGATATCGAGGAAATGGGGCTGGTCCACTACGTCGAGTTCAACGGCAACGACCGACTCGTCAAAAGAGCCGCCTGAATCGCCGGAAACCGAAGAACAATGAATAAATATCGTTCGAAAATCGCGATCCTCGCGGCGTTGATCGCGGCCGGTCTCGCCCTTTACGCGTCGGGCGGCGGCGAGGCGGCGGCGGGCGCGGGCATCGAATCGAGCGCGCGGCCGAAATCGCTCTGCGCGGCGCGCGAGCAGACGATCTGGACCTGCACGACGACCCGCGCGAAGGTGCTCTCGATCTGCGCTTCGAAGGATCTGGCCGAAGACCGCGGTTATGTCCAGTACCGTTACGGCGTGCCCGGCAAGGTTGAGCTCGAATATCCGAAAGAGCGTAAGGATTCCGCCCAAAAATTCCGCTACACGCGCTACACGCGGCCGCTCGTCACGATGCTCACGCTCTCGTTCGAGAACGACGGTTTTTCCTACGTCCTCGAAGACGACGATATGGAAGAGGAAAAGCCCGCCGTCCGCGAAGCGACGGTCGAAGTCACGAAGGGCGCGGAAAAGACCGCGACGATCAAATGCAAGACGCCGCCCGCCGGCTCGCTGATGAAGCTCGAAGATATCGTTCCGCGTGATGAATCCAATTAATTCCAAGTGATGAATCCAATTAATTCCGAAAAACAGCCGGTCTGTCTGACGATCGCCGGCGTCGACCCGTCGGGCGGCGCGGGCGTCATCGCCGACGTCAAGACCTTTTCGGCGTTCGGCTGCTTCGCGACGGCCGCGATCGCTTCGCTGACGTTTCAGAACACGCAGGGCGTGTTCGGCGCGGTCGATCAGACGGCCGCCACCGTCCGCGGGCAGATTCTGCCGATTCTCGACGATTTCCGGGTCGCCGCGCTCAAGACCGGAATGCTGCCGACCGGCGAGATCATCGGCGAAGTCGCCCGGATCATCACGGAATTCGGGCTCTCGAACTACGTCGTCGATCCGGTCGTCCGCTCGACGTCGGGTTTCGACCTGATCTCGGACGACGCGCTCAAGACCCTGATCGAACGGCTCTTCCCGCTCGCGACGGTCGTCACGCCGAACGTGCCCGAAGCCGAACGGATCACCGGTCTGAAGATCGAATCGGTCGCCGACATCCGCCGCGCCGCGCGCGTGATGCAGACGCAGGGCGCGAAAAACGTCCTTATCAAAGGCGGCCATCTGCCGATAAGTCAATTAAGCCCGGAAATCACCGTTCCGGAATATTCCCACGCCGATCAGGAATCTACTTCACGAACCCGGAAATCCGAAATCCGAAATCCGAAATCCGAAATCCCCCGGGCTGTCGATTTTCTTTTTATGGACGACAAAGAATTCACATTTACGGCTGATTTTATCGAGACGACGGCGACCCACGGCACGGGCTGCACGTTCGCCGCGGCGATCGCGGCCAATCTCGCGCACGGCAAATCGCTGATCGAGGCGGTCGAATCCGCGAAAAAATTCGTCACCGAAGCGATCCGGACCGCCCCGCACTTGGGCAAAGGCCACTCGCCGATCAACCAACTCGTTAAGATATAACAGTTTACGCCATCGAGCCGACAATCGCGTTTTGTCAAACCTTTTGTGCTGAATGGTATTTCGCAATTGCTGGATGGTATTCAGCAATTGCGAAATACCATTCAGCAATTGCGAAATGTCATCCAGCAATTGCGAAATACCATTCAGCAATAAAGGAATACCATCCAGCAATTGCGAAATGTCATTCAGCAATAAAGGAATGTCATTCAGCAATTGCGAAATACCATTCAGCACGAAAAGTTTTGAGTTCCGCCTTGAGGCGGCTCCGTTCCGCCGGCTGATTTTCCAACCCGCCGCCGAAGCCGCCTCAAGGCGGAACTCAAAACTCGTTTTTTCTCTAATTTTACTGCGCCGGTTTGAAGATGTTCGGCGATTGATAGGTGACGCCGAAGGTGATGCCGGTGCGCGGGCTGAATTTCGTGAGACCGAAGACGGCGGCCGTGTCGAAGCGGAGGCTCGACGCTTTGATCTGCGTGCCGATCCGAAACTGGCCGACGCTTTCCGTGCCGAGCGGCGCCGCGCCGCTGCGCGTGTTGAGCCGGCCGTTGACCTCGCTGACGAGGCTGATCCGGTCGCTGACCTTGTAAATGCCGGCGAGGCCGTACAGCAGGAGATCGTTCTGCGTGAATTTTTCGAGCGGCGCGGTCATAATCGCGATTCCGAGATTGCCGAAAATATTGACGCGCGGCGCTTTCCCTTTCGTGCGCCCGAAGCGTTTCTGCAGCAGGACCTTTCCGAAGACGTTGATCTGGTTCGTCCCGATGCCGCGCGCCTGATCGGAATTCGGCATCTCGAAGCCGAACTTGAAACCGAGCGCCGGGATGTTTTTCGTTTCGCTGCGGAGCTTGATCTTGGTCGAGATCAGAAAATCGCCGTTGTCGTTGGTCGAGTTGCCGTCGAGATTCAAAGGAATCGGCGACGGCGTGGTCTGTGTGTTGATCGCGAGAAAGTTCTGGAGCACGCCCTCGACCTGGATCTCGACGTTCGGCGCGAAACCGGTGCGGACGCGGATGTCGCCGACGCGCGTCAGGTCGCCGTTAAGCCCCGAGAGCGGAAACTTCGCCTTCTGAAAGAAATCGACGCCGGCCGCGATCTCGAACGTGCCGGGGGGCGTGATGTCGACGTCCTCGGTCAAAAGCGGACGCTGCTGCGCGAAGGCCGCGAGGCTCGTCGTCAGAACAAGAATCAGACCGGCGAAAAGGCGTTTCATAGCTTTCAATTTTGGCATTAAACGCGGAGGTTTGTAAATCGGCCGCCAAAAGAAAAGGCTCCGGTTTCAGAGCCGGAACCTTTCCTTTCAAACCGCCGATCAGCGGGTATCGAAAGTATTCGCCGAAAAGTCGCCCTTCACGCCCCACGGAACGGTCGCCGAAGTATTGGTGAAGCTCTGCTGGATCCAGTAGAAGTTTTGACTGCCGGCCGTCGCGCCCGGACGGTAAACGGCGAGATCGGTGCGGCCGTCGCCGTCGTAATCGCCCTGCGCGACCAGATCGGACGTGATCCCGAAAGTCTGCGTGCGGGTCGTCCCGGTCGAGCTCTGCAAAATCCACCAGACGAGCGGCGAGGTGGTGAGCGCGCCGGTCCGCGCGACGGCGAGATCGTATTTCCCGTCGCCGTCGTAATCGCCCGGCACGATGTAATCGGAATTAAAGTTGCCGAAAGCCTGATAGGTGATGACGTTGTCCGAGCTGCGCTTGATGATGAAATTGTTGGCCGGCGACAGGCCGAAGCGGTAAACGGCGAGATCGAACTTGCCGTCGCCGTCGTAATCGCCCGGAATCGGCGTGTCGAACGAGTTAGTCCCGTCGCCGCTCAGGCCGAAGGCCTCGATCCGCACCGTCCCGGTCGAGCTGTTGCGGATATACCAGCCGGTGATGTCGGAGGCCGTTGCGCCGCGCCGGAACACCGCGACGTCGGTAATGCCGTCGCCGTCGTAATCGCGCGCGACCGCCTGATCGCCGTTGACGCCCCACGCGTAATACTGAATGTTGCCGTCCGAGCTGCGGATGATCCAGAATTCGCTCTGCGCCCCGGCCGTCGCGCCGTTGCGGTAGAGCGCGATGTCGGTGACGCCGTCGCCGTCATAATCGCCCGGCGCCGGAAAATCGCGGTTCGCGTCGCCCCACGCGGCGTTCTGCACCGTGCCGGTCGAGTTTTGGTTCCAGTAAGTGATCGGCGAGACGCCCGGCGGCGTGACGGTCGGGAAACGAAGGACGCTGAAATCCGTCCGCCCGTCGCCGTCGTTGTCGACCGGCCGCTGGACGCCCAGCTGCCCGCGAATCTCGCCGCCCGGAAAATTCACCGAATGGACGTTGACATAGCCGAGATGCTGGCGCAGCTGCGCGAGCTGCGTCGGCGTGATCGTCGTCGAGCCGGTGATCGTGCCCGACGTGCCGCCGACCGCGCCGAAATTGATGGCGACGCCGGCCGACGCGCCGATCGCCGCCGGCGCGTGGATGTGCGAAGCCGTCTGATTGCTCGACAGGCCGCTGAAAACGACTCTGAATGTCAGCGTGCCCGCGCCTTCGTTGACGACGATCCGCGCGTAGCCGGTCGCCGTCGTCGCGACCCCCGGCACTTCCTGCGCGCCGGTCAGATTGGCCGTAAAGATCTCGGCCCGGCCGGCAATCGCGACGAGCAGCACCAGACCTCCCGTCACGAATAGCTTTCTTAATTTACCTTTCATTTGTTTTTCTCCCTCAACCGAAAAAAATAAGAAACGGCCGACGGTTCGGGTCGCTGAACGGTTTTCTCGATCCCTTTGACAACGGGCCGCTTTTCACGAACAGTTTACCCCGGCCGAAGCCGGACCGTTTTTAACGCCTGATTGTGCTAAAACTAAACTAAACCTAATAGAAGAATATTTAAGATGTTAGCCCGCATGTCCGGCAAGTGTCAATATTTTTTAAATCCTACCTCTTCAGGCAGTTGCGCTTCCGCGTCCGGCGGCGGTTCAAAAAAACTTTCCTCTTTGGACATTGATGCCGAAAATTGGCACAATAGGCTGAGAAACAATTCGTCTCGCAACCGCGAATTTTTACGAAAATGGAACTATTCGACTTCGAAAAAAAAGAGCCGGAATTAAGTCCCCTGCGGCTGGTTTCCGACAACAAGGAACCCCAATTGTTCCCGGTGATCGAAAAACAGTTCGTCAATTTCATCTTTTTCCGGGTCAATCCCGACTGGCGCAAGCTCGACCTCGAAACAAAGCGCCTTTTCAAATCCGAATTCCAAAACGTCTTCAACAAGTTCCGCGAAAGTCTGCTGCTTTACAGCTATTCGCTCGTCGGTTTCGATTCGAAGGCCGATCTGATGTTCTGGCGGATCGGCGATTCGCTCGACGCGATTCAGGATATGACGGCCAAGCTCTACCGGACGAATCTCGGGAACTATCTCGAAACGTCGGACAACTATCTGGCGATCACCAAACGGATGATGTTCATCCCCGAGGATTCGCATCAATCGACCGAGGACCGCTATCACGTCAAGCCGGGGCTCAAAAAATATCATTTCGTCTACCCGTGCGCGAAAAACCGCGACTGGTACACGATCACCGACGATGAGCGGGCCGAGCTGATCGAGCAGAATTTTATGGTCGGCAAGAAGTTCGAGAACATCCGGATCCATCTGACGCACGCCTTCGGCTTCAGCGAGCAGGAATACATCGTCAGCTTCGAAACCGACGAGCCGAAGGATTTTCTGGCGCTCGCCGAGGAAATGCGCGAGACCGCCGCCTCGAAGTTCACGCTCCGCGGGATGCCGATCTACACGTGCCGCCAGCGGCCGCTGATGGAATGTCTCGACGCGATCGGATGAGAATGAGTGGAGAGTGGAGAGTGGAGAGTGGAGAGTTAAAAGAAATTCCCCGGACTCTCCGCTCTCCACTCTCCACTTTTTTGAGAGTTATCGTTAAATAAGGGAGCAGCAAGCGGAAACTGAAGAGTGAAGAAAAAAAAGGAAATTCCCCGGACTCTCCACTCTCCACTCTCCACTCTCCACTTTTATGAAAGTTGCCAGAAAATATCTAATCAGCGGGATCGTGCAGGGGGTCGGGTATCGCTTTTTCGCGCAGCGGGCGGCGGCGCGGCATCAGGTATTGGGTTATGTCCGCAATCTCGAAGACGAACGGGTCGAGGTCTGGGCCGAGGGCGACGCGCGCGCGGTCGAAGACTTCAAGCACGACCTGCTCGCCGGCCCGACTTTTTCGCGGGTCGAAGAGATCGAGGAAACGGTTCACGACCCGAGCCGCTTATATTCATCGTTTAGAATCGAGAGGTAGATTTTAGTCTTGAGTCTTGAGTCTTGAGTCTTGAGTCGTCAGACTTCAACAGAGAAACAGGCGTTTCGGCCCGGCTCGGCGAAAATCCGAAATCCGAAATCCGAAATCCGCAATCGAATTATGGAACATTTAAGAAAACTTATTCGCGAAGTGCCCGATTTTCCGAAAGAAGGCATCAATTTTTACGACATTACGACGCTTTTGAAGGACCCGACCGGTTTGAAGCAGACGATCGACGCGCTCGCCGAGCATTATCAGGGCGAGCAGATCGACACCGTGATCGGCGTCGAATCGCGCGGCTTTATCTTCGCCGCGCCGCTCGCCTATCATCTCGGCGCGGGCTTCGTCCCGGTCCGCAAGCCGAAAAAGCTGCCGGCCGAAAAGGTTTCCGTGTCCTACGATCTCGAATACGGTCAGGACACGCTCGAAATGCACAAGGACGCGGTCGGCGAAGGCCATCGGATATTGATCGTCGACGATCTGCTCGCGACCGGCGGCACGGCCAAAGCGGTCGTCGATCTCGTCGAGGGGCTTGGCGGCGTCATCGTCGGCCTGCTCTTCGTCGTCGAGCTCGATTTTCTGAACGGCCGCGACAAATTCAAAGGCTACGACGTCCGCTCGCTGATCCGGTACGACTCATAGGGATTTCGGATTTCGGATTTCGGATTTCGGATTTGTTTCTGGGTGAGGATTGAAGGGTTAAGATCGAAGATCGAAAATCGAAAATCGACGATCAAAAACCAAACTCCGCTTGACAATCCGCAATCCGCAATCCACAATCCGAAATTGTCCTGCTCCCGTAGCTCAGCAGGATAGAGCGGTCGCCTCCTAAGCGACAGGCCGTGCGTTCGAATCGCGCCGGGAGCATCCGATTTATGCGGCTTTCGTGATTTTCACGGGAGCCGCTTTTTTTTGCGCGGACAATGTTTCCGACTGATGCCGGGCCGATTAAAAATCGCGGCGACCGGCGGATCGAAAACTTCGGTCGAATCGAACCGGCCGGCGGTTTTGGCGGCTCGGACTGGAGAAAACGGAAAAAATGCCGAAAAGTGAGGTAAAGGCCGCCCGACAGCGGGATTCGCAGCCTTTTTTTCGAACCTGATTCGCTCAAATTAACGGTTTTGAAATATTTCCGCGTTTTTTTTGGAATCGAAATCCGAATAAACCTTTCTATAAACAACGGAAGAAAAAATGGTGGTCAAGCGCAGTGGCAGGCAAATGGCTGATCCGAAGGACTATTCCGTCTTTGTTTACAATCTCTTTTTCATTAAATCGAAATGGGCCGCGTCGGGCAGGGACGCGGCCCATTTCGATTTCGGATTTCGGATTTCGGATTTCGGATTGTTCGTCAGGGACCGGGCGAAGTTGTCCCGGAAATCGATTCGGCACGGGACAACATTTGAAACCTTCGCGGCTTTGCGCCTCTGCGTTAAAAAACAAAAATAATCCTAAAAATTGAAATTATCGACGTTGTCCTTGTTGAAGATGAACGGCTTGCCGAGCCGGACTTCGTCGCCGACGACCTCGATGTCCTTCATCGAACCGGCGCTGATCTTGGTGTCGCCTTTTTTGAACGTGCCTTTGGCGAGCGCGTCGGCCGTGTAGACCGTCAGATACCCGAGATCGGTCGTGTTCCAGAGCACGATCGAATCGACGACGCCGTCCTTGATGTAGGGTTTGCACATATTCGGTAAGCTGAGCCCCGTCACCTTGACGTCCGTCCGGCCCGACTGTTTGACGGCGTCGGCGATGCCCGGCACGGCCGGCGCGGCGATGCCCATCACGAGCTTGACGTTAGGGTAGACTTTGAGGATATTCTGGGTCTCCGAAAACGCGCGGTCGCGGTCGCCGTCCGAGGGCTTGATCCCGACGAGCTTCATCTCGGGGTATTTCTCTTTAAGCCGGGACTCGATGTATTTGATCCATTCGTTCTGGTTGGCGGCGCTCAGGCTGGCCGTGACGATCGCGAATTCGCCCTTGCCGCCCATAATCCGCGCGGCTTCGTCGGTCAGCGTCTCGCCGATGCCCTGCGGCGTCGCCTGGTTGATCAGAAAATCGCGCGCGTCCTTTTCGGCGTCGGCGTCCCAGGTGATGACCTTGATGCCCTTGTCTTTGGCTTTCCGCAGCACGGTCGAGATGCCTTCCTTGTTTTCGACCGAAACGGCGATCACATCGACGCCGCGCGTGATCCACGCTTCGACGACCTCGTTCTGCTTGGCCGGATCGAGATCGGTCGGGCCGTCCCATAAAAGCTCGGCGCCGAGTTCCTGCGCGGCCTTTTCGGCGCCGGCCTTGCAGCTGATAAAGTAGGGATCGCCCTTCGCCTTCGGCATCATCGCGATGACCGTTTTCTTTTTGTCCGCCGGCGCGTTCGCCGACGCGTTCTGCGGCGCGTTCGAACCCGTGCCGGCTTCCCGCGTGAGCGACCGGACGAGCAGCCAGTTGCTGCCCGCGACGATCAGCGCCGCCCCTAAGATCACGGCGCTCAACACGCCGACTTGCCAATTCTTCACTTCAAATTCCTCCTCCGCCGATGTTTGTGTCTGCGGTTTCGATTCGCTCCGGCGCGACAGACGGTCGAGCAGGATCGTCGCGACGAGCAGGACGCCCGTCAAGATTCCGGCGAGTTCCGCCGGCTGGCCGCTCAGGCGCAGGCCGTTCTGCAGGATGACGATCGCGAACAGCCCGAGCACCGTGCCGAGCACCGTCCCGCGGCCGCCGAAGATCGACGCGCCGCCGAGAACGACGGCCGTGATCGCCATCAGCTCGTAGCCGGTTCCCGCGTCGGATTTCGCCTGCCCGAGATGGGCGACGTAGATGACCGCCGCGAGGCTCGCCGCGAGGCCCGATAAACAGTAAACGAAATTCAATCTGCGCCGGACCTTGATGCCCGCGTAGCGCGCGCCTTCCTGCGAAAAGCCGATCGCGTAGAACGAGCGCCCGAACGCCGTCCGGTGAAGCCACCACCAGACGCCGAGGACGGCCGCGACGAGAATAAAGAGCTGCGTCGGGATCACGCCGCCGACGTAGCCCTGTCCCAGAAATAAAAACGACGGCGAAAAGCCCGAATAATTCTCGATCCCGCGCGTGAGGCCTTCGGCCATTCCGCGAAAGAGCGAGAATGTGCCCAAAGTCACGATCAGCGGCGGAAAGCGCAGTTTGGTGATGATCAGCGCGTTGAGCGCGCCGCCGGCGAGACCGACCAAAAGCGTCAAAAATATCGCGAGCGGCATCGGCAGCCCGGCGTCGCGCCAGAGCGCGCCCATCACGACCGCCGACAGGCCCATCATCGAACCGACCGACAGATCGATCCCGCCGGTGATGATGATTGGCGTCATCACGAGCGCGAGCAGCCCGATCTCGACGCTCAGCCGCGTGATCTCGAAAGCGTTGCCGGCCGTCTGGAAATTATTGCCGGTAAAGCTGAAAATCAGACATTCGGCGACGAGCACCAGCGCCAGCACCCATTCGTTGTTCGGAAAGAGCCGCGCCCGCCACGACTGCTCGGTGATTAAATTTGTCGGCCGAATCGCTTCCTGCATTATTTGTTAAATCTCAGATCTCAACTTTTAAAATTCTCTACTCTTACCCGCAGCTCCCGATAATTTTTCACGAAAACCAAAACCGCACCCCGACAGACCAATCCGAAATCCGAAATCCGAAATCCGAAATCGGCATAATCCAACATCGGCATCATTTCTTCTCGAACCGCGCGAGCACGACGTCCGAAACGAGCGCCGCGAGGATGATCGCGCCCTGGATCGCCTTTTCCCAGAACGGGTTGATCCCGAGAAACGTCAGCGCCGTCCCGATCGTGCCGAGCAGCGCGACGCCGATCAGCGTCCCGACGAGCAGACCGCGCCCGCCGGTGATCGCCGTTCCGCCGACGACGACCGCCGCGACGGCCTTCAGTTCCAGACCGATCCCGGCGTTGCCCGGAATCGCCGAAAACCGCACCGCGTTGAGCAGCGCGGCGAGCCCGACGAGCGCGCCCATCAGCGTAAAGACGCCGAAAACGATCCGCGGCGGATCGATGCCGGCGAGCCGCGCCGCTTCGGCGTCCGAACCGACCGCGTAGAGCGCGCGGCCCGCCCGGACGTTCTTCAGAATCCACGCGAAACCGGCGAAGACCAGCAATGTCAGCCCGACGATCAGGATCTCGCCGGTCGTCTGCCCGAAGCCGAACCATTGAAAATTGGCGGGCAGGTTCTGCACCCACGCGCCCTCGGTCGTCCAGCGGAGCAGATCGCGCCACGCGACGAGCATCGCGAGCGTGACGATGATCGACGGCAGCCGCAGAAATCCGACGAGCACGCCGTTGAGCGCGCCCATCAGCGCGCCGATCAGCAGGAGACACAGAAACAGCACCGGCGTCGGCATCCCGGTTTTCGCGAGCACGCCGGCGAGAATGCTGCAGACGGCGAACTGCGAGCCGACCGAGATGTCGATCTCGCCGACCAGGATCACGAGCGTCATCCCGACCGCGATCAATAAAATCGGCGCGTTGTTGATCAAAAGGTCGCGCAGATTGCCGCCCGCGAAAAACGACGGCGCGGCGACGCCGACCGCCAGCAGCAGGAGGCAAAAGGCGATCAGCGCCGAGAGTTCGCGTTTGTAACGACTAAAGCTCATAAAAAATGCAAAATTAAAAATTAAAAATTAAAAATAGCGGAATCATTTTTTATGCCGGAGATAAAATTGAAAATGCAAAAAGTCGTTTTAATTTTACATTTTACATTTTTAATTTTTAATTTTTAATTCGTCCCCGCGTGGCCGAGCGCGATCGAGAGGATCTTGTCCTGCGTCGCTTCGGCGCGGTCGAGAACTTTGACGATCGTGCCGCCGGCCATCACGGCGATCCGGTCGCTCATCCCGAGAATTTCGGGCAGTTCCGACGAGATCATCAGAATCGCGACGCCCTGCCCCGCGAGTTCGGTCATCAGCTGATGGATCTCGGATTTCGCGCCGACGTCGATGCCCTGCGTCGGCTCGTCTAAAATTAAAACCGACGGTTTCGTGACGAGCCAGCGGCTCAGCGCGACCTTCTGCTGGTTGCCGCCCGACAGCGTCGAGACCGAATCGTGGATCGACGGCGTTTTGACGCCCAGCCGGCGCGTGTATTCGGCGGCAAGCTCGCGCTCGCGCCGGAAATTCATCCCGCCGTAGCCGCTCAGGATCTTGAGCGAGGCGAGCGTGATGTTCGAGCTGATCGGAAAATCGAGGATCACGCCGTGTTTGCGGCGATCTTCGGGCAGATAAGCGATGCCGTGATCGACCGCCTCGCACGGGTGACCGATATTGATCGCATTTCCCCGCACCAGAATCTCGCCGGCGTCGACCGGTTCGAGCCCGAAAATCGTTTTCGCGAGCTCGGTCCGGCCCGCGCCGACGAGCCCGGCGACGCCGACGATCTCGCCGGCCTTGACCGACAGACTGACGTCGTGAATCCGCGCCGTCCGCGAGCCGAGATTCCGCAATTCGAAGATCGTTTCGCCGATCGCGACTTTTTCCTTCGGAAACACCGTCGAAATCTCGCGACCGACCATCAAACGGATCAGTTCCTGGCGGTCGACCTCGTCCATCGCGCGCGTCTCGATCGTTTCGCCGTCGCGCAGAACCGTCACGCGGTCGGCGATCACCGGCAGTTCTTCGAGCCGGTGCGAGATGTAGATCATCCCGACGCCCGAATCGCGCAGCTCGCGGATGACGCGGAAAAGATTGTTCGTGTCCTCCTCCGAGAGCGACGCGGTCGGCTCGTCGAGGATCAGGATTTTCGCGTTCGCGCCCAGCGCGCGGGCGATCTCGACGAGCTGCTGCTGCGGCATCGACAATTCGCCGGCGAAGGCTTCCGGATCGATCTTCGCGCCGACCCGCGCGAGCAGTTCTTCGGCCACGCGGCGCCGGCGCTTCCAGTCGACGAGGCCGAAAAGCCCCGATTTTTCCCGGCCGATCGCGATGTTTTCGGCGACGGTCAATTCGGGAAAAAGCGCCGGCTGCTGGTAGATCGCGGCGACGCCGAGCGATTTCGCGAACGACGGCGAATTTTCCCGGACCGGCTGCCCATTGATCTCGATCGCGCCGCCGTCGGGAGTGACCGCGCCGGTCACGATCTTGATAAAAGTCGATTTCCCGGCGCCGTTTTCGCCGATCAGCGCGTGGACCTCGCCCGGCCGCAGCTCGAACGAAGCCGACCGCAGCGCCCGCACGCCGGCATAGGATTTGGTCACATTTTCGGCTCTCAACAAAAACATAAATGGATTTCGGATTTCGGATTTCGGATTTCGGATTGGTTTCCGATTTTAACGAAACCGTTCCCGTTTAAAGTCCCTCGACAATAAAATAAATCTTCGCTTTCAACTATGGACCGTCGCCGGCTTCCAAATCCGAAATCCGAAATCCGAAATCCGAAATCAGTATCACATAAACTTCGCCGGGGCCGTGGACGCCGATCGCGAGCGTCAGCTCGATGTCCGATGTGCGCGACGCGCCGGTGATGAACGTGACCGCGCGGCTCGGGTTCTTTTGTAAAAGTTCGAGCACCTCGCCGAGCGTCTGCCGGAGATTTTTGGCTTCGAGCAGGCAGATATGCACCGGCGGCACGAGCGACGTCAGCCGGTGGCGCTCGGCGTCGGATTCGAGCACGAGCGTGCCGGTTTCGGCGATCGCCCACTGCGCGCTCGTGATTCCGAGATCGCTCTCGAACAGAAATTCGCGCGGCGCGTTTTCGACGAATTCGGCTTCGTTTTTCAATGATCCGGTCACGCTTTCGACGAGCGGTGCGTCGGAAACCGCGATCTTTTCGGCCTTTATCTCTTTGATGATCGCAAGCAGCGCGGCGGCCGCCGCCGGTTCGTCGGCGACGACCCGCAGTTTTCCGCCGACGAATTCGAAATTGTCGCGAAAATTCTCGATCAGCAGCTCGTTCGAAAAAGCCGCGCGCGGCGGCGTCGGCGGCGGCGCGGCCGGTTCGTGCGACTCGCAATGAACGGCGTCGAACGGCCGGCTCGCCGCCAGATTCCGGCGAATCGAATCGAAAATCGCGTTTTTTGCCTCGTCCGTGCTCATCGAATAATAAATTTACGGTTAGTGCCAAAACCAATGGGAATCGGCTGCGAAATGATCGCGAACGCTTTTTGGGTCGTCCACTAAAAACACGAAACACACGAAATAATTTAGTGGTTTTAGTGGACCATTAAAAGCCTTTGAAAAATGTAACGATCATTATTCCAACAGTTTTTGTTATCAACCGCCAACACCATACCGAAGATCACTAAAAATATCGGCGACCTTCAATCTTTCTTTTCCAGCTCGTCCTTCCAGATCTCGCGGAAGGATCGCGGCGCGACGGTCGGCGCGTCGCGCCACGCGGTCCACGCGCCGAGCGGCGGCGCGAGCTTCGCCAGCAGCCCGTTCTGCTTCCCGATCTTGTCGCCCTTCGCGACGAACTTCTGAAGCAGCCGCGAAATCTTCGTCCCCAGTTTGTAAACGACCGGCCGCGACCACGCGAACGCGTACGCCTTAAACGCCAGCTTCTCGCTCGTCCTGCGCCGGACCGGCTCTTTTTCGCCCTCGGCGATCGCGGCCCGCAGATGCAGAAGCAGCTCGGGAATATCGATCTTCACCGGGCAGACCTCGCGGCACGCGCCGCAGAGACTCGACGCGTACGGCAATTGCTTCGCCTTCTCGATCCCGACGAGCTGCGGCGTGATGACCGCGCCGATCGGGCCCGGATAAACCGAGCCGTAGGCGTGCCCGCCGATCGCCTGATAGACCGGGCAGGCGTTAAGACACGCGCCGCAGCGGATGCAGGCCAGGCTCTGGCGCGTCGTCGGGTGCGCGAGCATCCGCGAGCGCCCGTTGTCGAGCAGGATGATATGCAGCTCGTCCGGGCCTTCGCCGTCCGCCGACCGCTTCGTGCCGGTGATCAGCGATTGATAGGTCGTCAGCCTCTGCCCCGTCCCCGAACGCGGCAGCAGCTTGAGAAAGACGTCGAGATCGGCAAACTTCGGGATTATTTTTTCGATGCCGATCAGCGCGATGTGCGTTTTCGGCAGGCTCGTCGTCAAACGGATGTTGCCCTCGTTTTCGAGCACGAGAAAGGTGCCCGTTTCGGCAACCGCGAAATTGGCGCCGCTGATTCCGACATCGGCGCGCGCGAACCGTTCGCGCAGCACGCGCCGCGCCGTTTTCGTGAGCGCGTCGACGTCGTCGGTCTTCTCGATCCCGACCTTTTCCGTAAAAAGATCGGCGATCTGTGCTTTGGTCTTGTGGATCGCCGGGACGACGATGTGCGACGGCGTTTCGCCGGCGAGCTGGATGATCCATTCGCCGAGATCGGTCTCGTCCGGAAAAATCCCCGCTTTTTCGAGGACGGCGTTCAGATGGATCTCTTCCGAGACCATACTCTTCGCCTTGACGACGCGCGTCGCCTCGCGTTCTTTCAAAAGCCGCAGAAAAATGTCGCAGGCCTCGCGGCCGTCGCGCGCCCAGTGAACCCGCGCGCCCGCTTTTTCGGCGTTTTCGGCGAACTCGGCGAGATAAACGTCGAGCCGCGCGAGCGTCTCGTCCTTGATCGCGCGCGCCCGGTCGCGCAGTCCTTCCCAGTCGTCGACGGTCGCGATCGCCGATTTGCGCCGCGTGCCGAAGGTGACGGCGAGATTCCGGAGCGCCCCGCGAAGCTGCGCGTCGCCGAGCGCCGCGCGCGCGTTCCGGTCGAAATTTTCGGTCGTCAACTGGTTCATCTCATTGGCTGATAATATATTACAAACAATGCCTCCCGACCTCGCCGCCGAGCGAAAAACATTCGGAACAGATGAAAGATGATAACTGATAGATGATAGATTCGAGCCGGTGCCGATCGATCAATTACCATTAGTTCCGCAGATCGTTTTTCAGATTGCTTTCGCTATCATATTGAAAAAGTCGAAAAGCCGAAAACCGATCCGTGAGATTCGTAACAAGCAACTTTTCAGACTCCCGCTCTCCGACTTTTTCAATCCGTCGCCGTTCCCCATCGAAAACAGCCGTTAATTTGTTCCGTCCGGCCCGAACAACTCTTCCGGTACCCGAATTTCCCCATTCCCAAACCAATCCGAAATCCAAAATCCGCAATCCGAAATCCGAAATCAATCTGCCAGAATCTCGGCGATATGCATCGCTCTGGTCTTCGCGCCGACCCGCGAGAGACGGCCGCCGATCTGCATCAGACAGCTCGCGTCGCAGGCGACGATGGCGTCGGCGCCCGAATTTTTGATCGCCTCGATCTTGTTGTCGAGCATCGCCGCCGAGATTTCCGGGTATTTGACCGAAAACGTCCCGCCGAAACCGCAGCAGACGTCCGCGTCGGGCAGTTCGACGAATTCGGCGTGCCGGACGTTTTTCAACAATTTGCGCGGTTCGTCGCGCAGTCCGAGCTCGCGCAGCCCGTGACACGAATCGTGCCACGTCAGCTTTCCGTCAAAGCTCGCGCCGACGTCCTCGAGCTTCAGGACGTTGACCAGAAAACCCGTGAATTCGAAGGTTTTCGCGGCGATTTTCCGGGCCCGCTCGCGCCAATTTTCGTCGTCCGGGAAAAGCTCTTCGAAATGCTTAACCATCGCCGCGCACGAACCCGACGGCGAAACGATGTACTCGGCGTCCGATTCCTCGAAGATCTCGATAAACCGCTCGGCGAATTTCCGCGCTTCGTGCCGGTAGCCGGTGTTGAACGCCGGCTGCCCGCAGCACGTCTGCCGGTCGTCGAACACGACCTCGCAGCCCGCGCGGCGCAGCACCTCGACGACGCCGCGCCCGACGTTCGGGCACAACTGGTCGACGAGACAGGTGACGAATAAGGAAACCTTCATGGCGATTTCGGATTTCGGATTTCGGATTTCGGATTGTTTATTGATGGAGTTTCGGAGTTCCCCAAACTTCCTAAACTTCCTAAACTTCCTAAACTTCCCAAACTTCCCGAACTTCCTAAACTTTAACGAACCGCGCTTCGAGGGCGGCGTAGATTTTTGCGGCGGCTTCCGTCGCGGCGCCGGCTTCGGGGGCGTATTCGCGGAGCGCGACGCTTCGGCGGACGAAGTCGCGGCCTTCCCGGAGATCGGCGAAACGGCCGGCGGCGATCGCCTGGACGAGCGCGTTGCCGGTGACGGTCGCTTCGACCAGACCGGCCTGCACCGTCAAACCGCTCGCGGCGGCCGTCATCCGGTTCAGATATTCGTTGCGCCCGCCGCCGCCGACGATCTGAACGCCGGAAAGCGCCTTCCCGGTCAGTTTTTCGATCGTCCGGAGGATCGAAGCGTATCGGAAAGCGAGCGAATCGAGAATGATCTTGGTCACGTAAAACGGATTTTTCGTCGTCTTCTGGCCGGTCTCGGTCAGCTGCGCCTCGATCGCGCCGAGCATCGATTCGGGATTTAAGAACCGCTCGTCATCCGGATAGATCAGCCCGCAAAAGCTCCCGATCTTCGCGACCTCGGCGAGCAGCGTGTCGTAATCGGTGCGGACGCCGATCCGTTCCCATTCGCGGCGGCACGATTCGAGGATCCAGAGCCCCATCACGTTTTTCAGAAAGCGGATCGACCGGTACGCGCCGCCCTCGTTCGTGAAATTGAACCGTTCGGCCTCCGGGTTGACGAGCGGCCGGTCGAGCTCGACGCCGACCAGCGACCACGTGCCCGAAGAAATATAAGCCTGCCGTTCGCCGAGCGGCGCGCCGGCGACCGCGCTCGCCGTATCGTGCGTGGCCGGCGCGACGACGCGGACGTTTTCGAGACCCAATTCGGCCGCGAGCTCGCTTTTCAGAAAGCCGAGATCGGTGCCGGCCGGCACGACCGGCGGCAGAATGGCGGCCGGCAGACCGAGTCTTTCGAGCAGTTCGGTGTCCCAGTCGCGGGTCGCGGCGTTCAGAAACTGCGTCGTCGTCGCGTTGGTGTATTCGGCAACGATCTTCCCGGTCAGATGATAGTTGATCAGGTCGGGCAAAAGCAGCAGCCGGCCGGCCCGGTCGAGCGCGCCGTTTTCGGCGTAGAGCTGAAAAAGCGTGTTGAAGTTGAGAAACTGAATGCCGGTCTTGGCGTAGATCTCGCGGCCCGGCATCTTTTCGAAAACCCGCTCCATCACGCCCGCCGTGCGCGCGTCGCGGTAGCAGACCGGATCGCCGAGCATTCGGCCGTCCGCGTCGAGCAGACCGTAATCGACCGCCCAGCTGTCGACGCCGAGGCTGTAGATTTCCCGACCGAGCTCGCCGGCGCGTTTTGCGGCGCGCTTGAGACCGGTTTTGATCTCGTCGAGGATCAGGCCGAAATCCCAGCGCAGGCGGCCGCCCGTCTCGCGCGGCGGGTAGGCGAACCGATGGACCTCGGCGATCGCGAACCGGCCGTCGAAATCGCACAGAAAGACCCGGCCGCTGCCCGCGCCGAGATCGATCGCAATGTACAGGTAATCGTTCATCCAAACGCCGATGATTTCTACACGATGCCGGCGGAAATGCCGACCTGCGCCGGCCGCTCCTTCGCTTTTTCCGTCCGGTAGCCGCTCGCCCGGTAAGCGCCGACCGGATCGATCGCGCCGCCGTTCCGCATCCGCGCCGTCGCCAGAATCGCGTCGACGTCGGTCCGGAACGCTTCCTTCAAAGTCGTCAGCGCGGCGAGCGCGTCGCCCCGGCGCTGCGCGTCCTCCAGTCTTTCGCGGTCGACCAGATGCGCCTGCACATAGGCCCGGACGACCTCCATCGCGCTGACCATCAGCGACTCGACCGGATCGGTCACGTTGTGCGACTGGTCGAGCATATACGCCGGCCGGAAATTCGGCAGACCGTTGACTTCGGCGTCGACCAGCTCGTTGAAGATCAGAAAGAGCTGGAACGGCTTGACCGAGGCCGCGTCGAGATCGTCGTCGCCGTATTTGCTGTCGTTGAAATGAAAACCGCCGAGCTTGCCGAACTGGATCAGGCGCGAGACGATCTGCTCGATGTTGACGTTCGGCGCGTGGTGGCCGAGATCGACGAGACAGAACGCCTTGTCGCCCAATTCGCGCGCGCAGTAGTAGTTCGTGCCCCAGTCCGAGATGACCGTCGAGTAAAAAGCCGGCTCGAACATCTTATGCTCGATAAAAAGCCGCCAGTCTTCGGGCACCGCGGCGTAGATCTCGCGCATCGATTCGAGATAGTTTTCGAGCGCGCGGCGAAAATTCGTCTGCCCGGCGAAGTTGCTGCCGTCGCCGACCCAGACCGTGAGCGCCTCGGAGCCGATTTGGCGGCCGATCTCGATGCATTCGAGATTATGCGCGACGGCCTGATCGCGAACCGCTTTGTCGGCGTGCGAGAGCGAGCCGAATTTGTACGAAAGCTTCTGCCCGACCTGATCCTGAAAGGTGTTCGAGTTCATCGCGTCGAACCGGAGGCCGCGCTCGGCGGCGAAATTCATCAGCGTGTCGGGGCATTCGGGCTTGTCCCACGGGATGTGGAGCGAAACGGCCGGGGTCGAACGGACGAGCTTGTTGATCGTCGCGCAGTCTTCGAGCTTTTCGTAAACCGAGCGCGGCTCGCCGGGCCCCGGAAAACGGGCGAAGCGCGTGCCGCCGGTGCCGACGCCCCACGACGGCACGGCGACCTGAAAAATTTGAGCCTTTTCGACGATCTTCTCGATCTCGATCCCGCCGCGCCGGAGCCGGCGGGTCAAATAATCGAAATCCTCGGCCAGATGCTCCTCGGAAAGCCGGTTCCGTTCGCCGATAAAATCGTCTGAAATTTCAAATTTTGCTGCCATAATTTCCTCGTTTCTGAAACTTGTTTTACCCGCCGGCCGGCGGCCGCTGAATTTTCTTAAACGGACCGGATATTCGTCATATTTTGCGCGGACGACGTCCGGCCGGCGGATAAATTCGTTACCGCATAAACCCGTCGGCGAGCCCGCCGTCGACCGGGACGACGTGGCCGGTCGTCTTGCCGAGCCGCCGGGTCGCCAGCAGAAAGATCGCTTCGGCCTGGTCGGACGGCTCGATCGGTGTCTGCGTGAGACTCCGTTTCGCGTAAAAATTCGACAATTTCTCGGTCAGGCTCGCGGTTTCCTCCGATTCGTCGAACGGGATCGCGTATTTCGTCAGACTGGCGATGACCCGGTCGCGCGGGAACATCGTCGAGCCCTTGACGACGGTCGCCGGCGCGACGGCGTTGACCCGGACGAGCGGCGCGTATTCGATCGCGAGCTCGCGCGTCAGGTGGTTGGCGGCCGCTTTCGACGTGTCGTAGGCGAGACTTCCCTTTTTGGCGACGACCGCGTTGGCGCTCGTCGTCAGGATGATGTTGCCGGTCAAGCCCTGTTTTTTGAAGATCCGATAAGCCTCGTCGGCGACGATGTAGGCGCCCTTGACGTTGATGCCGAAGGTGAAGTCCCATTTCGAGTCCTCGACGCGGCCCGATTTGTCGGGCGGCACGAAGACGCCGGCGGTGACGATCACCGTGTCGATGCCGCCGTAGGCGAGCATCACTTTTTCGAACATCGCGGCGACCGACGCGCGGTCCGTCATATCGCACCCCAGACCGATCGCGACGCCGCAGTTCGAGATTCCCGTTCCGGCGACGCCGATGCCCGCGCCGTATTTGGCGATGATCCCGGCGGCGGTCTCCTGGGCGGCCGCTTCGTTGACGTCGACGCAGACGATGTGCGCGCCTTCCTTGACGAGCCGGTGCGCGGTTTCGCGGCCGATGCCGGCGCCCGCGCCGATGATCACGTGGATCTGCCGGTCGAGCTCTTTTTCGGGCGGCATCCGCTTGAGCTTGGCTTCTTCGAGCAGCCAGTATTCGATGTCGAACGCTTCCTGCTGGTCCATCGCCTCGTACTCGTCGATCGCCTCGGCGCCGCGCATC
Source organism: Acidobacteriota bacterium (assembly GCA_018269075.1). Classification (GTDB taxonomy): domain Bacteria; phylum Acidobacteriota; class Blastocatellia; order Pyrinomonadales; family Pyrinomonadaceae; genus JAFDVJ01. The sequence continues at coordinate 26,221 of JAFDVJ010000006.1, forward strand.
ACCTCGATCGCGCAGTTGTAGAATTCGCCCGTCACGCGCGATTCCGACTTGTTCTTGCCCCACGCGATCATACCCAAACCCGGGATCAGGACGACCGTCGGGTTCGGGTCGCGCATCGCCGGCGAATCCGCGTGCTTGCAGCGGTTGTAATAGTCCTCGTAGTCCTTGCGATACTGCACGAGACCTTCGGCGATCGCGGTCTTGAGCGATTCGAGATCGCCGGTTTCCGGGTTCCATTCGACGAAGAGCGGCTTGATCTTGGTCCGCAGAAAATGATCCGGGCAGGATGTGCCGAGCGCGGCAAGACGCGGGCCGTCATTCGAATTGACGAAGCGCAGCATTTTCGGGTCGTCCTGGACGGTGCCGACGAAGCGCTTGTAGATCGAGACCTGGCCGCGGATGAACGGGATGATCTCGGCCTGCAGTTTCTGCCGCGCCGCTTCGTCCAGATCCTTGTATTTCGGGCCGCCGAACGTCGCTTCGCCGCGATCGTGCGCCTCGATATACTGCGCGGCGCGGTCGATGATCTCGAGCGCCGTCTCGTAGCAGGTCTTGTCGTCGTTGTTCCACGAGCTCATCCCGTGGTGGCCGAGCAGGATGCCCTTGGCCTGCGGGTTCTGTTTGATCAGCTCTTCGATCTTGAGACCGATGTCGAAGCCGGGCCGCTGCCACGGGATATAGATCACGTCGTCGCCGTAGATCTCCTTGGTCAGGCGTTCCTGATTGACCGACGCGGCGACCGCGATCACGGCGTTCGGATGCAGGTGATCGACGTGCGTGTGCGGGACGAGCGTGTGGAGCGGCGTGTCGATCGAACAGGCGCGCGGGTTGAGGTCGAAGACGCAGTGCGAGTACATCGGATACATCGCGTCCTCGATCGGCGTTTTCGGGCCGTTGTCGGGCGCGTTCTCGTAGATCTTCCGCATATCGCGGACCTTGTCGAGATAGAGCGACGCAAAGCCGTCGCGTTTCGCGGTGCGGAGATCGCCGCCCGAGCCCTTGAGCCAGAGAACCTCGACTTCCGCGCCCGTCAGCGGGTCGTTTTCGATCAGCTTCGACGAGGTGTTGCCGCCGCCGGTGTTGGTCAGCGTCAGATCGTCGCCGAGCCGGTTCGAACGATAAACGAGCCGGTCGACGCCGTCGAGCCCTTCGACCTCTTCGTCGTTCCAGAGATATTTGACAAATTTAAATTTCGATTTCGATGCTGCTTGATTGCTCATAAAAAAATTGCCGGTGTTCGTTTCGATGATTCCGGAAACTGCTGAAACGGCGTTCAGGCTGTGGGCGGCATCGGAAACGCACTCCGAAACCGATTTTTCCGGCGGTTCGTTCGATCAAAAGAAAACCGCTTAACCATCGTTGCAGACTGGAGAATAACAACTTTCACACGAAAAAGCAAATTTCCCGCGCCAAAAATTGGATTGACCAATTTCCCCGCTTTTATTCGATCTCGGAAACGCCCCGGGCGGCCCGGCAGACGTAGATTTCGGGGACGATGCCGGTCCGTTCGCGGTAGGCCGCCGAGACGTTTTCGATGAAATCGGCGGAAGCTTCCCGTTCGAGCAGATTGACGGTGCAGCCGCCGAAGCCGCCGCCGGTCATCCGCGCGCCGAGCACGCCGGGCTGGCCGCGGACGATCTCGACCATCAGATCGAGCTCCGCGCTCGAAACCTCGTAATCGGCGCGGAGCGATTCGTGCGAGGCGTCCATCAAGCGTCCGAACTCGTCGAGCCGGCCCTCGTTGAGCGCTTTGACGGCGGCGAGCACGCGGTCGTTTTCGGTGACGACGTGACGGGCCCGCCGGAGCAGCCTGTCCGAGAGCTCGCCGGCCCGGAATTCGAGTTCGGCGAGACAGACGTCGCGGAGCGATTTCCTGCCGAGAATCCGGGCCGCTTCCTCGCAGTCGGCGCGGCGCTGGTTGTATTCGCCGTCGGCCAGATCGTGCTTCGTGCGGGTGTTGCAGATGATGAATTCAGCGTTCCGGAGCGGGATCGGCTTCCAGTCGAGCGAGCGGCAGTCGAGAAAGAGCGCGTGGTTTTCGACGCCGAAGGCCGACGCGAACTGGTCCATAATGCCGCTCCGGACGCCGGCGTATTCGTGTTCGGCGCGCTGCCCGTTTTTGGCGAGCTCCCATTTTTCGAGCGCGAGGCCGGCGAGGCTCGCAAACGCGAAACCGGTCGCGACCTCGAGCGCGGCCGACGAGCTGAGGCCCGCGCCGATCGGCACGCTGCTTTCGATCAGCAGATCGGCGCCCTTCAGCCGATGGCCGGCGCGTTCGAGCAAGGCGGCGACGCCCTCGACGTAGCGCGCCCAGCTCGCGGCGGTTTCGATCGCCGGCTCGTCGAGGTCGAACTCGAATTCGCCCGGGAAATTGAGCGACGCGAGCCGGATCCGGCGGTCGGAGCGTTCGGCGGCCGCGACGCGGGTCGCGAAATCGATCGCGCACGGCATCACGAAGCCGTCGTTGTAATCGGTGTGCTCGCCGATCAGGTTGACGCGGCCCGGCGCGCGAAAAACACGGGGCGGGCGGCCGTATTTGCGGACGAATTCAGCTTTGAGATCGGTCGTTTCCATTATTTTAGGTTTTCGAGATAATGCGTTTCGCTCAAACCCCGGAGCCGCTCGGCGGCGGCTTCGGGCGTGATGTCGCGCTGCGGGCTCCCCAAAAGCTCGAACCCGACGAGAAATTTCCGGACGGTCGCCGAGCGCAGCAGCGGCGGGTAGAAATGCGCGTGAAAATGCAGAAAATCGTACGCGCCGCCGTCGGTCGGCCGCTGATGAAAGCCCATCGAATACGGGAACGGCGTCAGAAAAAGATTGTCGTAGCGCGTCGTCACCCGCTTCAGAATGCCGGCGAAATCCGTTTTCTCGGCGTCCGTAAACTCGTCGAGCGCGCCGCGGTGCGTCTTCGGCGCGATCATCACCTCGAAGGGATAAACGGCCCAGAACGGGACTATCGCGGCGAACGAATCGTTTTCGACGACGACGCGCTCGCGTTTTTCGAGCTCGAGCGCGACGTAGTCGCAGAGCAGGCAGGAATCGTTTTTCGCGAAGTAATCCCTCTGCGCGGCGATCTCGGCGGCCGGCTCGTTCGGGATGCTCTCGCTCGCCCAGATCTGGCCGTGCGGATGCGGGTTGCTGCTGCCCATCATCTCGCCGCGGTTCTCGAAGATCTGGACGTGACTGATGAAATCGACCGCGCCGAGCTCGCGGTACTGATTAGTCCATTCGTCGACGACGCGGCGAATGTCCGGGGCCGCCATCCGCGCGAGCGTCAGGCCGTGATCCGGCGAAAAGCAGAGCACACGGCAGATGCCGCGCTCGCTCTCGGCGACGAGCAGTCCTTTTTCGTCGAGCCTTCCCGCCGGCACTTCCGGCTGCAGCGCGGCGAAATCGTTGTCGAAGACGAAGACGTCCGCGTAAACGGGATTGCGCTCGTCGCCCGCGCGCCGGTTGCCCGGACAGAGATAACAGTCGGGATCGTAGGCCGGCGCGATGGCCGTCTGCGGCTTTTCGGTCTGGCCCTGCCACGGCCGTTTCGTGCGGTGCGGCGAAACGATCAGCCATTCGCGCGTCAACGGATTGAAGCGCCGGTGCGGGTGTTCCCTGAGATCAAACATACTTCAACTATAGCAAAACGAATCAGCGCTTTCCCGCCGTCGGGTCGGGAAAATCGTCGGTCCGAAACGGCGACGCGGGCAAACCCGAATCGTTGGTTAAGTTAGGATTTTTCGGATTGCTGTTGAACGCGTAGCGGACGGCGACCGGCGCGGCGACCGAGGCCGCCGAGACCTCGATCCGGTTCCTGCCGACGATTCTGGCATCGGCCCAGACGAACTTTTTGTCCGCGCCGGCGATCGCGAATTCGGCGAGCCGGTCGCCGTTTTTGATCCGGAGGCCGGCGCCGACGTCGTCGAACGTCAGGACGATCTTCCCGTTCTTGATCTCCGCTTTTTTGAAGCGCGGCCCGAGCGTCAATTTCCGGCCGTAAACGTCCCGCAGCGCCCACGCGGCCATCCGTCGGCCGACGTCGAGCTTGTTTTTCGGGTGGATGTCGCCGGCCTCGCCGATGTCGATCGTCACGATCAGCCCGGTCGCCGGCACGGTTTCGGCCGTCCGGCGCTGCGCCTCGCGGATAAAGCTCCACGGCGCGTCCTCGGGCTCGGGCTTGACGGCGCGATAGTTCGGGAGCTGGACGATGCCGAACGGAAAATTCCCCGCGCCCCATTTTTCGCGCCACGCGCGGATCATCGTCGGCAGCAGGACGTTGTACTGTTCGGCCCGCGCCTCGTTCGATTCGCCCTGATACCACGCCGCGCCTTTAATCGCGAACGGCATCAGCGGCGCGATCATCCCGTCGTAGATCGAGGCCGCGATCCGGTAGTCGCGCAGCGCGTCGGGCACGCCCGGCGACGGCGACGGGCGGACGCCGGCCGCCTTTTGTTTCTCGGAATCGATCTTCCATTTCTCGATCGCGGCGGCGTATTCGACCTTCACGCGCGGCCGTTCCTCTTCCCAGATCTTCGTCCGTTCGACGGTCGCCTTCAAATCGGGATTGGCCGTCAGATACTCGACCGGCGTCCACGCCTCGGCCTGCGAGCCGCCCCACGAGGTATTGATGAGCCCGACCGGCGTTTTCAGCGCCTGTTCGAGCTCGACGCCGAAATAATAGCCGGCGGCCGAAAATTCGGCGACCGAAGCCGGCGTGCAGGCCGCCCACGTGCCGAGCCGGCCCGTTCGCTTTTTAAAGCCGACCTCGCGGCCCGCGTTAAAAAGCCGGATGTTCGGATGATCGGCCGCCTTCTGCGCCGCGTCGCCGTCGGCCGTCTCGCGCAGCAGCCGCTGCATATTCGACTGACCGGCGACGAGCCAGACCTCGCCGATCAGGATGTCCGTCAGCACGAGTTTGTTCTGGCCCTCGATCGTCAGCGTCTGCGGCTCGAACGTCGCTTTGAGCGGTTTGAGATCGACGCGCCATCTGCCCTGTCCGTCGGCGACGACCGTCAGCTTCTGCTTCTGAAACGCGACCGTCACCGTCTCGCCCGGCGCGGCCGTTCCCCAGACCGGCACCTTCTGATTCTGCTGCAGCACCATCGAGCTCGCCAGAATGTCCGGCAGCGCGACCTCGGCCCGGAACGCGACCGCCGAAAACAGCGTCATCAGGATCAACGAAAGTATTGATTTCATCTTCATCTGCTTTAAATTATCCGGCTGAATCTTATGTCTGATTTTGTCGGGAATTAATTGCCGGTAAATAAATATTTAACCGATTAACCGAAGCGAACGCAACCAGCGATGCGGATTTCGGATCATTACGGTTAAAAGGAAAACGGCAACGGCCGGATTGTCGTCTTTCACGCTTAAAATCAAATCCGAAATCTCCTGACCGGAGCGCCGGCATCCTGCCGGCTATGAGCGCGACATCGCGAACGAACGTTGCGCCGACAACCGGGCATCGGGTTCGGCCGTTCCGAAGCGGGACGCGAATGCCCCCGCTTGGGACGTGCGCGTCCCGCGTCGGGACATCCGCGTCCCCGACCGGGACGTTCGTCGCCGGAACCGGGACGGGCGCGTCCCGATGCGGGATGTTCGCGCCCCGATGCGGGACGTTCAAGTCCCAACGCGGGACGCACACGTCCCGATGCGGGATGCCGATGTCCCGGCCCGGGACGCGCGCATTCCAAAGCGGGGCGTACACGTCCCGGCCGGGGACGCGCGCGTCCCGCTTCTTCTTTTCGACGCCGATCGCCGAAAGTTCCTGCCGCGCGGCTCGAATCCGGTCTATCCGCGCCGCCGCTCGCAGCGTCAATATACAGCATTTACAACAGTTTACGACACCATTGAAATCCTCTGAAAAATATCCTGCAAAAACGCAAAAAAACAACGTCTTTAAATATGATTGAGATAATTTATCAATCAAGTTTGTTTCTATAAAGGAGACTTATATGAGAAATAACCCAAAGAAGGTTAAAGAAATTATCGAACGCGCGGTCGCCGCGCTGCGGGATATGGCGCGCGATAAGAAGTTCAACGGCAAAGGACTGGCCGAGCTCGAAGCGCAGGCCGAGCGGAGCATCGACGCCCGGCGCGAGCTGATCGCCGCGGACAACCAGAAAACCGCCGCGATCGCGCGCCGCGAGGCCGAGGACGAACGCTCGCTCAAACTGATCGAGCAGATCGTCGCCGGCATTATCGGCGACGACGATTTCGGCGACGATTCGGCGCTCTACGAAGCGTTCGGCTACGTTCGCCGGTCGCAGCGCAAGTCCGGTCTGACGCGCAAGCGGAAATCGGAGGTCAAACAGATGCCGTAAGCTCTGACCTGATCCCCGAACCGTTCCGAGGTTTCGCGCACGCGGGCTCTCCCGGATTGTAGATCCAGCAATCTCCGTCGAGACGATCACTATCCTCCGGCCCCGCTGAAACCGCCGAACGAGCATTTCCACAACTGAAGAGAAATGGCCGCCGTCGCCCCGCAAGGCAATCCGACGCGGCCATTTCGATTTCGGATTTCGGATTTCGGATTTCGGATTGCCCGGGTTTGAAGGCTTCAGATATAACCGAATAGGCTGCATCGAGAAACCAAATCCGAAATCCGAAATCCGAAATCCGAAATCAGTATAATCCGATTACCAATAATGGTGGACGAGCGGCCGGATGCGCTGTTCGTAGAGTTCGCGGACGGCTTCCATCGTTTCTTCGGACAGCGGCGGAAGATCGGCGGCGGCGATGTTTTCGGCGACCTGCGCGGGGCGTTTCGCGCCCGGAATCGCGCAGGTCACGGCGTCCGACATCAAAATCCAGCGGAGCGCGAGCTGCGCCATCGACGCGCCTTCGGGCAGCAGACGGCGGAGCTCTTCGACCGCCGCGAGGCCGACGTCGAACGGGACGCCGGAAAAGGTCTCGCCGACGTCGAACGCCTCTCCGTGACGGTTGAAATTACGGTGATCGTCGGCCGCGAAATTCGACTCCCTCGTCATCTTCCCGGCGAGCATCCCGCTCGAGAGCGGCAGCCGCGCGAGGATGCCGACGCGTTTTTCCTTCGCCCGCGGGAAGAACAGCTCGGCCGGCCGCTGGCGAAAGACGTTGTAGATGATCTGGACGGTCTCGACGTTCTCAAACTCGATCGCCTTGAGCGCTTCCTCGACCTTTTCGACGCTCACGCCGTAATGACGGATCTTGCCTTCCGTCACCAGACCGTCGAGCGCGGCGAACATCTCCGGCAGATAGTAAACCTCGGTCGGCGGGCAGTGCAATTGAACGAGATCGAGCGCGTCGGTTTCGAGGTTCCGGAGACTCCGCTCGATAAACGCCGCGATGTTCGCGCGGTTGTAGCCGGCGGCGGTGTGCGGGTCGAGCCGGCGGCCGGCTTTGGTCGCGATGACGATCTCTTCGCCGGGCCGCTCTTTCCTGAGCCGCGCGAGCAGCTGTTCGCTGCGGCCGTCGCCGTAGACGTCGGCCGTGTCGAAGAAATTGACGCCGCCGTCGACCGCCGCGTGCAAAGCGGCGAGCGACTCGTCGTCGCGCACATCGCCCCACGCGCTCCCGATCGCCCACGCGCCGAAGCTGATTTCCGATACTTTGTAGCCGGTTCGGCCTAATTCACGATATTTCATAAGTTTAGTCTTGAGTCTTGAGTCTTGAGTCTTGAGTCTTGAGTCCTGAGTCTTTGAAAAAATACATTCCTTATAAAGCCGGCCGTGCCGGCGACATCGATCGACGATCGAATTTGTTCTGTCGCCTGTAAACAGGCTCCGGTATTCGGGATGCGCCTGTCTACAGGCTGGCGCCTGTAGCTATTCTCTGTCGCCGGCACGGCCGGCTTTACTCGGATTTTTTCAAAAACCCCGAATCTTGAAATCTTAAATCGAATCTTGAATCCAAATCCCCTGACTCTCCACTCTCCACTCTCCACTCTCCACTCCTCACTCTCCACTCTCCACTCTCCACTCTCCACTCATTGATCCTTCCAATTCTCGGATTCGACGTGCTCGCGGCGCATTATCTCTTCGATCTGCGCGACGATTTTCGGGAATTTCGGGGCGACGTCGGTCGTCTCGCGTTCGTCTTTTTCGAGATCGTAAAGCTCGACTTTGCCGCCTTTTTTGCGGACGCCCTTCCAATTATCCATCCGGACGGCCTGAACATAGCCGCCTTCGTGGAATTCCCAGTAGAGAAAACGATGGCGCGGCCGCTGTTTGCCGAAGAGCGCGGGCAGCATCGAGAGGCCGTCGGTCGGCATCGTCACGCGCGCGCCGGCGATCTCGGCGAAGGTCGCGAGCAGATCGTACTGCGTCCAGACGTGACGGCTCGTCCGGTTCGGTTTGATCTTTTTCTTCCAGTAAACGATCAGCGGCTCGCGAATACCGCCCTCGTAGAGCTCGCGCTTGAGGCCGCGCAGGCCGCCGTTGCTCTGAAAGAGCGACTGGTCGTAGCCGCCCTCGGTCCTATCCTGCGGGCCGTTGTCGCTCGTGAAGATGACGATCGTGTCGCCGTCGAGTTTCAGGTCTTCGAGCAGCTTCACGATCTTTCCGACCGTCGTGTCGAGCCGCGTGACCATCGCCGCGTAATTCCTCTGCTGCGGCGACCACGGCTCGTTCGTGTAGGGCGCGTCGGACGGAATCTCCATCCCGTTGCCGGTCTTGCGGTTGAGTTCGTTGTTCGCGTGCGGCAGCGTGTCGGCGAGATAGAGAAAAAACGGATCGTCGCTTTCCCGCCGGATGAAATCGAGCGCCTCGCGTTCGAAGAGATCCGGCGTGTAAGCGCCCTTTTCGAGGCTCACCCGTTCCTCGTTGCGCCAGAGATAATCGGGAAAATAGTTGTGCGCGTGCGTCTGGTTGAGATAGCCGAAAAAATAATCGAAGCCCTGGCGTGTCGGGACGCCGGTTGTGTCGGGTTCGCCGAGTCCCCATTTGCCGACGATGCCGGTCCGGTAGCCGGCCGCTTTGAGGACTTCGGCGATCGTCAGGTCTTCGGGCCGGAGCGGGACGCGCTCGCCGCGGTCGTTGTTGTTGCCGCGAATCCACGCGTGGCCCTGATGCAATCCGGTCATCAAGCTCGCCCGCGACGGCGCGCAGACCGGCGCGCCCGCGTAAAAGTTCGTAAACCGGAGGCCGGCGGCCGCCAAACGGTCGATGTTCGGCGTCTTGATGTATTTCTGCCCGAACGCGCCGACGTCGCCGTAGCCGAGATCGTCGGCGTAGATCAGGACGATGTTCGGCTTACGCCCGCTTTGCGCGAACGCGGCCAGCGCGAACAGGCAGATCGACAATAATATTCGGAGCAGCTGCTTCATCTTTTTTCGGAGCGACTTCGATCGTCGCCGAGCCCGCTTTGAGCCCCGGCGCGGTCGCCGTCAGTTTGATCCTTCCCTTTTTCGCGTTCGCCTTGAGATAGGCGAAACACATTCCGCCGAACGCGCGGCGCGCCGTCGCCTGATACGGCTCGTGGCTGTTGTTGTCGAAGCTGTCGACGGCCGCGAGCGCGCCCGCGCCTTCCGTTTTGAACGTCACGAGATCCGCAGCGTTCGGGACGAGCGTGCCGTTGTCGTCCGTCACCGCGACCGTCACGGTCGCGACGTCGTCCCAATCTTCGGCGAGCGCGTTTCGGTCGACCGTGACGAGCAGCTTCGACGGTTTGCCGGCCGTTTTCAGCTCGTAATTCGCGGCCTCGCGGCCGGCATTGTAGCCGACGGCGCGGAGCGTGCCGGGCTCGAAATCGACCTTCCAGTTACGGGGCGCATCGTCGGCCGGCTTCGGCTTTCGGCCTAATGATTTGCCGTTCAGGAACAGCTCGACCTCGTCGCAGTTGCTGTAAACTTCGACGTTTTCCTCGTGTTTATCGAGATTCGCGGGCGTCCAGTCGGAAAAGAGCACGGTCGGCCGCCGCTCCTCGGTCGGGTTGTAGCCGGGATCGGTCGGCAGTTTCGGCGTTTTCGAGATCCGCCGCGCGGCGTAGACCATCGGCGCGGTCGTCCACCAGCTCTGCCGCTGATAGGCGAGCGGCCGCCACGTGCCGGTCTTGTAAAGCAGGCCCGAGTTGTACGCGACGGTCGGCCAGCCGGCCGATTCGCCGAGATAATCGATCCCGCTCCAGACGAAATGGCCCGCGTATTCGGGATTGTCGCGGACCGCGAGCCATTGATTGAGCTCGTGCGTGTTTTCCGTCCCGATGATCTTGCGCGTCGGCTTTTGCTTGTGAGCGGCGAGAATTTCCTTTTCGCGGTAGTTCTGGCCGATCACGTCCAAAAGATCGGCGAGGCCGTTGTCGTAGTCTTTCGAGACGTTCGGCCGGAACAACCCCTGCGTGACGGGCCGCGTCGGGTCGGCCGCGTGAAAGGTTTCGACTAAACCTTTGAGGATCGGGATCGCGATTTCCGGCTGCGGCGTGTCGTGGATCTCGTTGCCGGCGCTCCAGAGAATGATCGACGGGTGATTGCGGTCGCGCCGGACGGTATCGGTCACGTCGCGCCGCGACCATTCGCGGAAATAGAGATGATAATCGTACGGATTTTTCGCGACCGTCCATTGATCGAAGAGCTCGTCCATCACGAGAAAACCCATCCGGTCGGCGAGATCGAGAAACTCCGGCGCGGGCGGATTATGCGCCGTCCGGATCGCGTTCGCGCCGAGTTTTCTCAATTCGCGCAAACGTCTCTCCCAGACGCTCAAAGGCACGGCCGCGCCGAACGCCGAGCCGTCGGCGTGAAGGCAGACGCCTTTCACCTTAAAATTCTTTCCGTTGAGCCAGAAGCCGGTGTCGGCGTCGAAATGAAACTCGCGGACGCCGAACCGCACGCTTTCGATATCGAGCGGCGTCTTTCCCTCAAGAAGAAAGACGCGCGCCTCGTACATATCGCCCTTCGCGACGTCCCATAAAACCGGCTTCCGAATCGTGACGGTATACTCGACCGTCTTCGTTTCGCCCGGCCCGAGCGATACCGGATTCGTCGTCCCCGGGACCGGTTCCGCAGTGTTCGGGATGATCGCTCCGAACGTCACGCTGCGCGTTTTCCGCGAATCGTTGACGACCTCGGCCGAGATTTTGACGGTCGCCTCTTTTTCGCTGACCTGCGGCGTCGAAACGAACGTGCCCCACGTCCTGAAATGGACGTCGCGGGTTTGTTTGATCCGGACGTGCCGGTAAATGCCGGCGCCCGTGTACCACCGCGAAGCGGGCTGCGCGGAAGTGTCGGCGCGGACGGCGATCACGTTGTCGCCGCTCCAATTGATGTGCTCGGTCAGATCGTCGACGAAGCTCACGTAGCCCGACGGCCGCTGCCCGAGATGAACGCCGTTGATCCAGACGTCGGAGATGCCCATCACGCCGTCGAATTCGACATAGACGCGGTTCATATTCCCGAATTTCGTGAGCCGGAAATGCTTGCGGTACCACGCGACGCCCGACGGCAGATAACCGCCCGCGCCGCCGGTCGGATTTTTCGCGTCGAACGGTCCCTCGATGCTCCAGTCGTGCGGCAGGTCGACGCGCCGCCATTTGGAGTCGTCGAACTCCGGCTTGTCGGCGTTTTCGGCCGTGCCCCGGAGAAACCGCCAGCCGGCGTCGAACGAGGTCGTCGTCCCGGCGGCGACGGCGAGCGGCATTGACACGATTAAAAAAAGCCAGAGGATCAGGAACCGTTTATTCATACTCAAAACTCCTTCCGCTCGGTCTTATCGACCCGCGTGTCCGGAATATTGCGGCTCTGGAAAACGCCGAAATCGGCGACGTTTTTGAGGACGAACATTTTCGCGCCCGATGAAAGCTCGGCGTTCGTGAGGAAAAATTCCGCGCCCGAAACGTCGTCGAGCAGAAACGCGGGCCGCGCGTCGGGCTTTTCAAAGCTGACCGCGACGTTGTCGAACGTCACATTGCGCGCGTGACGGATAAAAAAGCCGTAGGCCGGCAGGACGCCGAACATACTCGGCTCGGGATAATTCTTCTCGTTCTCGGGCACGACGCGCGCCGCGTCCTCAACGGTTCCGCCGCCGCGGTAATGAATCCGGATGTTCGAGAGCCGGACGTCCTCGATCGGGCTCTCGGCGAGGCCCGCGATGATCGAGGCGAATTCGTGATGCGCGTCCGCGACGACGACGTTCGAGATCGAGACACGCCGGATCTTCGCGAGCGGCGCGCCGTCCGGCCCGCGCTGGCGCTTGCCGAGCCGGATGAAAATCGGCGCGGTCAGGATGTCGCGCATCGTGATGTTGGTGACGGAAACGTCCTCGATATTGCCGCCGTCGACGGTTTCGAGCGCGAGCCCGCGGCAGTGGACGAACGTAATATTCGAGATCGCGATGTTCTTAAAACCGCCGTTCGATTCCGTGCCGAGCTTCAAACGTCCGGTCGGCCGGTCCTTGTCGGGCGCGAATTCCTGCGTCGTTTTGAACGTGCCGTCGAGCATCGTCCCGAGATCGAAGGCCGAAACCTGCGAGTTGGTGATGACGACGTTCTCGGTCGCCCGCGCGAAGCCGAGCGCGTAGGAGCTTTTTAAAACGATCGCGTCGTCGTTCGGCGTGTTGACCTGAACGTTCGCGATCCGCACGTTGCGGCAGGCGTCGATGTCGAAGCCGTCGCGGTTCGTGTCGACCTTGAGATTGTCGATCGTCAGGTTGTCGACGCCGGTCGCGAGGACCGCGAAATGGCCGCCCTCGAAGATCGTGAAATCCTTGAGAGTGATGTTTTTACTCAACTTCAGAGCGATCGCCTTGGTCCCCAAACCGTCCATTTCCTTAAGCGGCGACGTTTCGCCGAGCGGCGAGACGTTGTTCTTCATACTGGTCGGCGTTTCGCCCTCGGTGCGCGGCTTTTGCGGGCCCGGGCTCCGGCGCGACAGACCGCGGCCGTCGATCCGGCCCTGCCCGAGAACGGCGAAATTCTCGATTCCGATGCCCCACATCAGCGAGTTCTGCCAGTGCGAATGGCCGAAATCCTGGTACATATCGAACGCGTTCGGCTCGAAGCTGTCGTATTTGCCGCCGTCTTTGGCCGGGTCGGCGGCGAGGATCGTCGCGCCGTTGTCGAGATAGAGCGTGATGTTGCTTTTCAGATGGATCGAAAAGGAAAGATAAGTCCCGGCCGGAAAAAAGACCGTCCCGCCGCCGCCGGCCGCCGCCGCCTCGATCGCGCGGTTGATCGCGTCCGTGTCGAGCGCGCGGCCGTCGCCCTTCGCGCCGTAGTTTCGGACGTCGTAAAAGCCTTTGAAAGCCTGGACCTTTTGGGCCGCCGCCGGCATCGAAAAAACCGGCAGCCAGACCGGCCAGAGCGCGACCGCCGCGAAAATCAAGAGTAATTTTTTCATTTCTTTACCCGATGCCAATGTCGATTTCGGATTTCGGATTTCGGATTTCGGATTGGTTTGTTGTTCGACCATTCCGTTTACAGCCGATTTCGGATTTCGGATTTCGGATTATGTCGAATTCGGATTTCGGATTTCGGATTTCGGATTGGTTTGTTGTTCGACTATTCCGTTTAAATTCGAAACCTCTCGCCTCAGACCGATTTGCGTCATCCGATCTGCTTCCTCAGATTTGCTTCACCATCAACCCGTTCAGCCAAAACCCGAAATTCCCGACTCGAAACCAATCCGAAATCCGAAATCCGAAATCCGAAATCGTTTCAGTTTTCGTCGATGGTCCAGCCGAGGCCGCCGCAGACCGCGCATTTGGCGGGCTGCTGTTCGAGATCTTCGTCCCAGTATTTCGTGCCGTCGCAGGCCGCGCAGACGCGCGCGTCGGCGGGCTGGTCGGGAATGAACTTTTCGAGCGCCGGATAGCGCCGGGCGGCGATCACAAGCGCCCGGAGCAGGCCCTGCACGTCCTTCGTGCGGCCGATCTCCTCGTCGGCGAAATCGTAGATCACGACCTCGCCGTCGGGCCGCAGAAAAAGAAAGCCGCCGAGATCGTAGCCGAGCGGCAGCGCCTTCAATTCCCTGCCGAGCCAGTATTCCTTGGGCTCGATACATTCTTCGGCCCGCAGACCGTTGACCAGATTCTGAACCGTTCCGCTGAATTCGAGTGACACTATCTTCATTTACCTTTTTGAAACCTCCGGGGCATCGACGTTTCCGGCGTCCGTGATTTTGACGTTTTCGCCCGTGACGGTGCGGATCCTGACGTTTGTCATTCGCCAGTTCTCGGCGTACCGGATCGTTCCGGCTTCTTTGCCTTCGGCCGTCACGTTCGCGAAAACGACGTCTTCAATCATTTTAGACGGAAGTCCCTCGGCGGTAAATATCCGGTTCGCGCCGGTCGCCTCGACGTTCTCGATGCGGATGCCGCGAAACCGGCAGAAACCGCGCTCGGCGGGCTCGACCGGCGTGTTCATCACCTTCCAGTATGCGGGATAACCGGTCATCCCGGCGGGGATCGCCGCGTAGGAATAGCTCGGGTTCCAGTTGAGCGTAAAGGTAAACGGCAGCGCGACGTTTTCCATCCGGAGGCCGCGCACGAGCACGTCCTCGACGAAGCCGCCGCGCGTCTTCGCGGATTTGAAGCGGACGCCCTCCTTCGTGCCGATGCCGCGGTTGTCGAGCGCGACGACGTGGCGGATGCCGCCCGACGTTTCCGAGCCGAACGAGATGACGCCGCCGCCGCGCCGGATCGTATTGTCGCGGATCAGGACGTATTCGGTCGGGCGGTTGACGCGCAGCCCGTCGAAATCGCGGCCCGCTTTCAAACAGATGTCGTCGTCGTTGTTGTCGATGTCGCAGTTGCGGATCAGCACGTAGCGCGACGAATCGACGTCGACGCCGTCGGTCGACGGGCCCTCGTTGTCGGAGATCCTGACGCCGGCGACGGTCACGTATTCGGAATAGAGCAGCTGCACCGTCCAGAAGCCGGAACGCCGGAGGACGACGTTCTCGACCGTCACGTCGCGCGAGTCCGAGACGACGAGCAGCCGGACGCGCTCGGCATCGTAATCGGCGGCCCAGCGAAGTCCCTTCGGTTCGTACGATTTACGCAGCTCCCAGTATTTGTCCCACCATTTTTTGCCGTTGCCGTCGATCGTCCCGCCGCCTGCGATCCTGACGTTTTCGGCGCGATCGACGTTGATCAGCGCGGCCGGCCAGTCCATCTCGATCCCGGCGACGCGCGTCGGGCGTTTCGGATATTTCGATTCGTCCTGGCTCGCCGTCAGCGTGACGCCGGCCTCGACGCGGAGCTCGACGCCGCTTTTCAGGAAAAGCGCGCCGGTCAGATAGGTTCCCTTTTCGAAACCGACGACGCCGCCTTTTTTCGCGGCCGCGTCGATCGCCGACTGGATCGCCGCGGTCGCATCGGTTGCGCCGTCCGGTTTCGCGCCGTAATCATTGACGGAAAAGATTTTCCGCACTTTCGGCGTCTTCCGCGCGCCGGTCTTTTTCGTCCACGACGGCAGCTCGGTATCGGGCGAAAGCCGTTTGTCCTGCGCGAAAAAGAGGCCGCCCGAGGCGGTGAGGATCAATAAAACTGCCCTGAATAACTTCATTTTTTGACGGAGAACCGGTAAACGGTCGTCTGCGAATACTGCGCGCCCTTTTTGAGCTCGGTCGTCGGAAATTTCGGCTGGTTGGGCGAATCCGGATAATGCTGCGCTTCGAGACAGAAGCCGGTCCGCCGCGGGTAGACCTTGCCGTTTTTGCCCGGCACCGAGCCGTCGAGATAGTTTCCGGCGTAGAACTGGATTCCGGGCTCGGTCGTCAGGACGTCCATCACGCGGCCCGTGCCGGGCTCGTAAACGGTCGCCGCGAGCGCGAGCGCGCCGCTCTTTTTATTCAGGACCCAGTTGTGATCGTAGCCGTTGCCGAACTTGAGCTGCTCGTCCGCCTGATCGATCCGTGCGCCGATTTTTTCGGGTTTGAGAAAATCGAACGGCGTGCCCCTGACGCTTTTCAGCTCGCCGGTCGGGATCGAGCCGTCGTCGGTCGGCGTGAACCGGTCGGCGAAGAGCGTCAGCCGATGATCGAGGATCGTTCCCGAACCGGCGCCGGCGAGATTGAAATACGAGTGATGCGTCAGGTTGCAGAGCGTGTTTTTGTCGGTCGTCGCCGAGTAAACGATCTTCAGCTCGTTGTTTTCCGTGAGGCTGTAAATCACCTTCACGGAAAGGTTTCCCGGATAGCCTTCCTCGCCGTCCGCGCTCAGGTAGGTCAGTTCGAGGTTCGCGCCCGTCCGGTCGGCGAAGGCCCGCGCCGCCGTCCAGACGACCTTGTCGAAGCCGCGGACGCCGCCGTGCAGGTGATTCTCGCCATTGTTTTTCGCCAAAACGTATTCTTTTCCGTCGAGCGTAAATTTGCCCTTGCCGATCCGGTTGCCGTAGCGGCCGATCAGCGCGCCGATGTAGGACTGCTGCTTTTCGTAGGCGGCGACCGAATCGAAGCCGAGGACGACGTCGTCGAATCTGCCGTTTTTATCGGGCATCTTCAGCGAAACGACCGTCCCGCCGTAGGTGATGATCCGCGCCTCGGCGCCCTTCGAATTGGTCAAAGTGTAGATCTCGACCGCCCGGCCGTCGGCGGTTTTGCCGAAATCGCCTTTTTTGACGCCCGGTTTGGCTTCGATCCTGATCGTCATACTGCACAAAAAAACGAGACCGGCGGTCAATAACCAGAGAAACTCCCAAGATTTGCTCATATTTTCGTTTTTCTCCAAAATTTTTTTCGGTTAGCCGGATGACTTTTGTCCGCAGACATTTTTCCTGCTTTCGGTTAATATTTTACAATAATTCAAACAAGCGGTTTGTCGAAATCGATGATTTGCTTTTGAGATTTGCCAATTTCCGGTTCTTAACTTATCTTAAAAGAACCGACCCTGGTTAAGCGGTTTTCTACAAGATAACACATTATCTGCAAAGGTCAAAGAACCGCGCCGACCTGAGGATTTTTCACCGCTTATCGCCGTTATGACTTGGGAAGAACGCTGGCATCCGTTACGTGAAGAATGGGTTATCGTCGCCGCGCACCGGCAGAACCGGCCGTGGAGCGGCGAAACGCTCGCCCTGCCGGCCGCCGATCTGCCCGATTACGTCGAAGACTGCTATCTCTGTCCGCGCAACCGCCGCGTCAGCGGTCAGACCAATCCGGACTACGAACAAATCTTCGTTTTCGACAACGATCATCCGTCGGTCGCGCCGCACGCGCCCGAGAACCTGTCGGCGGTTCCCGAAATCTACCAGGTCCGGCCGGCGAAGGGCGTCGCGCGCGTCGTCTGCTACAGCCCGCGGCATCACCTGACGCTGACCGAGCTCGCGCCGGCCGAGATCGAGAACCTTTTGCGGGTCTGGCAGGCGCAGTATGTGGAGCTCGGCGCGCGGCCCGAGGTCGAACACGTCCTGATCTTCGAGAACAAGGGCGAGGCGGTCGGCGTCTCGAACCCGCACCCGCACTGCCAGATCTACGCCAACAACTTCGTCTTCAAGACGATCGAGACCGAGGTCCGCGCGTCGCGCGAATACCACGCGCGGACGGGCAAAATTCTTTTTCAGGAGATCATCCGGGCCGAACAGGCGGACGGCCGCCGGATCATCGCCGAAAACGAGACGGCGATCGCCTTTCTGCCGTTTTTCGCGCGCTACGCCTACGAGGTCTTCGTCGCGCCGAAAAAATCGCACCCGAGCATCGACGGGCTCTCGGACGAGGAAATCGCCGGTTTCGCCGAGGTCTTGAAAAAGGTGCTCGTCAAATTCGACAATCTCTGGCGGATGCCGTTTCCCTACGTGATGCCGCTCCATCAGGCGCCGACCGACGGCGGCGATTACGGCGCGTTTCATTTTCACATCGAGTTTCACCCGCCGCTCCGCAAGCCGAACCTGCTGAAATATCTGGCCGGCCCCGAGATCGGCGGCGGCAATTTTCTGTCGGACACTTCGGCCGAGGAAAAGGCGGCCGAGCTGCGCGCGCTCCCGGACGTTCATTACAAAGCGGAGGCCGGATAATTGAACGACCTCAAAGCGCTTTTCGCGCCGCTCAAAAAACTGCACGAGACGATCCGCGCGCGGGTCGTCGAAACGTGCGAGCAAAGCTCTTTGAACCAGTTGTCGGCGATCGTCGCCGACGACGAGGGCGACACGATTTTTGCGGTCGATCGTGTCAGCGAAGCGATCCTCGTCGAGTTCATCGAACGCGAGATCGCTTCACGATTTCCGGTCGTGCTGATCGCCGAGGGCCTCGAAAACGGCCGGCTCGCGCTGCCGCGCGGGACAGACGAAAGCGAGGCCGTCTGGATCATCGTCGTCGATCCGATCGACGGCACGCGCGGCCTGATGTACCAGAAACGGAGCGCCTGGATCCTGACCGGCGTCGCGCCGAACCGCGGGAAGGAGACGAATCTCGGCGATCTCGAATTCGCGATCCAGACCGAGATCCCGCTCGTCAAACAGCATCTCTCGGACATGCTCTGGGCGTTTCGCGGCGAAGGCCTGCGGGCCGAACGATACAACCGGCTGACCGGAGAAACCTTCGAGCTCCGGCTGCAGCCGTCGAAATCGCCGACGATCGCGCAGGGCTTCGCGACGGTCGCGCGCTTTTTTCCGGGCGTTCGCGACATCCTCGCCGAGATCGACGAGGAAACGGTCCGCGGCGCGCTCGGGCTGCCGACCCTGGGCAAGGCGCAGTGTTTCGAGGACCAGTATATCTCGACCGGCGGCCAGCTCTACGAACTCGTCGCCGGCCACGACCGCTTCATCGCCGATCTGCGGCCGCTGATGCGGAAGATTATGGACAAGCGCGGATTGAACCTGAGCATCTGCTGTCATCCGTACGATCTCTCGACGTGGCTCGTCGCGCACGAAGCCGGCGTCGTCGTCACGGACGGTCACGGCCGCCCGCCCGGCTGCCCGCTCGACAACGAGGAAGACGTCGCCTGGATCGGCTACGCGAACGAGGAAATCCGGCGGCAGATCGAGCCGCACCTGCAGCAGGCATTGCAAAAACGGGGTCTGCTCGATTAACGATCCGCCGACCGGCATTCGGCCGCTAATGCTTGCCGAAGCAGCTTTTTACGGTTATATTTCTTGTAACCGACCGATTGATTTTAGTTTAGGAAGTTCAGGAAGTTTTGGAAGTTTAGGAAGTAAACGAATGCTTCCCGAACTTCCCGAACTTCCCGAACTTCCCGAACTTCCCGAACTTTTTTTGCAAACTGGAGAAATATGATGAAAAAATTTCAACTGGCATTTATCTGTTTGAGTCTGGCCCTCGCGCTCGCCGGCGCGGCGTGCAATAAAACGGCGGCGCCGGCCAATTCGAGCGGCGCCTCGAATTCCGGCAATTCGGCGGCTCCGTCGGGCGGCAAGAACTTCAAGCTCGCGTTCGTCACCAACAACGCCTCGGACTTCTGGACGATCGCCCGCAAGGGCGTCGAAAAAGCCGACGCCGAGCTCGACAACGTGACGGTCGAATTCAAGCTTCCCGGCTCGGGCGGCGCCGACGAACAGAAGCGGATCATCGACGATCTGATCGCGACCGGCGTCAGCGGCATCGCGATGAGCCCGATCGACCCCGACAACCAGACGCAGTTCATCAACGACACCGCGAAAAAAGCGCTCGTCATCACGCAGGATTCCGACGCGCCGAAATCCGACCGGACGCTCTATATCGGGACCGACAACGTCGCGGCCGGCCGGCAGGCCGGCGGGCTCATCAAGGAAGCGCTCCCGAACGGCGGCAAGATTATGCTGTTCGTCGGAAAAGCCGATTCGGCCAACGCCAAGGAACGCATTCAGGGCATCAAGGAAGCGATCGCCGGCACGAACATCGAGATTCTCGACGTCCGGCAGGACGACGCCGATCCGGCGCGCGCCCGCTCGAACCCGGCCGACGCGCTGACCGCGCACCCCGAGATCGCGGCGATGGTCGGCATCTACAGCTACAACGGCCCGGCGATTCTCGACGCGATCAAGGCCGTCAACAAGGTCGGTCAGGTCAAGATCATCTGCTTCGACGAGCAGGACGAAACGCTGGCCGGCGTCAAGGACGGCTCGATCGTCGGCACGATCGTCCAGCAGCCCTTCGAATTCGGCTATCAATCGGTCAAGATTATGAACCAGATCCTCGGCGGCGACCGCTCGGTGATTCCCGCCGGCAAGCAGATCATCGTCCCGACGCTGGTCATCAAAAAAGACGGCGTCGAGGAGTTTCAGAAGAAACTCAACACGCTGCGCGGACGAAGCTGAAAATAGTCGAGAGTCGGGAGTCGAGAGTCGAGAGTCTGAGGATTTTTGACTCTCGACTCTCGACTCCCGACTCTCGACTCCGAACCTTATGAGCAATCCGATTCTCGAAATGAAGAAGATCGGCAAGCGTTTTCCGGGCGTCGTCGCGCTCGACGCGGTCGATTTCGAGGTTTATCCGGGCGAAGTCGTCGCGCTCGCCGGCGAAAACGGCGCGGGCNNAATGGCGCGGGCAAATCGACGCTGATGAAGATCCTCGGCGGCGTTTACCAGCCGGACGAGGGCGAGATCGTCGTCGACGGGCGGACGGTCGCGATCCGCGGCGTTTCGGATGCCGGCGCGAACGGGATCGGTTTCGTTCATCAGGAGCTCAACGTGCTCGACAACCTGACGGTCGCCGAAAACGTCTTTCTCGGCCGCGAGCCGCGCCGCTTCGGCTTTCTCGTCGACCGCCCGCGGCTCAACGCCGACACCGAAGCGTATCTTCAGCGGCTCGGCCTCAATCTCTCGCCGAAAACGCGGCTGAGCGAGCTTTCGATCGCGCAGCAGCAGATGGTCGAGATCGCCAAGGCGCTGTCGCTGAACGCCCGGATTCTGATTATGGACGAACCGACGTCGTCGCTCACGCTGACCGAGACGGAAACGCTGCTCGACGTCGTCAAGGACCTCCGCAAACAGGGCGTCAGCATCATCTACATCTCGCACCGCCTCGGCGAGATCCGCGAGATCGCCGACCGCGTCGTCGTCCTGCGCGACGGCAAAAACGCCGGCCTGCTCCAGCGCGAGAACATCTCGCACGACAGGATCGTCAAGCTGATGGTCGGACGCGACATCAACCGCCAGTATAAATCGCCGGCGAACGCCGACCGGCGTCCGTTCGCCGAGATTCGCGACCTCCGCACCCGGCGTTACCCGAACCGCGCGATCTCGTTCACGGTGCGCGGCGGCGAGATTCTCGGTTTCGCCGGCCTCGTCGGCGCGGGCCGCTCGGAAGCCGCGCAGGCGATTTTCGGCGTCGATCCGCGAGTCGGCGGCACGATCCTGCTCGACGGCGTCGAGACGCGCGTTTCGACGCCGCGCGACGCGATCGCGAGCGGCATCTACCTGATTCCCGAGGATCGCCGGCAGGCCGGGCTGATCCTCGACGTGCCGATCCGCGAAAACATCACGCTGCCGGCGCTCGAACGCTATTCGGCGGCCGGTCTGATCAGGCGCGACGCCGAAGACCTGACGGCGCGCGAGATGTGCGGCCGGCTCAACGTCAAAGCCCCGTCGGTCGAAACGAAGGCGGCCAACCTGAGCGGCGGCAACCAGCAGAAGGT
>JAFDVJ010000006.1:47723-246897 GCA_018269075.1 Acidobacteriota bacterium
GCGGCATCGACGTCGGCGCGAAGGCCGAGATCTACCAGCTGATGCGGGGTCTCGCCGAAACGGGCGTCGCGATCCTGATGATCTCGTCGGATATGGAAGAGGTTTTGGGCGAGAGCGACCGGATCGCCGTGATGCACGAGGGCGTGATCACCGGCATTCTCGATCACGACGCGGCGAGCGAGGAGGCGATTATGAAGCTCGCCGTCGGAACCGCCGGTTAGAAACGACATTTTATTCGAACGACTATGAAATACTGCCCGAGCTGCAAGACGAATTACGCCGACGACACGCTCCGGTTTTGTCTGCAGGACAACACCGAGCTTCAGGAGTTACCGGCGGCCGCAACGACGGCCGCGGAGAATGCGCCGCGCGCCGGCTTTGAAAGTCCGGCCGCGCGCGTCTCGAAACCGCTGCCGGCCGCGCCGCGCAAAGCGCTCGGATTTCTCGGCGATATGCGCAAGGAGCTCGGCACGTTCGTCCTGCTGGTCGTCGTCTGCATCGTGCTCGCGATCAAGAACCCGAATTTTCTCAACGCCGACAATCTCCAGAACCTGATGCGGCTGATCGGCATTTACGGCATATTTTCGATCGGCCTCGGGGTGGTCGTGATCACCGGCGGCATCGATCTGTCGGTCGGTTCGGTCTTCGCGCTGCTCGGCGTGCTGCTCTCGATCTTTCTCGTCGAATGGCACCTGCCGGCGGCCGTCGCGCTGCTCGGCGTCGTCGGCATCACGACAGTGCTCGGCGCGTTCAACGGCTTTTTGATCACGAAGGTCAAAATGCAGCCGTTTATCGTGACGCTCTGCGGGCTGCTTTTCTACCGCGGACTCGCGCGCTTCATCGCCAACGACGAAACGAAGGGCTTCGGTCAGGCCGCCGGTTTCGAAACGCTCAAGGATATGGCGACGGGCAGTCTCGCGGGCATTCCGACGCCGTTCGTGATCCTGATCGTCGTCTCGATCGTCGCGTGGGTCGTGCTGCACCGCTCGATCTTCGGCCGGTATCTGTTCGCCGTCGGCCGCAACGAAACGGCGGCGCGTTATTCGGGCATCAATTCCGACCTGATCATTTCCGGCGCGTATATTCTCTGCGGTCTGCTCGCCGGCGTCGCGGGCGTGCTGCTCGCGTTTTACACGAATTCGGTCTCGCCCTCGACGCACGGCAATTTTTACGAGCTTTACGGGATCGCGGCGGCCGTCCTCGGCGGCTGCAGCCTGCGCGGCGGCGAGGGCTCGATTATCGGCATTCTGATCGGAACGGCGCTGCTGCAGGTCCTGCAGAATCTCGTCAACCTGCTCGGCATCCCGTCGTCGCTCAATTTCGCGGTGATGGGCGCGGTGATCCTGCTCGGCGTGCTCGCCGACCAGCTTCTCCGGCAGCGGCAGGCGGCGCGCGTCGGCAAATAAACTCTGCGTCGTTGCGCCCCGGCCGCCGGGCAGTTTCCCGCTTGAGGCCAATGGCCTTAAGTTAATCTGAGTCCTGAGTTGAAAAAATAAAGTCTGAAGTCTTGAGTCTTAAGTCTTAAGTCATCCCGCGGATGTTTCGGTTTCGTCATCCGGGCGGGTTTTATCGACAAATTTATGGCTTGAAACGGAAAATCTGCAAAATCGAAAACCGACTTAAGACTCAAGACTTAAGACTCAGGACTCAGATTAATTTTATGCCATTGGCCGAAACGCGGGGCAGGATTATGATGAAAACCCTTTTGCTGACGCTTATTTTCTTCGCGATGACCATCGGAATCCGCGCGCAGACGGCGACGCCGATCGTGCTCTGGCCGGACGGCGCGCCGAACGCGCTCGGGAAAGAGGCCGTCGATATTCCGACGCTGACGCCGTTTCTCGCGCCGAAGGAGACGGCGACCGGCGCTTCGGTGGTCGTCTGTCCGGGCGGCGGCTACTCGCATCTGTCGGACGTCAAGGAAGGCTCGGATGTCGCGAAATGGCTCAATTCACTGGGCATCTCGGCGTTCGTCCTGAAATACCGGCTCGGGATGCGCTATCACCAGCCGAACCAGCTGCTCGACGCGGCGCGCGCGCTGCGTACGGTGCGGGCCCGCGCCGGCGAATGGAATCTCGACGCGAAACGGATCGGGATTTTGGGGTTTTCCGCCGGCGGCCATCTCGCCTCGACGCTCGCCACGCATTTCGACGCCGGAAATCCCGATGCGAAGGACCCGATCGACCGCGTCGGCTCGCGGCCCGACCTCGTGATCCTGATCTATCCGGTGATCACGATGGGCGAATTCACGCACAAGGGCTCGAAAACCAATCTTTTGGGCGAAAATCCGACCGCCGAACTCGTCCAGAAATACTCGAACGAGCTGCAGGTCACGAAAGAGACGCCGCCGGCGTTTCTCGTCCATACGATGAACGACCCGGCCGTCCCGGTCGAAAATTCGCTGATGTTCGTCGCGGCGCTGCGCAAGGCCGGCGTTTCGTTCGAATTTCATCTTTACGAACAGGGGCCGCACGGCTTCGGCCTCGCGCCGGCAAACCCGGTGCTCGCGAGCTGGACCGCGCGCTGCGCCGACTGGCTCGGCCTGCACGGTTTCACGAAAAAATAAGACTCCGCTATGAAAAATTCAAAACTCGACCGCCGCAACTTTCTGAGGACGACCGCCGCCGGCGCGGCCGGGCTGACGATGCTCGCCAAATCCGACGTTTTCGCCGAAACGAACGAAACCGAGCTCGCGTTTCCGCCGAATGTTTCCGGCCGCCGGATCGTCGCGCTCAACCACGACTGGCTCTACCGCGAAAAGGCGACGCCCGACGCCGTCAAACCCGCGTTCGACGACAAATCCTTCGCCCGCGTCAACCTCCCGCACACGAACAAGCTGCTGCCGATGAACGGCTTCGACGAGAAGGAATATATGTTCGTCTCGGTCTACCGCAAGCATTTCCGCCTGCCGGCCGAAGCGAAAGGCAAACGCGTCTTCGTCGATTTCGGCGGCGTGATGACGGCCGCCAAAGTTTATTTGAACGGCAAGTTATTGGGCGAATACCGCGGCGGCTACACGCCGTTTTCGTTCGAGCTGACGAAGGACCTGAATTTCCCGGGCGACAACCTGCTCGCCGTCGAGGTCGATTCGACCGAGCGCAAGGACATCCCGCCGTTCGGCAATTTGATCGATTATTTGACGTTCGGCGGCATCTACCGCGACGTTTCGCTGCGGATCGTCGAGAATGTCTTTATCGAAAACGTCTTCGCCAAACCGGTCGATGCGCTGAGCGACGACCGGAGCGTGAACGTCAAAATCTTTCTCGCGGGCGTCGATCCGAAAAATTCGCCGCACATCGCCGTCGAGCTGACGGACGGCGAAAAAGGCGTCGCCGCCGCGATGTCGATGTCGCCCGTTACGCCGAATGCGGCCTCGTCGCCGGTCGAAATTTCGCTGACCGGACTCAAGGGCGTCAAACTCTGGGACATCGACGACCCGAAGCTCTACAACGTCCGGGTCACATTGACGGCGGAAGGCAAAACGCTCGATCATTTCGACACGCGGATCGGCTTTCGCGAGGCGAAGTTTACGACCGAGGGGTTTTATCTTAACGGCAAACACCTGAAGCTGCGCGGCCTCAACCGTCATCAGACCTTTCCGTTCGTCGGCCAGGCGATGCCGGCGCGCGTCCAGAAACGCGATGCGTGGATTCTTAAAAAAGAGCTCCACTGCAACATCGTCCGGACGTCGCATTACCCGCAGTCGCCGCATTTTCTCGACGCCTGCGACGAGCTCGGGCTGCTCGTCTTCGAGGAGACGCCAGGCTGGCAGCATATCGGCGATCAGGACTGGCAGGACCTGACCGCGCAGTTTATCGAGACGATGATCCGCCGCGACTGGAATCATCCGTCGATCATTCTGTGGGGCGTCCGCGTCAACGAATCGGGCGACAACCACGATTTCTACACGCGCACGAACGAGCTCGCCCACAAGCTCGACGATTCGCGGCCGACCGGCGGCGTCCGTTACCGCTACAATTCCGAGCGATTGGAGGACGTCTTCACGATGAACGATTTCGGCTTCCCCTTACGGCCGCCGAATCACCCGCTTTATCTGAACACCGAGTTTAACGGGCATATGTACCCGACCAAGCGCTTCGACAACGTCGAACGCGTCCGGGAACACACGCACCGCCACGCGCGCGTTCACGACGCGCTCGCTTCCAGCGACAAATACGCCGGCGGCTTGGGCTGGTGCGCCTTCGACTACAACACGCACGATTATTTCGGCTCGGGCGACCGGATCTGCTACCACGGCGTTTCCGATATCTTCCGGATCCCGAAACCGGCGGCCGGTTTTTACAAGTCGCAGTGCGAGCCGTCCGAAGAGATCGTCCTCGAACCGGCCTTCGACTGGGCGCGCGGCGACGAGAACGAGACGTTCACGAACGCGCTCGTCTGTTCGAACTGCGAAAAGCTGAAATACTACGTCGGCGAACGGATGATCGCCGAGGTCGAGCCGGACCGCAAGACCTATCCGCATCTCAAATACGCGCCGTTCACGGCGAACCTCCACGACGCGATCGGCAAGGGTTGGGAAGATCTGCGGATCGAGGGATATATCGGCGGGAAAAAGGTCATCGAGCGAAGAATGTCGGCGAGCGGCGTCGAAAAACAGTTCATTGTTAAAGCGGACGATAACGAATTGATCGCCGACGGCATCGATATGACGCGGGTCGTCTTCAAGGTGACCGACGAATTCGGCAACGTCCAGCCGTTCGCGCACGCCGCGATTATGTTCACGGTCGAAAACGGCGAGCTCGTCGGCGACAACCCGTTCGCGCTCGTCGGCGGCGCGGGCGCGGTCTGGATCCGCTCGACCCGGAAACCGGGCGTCATCCGCCTGACCGCGAAACACGCGCGCTTCGGCGCGAAGACCGTCGAGATCAAAGCGATCGCCGTTTGATCGGGCTCCGAGTTCCGCCTTCCGGCCAATGGCCTTAAGTTAAACCAGAAGTTGAATGTATTGAATGGTTTAATAGAACGCGGATGACGCGGATTTGGCGGATTTACACGGATTTTTCTTTGGCTTTTTCTTTAATCTTAAAATAATCCGCGAAAATCCGCGTCATCCGTGTCATCCGCGGCCTATTTTGTCCCGCCTTAATCAATCATCGCGCCGGACTGATTTCTTAACTCAAGGCCATTGGCCTTCAGACGGCTTTTCGCTCGTAAAACTTGTTGGAATAATGATCGTTAAACCCGCGAACGGTTTTTAATCGATCCACTAAAAACACTAAAAACACGAAATATTTTTAGTGTTTTTAGTGTTTTTAGTGGAAGATCAAAAAAGCGAACGCGACCGGAATCGACGCTTTTTCCAATCAGTCTCGTCCCTATTTGTATATAATTCGACGGCGAGCGGAAAGCCGCCTGAAGGCGGAACTCAGAACTTTTTTTCGATGAATTCGGCGAGCTTCGGAAAGACGCTTTTGAGATGTTCGGGGATGAATCCGGGATTTTCGAGCAGCGCGCAGAGCGTTACGCTGGTGATCGAATAAGAGGTCAGGAAAAGACGGCCGTTTTCCTCGCAATAGCGCTCGTAGGCCGGCAGACCGCGGTTGACGACCGCGTCCAGCGCGCCGAGATCGCGGAGGTTCATCTCCGCCAACGGCTTCAGATAAAACGGCACGTCGAGCAGCGCGGTGCCGGCCGGCAGACCGGGAAACTTCCACTGCGCGTAACGGATAAAGCTGTCGAGATTCAATTCGTTTTCGAGAAACTGCGCCGCGTCCATTTCGGAATCGGCGACCTCGCGCAGATATTCCTCGCGCTCGCGGCGGAGCTCGCCGAATTCTTCGTCGGCCGCCTGAAAGTCGCCGGCGAGATGATTCAGCCGGCTCCGGAGGACGGTCGGGATGTTCGATTCGTTCTTGTAGACCAGATGATGATCGATGATCGCCCACGCGTCCTGCAAAACGGTCCGCGTCTGAATCTCGCAGACCAGATTCTTGAGATCGTCGTAACGCGCGCCCGACGCGTTTTCGCCGAGCCGGACGACGAAATGCACCGCGCCGTAGCCGAACTGGTCGGTCTTCCGCGCCCGCAGCTTGTCGATCTTCTCGACGATCTCGAAGTTCTCCGCGATCACGCGCTCCAGCTTTTCGAGATCGTCGACATACAGGCAGACGACGCGGACGCCCGCGAAATCGGTGATCTCCGAGACCGGATCGCGATAGGATTTGCGCTGGATTTTTTCGAGAAAGCTGTTTAACGATTTGGCGCGGTAGGCGATCGTCGAAAATTCGATCGCCGCCTTGTTCAGCTCGCGGTTGAGAATGTAGGCGACCTCGGCGCAGAGCTTCTCGTAATCGGGCCGCCGGTCGAGAAACCGCTTGATCGAATCGGTGTTCTCCTTCCAGAGCCGCTCGACGTCGAAGTCCGAGCCGTAGGATTTCGCTTTTTTTTCAGGTTGAAAAGTCGCCGTTCTCGCCATAATTCAAGCCACGATTTTACACTAAAAACGCCCGGAAGAAAAAAGATTCCGGCCCGCTCGGTCGGTGAGAAAATCGGAGCGGCGCGCGAAAAACGCGAAGGACCGCGAAAAAGCCGGCAAGCGTTTTGCCGGTTTCATAATTCGTGCGCGATAAACTCTCGAACATTCGTTTTTGATTCCACAAAAAAAACCGTAATGTTCGGCCCGATCATTGCTCAAACGTGCTTGTAATGATTTTTGAGACAAGCCGCCGCGAATCTTGCCGGTAAATGAAAATACCGGACGTCGATCGGCTGTTTTTGATCCACGAAACACACTAAAAACACTAAAAAGACACGAATAAATTTTAGTGTTTTTGGTGTTTTTAGTGGATCAATCAGCAGCCGATCGACGTTCTGAAGATTCCGGATCAATCGAAAATCAGATTCACGAACGAGTCGCCGGTTCGTCAATTGCCGTGCCGAACAACTTTGCTAAAAACACCAAAAACACGACATATTTTAGTGTTTTTCGCGTATTCAGCGGGCCCAAACTCGTCTTAAACCGCCGCGCTTCGATAATACGAATCGACGACGGGCTGGCCGGTCGAATTCGGGCCGGCGCGGTCGTCGGCGCCGAGAAATTCGAACGGGATCTCGAAATTTCGCGGGCCGTCGAGCGCGATCAGATGTTTTCGCGGATCGACGACGAAGCCTTCTTTTCGTAAAAAAGCGGCGAAAACGCGTTTGGCGTCCGGCTTTCCTTCGAGCCTGAGGTTCTGCAGCTCGAGATTTGCTCGAAAGAGGCCGGCTTGCGCGAGCCGCCGGGTCAGCGCGCAAATCGCGCCGAGCTTGTCGCCGACGTAGTGCAGCGAATGGACGGCCGTCACGAGATCGAATTCGCCGTCTTCCCGGAAATCCTCGACCGCCGTTTCGACGAGCCGGAGGTTTTCCAAATCCTTCGGAATTTCGCGAAACATTCCGGCGAGATCGAGCCCCGTGATCCGCCAATCGGCCGGCAGCGCTTCCCTTTTTTCGGCGTCTTTTAAGATCTGCGCGGCTTCGACGAGCGCGCGGCCCTCGCCGCAGCCGACGTCGAGCCAACGGGCGCGGCCGTTCTCGCGGAGACGGGCTTTCATAAATTCCACACAGTCGAACGCGAGGTCTTTCCGGTAACTGTTCCCGCCGAGACAATTGCGCCCGCGGTTCATCCGGTTGTTCGCGACGACGCCCGAAGCGTGCAGCGATTCGATGTCGAGTAATTTCATTGAAAAATCGCGTTTTTGTTGAGACATTTATCGGTTATCCATTTTCATTTATCAATTATTTCAGCAGTTTTTCTTTCCGATCGCAAGCATTTCGGTTTCGAAGACCAACTAAATGAGCCGCCACGAGGCTGTCAAATAAATTATGTAATCTGTTCTCGACGAAACCCGAAAAAGCGGCGGCAGCCGCGCTCGTGTCAGTAGCGTCGGCGATAGCCGATGCACCGTCCGCCGGCCGGGCCCTTGCATCTCAAATCTTTCAACAACAAGGTTTTCAATCTTCCCGTCAAATTACACTGGCGCGGCGGTGCATCGGCTATCGCCGACGCTACTGACACGAGCGCGGCTGTCGCCGCTTTCTTCCTTCGATTGCACAAATACTTTTACAGTCCCGCCACAACAAAAATATGTCATTTGCACAACCGGCCCAATCGATTACAAGAGCGAAATCGGCTTTCGCAAGACGATTCCTATCGATTACACGACCGACTTCATCGATTACACGACAATTCTTATCGATTACACGACGAACATCATCGATTACACGGCTGACATCGTCGATTACGCGACGAATCTCATCAATTACACGACCGACTTCATCGTTTACACTGCTGACTTCATCAATTACACGACAATTCTCATCGATTACACGACGAACATTGTCGATTACACGGCGAACATTGTCGATTACACGGTCGACATCATCGATTACACGACAATTCTTATCGATTACACGGCGTACCTCATCGATTGCATCGCGTGAATTTGCGATTGCACGATGAGAGAACGCGATTGCGGAGCGGGATTTTGTTTTTGAAATGCCGGACGAAACGATTGCGGGCGTTGAAAGGGCTTTCGAAGGCGCGCGTGCGTCGATTTTTTCGGTCGCCGTGAAAAAAATACCGGACGTTTTCGCGCTTGCAAGGATTATTAGGTTTTGAGTTCCGCCTTCAGGCGGCTTTTGCCGCATCCGCGAACTATTTTCGCCATGAAACGAAAGCCGCCTGAAGGCGGAACTCAAAACGCGCTCAATCCTTCGGTTTCTTAACGGCGGCGTCGACGACGTAACGGGGCATCTTTTCGATTTCCTTAGCTTTGACCGCAAGATATTTCGAGAGCTTCGGCTTTTTCAGGCCCTTGATCGCGGCGACGACCCGTTGCGCGTTGAAAAGCGCGCCGGCCGGCGTCGAATGCGTGCGTTTGTCGCCGAAAAACGCTTCGACCTTTTCCGGGCCGAGCTTTTCGAATTCGACGGCGATCAGCTCGTTGAGATTCAGAAAGGCCGCGCCGGTCGCGCGGGCGGCGTTTTCGGTCCATTTGACGAAGGTCTCGCTTTCCTTGCGGACGATCTTTCCATTGTCCCAGTCCTTGTGCGGAACCATCGAGCAGAAGATGACGGTCGCGCCCTTCGCGCGGGCGTCCGCGGCGTATTTGCGAAGATACCAGCCGAACGTATGGACCGTTTCCTTTTTCCCGTCGAGCCGCGTCACGTCGGCCGTTTCGTCGCCCTCGCCGTGGAGCGCCGGCCGGTCCTTTGAGGCCGGATCGTCGTATTTCCCGACGTCGTTGTGGCCGAACTGGATGATCACGAAATCGCCGGGCCGGATTTCGGCGAGCACCTTGTCCCAGCGGCCCTCGTATTGAAACGAACGGCTCGACCGGCCACCGATCGCGCGGTTGACGACGTTGATCTTCGTCTGGTCGAAAAACTGTCCGAGCTCCTGCCCCCAGCCGCGCAGCGGCGCGTTCGATTTCAAAGTCGAATCGCCGACGATAAACAGCGTCGGCAGCTTCGGATTCAGAATCTTGTCGGGCGTGTCCTTGGAATCGTCGACCACCGGCCGCACATCGTCCTTCGTCTGCGCGAAGACGAGACCGCCGAGCGCGAGAACGATTAAAATCAAGAGAATATTGATCTTCATAGTTGATAAAGGCGATATTTTTCAAATTCGTTATCGCCGCCGGATCATCCGCGCTTTTTTCGAAAGATACACCGGCGGACGCGAAAGCGGACTGGAGCGCAACCGTCCCGGTTGCCAACGCCGCGCCAGCGGTGTCGAACGCTTCGCCGACTGATAGTATCGACTACAGCGAAAAGATGGTTCGCGCTTTCGCGCTCATGGCAACCGGGACGGTTGCGCTCCAGTCCGCGGCCGCGTTTCGAAAAAATTATTTATAACCAATCACCGCACGACATTAACAGCCTTTTTTACTTTCGTTTTCGCGATTTCGACCGCGTAGACCTGCGTCGCGCCGAACATATTCGAGCGGAAGACGAGCCATTTGCCGTCGGGCGTGAAGGTCGCGTTCGGTTCGAGCGTGTAGTCGTGCTTTTCGAGATTGACGAGTCTTTCGGCGACGAATTTGTTGTTTTTATCGGGCCGGAAGAGATAGATCCACTGCCCGTTGTCGCCCTTCGCGACCGAGTTCGGGCCGCCGCCGTCGCCGGAGTAGAGCTTGCCGTCGGGCGAGATGTTGTAATGGACGGACCACTCGTGTTTGGTGAGCGAGAATTTGGTGAGTTTGCCCGTTTTGATCTCGTATTTGGCGAGCCAGAAAACTTCGGATTTCGGCGTCTGCAGATCGTAGAGGATGTATTTGCCGTCGGCGCTGAAAAATTCGTGGCCGGCGATCTCCATCTCCATCGTCCGGGTGTGGATCTTTTTCAGATCCGAGCCGTCGGTGCGGATCGTCCAGATGCGGTCGACCTTGTGCCACGGGCCTTCGTGGCAGAACATCATCAGAGTGGGGTCGGTCGGCGAAAACTGGACGTGGTTGAGCCAGTCGGTCGCCTCGTGAAAGGTCTTGACCTCGCCCGATTTGATGTTGACCGTGTAGAGCGCCATCGGGATCTTCGCCGCGAGCCGGCGTTCCATCATCTCGCCCTTTCCCGGATAATTGTCGCCGCGCGGCGGCGGCGGCGTTCCGTTCGGCGTCGGCGCGGGCGGGCCGAACTCCTTCGGCACCTCGCCGACGACCATACTGCCGCCGAGCAGCGTCTCGTCGGCGTTGACGGCGAAGCCGGAACCCGTGCGCAAACGCGCGTCCTTGGCGATGACGCGGGTCGCTTTCGTGTCGACGTCGGTCTCATAGACCGTGTCGCCCTTGATGTAAAAGACCTTGCGCGTTTTTTTGCCGACGACGACGCTGCCCGTCCGGCCCTCGACGATCTGCTCGATCTTTTTGGTTTTGAAATTGTAGGTCGAAAGGCCCGTGCGGGTCGAAAAGACGAGTTTTTCGCCGTCGGCCGTGTAGCCGTTCTGGTGAAAATAAAACGACGAGCTGCCGTCCTCGTCCGAGAGCCGGACGATCCGGTGGCCGGTGTCCTTGTCGATCCATTCGCGCGGCGGCTCCGGTTTCTGGGCGAAGACGGCCGTCAAAAATAAAAACGCCGGTAAAATTACGGAAAAATACTTCATAACCCTCTTGAAATTCGTTTATGCGCCCGCGCCGGCGCGGATTCGCACCGTTGAATCAAAAGAAACGGCTCCGTCAATCGACGACAGAGCCGTTTCTTTTTATCAATGACTTGTCCGGCTTCGGCTTTAGAAGTAAAGCTTGATGCCGAACTGCAGGTAACGCGAATTGCCGGTCGGCGCGAAGAGCGTTCCGAAATTCGTGTCGTAGGTCTGCCGGATGCGGTACAGCTTGAACCCGTTGAGCGTCCGGATGTCGAACGCGAGCGGGTTGGTCGTCGCAAAGCCCTGCGGCAGCTGGACGTGGAAGAAGTCGTTCGGCAGCGCGCCGCCGGTCGTCACGCCCGCGCGCGGCGGCAGACGAGCGGCATTGACCATCGCGCGGACCTGATCGTAGATCACGTTGCCCGCGCCGGTGCCGCCGGAAGTCGCCGTCGGCTGTCCGTTAAAGGTCGCCCACGCGTTGTACTCGGCGAGCGTGATCGGCTGCAGGGTGCCGCCGACGTTTTCCGTCGTGATCTCGGTCGGGAAGGTGCCGAGGCCGAACGGCGTGTTGCCGAGGTTGTTGAGCTGGAAGATCGGATGATTGAACGCGTTCAGCAGGTCGACGCGGAACTGCAGCTTGCGCCGGCCCTCGCCGCCGATCAGCCGGTCGAGCGAGAAGTCCTTCTGGATCGAGAAATCGAAGAACTGCCGCCACGGCGCGCGGAGATTGATCGTCCGCGGCGCGTTGCCGAGCTGTCCCTTGACGGGCCGCATAAACGCCGCCGGGTTGATGTACGGCTCGCACGCGTTGCCGATCCGGCACTTCGGATCCCACAACGGGTTCTTGAGCGGAACGCCCGAAACGATGTCCGGCCGGACGATGCGGTTGAGATTCGCGCCGCCGAGCTTGTTCGGGTCGGTGATGAACGGCTGGAACGGCGTGCCGCTTTGGATTCGCGTGATGCCGCTGATCGTCCAGCCGCCGACGAGGCCGCCGAGATACCACGGCGCGTCCTTGAGGAACGGCCGGCCCTTGCCGAACGGCAGATCGTAGGTGAACGTGCCGGTGAAGTTATGCCGGACGTCGAAGCTCGAAACCGCGCGGTCGGACTGGCGCGTGCCGCCGAGACCGACCTGTCCGCGCACCGAACCGGTCGAGAGAACGCGCACGTCGGGACTCGCGTCCGACGCGTCGTCGATCGATTTCGCGAACGTGTAGTTGGCGGTAAAGCTCAGCCCGCGGCTGATGCGGCGGCGGACGTCGACGTAGCCGGCGTGCCGCGTGCTGCTCGACGACGGGTCGAAGAACTTGTTGAGCAGATCGAAGCCGAGATACGGCGTGTAGAGGCTCGCGATCGTGTCCGTCACCGCCGCGCCGAGCAGCGTCCGGCGTCCGAGCGGATCGGTGATCGTGCCGGTCGCGTTGATGCCGTTCGATTCGAGGAACGAGATCATCTCCGAATTGCGGAGGTTCAGATTGACCTGCGGCGTGTAGAGATGGACGCCGCGGTTGCCGACGTAGGCGAGCTCGAACGTCGTGCCGCGGAACAGGCTGAACTGCACGGCGAGGTTGAAGTTTTCCGAATAAGGAACTTTGCCGTAGCCCTTGTCGTTGCTGAAGACCGCGACGCCGGGAATGGCGATGCTGCTGCCGAAAACGAGGCCGTTGGCGTCGGTTCCGAGCAGCGTGTCGAGCGGCACCGACGAGCCCTGGAGCGCGTTGTTGCCGGTCAGCCGGATCGGCTGCGCGTTGTTGACGCCGCCGGTCGAGCCGTTGGCGAGCGTGCTCGCCGTCGTAAAGCCGCCGAAATCCGGGTTCGGCGAACGGTTGTTGCCGTTGATCGGCGCGTGCGAGATGCCGAAGCCGCCGCGGATGACGAGCGAGTATTTTTCCGGATCGAAACCGAAGATCTTTAGCTTTGGGCTGTAGGCGAAGCCGAAGCGCGGTTCCCAGCCGGTCTTGTCGATCGGCGTCAAATAGCGCGAGCGGCCGCCGCGGCCGGAAAAGGCGAAGGCCGGGATGACGGCCGTCGTCGGCACGTAATCGGGAATCGCGGCCGTCGTCAGGACGCCCGAGGCGGTCGCGATCGCCCGCCGCTGGGTGTCGGTCAGCGTCACGGTCTGCGCGAGATCGGGCCGGAAGACGCCCTGCAGGTTGTTTTTCTCGGTGCGCGGCAGCTGGAGGCTGTAGCGCAGACCGAGGTTTACCGTCAGGTTCGGCTTGACCTTCCAGTCGTTCTGGACGAAGGCCGCGCCGCTCAGCCACTGATAATAATAAGACAGCAGCACGGGCCGGAAATCCTGCGCGTTCGGGACGCCGATCAGGAAACTCGCCAGATCGTTGCCGCCGTTCGGGAGGCTCGTGCTCCGGTTGTTGCTGGTGTTGACCGTCCGGAACTGCCAGCGGCCGCCCGAGGCCGCGAAGAACGGCACCGCGTTAAGCCGCGCGTCGCTCAGATCGACGCCGATCTTCCACGACATATTGCCCTTGATCCAGTAGAACGTGTCGTTGATGTTGTAGCGCTGTTCGACGTTGAAGTTGTTGGTCGAACCGCCCGCGCCGAGGTCGGCGCCGACGTAGCCGTTGTCCTGCGTCAGGAAGATCAGCGGCAGGCCGCCCTTCGTGAGCGCGGTCAGACCGAGGTCCTGCGAAAAGCTCTCGCCGGTCTTGATCGCGTATTTCGGCGAAAAGTCCTCGCTGAAATTGCCGCGCGTGTAGTTGAGCTTGAGGTCGTTGATCATCGACGACGAGATGTTGTAGGTGAAGCCGAGCAGGAACTGCTTGGCGTCGCTGTACACGCCGGTGTTGCCGTTGATGTCGTTGCCCGCCGCGCGGATGCCGACGGCCGGCGTCTTCGAATAACGGAAGTTCGCCTTTAATTTGTCGGTAAAGCTGTGGTCGAGCCGGAACGTGTAGCGGGTTTCGTTCTGCTGGACCGAGCGGACGAGCGAGTAGTTGCGGACGAGCCCGTTATCGAGAAAATAATCGCCGGGCGTCGGCATATACTGCGACAATCGGACGGCGATCGGGTCGATAAAGGCCTGCGGGATCACGTTGAGAGCCGGATTCGGCGTCGCGTTGATCGTCGAGTTGCACTGCGGCGTCGGGATCGTCTGCCCGTTGATCGTCTGGTTGACGATGATCGCGCGCGGGTCGCCGAACTGGCAGTACTGGTTGCCGGTGTTCAGGATGATCGGGTAGAGCTGGCCGCCGACCACGACGAACTGCTGGTAGATGTTGGCCCCGCCGATCGTCGTGCAGTTCGTGCCGCACTGGCCGCTCGCGGCGAAGCGGGCGGCGACGTCGGTCGGCAGAAAGCCGCTGTTCGTGCGGATGAGGCCGGTGAAATCGCCGGCGAGCTCGCGCGCCGACGGAATCAGCGCGGTGCCGGTGACGAAGTCGGTGCGCCAGCGCGGTTCATAGCCGAAGAAGAAGAAGGTGCGGTTTTTTCCGTTATACAGATACGGACCGCCTTCGTTAAAGGCCGGCAGGAAGACCGGGCCGCCGATCGTCAGCGAACCCTGCGTGAACCGCAGGTTGTTGTCCGGTCGGGGGGCCGTACCCTGACGCCACGGCTGCGCGTTGGTCGCGGGATTTCGATGATAGATGAGCGCCGTTCCGGCGAACTGGTTGGTGCCGGATTTGGTCGTGACGTTGATCACGCCGCCGCCGGTCGTGCCGAACTCGGCCGAGTAGGCCGACGATTGGACGTTGAATTCCTGGACGGTTTCCGGCGTAAAGCTGACGACCGCGCGGGCGATGCCGATGCCGGTGTTGTTGACGCCGTCGGCGAGAATCGTCGTGCTGCCCGGACGGCCGCCGTTGACCGTCAGGTTGAAGCCCGGCACCGGCTGCGTCGAGTTGGCGTCGACGTCTTCGGTTCCGGCGTCGCCGGCGACGTTCGGCATCGTCATCGCGAGATCGAGCACGCTCCGGTTATTGAGCGGCAGATCGCGCAGCTGGCGTTCGGTGATCGTCTGGCCGGTCGCGCCCGATTCGGTGTTGACGACCTGCAGATCGCCCTCGACGGTGACCGATTCGGTGATCGTGCCGGCTTCGAGCGTCACGTTGATGGTCGAAACGGTCGCCGTGTCGACCTTGACCTTGTCGACGACCGTTTTCTTGAAGTTCGGCGCTTCGACCCTGATGTTGTAAACGACCGGTTCGAGCGAGGCGGCCGCATATGCGCCTTCGTTCGACGTCACCAGAACGGTCTTTTCGTTCGTCCCGAGATTGGTGATCGTGACGGTCGCCCCGGCGATCGGCGCGCCGGCGGCATCGGTTACGGTACCGGAAATTCCGCCCTTATTGGTTTGACCGAAAACGGTCAGACCCGCTAAAAGCAAAATTAAAATGATCCGGGTAATTTTCATAAAATCCTCCTTTTTTTGATTGCCGGCCGGCAATCAGCTTTTTTTGTTCGGCTGCCGGCCGGCAGCCAGTCGCTCCCAATAATTGCCTGATGATAATCGATAAATTCCGGCTTTCGGGGAAAACCGGCGGTCAATTGAGGTAACCGCTTAACTTATCGCTCCGAATAAGTGAGAACCGGATCGATTCTCACTTATTCGCGATCAAAAAAGAGGGAGATTTTTTGTTTTCAAAAGTCCTGCCGTTAGAACAGGAATTTAATGCCGAACTGGGCCCGGCGGGCATAATTGTCCTGGTTCGAGGCCGAAATCGTTCCGAAGGTCGGAATATTAAAGCCGTTGACCGAAGTCGTCGAACCCGGGGTCACCAGCGGAGCCGGAAAATACGGCTCGTTAAAGGCGTTGATCATTTCGAAGCGAATCTGAATCTTCATTCTTTCGTTGATTCGCGTGTCTTTGATCAGCGACAGATCGACGTTGTTGATGTTGTCGCGGCGCACGTCGGTGAACCGCAGGGGCAGCGTCCGCAGGTGGTTCTGCGGCGTGGCCGCCGTCGTCGCCGACGTCACCGCCGCGTTCCACTGGGCCGCGGTCGCCGTGCCGGGCGTCACGCCGGTCGGCAGGAAGCTCGCGAAATCGAAAGCCGAGGCGAACGCCGACGTGTTGAACCACGCGCCGGTCGTCCGATCCTTCGAATTGATCTTGATCTGGCCGCCGCGGTAGAACAGGTCCGTCGTGAACGAAACCGGGAATCCGACCTGGAACGTGTAGACGCCGCCGAACTGCCAGCCGTTGACGATCCGATCGACGACCGGGTTGGCATTCGAGAGCAGCCATTTGCCCTTGCCGAACGGCAGTTCGACCATCGCGCTCGCCGAGAAACGGTGCGGCGAATCCTGATCGGAAACCATCTTGGTCGGTTGTGCATCGCCGGCGTTCAGGTATTCGGTCGCCTGCAGCCACTTCGACCAGGTGTAGCTGGCCTGGAAAGTGTAGCCCTGCGAAAAGCGCTTCTGGAGACTGAACTGACCCGAATGATACCACGATTTGCCGTCGTTGTTCGAGCCCGTGATCGCGCCGAATTCCGGGAACGGCAGCAGCAGCTGCGAGCGGGCGATCGTCGAGTTCGCGAACGAGGTGCCGGCGACCTCGGGCAATCCGAGAAACGGGTTGGCGACACCGGTCGTGAGCACCGTATTGTTGGAGGTCATCGCGGTCGTGCGCGCATTGTCGGCATTCAGATAGCGGTTCGGCAGCGCGTTCAGGTTGCGCGAGATTTCGATGTCGTAGCCGTAGTTGCCGACGTAGATCGCTTCGGCGACGAAGCCCCACGGAAGCTGGCGCTGAACGCCGATCTGGTAGCGGAACTGCTTCGAGACCTTCGGCGTCTGGTTGAAGAACGAGATGCCGGTTCCGATGCCCGTCTGTTTGCCTTTCGCGTTGCCGACCGGCTCGATGACGCTGATCGCCGTCGGGAAGTTCGAGATCGACTGCGGGATCGGCGCGCCGCTCGCGAGCGTCGTCAGCGCGAGCGTCGTCGTCTGCGTGTAGCCCGGCTGGATGACGTCGCCGCGGCGTTCGCCGAGGAATCCGGCAAAGAGACCGAAGCCGCCGCGGATGACCGTTTTTTCATTCAGCTGATAGGCCGCTCCGAAACGCGGAAGCCACGTATTTTTCGGAGTTTTGTAGAGGCCCGAGCCGCCGTCCTTGCCGGCGAACAGCAGACCGCCGGTCACGTTGAAGCTGTTCGGATCGATGGTCGTGCCGTCATAACCGGTCACCGGGTTGGTCGTCAGCCGCGTTCTGACGGCCGCCTGAATCGGCTGCACGTAAGCGGTGTCGAAGCCCGAAACGCTCTTGTTCTGGCGCTCCTGCAGCGGCGTTTCGACGTCGTAGCGGAGACCGAGGTTGAGGGTCAGCCGGGTGTTGACCTTCCAGTCGTCCTGCACGAAGATGCCGTAGGATTTGGAGTATTCCGAGTAGTCGGCACGGCGGACGATCTGCTGCGTGGTCGGCAGACCGAGCAGGAAGGCCGCCATTCCCTGCAGACCGCTGACCTCGCCGGCCGTGCTGTTGCTGGCCTGACGGGTGTAGGTGTTGTCGAAAGAGAACTGTCCGGTCTGGTCGTTGCTCTCGAAGTTGTCGTTTTCGATGTAGGTCCGGAGCTCGGCGCCGAACTTGAACGAGTGATTGCCCCAGACCTTGTTCAGAATCGCCGCGAACGACTGCGTGTCGACCGGCCGGAATTCGTTCGACATCCCGTTGCCGAGCGGGCCGCCCGAAAAATCGAAGCGCGGGAAGCGGCGGATCAGTTCCGGAACGAGGCTGTTGTAGTTCGACGTCCAGCCGAGCGTCGTCAGGTCGATGCCGTGCGCGTCGGACTGCTGGTCCTGCTCGCGGATGAAACGGTTGTAGCCGGCCCGCAGATTCAGGAAAGTGGTCGAGTTGAAGGTGTGAACGTCGTCGATCACCGCCTGCCGCGACGCGAAGATGAAGTTGACGCCGGTGTAGGCACTGTCGGTATAACGGTTGTAAAGACTGTTGCGGTCATACCAGCTGCCGCGGAAGAAAAGATGGTTTTTCTCGGTGATGTTCTGATCGATCTTGAAAGTCCAGTTGTCGTAGGGCTTGGTCGTCTCCGACAGCGTCGAGTCGAAGATGTTGCCGACGAGGCCCGACTGTTTCGGTTTCGCGAAATAGGTCATCACGGCTCTCGCAACCGGGTTGATGCGGTTGGTCGGGATGATCGCGTTCGTAAAGGACGTCTGGGCGCAGAACGCGCCGGTCGCGCAGCCGTTGCCGCCCGTTCCGGTGCCGGTTCCGGCGATGCGGGTCAGCGGATCCCAGATCGTCACGCCGAGGCCCGAGAAATCGCCGTTGGCGATCGCCTGCGTCGGAACCCACGAACCGGACGAAGCGTCGAAGCGCGGCCGCGAGTCGCGGATGCCTTCGTAGCCGAACAGGAAAAAGGTCTTGTCCTTGCCGTTATAGAGCCACGGCAGGTAAACCGGGCCGTTGACGCTGAAGCCGAAGCGGTCGGACTTGGTGACCGGCCGCGCCTGGCCGCGCGAATTGCCGAAAAAGTCGTTGGCCGCCCATTTCCACGGTTCCGCGAAATAATAGGCCGCGCCGTGCAGCGTGTTCGTGCCCGACTTGATGCTGATGCTCGTGACGCCGCCCTCGGTGTTGCCGAACTGCGCGTCGAAAGTCGCCGTCTGGACCTTGAATTCCTGCACGATGTCGGTCGGCGGCACGTAGGTCGCGATCACTTCGTTGGCGTTGGCCGTCGCGGTGCTCGGCGCGCCGTCGATCGTCAGGTCGCTGCGGTTGCCGCGCGTGCCGTCGACGGCGAAGCCGACGATATGCGTCGGTTCGAACGGACGGTCGAGACGGGTGCTGCCCGTGTAGGTCACGCCCGACGAGAGCCCGATCAGCGTGTACGGATCGCCGTGGACCAGCGGCAGCTCGGAAATCCGGCGCTGATCGATGGTCTGACCGAGCGATGCGTTCGACGATTCGAGCGCCGGGCTTTCGGTGGTGACCGTGACCGTTTCCTGATTTCCGCCGATTTCGAGCGCGAAATCGATGCTCAGGGTCTGGTTGATCTGGAGCTGGACGTTCTCGCGCAGGGTTCGTTTGAAGCCGCTCGCCTCGACGGTGATCTGATACGTCGAGGGAATCATATAGTTGGCCTGATAAATGCCTTCGTCGTTGGTCGTCAGGGTCGTGGTCGTGCCGCGCGCCGTATCGACGATCTTGACGACCGCGCCGGGCACCGAAGCTTTGTTCGGGTCGACCACGGTTCCGCGGATCGTGCCGCGCGTTTCCTGGGCCGAGACGATCTGGGCAAGCGCCAGGATCATTAACAACCCGGCCGAAAAGGCCAAAATTCGCATCACTTTATTTACTGAACTCATCTTAAATTTCTCCTTATTAAGCGATCCGGAAGTCGCCGGCCCGGGGTGCAGCGGCCGCTGCCGAAATCTCGCTAAAAAATTCAAACTGCCCTGCTTGATAAATCGTCCGCCTCGTCGTTCGACTCGGCCTGATATTTTTTATTTTTGGTAAGACCAATAAAGTTTTCAAATAAATCGCCGGTGTTTTCGATGTCGCCGCCGGCCCGTTTTGCCCGCCCCCTTTCGTTTTCCTGACTTTGCGCGGAAAAACCGGGGTAAACCGCTTAACTGACTGGTATTGGCAAAAAGAAAAAACTCCGCATATTTCCGGCTAAGATAAAATTTTTGATTGGTAAAATGTCTTAATCAACAGCTGACAGATTGGTAAAATAACACCTTTGCGGTTGATTGTCCAGAAAAAACAGCCTGCCTGAAGCAAATTTCTGAAAATCCTGACAACCTCGGCCCCAACAGCGATCGGATCGATCCGGCGCCGCAGATATTTTTTTCAATCGCCTGTCAATTGCCGGTCCGAAAAACTGCATTGGTAAAACCAATTAACGAAAAAATCCAAAATTTTGAATTTATTTCCAATATTTTTCATCCCGCATTTCGACCTCCGTCGTCCGAGCTCCGCAAAAATTCACTTGCCGGAGCTCGAAATCAACTGTATCGGCCCGAAAATACCGGACGAAACGGGTTGGACCTTTTCCATTTCCTGCGGCTGAAAACGTTCACCGTAACGTAAATTAAGCAATTTATATTCCGGAAGTCGCCGGCCGGCCATAAAATTCAATGCCGTATTGGCGACGACGATCCGGATTTTGTTTTCGCCGCCTTTCAGATAGGGCGTCACGTCGAGCCGGTAGGGCGGGCACCAGAGCGCGCCGGCCTTTTGGTCGTTGACGTAGACGATTGCCGCCTCGCGGATCGGCGCTTCGAGATAGGTCTGCATCCCGTTGCGCGGCGTCTGCACTTCGAGCGCCCGGCCGGGCCCGAAATCGAGCGTCGCGACGCTTCCCTTTTTCTGGGCCGGCGCGCTGAACGATTTTTCGTAAACGGCCGTGCCGGAAAAATAACGCGTCGCCTCATCGTCCGTCCACGAGCGCAGCGTCTTCATCTCGAACGGCTGATTCTGCCCGATCGTCACCCGCCAGTCCGCGCTCAGATCGAGCGGCGGGCCGGCCGCGGCGAGCGTTTGCGGCGCGGCGACCGTTCTTTTTGTTTTCGAGAAGATGACGACGTGCGATTCATACGGCT
This sequence comes from Acidobacteriota bacterium, assembly GCA_018269075.1. GTDB lineage: Bacteria > Acidobacteriota > Blastocatellia > Pyrinomonadales > Pyrinomonadaceae > JAFDVJ01. The sequence continues at coordinate 68,331 of JAFDVJ010000006.1, forward strand.
CGAAATCGAGCGCGACGGTCGTCGTTCCCGCGTTCTGAGCTTTAACGACGGCCGCCGTCGATTCGCCGCGCATCGCGTCCCAGACCTCGACCTGCGGCGTTGCGGCGCGAAACGCGACATCGACCGATTTTTTCTCGTTCGAAGTGTTCGCGACGAAATAAATGTCGGCCGCCGGCGTGACGCGGTGGACGACGCCGAAATCCCTGCCCGACGGCGCGATCGCCGCGTCGGGCGTGAGGATCGACCGGAGCGCGCCGCCCGCCTCCTCGTCCGTCGCGACGAATTTCGCGCGCGGGTTCGTCCCGCCGAAAAGCCGGTCGGCGATCGTTTTGAACTCGTCTTTTTCGGCCGGCGACGCTTTCAGACCGGGCACGAGCGCGGGCTTGCGCCGCGTCGCGACGACCGCGCCGCCGTTCTTGACGAACTCGTCGAGTTTTCTCAATGTTTCGAGCGGCATCCGTTCGATGCCGGGCAGCACGACCGCGCGGTAACGGCCCGCGCCGAGCGTCAGATTGTCCTTGTCGATCTTCCCGGTCGTGCTCAGAATCGCATCGTCGAAAAAGTCGAGATTATAACCGCTTTCGAAGAGCGACGGCATCAGCTTTTCGCCGACGAGCTCCCGCTCCATATCGATCAGATGGACCTTGCCGGCCGTAAAATGCGCGTAGGCGTCGGCGTTCGGCAGATAGAGCGCGACGTCCGCCGACGGCCTTCCCTGCCGCATCAGCCAGCTCATCCGCTGCAGATATTTCGCGAGCTCCGGCATCACGATCCACCACGGGTTCTGCTCGGAATACGCGCCGGCCGCGTAGAACCGCCAGCCCGGATACTCGACCTGCGGCGGCGTGTAGCCCCAGCCGTGGCCGATCAACTGGTTGATGCCCTGCAGAAAATGAATGTCGGCCTCGGCCTTGAGATCGAGCGGCGTCGCGCGAAAAACCGGCGAATGGTTCCACGTCCACGTCTCCGAAGACGTGACGGGGCGGCCGTAGATGTGATTGGCCGACGAAGCCCAGCGCGCCGCGCGGACGACCTTCCACTGCGCGCCCTCGCCGTCGGAAATATCGGCCCACCGGTTCGACGAGATCGCGGCCGGCGGAATGCCGTAGCCCTGAATGCGGAACTTCGTGTTGTTGGCCTTCGCCCACGCCTGCATCGGGATCATAAACCGCTCGTTGAAAAGCTCGGTGATCGTCCGGCCCCAGTCGTAGCGGATATCGGCCGTTTGCGGGCCGATGTCGGCGACGAGCGCCGGCAGGAGCGGCTTGAGGTCGTAACCGCGCCGTTTTTGAAATTCCGCCATAAAATCGTCGGTCCAGTCCTGATTGTAGACTTCGAGCGAGTCGCAGAAGACCGAATACGGCACGTTTTTGCCGCCGAACGCACTGAACAAGCGATCGCCCGTGTTTTTGAGATAGCTGTCGACCGAGGGCTTGTCGAGATGGTTCAGCACGTAGCCCTCCGCGCCGAACGACGGGCGCTTGACCTGCATCCCGCTTTTGCCGGAAATAAAGAACACGACTTCCGTTCCGGCAGTAAGCGGTTCGGCGAACCAGACGTTGTCGTCGCGGACGGCCTTTTCGTCGACGGGCTGAAAACCATTGTCCGTCTTCGTCGTAAAAACGCGGAGCAGCTTTTCGGCCGGGATCATCGACGGCACCGGCACGCGCTTCGTCGGCGAATCGATCTTGACGCGCTCGACGCGGAGCTGTCCGGCGGCCTCGGTGATCGGCGTCTTCGCGCCGCCGAACGACCAGCCGCTCCCCAAAGTCAGGTCCATCCGCAGACCGAGCTCCTTCGATTTTTCGCCCGTAAATCTGAGCATATCGAGAAACTCGTCCGACAGATACGGCAGGTTTTTGATGCCGGCCTTTTCGTCGTCCGGCAGCAGCGGGTAGACGGGCTGCACTTCGACGCCGCCGATGCCGCCGTCGCGCATCACTCGCAGCTCGCGTTCGAGTTCGGGCTTCGTGACGGCCGGGCCGAACCACCACCAGCGCATCATAATGCGCGCGTCGTCGGGCGGCGTCTGAAAGCCTTTCTGGAGCTCGTCGAGACCGGCCGCGAAGGCGAGATTGTGGAGAACGAAAAACGTCAGGAGCAGGAATGTGATCGATTTTTTGGACATCTTTATTATCTACCGAAATTCTTTTTGACAACTCGCCGCGTCATCGTTTTAGTCGAGATGAAAGACCTCGCGCAGCTCGACCGAGACGGGACTGTCGTCCTCGTTCGACGGCATCACTTCGCTCATGTAGGCCCACCAGCGGCGGCATTCGCCGGTGCCGGCGATCTTCGCCCAGAGCTCCTCGGACTCGATCTCGACGTAGCCGAAAAGCTGGTTGGTCGAGGCTTCGAGAAAGATCGAGTAATTCGAGACGCCGTGGTCCTTGAGGACCTTTTCGAGCTCCGCCCAGATCGGCCGATGCCGCCGCTCATATTCGGCGTGCGCGTCCGGGTTGACCTTCATCAGAAATGCTTTGCGAATCATAATTATTTGTCGGTCAGCTGCACCGAGCTGTCGTTGATCTCGAATTTTTTGTTTTTGAGCAGCCTCAGCACTTCCGCGCCGGCCAATAGGACCGGACCGTAGCCGTGCGCGGCGAACGGGCTCGTCGGGCGAAAATAGTAGAACGCCGGATCGAAGCCCATGCCCGTGCCGACGCAGGTGCCTTCGACCTGGCCCTTTTGATTGACCTTCGTCGTGACCGCGTTCCACGCGAGCAGCGTGCGCGGCCCGTAGGCTTTCGCGTCGAGCCAGCCGCGGTTGATCGCCCGCGCAAAAGCGTAAGTGTAGATCGCCGTCGCCGAGGTTTCGAGATAGGAATCCTCGCGGTCGAGCAGTTGGTGCCAGAAGCCCGATCCCGACTGGTAGGACGCGAGACCTTTCGCGTGCCGCTTGAGCAGATCGAGGAGCTGTGCGCGCTGCGGATGGTTTTCCGGCAGCACGTCGAGCAGCTCGACCTCGGTCATAAACGCCCAGCCGTTGGCGCGGGCCCAGTGAAATTCGGGATGCTCGGTCATCGATTCGACCCAGCCGTGCATGAAAATATTTTTCTCGCGGTTGAACATCCGCTTCTCGAAGGCGAGCACCTGTTTGGCCGCCTCGTCGAAATATTTTTTGTCGCCGGTCAGCTTGCCCATCTGCGCGAGCGCCGGGACGCTCATGAAAAGATCGTCGAGCCAGAGCGTCGAGGCCTGCGGCCGGTTGCGCGCGAGAGTTCCGTCGCCGAGCCGGAACTGCTTGTTCATGATATGATTGATCGCCGTTTCGATGAGCGGCTGGAGATCGGCCTTCGAGCCGCCGCGCTTGGCCTTGATCATCGCCGCGCACATCGCGCCGCAGTCGTCGAGCGCGCGCGGCGCGATCAGGTTGCGGAGCGGCATCTTCGCTTCCCAGTCGGAATATTTGCCGGTCGATTTTTTGAACTTGTCGACCGAATCGCCGATGAAGGTCAGCCGTTTTTCGGTGTAGTCGCGGAATTTCGCGTCGCCGGTCGCGTCCGAAGCGAGCAGCATCCCGGCGTAGGTCACGCCCCACTCGTAGGAAACGATCCGGAAATCGCCGCGCGCGAGGATCGTCTGATCGTCGATCATCGCCGGGTCGGGGATCGCCGCGCCGGTCTTCTCGTTGACGAAGCCGATCGGCGTCACGCCGTCGAGATACCCGTAAACGCGGTTCAGAACGGCCGTCACGTCCTCGGGCTTCGGCACGCCGTAAGGCATCGTGTAGTCCGGCTTCAAAAGATGCAGCGGCGTCGTCGCGTCGGTCTGCGCGAACAGCGTCGGGGCAAGCAGGCCGAAAATCAGAAAAGCGGTGATCAATCTTCTCATAACCATATAAATTGCAGATTTCAAATTTCAGATTTCAGATCATTTGTAATGTGTAATTTGCAATCTGTAATTCTTAAGCCAGCGTCAGCGTCAGCCGCGTGACCGAGGCGGGCGCGAATTTGTAGACGAGCTGGCCGCCCGCGCCGATCGTCACCGGCTCGTTGCGCGGCACCAATCCGTTCGGGTTGTCGAAGCTGTTGCGCGCGTGGATGTCGGTCGACGACAAAATCCGCGCCGCCGCCGAAGCGATCTTCGCGCCGCCGATGTTGATCGCGGTCTCGACGGTATTCTTCGCGTCCGGGTTGACGGCGGTCAGCGTGACGGTCCTGCCGTTGATCGAGGCCGAGCCGTTGAGGCCGCGCATCGAAGCCGGGACTTCCTTTTTCTGCGCGTCAAGCCGCGTGAACGGAACGCGCGGCGAGATGAACTCGGTCCGGACGGCCGTCGCGCCGGCGTGCGGCATATACATCTCGAAAACGTGATAGTTCGGCGTCATGATGAACTTGTCCTCGTAGCCGTGAAAGAGCGACTGGATCGTGTTGACGAGCTGCGCCGGGTTCGCCATCGCGACCTTGTCGGCGTGGCGCTGGAACGTGTCGAGATTGATGCCCGAAACGAGCGCGTCGCGCAGGGTTCCGGCGTAGGCGTAGAGATAGCCGGCCGGGACGTCCGAATCCTGCTTGTGCCACGCGCCCCATTCGTCGACGATCAGCTTGACGCGCCGCTCGCGGTCGAATTCGCCCATAATCTGCCAGTGGTCCTCGATCAGGTTCTGCATCCGGTCGGAGCGTTCCAGAAGGTCGTACCACTCGTTTTCCGTGTACTGATTGGCGACCTGCTCGCCGGTCGAGCCGCAGTAGTAATGCAGCGCCCAGCCGTAGAGCTTCTGGATCTGCCGGTTTCCCTTGACGGCGAGGCCCTCGAAAAACTTGCGCGTCCAGTTGACGTCGCCGCCGTTCGGGCCCGAGCCGATAAGTTTGAGCGGCACGCCGTAGGTCGGCAGCCACGCCGTATATTTGCGGAATTCCTCGGCGTATTCCTCGGGCAGAAAATCGCCGCCGCAGCCCCACGATTCGTTGCCGACGCCCCAGTAGCTGACCTTGTGCGGGTCGGCGTAGCCGTTTTTCGCGCGCTCGGTCGACCACGTCGTCAGGTTCGCCGGCGCGTTGCAGTATTCGAGCCATTCCATAAAGACGCGAACGTCGCGCGTCCGCAGGTTCGCCGCCAGATAAGGCTCGGCGCCGACCATCTTGCAGAAGGTGACGAACTCGTCCGTGCCGAACTGGTTCGTTTCATACTTTTGCGGGCCGTCCTGCAAATCTTCGTAAGCCTTCGTCGTTTTATAACGCGTGTCGGCCCAGAAATTGACGCGCGTCGGGCGCTTGTCGCGCGGGCCGACGCCGTCGCGCCAGTCGTATTGGTCGGCGAAACAGCCGCCCGGATAGCGGATCACGCCCGGATTGAGCTTTTTAAGATTGTCGACGAGGTCTTTTCTGATCCCTTTGTAGTTCGGGATCTTCGATTTTTCGCCGACCCAGATGCCGTCGTAGACGACCGCGCCGAGATGCTCGATGAAATGCGAATACAGATCCTTGTTGATCTTCCCGACCGGCTCGTTGATCAGAATCTCGATCTTCGATTCCGCGGTCTGCGAAAAAACCGTTTTCGGCGCGAGCAGCGCCGCCGCGCTCAGGACGAGCGAACCCTTCAAAAACTCACGTCTTCCGACTTTCATAAATTATCTGGCCCCCGAATGTCTAAAATTATAAAAGAATTCACCGAAAACGAGCGGAACTGCGGCCCGTCGGAATAAAATTTCAACTCAGAAAACCGCTTAACTAGATTTTTACGATTCGACCTGTTATATTGCCTACAAGCAATCGCAGGTTTCAAATTTTATAAATTGACAATGGATTGACAAAAAACAAGCGGCTGATTCTTGTAGTCTCTTTCTATAATATTTTCCCGCAGATTACAAGCCGCAAGTTGATTTCCGGCCCGGCGGCGCGCCCGGCCGCCGCTTTTTATTTCTTTTTTTATCGACATTTACGACAATTCGGGCGAGGTGTTTTTCTTGACCGACGACGGGAGCTGACAAAAGATGATCGATCGAAACCGGCTGAACCGACTGACTTTGCCGCTGGCGGCCCTCGCCGTCTGCTTCCTGCTCACGACGATCGCCGCCGCCGATTCGGCGAGCCTCGCCGGCGACTGGCGGTTCGCGCTCGACCGCGACGATCGGGGCGTTCGGGATAATTGGTTTGACCAATCGCTGGCCGATAAAATCCGGCTGCCGGGCGTCCTTCAGGCGCAGGGCTACGGCGACCCGATCTCGACCGCAACGCCGTGGGTCCTGTCGCTCTACGACAAAAACTGGTTTCTCCGCGAGGACTACCGGGATTTCACCGCGCCCGGCAAAGTCAAAGTTCCCTTTCTCGCCCAGCCGCCGCGCCATTATCTCGGCGCGGCGTGGTACCAGAGAGAGATCGAGATTCCGGCCGCCTGGACCGGCAAACGGATCACGCTCTTTCTCGAACGCCCGCGCTGGGAATCGACCGTCTGGATCGACGGCACGAAAGTCGGCTCGAATTTGAGCCTCGTCGCGCCGCACGAATATGAACTGCCCGTCTTGAGCGCCGGCCGTCACCGCCTGTCGATCCGCGTCGACAACCGGATGCTGATGGACTACCGACCGGACGCGCACAGCGTTTCCGATTCGCTCGGCCAGAGCTGGAACGGGATCGCCGGCCGGATCGAGCTCCGCGCGACGAGCCCGGTCTTCATCGACGACGCGCAGGTTTTCGCGACGCTGGGACGCGGCGACGCGGCGACGCGGCGCGGCACGGCGACGGTTAAGATCAGGATCGGCAATCAAACCGGCCGCTCCGGCCGCGGGACGATCACGGCGAACGGCCGCGACTTCCCCGTTTCGTGGGACGATAAAGGCGGCGCGGCCGAGATCCGGCTCGATTTTCCGGACGCGAAGGAGTGGAACGAGTTTCATCCGAACCTTTATAAGATCGACCTTCAGTTAAAAGGCGAAAACGAGGCCGACGACTGGCGCCATCTCACCTTCGGTTTCGCCGAGATCAAAGCCGAGGGCAGCGAGTTCCGGCTCAACGGCCGCCCGATTTATCTTCGCGGCACGCATCACGGCGGCGATTTTCCGCTCACCGGCTACCCGCCGACCGACGTCGAATACTGGCGAAGGATACTCAGGATAAATAAAGACTGGGGCATCAATCACATCCGCTTTCATTCGTTCTGCCCGCCCGAAGCCGCGTTCGAAGCGGCCGACGAGCTGGGCGTCTATCTGCAGCCCGAGCCCGCGATGTGGAACACGGTCTCGCCCGGCACGCCGATGGAGAAGATGCTCTACGACGAGACCGAGCGGATGATCCGCGCCTACGGCAATCATCCGTCGTATCTGATGCTGAGCCCGTCGAACGAGCCGAAGGGCAACTGGAAGCAGGCCTTCGACAAATGGATCGAACATTATCGCCAGGCCGACCCGCGCCGCCTTTACGACAACGGCACCGGCCACACCGAGCGCGAGGTTCCCGATCTGGCGAAAGGCACCGATTTTCTCGTCATGCAGCGGATCGGCCAGAAAATGCTGCGCGGCAGCTCGGCGTGGTTCGGCAGGGATTACGGCGCGTCGCTCGAAGGCATCAATGTCCCGGTCGCTTCGCACGAGCTCGGTCAGTGGGTCGCCTACCCGGATTTCGACGTCATCAAAAAATTCACCGGCTACCTGCGGCCCGGCAACTACGAGATCTTTCGCGAGTCGGCGCGCCGAAAAGGCGTCCTCGCGATGAACAAACAGTTCGCCTACGCTTCCGGAAGGTTTCAGCTCGCCTGCTACAAGGAAGAGATCGAGGCGAACCTGCGGACGCCGAAAATGTACGGTTACCAGCTGCTCGACCTCCACGATTATCTCGGTCAGGGCACGGCGCTCGTCGGCATCCTCGACGCCTTCTGGGAGCCGAAATCCTACGCGACGGCCGCCGAGTTCAAGCGCTTCAACAACGAGACCGTCCCGCTCGCGCGGCTTTATAAACGGACCTTCAAAACGGACGAAAAATTCGAGACGGACGTCGAGATCGCGCATTTCGGCGAAAAACCGCTCGAAAACGCGCGGCCCTACTGGAAGATCGTCGACCGTTTCGGAAAGCCCGTCAAAAGCGGCGATCTTCCGGCCCGGACGATCCCGATCGGCAAAAACATCGCGCTCGGGAAGATCGCCGCCGATTTAGCCGAACTGCCCGCACCGAACGCTTACAAACTGGTCGTCGGCCTGCGCGGCACGACGTTCGAAAACGACTGGAACTTCTGGGTTTATCCCGCGTCGGTCGAAAAATCCGAACCGCGGGACGTCGTCGTCACGCATTCGTGGGACGAGGCCGAAAAGCTGCTCGCGAAAGGCGCAAAGGTTTTATATATGCCGCGCAAGGCCGATCTCGACTGGACGAGCCCGCCGCTCGACGCCGTGCCGGTCTTCTGGACGCGCTACATGAACCCGGCGTGGTCGCGGATGATGGGATTGTGGATCGATAAAAGCCACGCCGCGCTCGGCGGATTCCCGACCGACGCTTACGCCGACTGGCAGTGGATCGAGCTCGTCAAGACGGCGCGCGCCTTCAATCTCGACCGGCTCCCGAAAAATCTGCGGCCGATCGTCCAGCCGGTCGACGACTGGAACCGCAACTACAAGCTCGGGATGCTCTTCGAAGCGCGCGTCGGCCGCGGCCGGCTGATGGTCTCGTCGATCGATCTCGAAAACGATCTCGACACGCGCGTTGCCGCGCGTGCTTTGCGCCGCTCGGTTCTCGATTACATGGAAAGCGCGCGCTTCAACCCGCCGGCGGCGGTCGCGCCCGAAAACTTCCGCGCCGTGCTGTTCGACACCCGCGTGATGAAAAAGCTCGGCGCGAAGGCGATCGGCGCGGGCGATTCTTCGAACGCGCTCGACGGCGACCCGAACACGTTCTGGCTCGCGGGCGACCCGAAAAAGGACCGGCAGAATCAGGAATTGACGATCGGTTTTCCGAACGCCGTTTCATTTAGCGGGCTCGTCCTGATGCCGCGCCAGAACCACCGCGACCACGAGGGCGACGTCCGCGAATACCGGGTTCTGACGAGCGACGACGGCACGAACTGGACCGCGGTCAAAAGCGGCGCGCTGGTTTCGACCTTCGATCCGCAGCGGATCGATTTCGGCCGCAGCGTTTCGGCGAAGTTCGTGAAATTCGTCGCGCTTTCCGGTTTCGGCGCCGACCGGATGACGTCGCTCGCCGAGCTCGCCGTCGTCTACACCGGCCCGAAGCTTCCCGAGGACGCCGACGATCTCGAATACAAACGCGTCCGCTCGGCCTCGACCGACATCGACGAGAGCCTGCCGGCCGACGACCGAAAACCGAAGCCGACGCCGAGGAAAAAGCCCTGATGAGAAAGGACGGGTTAAAACGCAGAGTCGCGAAGGCGCAAAGACGCGGAGATTTTTTGATCGGCGTCGCGGCCGGCGGCTGGCTTTTGGTTTTGACGCTGGCCGGTTTCGGGCAGGGCGTTTCGGTGAAAAACGCCCTTCAAAACGGCGACTTCCCGCTCGTATACGACGGCCGGGCGGCGGCGATCTGCGTCGCGGAGACCGATTTCAAGGTCGCGAAGATCGCCGCCGCCGATTTCGCGGCCGACGTCGAACGCGTCACGGGACGCAAACCGGCCGTCGTTTCCGACACCGAAAAACTGCCGGAAACGCTCGTTTTGATCAGCACGTTGGGTAAAAATCCGCTGATCGACAAATTGATCGCCGACCGCCAGATCGACGCGTCCGGCATCGCCGGCAAACGCGAAACCTTTTTGCTCGAAACCGTCCGGAATCCGTTTCCGGGCGTCCGCGCCGCACTCGTCATCGCCGGCAGCGACCGGCGCGGGACGGCGTTCGGCGTCTACGAGATGTCGCAGCGGATCGGCGTCTCGCCGTGGGTCTGGTGGGCCGACGCCGCGCCGGAAAAACGCCGGACGCTCGTCGTTTCCAAAGGAAAGTTCGTCGCCCGCGAGCCGTCCGTCAAATATCGCGGCATCTTTCTCAACGACGAGGACTGGGGCCTCGAGCCGTGGGCCGCGAAGACCTTCGAGCCCGAATCGGGCAATATCGGCCCGAAAACCTACGCGAAAATCTTCGAGCTCCTCCTTCGTTTAAAGGCCAACGCCTGCTGGCCGGCGATGCACGAGGTCACGCGGCCGTTCAACGCACTGGCGGAAAACGCGCGCGTCGCCGACGATTACGCGATCGTGATCGGCAGCTCGCACGCCGAGCCGATGCTCCGCAACAACGTCGGCGAATGGAAGGACGACAAGGAAAAATACAACTTCGTGACGAACGCGGCCGGCGTCACCGCGTATTGGGAAGACCGGCTGAAGACGAACGCCGGATTCGAAAACGTCTACACTTTGGGGATGCGCGGCATCCACGACAGCCCGATTCAGGGCACGAAAACGCAGGCCGAACGGATTCCGGTGCTGGAGCGGATCATCGCGACGCAGCGCGGGCTGCTCGCGAAATACGCGGACCGGCCGGTCGAAAAGGTCCCGCAGATATTCTGTCCCTACAAGGAAGTGCTCGCCGATTACCGCGCCGGCCTCAAAGTGCCGGACGACGTGACGCTCGTTTTTCCGGACGACAATTTCGGCTATATCCGCTATTTTCCGAACGAAACGGAGCGAAAACGCGCGGGCGGCTTCGGCGTTTATTATCATATTTCGTATCTCGGCCGGCCGCTCTCTTATTTATGGCTCAATTCGACGCCGCCGGCGCTTATTTTCGAGGAGCTGTCGAAGGCTTACGCGAACGGGATGCGCGATTTCTGGATGCTCAACGTCGGCGACCTCAAACCGGCCGAAACGGGCATCGAGTTTTTTATGCAGATGGCCTACGACGCCGGGCGCTGGAACGTCGCTAATCAGCACGAATTTTTGCGCGAATGGGCGGCGCGCGAGTTCGGCGCGCGTTACGCGGACGACGTCGCTTCGATCATGGACGAATATTACCGGCTCGGGTTCCAGCGCAAACCCGAACATCTGCAATGGTATCTGCCGGGCGAAAAACCCCGCCCGAGCGAGCTGACCGAGCAGGAAACCGGCCTCCGGCTCGAAGCCTACGCGAGCCTCGTGCGCCGCGCCGAGTCCTTTCAGACGCTCGTCCCGGCCGCGAAAAAGGACGCTTTTTACGAACTCGTGCATTATCCCGTGAAAATGGCGGCGCTCGCCAACGAGCGTTTTTTCTATGCCGAGCTGGCCGAAAAATACCGGGCGCTGGACGAATCCGAAGCGCTGCCGCTGGCCCGCCGCTCGATCGCCGCCGACCGCGAGATCGACTACGAGACGAATTATTTCAACGAAAAACTGGCGGACGGCAAATGGCGTTTTATGATGTCGCCCGAAATGCGCGAGGGCCAGTGGACCGGTATGCGCGCCGTCCGGCCGCGGCTGTCGGAAAAGGATTTCGAGGTCGATCGAACCAAACCCGAGCCCCCGCCGTCGAGTTATGTATGGCTCGCGCCCGGAAAGCTGCCGAAGATCAAAAACGGTTTTGCCGAATGGAACGGCGCGGTTTCGATCGAGGTCGAGCATTTCACGCGCGCGGCGGCGGCCGACGGGTTTGCGTGGCGAACGATCCGCGGCCTCGGCAAAACCGGCGATTCGGTGACGGTTTTCCCGCCCGTCGCGCGGACCTTCGAACGCCGCGCGCCGCGGCTCGAATATCGTTTCGAGATTTTGAACGCGGGCGCGTTCGACGCCGATTTTTACCTGCTCCCGACCCGGCCGCTCGTGCCCGGAAACGGTCTCCGCTTCGCGGTCGCGATCGACGACGGGCCGCCGCAGACGATCGCGGTCGACCGCGACACGGAAGTTTCGTCGCCCGGCTGGGCACAGAACATTCTCAACCAAACGACGCGCGGCGGCGCCCGGTTCGAGCTCTCGAAGGGCATTCACGTTTTGAAGATTTTCGCGGTCGACACGGGCGTCGTGCTCGACAAGGTCGTGCTCCGTTCGGGACCACCGACGCCCGGTTATTTCGGGCCGCCGGAAACATTTGCGCCGTAAATTCGACGGGCGACAAAAGCCAGGCAATAAATTTATGAAAAACGAACTTCTAAAATTTTTCTTCTCCGCTTTGTTCATCGGCGGGATGGTCGCCGCGGCCGCGGCCCAGCGCGAAACCGTTTCGTTCAACGAGGGCTGGCGTTTTCAAAAGGACGACCCGGCCGACGCGAAGGGCGTTTTGACGCTGCCCGTGATCCGCGAATGGATCCGCGCGACCGGCAACGAGTTTCTGCTCACGCCGGGCGCGGAAAAACCCGCGCGGCCTTCGGGAAACCTGGGCGAAGCGGTCGCCTACACGCGCGCCGGTTTCGACGATTCGGCGTGGCGGCGGCTCGATCTGCCGCACGACTGGGCGATCGAAGGGCCGTTCGACAAGGATTGGGAGGGCGAGACCGGCAAGCGGCCGTATGCCGGCGTCGGCTGGTACCGCAAGCATTTCAATGTTCCGGCGACCGATCGCGGCCGGCAGATCTTCATCGATTTCGACGGCGCGATGGCCTATCCGGTCGTCTGGGTCAACGGCCGGTTCGTCGGCGGCTGGGGCTACGGATACGCCTCGTTCCGGCTCGATCTGACGCCGTATCTCAAGCCCGGCGCGGACAACGTGATCGCCGTCCGGCTCGAAAACCCGCCCGAATCCTCGCGCTGGTATCCGGGCTCGGGAATTTACCGCAACGTCCGGCTCGTCAAGACCGCGCCCGTCCACGTCGCCGGGTGGGGCACGTTCGTGACGATGGAAAACATCGCCGCCGATGCGGACGTCGATCTGACGGCCCGCGTCCAAAACGATTCGAACGCATCCGTCAGGATTTCGGTGACGCATAAGATTTACGAGCTTTCGAAAACCGACGCGAAGTCGGCGAAACCGGTCGCCGTCTCGAAACCTGTCGAGGCGACGATCGCCCCCCTTTCGACGAAATCGGTTCCCGACGCGGTCGTCACCGTTCCCAACGCGAAGCTCTGGAGCGTCGACGCGCCCAACCGCTATGCGGCCGTCACCGAAATCCGGCAGAACGGCCGGCTCGTCGACGTTTACGAAACGCCGTTCGGCATCCGCGGCATCAAATGGAGCGCGACCGAAGGCCTGCTGCTCAACGGGAAACGCCTTTACCTGCAAGGCGTCTGCGATCATCACGATCTCGGCGCGCTCGGGTCGGCATTAAACTACCGCGCGCTCGAACGGCAGCTCGAAATCCTCAAGGAGATGGGCGTCAACGCGATCCGCACGAGCCATAACCCGCCCGCGCCGGAGCTCTTGGAGCTCGCCGACAAGATGGGCTTCGTCGTGATGGACGAGGCGTTCGACGAATGGGTCCAGGGCAAGCGCCCGAACGGCTACAACCAGCTTTTTAAGGACTGGCACGAAAAGGACCTCCGCGCGCAAATTCGCCGCGACCGCAATCACCCTTCGGTCTTCGTCTGGTCGACCGGCAACGAGATCTGGGAACAGCGGCCGAAGGACCATCCGGTCTCGACGATGCTCGCGAAAATCGTCCGCGAGGAAGACCCGACGCGGCTCGTCACGGCCGGCGCGAACGGCACCGAATCCGGCTACAACGGCTTTCAGAAAACGGTCGACGTCTTCGGCTACAACTACAAGCCGCACCAATACGAGAAATTCCGCAAGGAAAATCCGTCGATCCCGCTTTTCGCGAGCGAAACGGCCTCGACGATCAGCTCGCGCGGCGAGTATTTCTTCCCGGTCGTCGAAGACAAATCCAAGGGCATGGCCGATTTTCAGATGAGCTCCTACGATCTCTACGCGCCGCCGTGGGCGACGACGCCCGACACGGAATTCGCCGGTCAGGACAAAAATCCGTTCGTCGCCGGCGAATTCGTCTGGACCGGCTTCGATTATCTCGGCGAGCCGACGCCCTACGACACGCAGGTCAGGTTCCTGCCGACGTTTACAGATCCGCAGAGACAGGCGGCCGCCGCCGAGGAATTCAAGAACACCGGCAAGGTCAAAACGCCGTCGCGGAGCTCGTATTTCGGGATCGTCGATCTCTGCGGCTTCAAAAAAGACAGGTTCTACATCTATCAGGCGCGCTGGCGGCCCGACCTGCCGATGGCGCACATCCTGCCGCACTGGAACTGGCCGGAACGCCTGGGCGAGGTGACGCCCGTCCACGTCTACACGTCGGGCGACGAGGCGGAGCTCTTCCTCAACGGCAAATCATTGGGCCGCAAAAAGCGCGGGCAATACGAATATCGCCTGCGCTGGGACGACGTCCGTTACGAGCCCGGCGAATTAAAGGTCGTCGCCTATAAAAACGGAAAGAAATGGGCCGAGGACACGGTCCGCACGACCGGCGCGGCGGCGGCCGTCGCGATGTCGGCCGACCGCTCAAGCGTTCGCGCCGACGGCCGCGATCTCGTTTTCGTCACGGTCAGGATCACGGACGCGAACGGGTTGATGGTGCCGCGCTCGCACAACGAAGTCCGGTTCTCGATCGCCGGCGCGGGCGAGATCGTCGCGACCGACAACGGCGACGCGACCGATCTGACGCCGTTTCAGTCGACGACGCGCCAAGCCTACAACGGTATGGCGCTCGTCATCGTCCGGCCGCTCAAAGGCAAAGGCGGAAAAATAACTGTAAAAGCCGAATCCGACGGTCTCAAAGCGGCGTCCGTCTCCGTCACGAGCCGTTGAATTTTAGTCTTAAGTCCTGGGTCTCGAGTCTTAAGTCAGTAAGGCGACCGGGCTCATGACTTAAGACTCAAGACTTAAGACTCAAGACTTCTAAGAAGTTTATGTTTTTCAAACTATCGATAATTATTGCGCTGCTCGCGGCGGGCGTTTCCGCGCAAACCCTGAAGTTCGATTTCGGTACGGGCCGCGTCGCGACGGGCTACACGAAAATCACCGCGGCGGACGTTTATACAAATGACAAGGGCTACGGCTTCGAGGACGCGGCGGGCGTCGAATGCCTCGACCGCGGAAAGAAGGACGCGCTCCGGTCGGACCTCTGCCGGTCGGACAGGCCGTTTTATTTTTCGGCCAAAGTTCCGGAAGGCAATTATCTGGTGACGGTCGTTTACGGCGACGCCGCCGACACGGCCGACACGGCCGTCAAGGCGGAGCTCCGCCGTCTGATGCTCGAACCGGCGGCGACCGCGAAAGGAAAATTCGGAACGGCCCGCTTCGTCGTCAACGTCCGGCGGCCGGAAATCTCGACCGGCGGCGTCGTCAAACTGAAGGACCGCGAAAAGACCCTCGAAGCGTGGGCGTGGGACGACCGGCTGACGCTCGAATTCAACGGCAAACGGCCGGCCGTCGACGCCGTCACGATCGAG
This sequence comes from Acidobacteriota bacterium, assembly GCA_018269075.1. Lineage (GTDB taxonomy): Bacteria > Acidobacteriota > Blastocatellia > Pyrinomonadales > Pyrinomonadaceae > JAFDVJ01. The sequence goes on from JAFDVJ010000006.1 coordinate 83,568, forward strand.
CGCGCCGACTCCGTCCCGACCGTCTTCCTGCTCGGCGATTCGACCGTCTGCGACCAGCCGCGCGAGCCGTACGCGAGCTGGGGCCAGATGCTGACCGTCTTTTTCGGGCCCGGCATCGCGGTCGCCAACCACGCCGAATCGGGCGAATCCGTCAAAAGCTCGACCGGCGCGAAACGGCTCGACAAGGTCTTAAGCCTGCTCAAACCCGGCGATTTCGTGATCGTCCAGTATTCGCACAACGACGAAAAGGAAAAGGGCGACGGCGTCGGCGCGATGACGACCTTTAAGGCGAGCCTGATCAAATGGATCGAAGCGATCCGCGCGAAGGGCGGAAATCCGATCCTCGTCACGCCGATGCACCGGCGGACGTTCGACGCCGACGGGCGGATCACCAATTCGCACGGCGAATACCCGGACGCCGTCCGCGCCGCCGCGAAGGAAAAGAACGTGCCGCTCGTCGATCTGACGGCGATCAGCAAGCTGTTTTACGAAGCGCTCGGCAAAGACGGCTCGGGCGCGGCCTTCAAGGAAGGCGACGGCACGCACCACAACAACTACGGCGCGTACGAGCTCGCGCTGCTGATCGCCGATTCCCTGCGCGCCCAAAAGCTGCCGCTCGCCAGATATTTAAAGAAAACGACGCCGCCGATCGACCCGAAAAAGCCGCTGCCGCCCTCGGAATTCAAAGTCCCGGCGAGCCCGCTCGCGACCGACGTCAAACCTTTGGGGAATTAAAGTGGAAAAGGTTAAAAGTGGAAAAGTGGAAAAGTTCGCTTCGCGTTCCTCGCGGCGGAAATCGCCTCGGGGCGAAATCCGGAATCTTCAATATTCGGGCGACTTTTCCACTTTTCCACTTTTCCACTTTTCCACTTTTCCACTTTTCCACTTTTCCACTTTTTCCCTTTTTCCCTTTTCCACTTTTAAACCATGCGGCAGCAATAGTTAAGCAATGAAGAAACTCGACCGTCGAAATTTTATTCTCGCTTCGCTCGGCGCGACATTGGCGGCGCCGCGGGCGTTTGGTTTCGGCCGGAGGCTGCCCGCGCCGCTGACGCTCGACGCTTCGAAGCCGGTTCCCGCGCCGGTCGCGGGCGAGCTGAAGATGGGCGCGGCGACGAATCCGGCGGGCGTCACCGTGACCGTCGATTCGCGCAGCCTGCTCGTCGGCGGGCGGCGCGCGATGCCGGTGATGGGCGAATTTCATTACTCGCGCTACCCGGAAAACGAATGGCGCGAAGAGCTTCTGAAAATGAAGGCGGGCGGCATCGACATCGTCGCGACCTACGTTTTCTGGATTCATCACGAGGAACGCGAGGGCGTCTTCGACTGGTCCGGACGCCGCGATCTGCGCCGCTTCGTCGAGCTCGCCCGCGAAGCCGGCCTGCTCGTCGTCGTCCGGCTCGGCCCGTGGTGCCACGGCGAGGTCCGCAACGGCGGCCTGCCCGACTGGGTCCTCAAAAAGCCGTTCAAGCCGCGCACCGACGCGCCCGAATATCTCGCCGCCGTCACGCGGCTCTACGGCGAGACCGGCGCGCAGCTCAAGGGTCTGTGGTGGAAGGACGGCGGGCCGATCATCGGCGCGCAGTTCGAAAACGAGTTCAAGGGCCGCGCCGAGCATCTGCTGAATCTCAAGCGGATCGCGCGCGCGGCGGGCGTCGACGCGCCGCTTTACACGCGGACGGCGTGGCACGGAATGGCCTCGCCGCTGCCCTTCGGCGAGATCCTGCCGCTCTTCGGCGCGTATGCCGAAGGCTTCTGGGACCGCGAGCTGACGCCGATGCCGGGCAAATACGGCGACGGTTTTTTGTTCAGGACGGCGCGCACCGACGCCTCGATCGCGACCGATCAGCTCGGCGCGAAGACCCGCCGCGACGCCGAGGACGTCGACGCCTACCCGTATTTCTGCTGCGAGATCGGCGGCGGGATGATGCCGAGCTATCACCGGCGGATTTTGAATTACCCGAAGGACATCGAGTCGATCGCGCTCGTCAAGCTCGGTTCGGGCAGCAATCTGCAGGGCTTTTATATGTATCACGGCGGCACGAATCCGGACGGCGCGCTCTCGACGCTGCAGGAATCGCAGGCGACGAACTACTGGAACGATATGCCGGTCAAAAGCTACGATTTTCAGGCGCCGCTCCGCGAATTCGGCCAGTTGTCGCCGCATTATCACGCGCTCCGGCTCCAGAATATGTTTCTCCGCGATTTCGGCCCCGAGCTCGCCGCGATGCCGGCGTTGATGCCCGACCGGACGCCGTCGGATTCGAACGACGCCGAAACGCTCCGCTGGTCGGCGCGCACGAACGGCGCGAGCGGCTTCGTCTTCGTCAACAACTACCAGCGGCTCAAACAAATGCCGGCGAAAACCGGCGTCCGGTTCGCGATCAGACTGCGGGACGAGACGCTGACGTTTCCCGACCGCCCGCTGACGGTCGGGGCCGGCGCGCTCGGGATCTTTCCCTTCAACCTCAAGGTCGGCGGCGACGGCCTGATCCGCTGGGCGACCCTCCAGCCGCTCTGCCGGCTCGACGAAGCCGGGACGGAGATCGTTTTCCTCCGGGAGATCGACGGCATCGAGCCGTCGATCTCGTTCGGCGACGGAACGCGCCTGACGGGCCGCCGCGAGCGCTCGCCGGGGATGACGGCCGAGGAGGCGACGACGCCTTCGGGCCGCAAATTTCTGATCGTGACCGTCCGGGCCGGCGTCGCCGAAAGCCTCTGGAAAACGACGTTCGACGGCGCGGAACGCGTCTTCGCCACGCGCGCCGGCCTCGTCGTCGACGGCGACGAAATCAGGCTTTCGGGCGAAAACGCCGCCGAGCTCGCCGTCGCGCTGAGGCCGCCGCCCGGGCGAAAACTCACGGGTTCGAACGTCAGACCGTCGAAAACCGCCGGTTTTCTGACCAGATTCGCTGCCGCGCCCCCGCCGGCTGCGGCGAAGAAAACCTTGAAGATCAGACAGCTGCAGCCCGCCGGGCCGCCGCGCGAAATCAGGATCGGCGGCAAGGGCGTCGCCGAAGCGCCGGCGGACGGGGATTTCGACGCGGCCGCCGTCTGGCGGATCGAACTGCCGAAAGGCGCTCTCGCGCGGCGCGCGCTGATCCGCGTCCGCTACGAGGGCGACGTCGCGCGGGCCTATGTCGGCGAGCGGCTTCTGACCGACAATTTTTACAACGGCAGCGCGTTCGAGTTCGCCGTCGACCGCGATCTCGCCGAAATCCGGGAAAAGGGCGTCACGCTCAAAATCCTGCCGCTCCGGGCGGACGCGCCGATTTATCTGGCGGACGAGGCGAAACCGAAGTTCGGCGGCGCGGCGAGCGTCTGCCGGCTCGTCTCGGCCGAGCTCGTCGAGATCCGCGAGGCAACATTTAAATTGGACAGAAGATGAAAACAGCGCATCACAACGAGGTCGCGGTCCGCGTCGAACAGGTCGTCATCCCGACCTATCTGCCCGCGCCGCCCGACCGTCACCCGATGTTTCTCGAAAAGCGCGTCTATCAGGGCAGCAGCGGCCGGGTCTATCCGCTGCCCTTCACCGACCGGATCGCCGAGGAAAAGACCGACCGCGAATGGACGGCCGTCCTGATCGAGAACGATTTCCTCGAGGTGATGATCCTGCCCGAGCTCGGCGGGCGCATCCACGCGATCTACGACAAGCTTCGCGGCCGCGATCTGATCTATCGCCAGCAAGTGATCAAACCGGCGCTCGTCGGGCTCGCCGGCAGCTGGATCTCGGGCGGGATCGAGTTTAACTGGGCGCAGCACCACCGGCCGGCGACTTTTCTGCCGGTCGACTGGACGGTCGAACGGACTGGGAGCGGCGGCGCGATCGTCTGGCTCGGCGACCACGAACCGCTGACGCGGATGAAGTCGATGCAGGGCGTGAGCCTCGCGCCGGAGCGCGCGGTCGTCGAGCTCAAAGTGCGCGTCCACAACCGGACGCCGCTCGCGCAGACGTTTTTGTGGTGGGCCAACGCCGCCGTCAAAGTTCACGAAGGCTGCCAGTCGTTCTTTCCGCCCGACGTCCGTTTCGTCGCCGACCACGCGAAGCGCGCGATGAGCGCGTTTCCGCTCTGCGACGGCACCTACTACGGCGTCGATTACGCCGCCCGCGCGCGCCGCGGCGTTCCGCCCGACGAGATTCCGCGCCGCTTCGTGCCGCCGCATATTTCGGGCGCCGCTTCCGGGCTGCCGGACTACGCGCCGAACGATCTTTCGTGGTACGCCAACATTCCCGTTCCGACCTCTTATATGTGCGTCGGCGCGGACGGCGATTTTTTCGGCGGCTACGACCATTACGCGCAGGCCGGAATCGTCCACGTCGCCGACCGCCGCGTCGCGCCGGGCAAAAAGCAGTGGACGTGGGGCAATCACGATTTCGGGTACGCGTGGGACCGCAATCTCTCGGACGACGAAGCGCCGTATATCGAGCTGATGGCCGGCGTCTTCACCGACAACCAGCCCGATTTCAGCCATCTCGCGCCGTTCGAAACGAAATCGTGGAGCCAGTTCTGGTACGGCATCGGCGCGCTCGGCGTGCCGGTCGCGGCGACGGCCGACGCGGCGCTGAGCGTCGTTCTGAAAAACGGGACGGCGCGGATCAGCGTCGGCGCGACGGCGCGTTTCGCCGCCGCTTCGATCACCGTCCGGGACGCCGCCGGCGCGCGGCGCTTCGACGCCGATCTCGAGCCCGCCGGGCCGTTTTTCGCCGAATTTCCGTGCGCCGGCGTCTTCGGAATCGCGGTCGCCGACGCGGCCGGCCGGACGCTCGTCGCTTACGAACCGCCGGCCGAATCCGGCGCGCCGCCGCCGCCGGCGACCGAGATTCCGCCGCCCGCGTCGATCGCGAGCGCGGACGAGCTCTATCTCGCCGGGCGTCATCTCGAACAGTACCGCCACGCGACGCGCGCGGCCGCCGATTACTGGCTCGAAATCCTCCGCCGCGACCCGCTCGATTGGCGCGCCAACAACGCGCTCGGCCTCGCGCATCTGCGGCGCGGCGAATTTTCTGAGGCGGCCGAGCTTTTCCGACGCGCGATCGAACGGCTGACCGCGCGCAATCCGAATCCCGAAACCGGCGAGGCGCATTACCATCTCGGCCTCGCGCTCCGCGAACGCGATCCGCAAGCGGCTTTCGAAGCGTTCGCGAAGGCCGCGTGGAACGCCGCCGAGGCGCCCGCCGCGCGGCTCGCGATGGCCGAGCTCGAGGCCGCGCGAAAAGACTTTCCGGCCGCGCTCGCGCGGCTCGACGAGGCGCTCGCCGACGGCCCGCGCAATCTCTGGGCGCGAAACCTGAAAACGCTCGTGCTGCGGCGTCTCGGCCGCGATCAGGAGGCGGCCGCGCTGCTCGCCGAAACGCGGCGGTTCGACCCGCTCGACGCGGCGGCGCGGATTCTCGACGGCGCGGACGAGATCGACCTCCAGACCCGGCTCGACGCCGCGCACGAGCTGGCCCGCGCCGGTTTTCTCGACGAGGCGGCGGCCGCGCTCGGCGACGTCGAAAGCGCCCGCGGGTTCGCCGGCGGGCTGCCGACGCGCGAGCTCGGGGCCGTCCCGATCGCGCTGTACACGCTCGGGCATTTCGCCGAACTCGGCGGCGACGCGGCCCGGGCGGCCGAATTCCGGCGAAAAGCCGCCGCCGCGCCGCCCGATTACTGCTTTCCGCACCGTTCGGAAGAGATCGCCGTCCTTCGTTCGGCGCTCGAAGCAGACCCGGCGGACGCGCGCGCCGCGTATTATCTCGGCTGTCTCTACTACGACCGCCGCCGCTATGCCGAGGCCGTCGCGCTGTGGGAACGCGCGGCCGCCGATGACTCGTTTCCGACCGTCTGGCGCAATCTCGGGATCGCTTATTTCAACGTCGCGCACGACGGCGAACGCGCCCGCGCGGCCTTCGAAAAGGCGTTCGCGGCGGCCGGCCAAGCCGACGCGCGGATCCTTTACGAGCGCGACCAGCTCGCGAAAAGGCTCGGCGACCGGCCCGCCGCGCGGCTCGCCGAACTCGAACGGTTTCCGGCGCTCGTCGCCGCGCGCGACGATCTGAGCGTCGAGACGGCGGCGCTCCTCAACCGGACCGGCCGCCACGCCGACGCACTCGCGCTGCTCGCCGCGCGCCGGTTTCAGCCGTGGGAAGGCGGCGAGGGCCGGGCGCTCGCCGAATACACGCGGGCGCGGCTCGCGCTCGGCCGGAAACGCCTCGAAGAAGGCAATCCGCCGTCCGCCGCCGCGCATTTCGAAGCCGCGCTCGCGCCGCCCGAAAATCTCGGCGAGGGCGTTCATCCGCTCGCCAACCAAAGCGACGTCCGCTATTTCCTCGGCCTCGCGCTCGACGCCGCCGACGACCGCGCCGGCGCGCTTCGCGAATGGCGGCGCGCGGCTTATTTCAAAGGCGATTTCCGCGAAATGAGCGTCCGGCGTTTTTCGGAGATGACGTATTATTCGGCGCTCGCGCTCGGCCGGCTGGACGCGGCCGACGAAGCCGCCGCGCTGCTCGGCGAGCTCTGCGAAGACGCCGTCCGGGCGGCCGCCGCGGCCGACGACCGGATCGATTATTTCGCGACCTCGCTGCCGTCGATGCTGCTTTTCGACGACGACCTCGCCGCGCGGCGGCGGACGGCGGCGATGTTTATCGAAGCGCAGGCGCGGTTCGGCCTCGGCGAGACCGAAGCCGCCGCGAAGCTGCTGCGCGCCGTCCTCGAACGCGAGCCGGATCACGCCGCCGCGGCCGATTTCGCGCGCGGAATGGAGAATTTCGAATTATGAAGAACTTAATCATCGTGATCATCGCGGCCCTCCTGACGGCCGCCTGTTCGGGCCCGGCGAAGACCGCGTCCGGGAAAAAGCTGCGGATCGCCGTCGTCACCAACAACAGCTCCGACTGGTGGGCGATCGCGCGGCGCGGCGGCGACGACGCGGCGCGCGAGCTCGGCGACGTCGATTTCGATTTCCGGATGGTGTCCGAGGGCACGGCGGCGGCGCAGAAAGCGCTCGTCGACGATCTGCTCGTGCGCGGCGTCGACGGCCTGATGGTGAGCCCGATCGACGTCGAGAACCAGAAGCAGATGATCGACGACGCCGCGTCGAAGACGCTCGTCTTCACGCTCGGGGCCGACGCGCCGGCGACGCGGCGGGCGGCCTACGTCGGTTCGGACGACGTCGCGGCCGGCAAAATGGCCGGCGAGATGATCCGCAAGGCGCTCCCGCGCGGCGGCCGGATCGTCGTCTTCGTCGGCCGCCGCGACGCGCAGAACGCGATCGACCGGCTCGAAGGGCTCAAACAGGGCGTCGCCGGCGGCGGGATCGAGATTCTCGACGTCCGCACCGACGACTCCGACACGGCGAAAGCGAAGGCCAACGCCGCCGACGCGCTCGTCAAATATCCGGACATCGACGGGCTCGTCGGGCTCTGGAGCTACAACACGCCGGCCATTCTGAGCGCGCTGCGCGACGCCGGCAAGACCGGCAAAGTGACGGTCGTCGGGTTCGACGAGGACGAGCAGACGCTCGCCGGCGTCCGCGACGGCGCGGTTTTCGCGACGGTCGTCCAGCAGCCGTACGGCTTCACGAAGGACGCCGTCCGCCGGATGGCGCTCGCGCTGCGCGGCGACCGGTCGCAGATTCCGGCCGACGGCCGCGCGATCTTCCCGACCGAGGTCGTCGACCGCTCGAACGTCGACGGGTTCGCCCGGGAAATGAATCGTCTGCGGGGAAAATAAAATGATCACCGGAAGCTGTCGAAAAATCATCGGACTGGGTCTCGCGCTCGTTTTGTCGGCGCTCTGCGCGCAGGCGCGGACGAGCTATAATTTCAACGCCGACTGGCGGCATTTCGTCGGCGACGCGGCCGGGGCCGAAAAGCCGGATTTCGACGACACCGGCTGGAAAACCGTCTCGACGCCGCACGCGTGGAACGAGGATGACGCCTTTCGCCGCGACATCAGGGACCTTTCGACCGGCATCGCGTGGTACCGCAAGCATTTTAAGCTGCCGGCCGACGCCGCCGGCAAGAAGATCTTTCTCGAATTCGAGGGCATCCGGCAGGCCGGCGAGTTTTATCTCAACGGCCGGTTCGTCGGCCGCCACGAAAACGGCGTCTCGGCGTTCGGCTTCGACGTCACGGATTTTCTCAGCAAGGGCGAAAACGTGCTCGCGGTGCGCGTCGACAATTCGTGGGACTACAAGGAAAAAGCGACGGGTTCCGCGTTTCAGTGGAACGACCGGAATTTTTATGCCAACTACGGCGGGATCAATAAAAACGTCTACCTGCACGTCGCCGACCGGCTCTACCAGACGCTGCCGCTCTACACGAACCTCGGCACGACCGGCGTTTACGTTTACGCCGACGACTTCGACATCAAAAACCGGACCGCGCGAATCACCGCCGAATCCGAGATCAAAAACGAGTTCCCGACCGCCCGGACCTTCGACTACGAGGTCGCCGTCAAAGCCCCGGGCGGCCGGATTGTCAAGACGATCAAAGGCGGAAGCTACACGATCGCGGCGGGCGAAACGAAAACCGTCAAAGCCGCGGCCGTCATCAATAATCTGAACTTCTGGAGCTGGGGCTACGGCTATCTCTACACGGTCGAAACGACGCTGAAAATCGCGGGCAAAGCGGTCGACACGGTCGCGACGCGGACCGGTTTCCGCAAGACCGAATTCGCGAACGGGATGTTCCGGCTCAACGACCGGACTTTGCAGCTCAAGGGCTACGCGCAGCGGACGACCAACGAATGGCCGGCGCTCGGGAGCGCGGTGCCGGCGTGGCTCTCGGATTTTTCGAACGGTCTGATGGTCGCGTCGAACGCGAATCTCGTCCGCTGGATGCACGTCACGCCGTCGAAGCAGGACGTCGAATCGTGCGACCGCGTCGGACTGATCGAGGCGCTGCCGGCCGGCGATTCGGAAAAGGACGTCGACGGCCGCCGCTGGGAGCAGCGGCTCGAAGCGATGCGCGACGGCATTATTTACAACCGCAACAACCCGTCGGTGATCTTTCTCGAATCCGGCAACAAGGGCGTCTCCGAGGAGCATATGCGGCAGATGAAGGCTTTGCGCGACCGTTTCGACCCGCACGGCGGCCGCGCGTCGGGCTCGCGCGAGATGCTCGCGTCGAAAACGGCCGAATACGGCGGCGAGATGCTCTACATCAACAAGAGCGCGACGAAACCCGTCTGGGCGATGGAATATTCGCGCGACGAGGGCCTGCGCAAATACTGGGACGAATTTTCGCCGCCCTATCACAGGGACGGCGACGGCCCGCTCTACCAGAATCAGGACGCGAGCGTCTACAACCGCAATCAGGACTCGTTCGCGGTCGAGGACGTCACGCGCTGGTTCGACTACTGGGAAGCGCGGCCCGGCACCGGCAAACGGGTCAGCGCGGGCGGCGTCAACATCATTTTTTCCGATTCGAACACGCATCACCGCGGCGCCGAAAACTACCGCCGCTCGGGCGAGACGGACGCTCTCAGACTGGCGAAGGACGGGTATTTCGCGCATCGCGTGATGTGGGACGGCTGGGTCGATATCGAACGGCCGCGGACGCACATCGTCGGCCACTGGAATTACGCGCCGGGAACGAAAAAGAACGTCTATGTCGTGTCGGGCGCGGAACGGGTCGAGCTGTTTCTCAACGGCCGCTCGCTCGGCTTCGGCGAACGGAGCAGCCGCTTTCTCTTTACCTTCAAAAACGTCGAATGGCGGCCGGGCGCGCTCCGCGCCGTCGGTTACGACCGACAGAACCGGAAAATCACCGAAGACGCCAAACAAACGGCCGGCGCTCCGTTCGCCGTTCGCCTGACGCCGCGCGTGTCGCCGGCCGGGCTGCGGGCCGACGGCGCCGACGTCGCGCTCGTCGACGTCGAGGTCGTCGATCGCGCCGGCCGGCGCTGCCCGACGGCCTTAAATACCATCAACTTCGAGCTTTCCGGCGCGGCCGAATGGCGCGGCGGGATCGCGCAGGGGCCGGACAATTTTATTTTGAGCAAAACTCTGCCGGTCGAAAACGGCGTCAACCGCGTGATTCTGCGCTCGACGCGCGCGGCCGGAAAAATCACGCTGAGGGCGACGGCCGAGGGTTTGAAACCGGCGGTCGTCGGGCTCGCCTCGCGGCCGTTCGCCGCCGAAAACGGCATCGCCCGCGAGCTGCCCGCGGACCGGCTGCCGATCGTGCTCGAACGCGGCCCGACGCCGGCCGGCGAATCGTTCAGACCGACGCGGACGACGCTCGACATCGCCGGCGCGACGGCCGGCTCGAACGCGGACAAAGCCCGCCACAGCTTCGACGACGACGAGACGACCGACTGGACCAGCGACGGCCGACCGGAAACGGCGTGGATCGAATACGATCTCGGCCGGCCGGCGGCGGTCTCGCAAGTGGTCTTAAAGCTCGTCGGCTGGCGCACGCAGAGCTACCCGCTGAAAATTTCCGTCGACGGCCGCGCCGTTTTCGCCGGAAATTCGCCGCGCTCGCTCGGCTACGCGACTTTCGGCTTTCCGGCGACCGCGGGCCGCAGAATCCGGATCGAGCTGACGGCGAGCGCCACGAACCGCGACGCCTTCGGCAACATCGTCGAGATTCCCGGCACGCCCGACGCCCAGTCGGCGGCCGGCAAAGGCGGCGCCCGCAGCACGCTCGGCATCGTCGAAGCGGAAATCTATGAAAGTTTGGGAAGTTGAGGAAGTTTGGGAAGAAAACGTACAACAGTCTGTCAGACTGTTGACAGGCGTCAGCCTGTCAAGCGGCGTCGCATCCTGAGAAACGTTCGACACCGCTGGCGCGGCGTTGGCCGGCTGACAGCCCGCCGTACATTTGAGAGAGTTTGGGAAGTTCGGGAAGTTTGGGGAAAGAAGAAGCAGAAAAAAATTTCCCATACTTCCAAAACTCCCCAACCAAAAAAGTATGAAACAGGTTGAATCGAAATCGACGACAAAGAAATTCATTCCCTCGGAAACGGTCGTGATGCGGCTTCGCGAGATGATCCGCGACGGCGAGCTCGGGTCGGGCGACCGGCTCCCGCCGGAACGCGATCTGGCCCGCCAGATGGGCGTTTCGCGCCCGACGCTGCGGGCCGGCATCCGTTCGCTCGCGGCCGTCGGGCTGCTCGAATCGCGGCGCGGCGCGGGCACTTTCGTCGCCCGGCCCGACGAATCGCCGACGCTCGACGCGAGCCAGCTGAAAATGCTCGCGAGCCTCCATAACTTTTCGGCCGACGAGATGTTCGAAGCCCGGATCGCGCTCGAAATGGCGATCGCCGGCTGCGCCGCCGAACGCGCGAGCGGCGAACAGATCGCGCTGCTCGCCGAGGAGATCGCCGGGATGTTCGCCTCGCTCGACCGCCCGGCCCGTTTTCTCGAACACGATCTCAAGTTTCACCGGACGATCGCGCTCGCCTCGGGCAACCAGATCCTGACGGCGCTGATGAATATGGTCGCGCAGGTCTGGCTCGAAACGCGCAGCAAAACCGTCGGGCGCGCCCGCGATCTCAAAGAATCGGCGCTGATGCACCAGAAGATCTACCGCGCGATCCGCCAGAAGGACGCCGCGGCCGCGCGCGAGGCGATGCGCGAGCACCTGCTCGCCACGCAGGCGGCGCAAAGCCAGGAGATTTGATTTCGGATTTCGGATTTCGGATTTCGGATTGTTTTATTATGAAGAAACTACAGTTTACGCGGCGGGAGTTTATCGGGGCGGCGGCGGGGGCCGGCGTATTGGCGAAAATCGGGGCCGGGCAGAGGAAGAAGGGGGCCGGCGCGATCGACCGGTTCGCGCTCGTCGCGCGGCATAATCCGGTTTTGCGGAAATTCGAGCCGCTTTCGCCGCTCTCGGTCGGCAACGGCGAGTTCGCCTTCACCTGCGACGTGACGGGCCTCCAGACTTTTCCCGAGCTTTACGAGAACGCGATGCCGCTCTGCACGATGTCGCAGTGGGGCTGGCATTCGAAGCCGATGCCGGAAAGCCTGAAAGACAAAGAGTTTCAATGGACCGATTACGACACGTTCGGCCGCCGGGTGCCCTACCAGACCGGACGGACGGGCCAGCAGGAGCTTTACGATTACCTGCGCGAAAACCCGCACCGGCTGCATCTCGGGCGGATCGGTCTGAAGCTCGTGAAGGCCGACGGCACGGAAGCCGAACCCGAAGACGTCACCGGGATTGAACAAAAGCTCGATCTCTGGACGGGCGTGATCGAGAGCCGGTTTAAGTTCGAGGGCAAAGACGTTCTCGTCAGAACGGCCGCGCATCCGACGCTCGACGCGCTCGCCGTCTCGATCGAATCGCCGCTCGTCGGCGAGGGAAAACTGGCCGTGCGCTTCGCTTTTCCCTACGGCTCGCCGTCGATGCAGGCGGCCGATTGGGAACAGCCCGACAAACACGAATCGAAGTTCGTCGCCCGGCTCGGAGAGCGCGCGGAAATCGAGCGCACGCTCGACGCCGACAGTTACTTCATGGCCGTCGAATGGCCGGCCGGAGCGCGCCTCGACCCCGAAAAGCCGCATCATTTCGTTTTGAAATCGTCCGGCGCGGGCAAATACGAGTTCGTCGCCGCGTTTTCGCCAAACCGGCCGCTCGCGAACCTCCCGAACGCCGCCGCCGCGTTCGCCGCCGCCGCCGATTACCGGCAAAGGTTCTGGGCGCGCGGCGCGGCCGTCGAGATCTCGGAAACCGCCGACAAGCGCGCGTTCGAGCTCGAACGCCGGATCGTGCTGTCGCAGTACCTGACGGCGATCAACTGCGCGGGCTCGCTGCCGCCGCAGGAAACGGGACTCACGACGAACAGCTGGTACGGGAAGTTCCATCTCGAAATGCACTGGTGGCACGCCGCGCATTTCGCTCTTTGGAACCGCGTCGAAATGCTCGAAAAAAGCCTCGACTACTATAACCGCATCCTGCCGTCGGCCCGCGAGAAGGCGAAGAAACAGGGCTACGAAGGCGTGCGCTGGCCGAAGATGACCGACGCTTCGGGCCGCGATTCGCCGTCGCCGATCGGGCCGCTGCTGATCTGGCAGCAGCCGCATCCGATCTTTTACGCCGAGCTCGTCTATCTCAACCGGCCGACGCGCGCGACGCTCCTGAAATTCAAACAGATCGTCGAGGAAACGGCCGCGTTCATGGCGTCCTTCGCGCATCTCGACGAGCGGACGAACCGCTTCGTGCTCGGGCCGCCGGTCATCCCGGCGCAGGAAAACCACCCGGCGCGCGAGACCTGGAACCCGACCTTCGAGCTCGAATACTGGCGCTGGGCGCTCGACAAGGCGAACGCTTGGCGCGCGCGTCTGAAGCTCAAACGCAACGCGCAATGGGACGACGTCGTCGCGCGTCTCGCGCCGCTCCCCGTCAAAGACGGCGTCTATCTCGCGCACGAAAACTGCCCGCAGACCTTTACCGAGCGGAATTCGGATCACCCGTCGATGCTCGCCGCCTACGGCGTCCTGCCGGGCGAAAAGGTCGACCGCGAGACGATGCGGCGGACGCTTCAAAAGGTGATGAAGGAATGGAAATGGGACGACACGTGGGGCTGGGACTACCCGATGACGGCGATGACCGCCGCGCGTTTGGGCGAACCGGCGACCGCGATCGACGCGCTGCTGCTCGACACGCCGAAAAATCATTACGCGGCCAACGGCCACAACTACCAGCGGCCGAACCTGCCGCTCTATCTGCCCGGCAACGGCGGGCTGCTCTACGCGATCGCGCTGATGGCCGCCGGCTGGAAGGACGCGCCGAACGGAAACGCGCCCGGTTTTCCGAAGGACTGGAAGGTCCGCGCGGAAGGCTTCGACGCCGCGATCTTTAACCGATTATGAAACTTATTGCCTGCTGCTGTCTTTTGATGATCTCGCTGGCCGCGGCCGCTTTCGGGCAGCTCGTCGAGCGCAACATCTTCGCGACGCGTTTCCGGGCCGAGGACGTCAAACGCGCGCTCGTCGCCCGCGACCGATGGCGGCCGTTTCCGCGCACGCCGGCCGAGTGGCGCGAGCGCGTGCCGGCCGACACGCTCGCCGAAATCGTCCGGCGCGGCGAAAGCCTGCTCAAAGAGGAAGTTCCGCCGCTTCCGGCGACGCTCTTTCTCGAATACGTGCGCACCGGCAACCGCTCGAACTACGAGAAAAACTCGTTCGCGCGCCGCAACCGGCTGATCGATCTCGTGCTCGCCGAAGCGATCGAGGACAAGGGCCGTTTTACCGACCGGATCGCCGATTACGTCTGGGCGATCTGCGAGGAGACCTACTGGGGCATCCCGGCGCACGTCGGCGTCCAGAAGGCCGGCAGCGGTCTGCCCGACGCGGCCGACCCGACCGTCGATCTGTTCGGCGCGGAAACCGTCGCGACGCTCGCGCTGACCGATTATTTCACGGGCGCGAAGCTCGACCGGATCTCGCCTCTTCTGCGGCGGCGGATCTACGACGACGCCGTCCGGAAGATCTTCGAGCCCGTCAAACAGACGGCGCGCTACAACTGGCTCGACCCGAAAAAACGCGTCAACAACTGGAATCCGTGGATCCTCTCGAACCTGATGGAGGCCGAGCTCCTGCTCGAACCGGACGAAGCGAAGCGCGCCGAGAGCCTCTATCGCTACATGAAGCTGCTCGATCTTTACCTCAACGGGCTCGGCGCGGACGGCGGCTGCGACGAGGGGCCGAGCTACTGGTTCGCGGCCGGCGGCAGCGTCTTCGACGCGCTCGAAACGCTCCAGAGCGCGACCGCCGGCCGGATCGCGATCTTCGACGAGCCGCTCGTCGGCAAAATGGCCTCCTACATCTACAAAATGCACATCGCCGACAATTACTTCGTCAACTTCGCCGACGCCGACCCGCGTTTTACGGGCGACGGGCTGATGCTCTACCGCTTCGGCAAAGACATCGGAGACGAAACGCTCGCCGAGTTCGGCCGTTATCTCTTCGAACGCAACGGCCGCGTCACCGGCGAGGGCTTTCAGAAACCGCGCCGGATCAACAACATTCTGACCCTTAAAGACCTGCCCGCCGGTAAATCGAACTACCGGCCTGCGAGCGAGGCCTATTTTCCCGACATCGAAGTGCTCACGGCGCGCACCGATCAGGGGCTTTTTCTCGCGACGCACGCCGGCAACAACGGCGAGAGCCATAATCACAACGACGTCGGCGATTTCATCGTCTACTCGAACGGCGAGCCCGTCGTCATCGACGTCGGACGCGGAACCTACACGGCGAAGACCTTCTCGTCGAAGCGCTACGAGCTCTGGTTCACGCAGTCGAACTATCACAACCTGCCGCTCGTCAACGATCTCGCGCAGGGCGCGGGCAGCGGCTTCAAGGCGGCGCGGGTCAAAGAATCTTCCGACGCGCGGCGGACGTCGCTCGCGATGGACCTCGCCGGCGCTTATCCGAAAGAAGCCGGCATCGTTTTCTGGAACCGATCGGTAACGCTCGACCGCGCCGCCGAACGCGTCGCCATCGCCGACGATTACGAGCTCGGCGCAAAACCGAAATCGCTCCGCCAGGTCTTTATGACCGTCTGCGACGTCGATCTGTCGGAAGCCGGAAAAATAAAACTGACGACCGCCGGCGGACAAAAGCTGACGCTCGAATACGGCGCGGGCTGGACGGCGGCGATCGAGCTGCCCTCGACCGAAGGACCCGATTACGGCAGCATCAAATCGAAATGGAACGACCGGCCCGTCCGGCGGATAGTTCTGACGGCCGTCGATCCGCAAGCGAAGGGCAATCTGCGCTACACGATCGGCCGACAATAAAAACACATGAAATCAAGCATTATCCTGTTCATCATCCTGACGGTCCTGACGATCGACGGCGCGGCGCAGAAAATACCGGCGCGGCGGATGGAGCGGCTCGGGCGCGGCGTCGTCGCCGTTCGTTTCGAACCGGCGAAGGTCTTCGTCTCGTGGCGGCTGCTCGGGACCGATTTCGACAAGATCGCCTTCAACGTCTACCGCGAGACCGACGGGCAAATAGTCAAACTCAACGACAAGCCGCTCGCCGACGTCACTTTCTTCGTCGACGAAAAAGCCGATCTCAAAAAGGCGAACGCCTATTTCGTACGCGCCGCCGCCGGCCGGAAGGAAACCGAAACGAGCGCGAAGTTCACGCTCGCGGCCGACGCGCCGGTGCGGCAATACTTAAGCGTTCCCCTTCAGACGCCGGCCGGCTACGCGCCGAACGACGCGTCGGTCGGCGATCTCGACGGTGACGGCGAATATGAGATCGTCGTCCATCAGTCCGGGCGCGGCCGCGACAATTCGCAGGCCGGTCTGACGACCGAGCCCGTGCTTCAGGCCTACAAGCTCGACGGCCGGCTTTTATGGACGATAAACCTCGGCAAAAACATCCGCGAGGGCGCGCATTACACGCAGTTCATCGTCTACGATCTCGACGGCGACGGCCGCGCGGAGGTCGCCTGCAAGACGGCCGACGGCACTACGGACGGAGCGGGCAAAACGATCGGCGACGCCAAAGCCGACTGGCGCGCGCCCGAAGGGACGTTCGTCGAGGTCGACAACCCGGACGGCACCGAACGCAAGCTGAACATTTCCGGCAAAATTCTTTCCGGCCCCGAGTTTCTGACGGTCTTCGACGGCCTGACCGGCGCGGCGCTCGACACGGCGCCCTACGACCCGCCGCGTCATCCGGCGAAACAGGACCCGACCGGCAGCGAGCTCAACGCCGTCTGGGGCGACGGCTACGGCAACCGCGCCGACCGGTTCCTCGCGGCCGCCGCCTATCTCGACGGCGTGCATCCGAGCCTCATAATGTCGCGCGGCTACTACACGCGCACGGTCGTCGCGGCGTGGGATTTCCGCGATCAGAAGCTCGCCAAGCGCTGGGTCTTCGACAGCGATTCTTCGGAAGAAAACAGGAAGTTTCGCGGTCAGGGCAATCACAATCTGAGCGTCGGCGACGTCGACGGGGACGGCCGCGACGAGATTATCTTCGGCGCGATGGCGCTCGACGACGACGGGCGCGGGATGTATTCGACCGGCTTCGGCCACGGCGACGCGCTTCATCTTTCGGACCTCGATCCGGCGCGGCCCGGTCTCGAAGTCTTCGACATACAGGAGCGCTTCGACGACGCCGGAATGAGCTTTCGCGACGCGCGGACCGGCGAGGTGATCTGGAAAAAACCGTCGATCAAGGCGGGCGACGACGGCGAAGGACCGGGCCGCGGGCTTTCGCTCGACATCGATCCGCGTTATAAAGGATTCGAGTCGTGGGCGTTCGGCGCCGGGATGACGGGGCTGTACGACGTCAAGGGCAGCAAGATCTCGGACAAGATGCCGCGCTCGTGCAACTTCGGCGTCTTCTGGGACGGCGATCTTTTAAGCGAGCTGCTCGACCGCAACACGATCTCGAAATGGAACTGGGAAAAGGAGACGACCGAGGTTGTTTTCACGGCCGACGGCGCGCTGTCGAACAACGGCACGAAGGCGACGCCGGCTTTGAGCGCCGACATCCTCGGCGACTGGCGCGAGGAAGTGGTCCTGCGCTCGGCCGACAACAAGGAGCTGCGGATCTACACGACCGTGATCCCGACGAAGCATCGCTTCTACACGTTCATGCACGATCCCGAATACCGGCTCTCGATCGCGTGGCAGAACGTCGCCTACAACCAGCCGCCGCATACGTCGTTCTTTATCGGCGAAGGCATGAGCAAACCGCCGCGCCCGAACATTACGACCGGAGGAAAGTGAAAAAGTTGAAAAGTGAAAAAGTGAAAAAGTTGAAAAGTGAAAAAGTGAAAAAGTTGAAAAGTGAAAAAGTCGGCGTTTTCGGACCGAAGCTCGTTTGCGGTCTTTTTCCGGCCCTTCTTTTCGTCGCGTTTTTTGCGGGCGCGTCCTTTGCGCAAAATCTATCGGTTTCGAGCCCAAATAAGCGGCTGCGGGTCGAGTTTGCCTTGAACGCCGACGGCGCGCCGCGTTATTCGGTGACGCTCGACGGGAAAGCCGTGCTGCTCGAATCGATGCTCGGGCTCGTCCGCGAGGACGCCGATTTCTCGGCCGGGCTGAAGCTCGTCGCGGCGTCGAAACCGGAAGCCGTGCGCGACCGCTACGAGCTTTTGACGATCAAGCGAAGACTTAACGACTACCGCGCGACGCGCGTCGTTTACCAACTTCGAAACGCGGCCGGAAAAAATATCGAGATCGTCTTTCAGGTCTCTGACGACGGCGTCGCGTTTCGTTATCGTTTTCCCGAAACCGACGCGAAAACCTACCGCATCAAAGAGGAAAAGACGAGCTACCGCTTCCCTTCCGACGCGAAGGCGTGGCTTCAGCCGATGGCGAAGGCGCGGACCGGCTGGAAGGAATCGCAGCCGTCCTACGAGGAATATTACGAGCAGGAAATCCCGGTCGGCACGCCCTCGACTTTAGGCGCGGGCTGGATCTACCCGGCGCTTTTCCGCTCGAACGAGATTTGGGCGCTCGTCAGCGAGAGCGGTTTCGCGCGCAATTACTGCGGCACGCGGCTCGGCCACGATTCGACGGGCGGCGAATACCGCGTCGCGTTTCCCGATCCATTGGAAACCCGTTCTTCCGCCGAGCCGGTCAATCCCGAATCGACGCTGCCGTGGGCGACGCCGTGGCGCATCGTCGCCGTCGGAACTCTCGCGACGATCGCCGAATCGACGCTCGGCACGGACGTCGCGCCGGCGGCGGTCGCGAAGGCCGACGCGCTCGCGCCCGGCAAGGCCTCGTGGAGCTGGGTGCTGATGGGCGACAACGAGACGAAATACGATACGCAGAAGCGCTTTATCGATTACGCCGCCGCGATGAACTGGCAGTACTGCCTGATCGACGCGCTCTGGGACACGCAGATCGGCTATGAAAAGATCAAGGAGCTGACCGATTACGCGCGCACGAAAAAGGTCAAAATAATCCTCTGGTACAACTCGGCGGGCGATTGGAACTCGACGCCGCAGACGCCGCGCGGGCGGCTTTTGACGCACGCGGACCGGATGAAGGAGTTCGCGCGGCTCAAGGAGATCGGCATCAGCGGCCTCAAGATCGATTTCTTCGGCGGCGACGGCCAGTCGTTTATGAATTATTACATCGATCTCATCGAAGACGCCGCGCGCTTCGGCTTCGTCGTCAATTTTCACGGCGCGACGCTCCCGCGCGGGCTCGAACGGACTTATCCGAACCTGATGACGATGGAGGCGATCCGCGGCTTCGAGTTCGTCACTTTCGAGCAAAGGAACGCCGACAACGAGCCGACGCACTCCGCGATGCTGCCCTTTACGCGCAACGCGTTCGACCCGATGGATTTCACGCCGGTCGCTTTGGAACGCGTCAACTCGCGCATAACACGGCGCACGACGAGCGGTTTCGAACTCGCCCTGAGCGTACTTTTCACGTCCGGCGTCACGCATTACGCCGAAACGCCCGAAGGGATGGCGAAAGCGCCCGATTACGTGCGAGAATTTATGAAACGGGTCCCGCGCGTCTGGGACGACGTCAAGTTTATCGACGGCTATCCGGGCAGATTCGTCGTCCTTGCGCGCCGGGCGGGCAAACAATGGTTCATCGCCGGCATCAACGGCGGCGACGCGGAAAAAACGATCACGATCGACCCGCGCAGATTCGCCGGCGCCGGGGCTTTCGAGCTGATCGAAGACGGCGCGGGCGGCAATCTTTCGTTCGCGAACCGGACGATCAGGGCCGATCGGCCGTTCACCGTCACGCTCCGGCCGCGCGGCGGCTTTGTCGCGACGGGCGGCAAACCGTAGGGCCGCCGGCCGGAATTCCGTAAAAAGCGGCGAACCGGAAAAATGCCGTCGCCGCCGTGATTGATTTACTTTTCGATTCGAAGACTATGAAAAACCTGATATTTTTTGCATTGTTACTGACCCTGTCGGCATCGGCGCTCGCGCAGACGCCGACCCCGTCGCCGACGCCGGACGCGGCCGCCGAAAAACAGCGCGCCGACCGTTTGCAGTCGCGCTTGAACGATTTCGCGCAGCTCGGCCGCTACCGCGACGCCAACGCGCAGGTCAAGCCGCCGGCCAAGAACGAGAACCGCGTCGTCTTTCTCGGCGATTCGATCACCGACGGCTGGAAGCTCGCCGAATATTTTCCCGGCCAGCCCTACATCAACCGCGGCATCAGCGGGCAGGTCACGCCGCAGATGCTGATCCGGATGCGCGAGGACGTGATCGCCCATCAGCCGAAAGTGATGGTCCTCCTCGCCGGCACGAACGACATCTCCGGCAATTACGGGCCCGAAACCAACGAACAGATCGAGGGCAACATCAAATCGATCGTCGAGCTCGCGCACGCCAACGGGATCAACGTCGTGCTCGCATCGGTGCTGCCGGTCAGCGACTACAACGTCAACAAACAGGGCCAGAAGATCGTCCGCACCGTTCAGCGGCCGCCCGAGCGGATTCTCGCGCTCAACCAATGGATCAAAGCCTACTGCGCCGAAAAAGGGCTCGTCTATCTCGATTATTTCACGGCGACGGTCGACGACAAGGGTTTTCTCAAAGCCGAGCTCGCCGACGACGGTCTCCATCCGAACGCCGCCGGCTATAAAATAATGCAGAAGCTCGCCGCGGACGCGATCGCCGTCGCGCTCAAGAAAAAGCAGAAGAAATGACGGAACGCCGGCACGACTGATCGGTACGGCGAGCGGCAGCGAGTCCGTTTCATCGAGCCCTATTTCCGGGCGGAGCGGACTCGCTGCCGCTCGCTGCACTGATTTATCGCCGTACCGTTTCCCTAATCAACAGAATCGGCGACGGACGGAGCGCCGGCATCCTGCCGGCAAACGCCGCGCGAGCGGCGTCAACCCGCTTCATTTCCCTTAATATCTTTGAAAATGAAGCGCTGTTTGCGTTTTTCAAACGCATTGCCGGCAAGATGCCGGCGTTCCGTCCTTATGTCGAACTCACGTTAATCAGGAGCGAAAGATCAGACAGCCGAAGACCGGGCCGGCGGTGTGGCCTTTTTCGGGTTCGAAACGGATCGTGACGGTCGTTTTGCCCTTTGTCAGCTCGGGCGGGATCGGGTAGTCGATCTCGACGAATTCGCCCGGTTTCGCGTAGCCGAGATTCTCGGTCGCGATCCGCTGGCCGTCGACGAGGATGTAAAAGACGCGTTTGCCTTCCTCGCCCCAGTAGGTCGCGCGCAGAGTGAGCGGCGCGTCCGCGGACTTTGCCCGGAATTCGAAAAAGCCTTCCGAGCGCGCGTCGCGGCCCGGTTTGGCGCGGTACGCGAGCGCGTACGAGATCTTCGCGACGAGGTTATGGGCTTTTTCGTTTTGTTCGTCGCCGAGCCGGACGACGTCGACCGAGCGCGCTTCGAGCGCCCTGAGCCGCTCTTTTTCGGCCGCCTGCCGGCGTTCGAATTCCCTGAATTCGGCGTCGGTGTATTTATGAAAATAGACCGCCGTCCGCCGTTCCCAGAGCGAGTAAAACGGTTTGACGGCGAAATCGGCGGGACGGCCGATGCCCTTCGTCTCGAAGACCTGCGGCTCTTTCGCGGCCGTCAGTTTGTCGAGCAGATCGACGCCGACGAACGCCGGCGCGGCGCCGTCGAACGGTTTGTCGGGCGCGCCGAGATCCATCGCGAGGACGAGCGGGCCGTTGAGAAGCGCGACGACGTTCGGGTCGTCGTTGGTCGGTTCGAAACGCGGCTCCATCGGCAGTTTGAGCCAGATCTTGTCGCCGGTCTGCCATTTTCGCCGAATCCGCGCGTAGCCGTTTTCGGCCGTGAGCGGCGTTTTTTTGCCATTGACTTTGAGCGCGGCCGTACCGCACCACGCCGGAATCCGGAGCGCGACGCCGAATTCCTGCGGTTTGTCGACGGTCACCGCCAGCTCGATTTCGTCGCCGTGCGGGTAGCGCGTCGAGAGATCGAACCGCGCCGCTTTTTCGCGCCATTCGAGAGTCGAAGGGATATAGAGATTGACGAGCAGATTGTCGGCGTCCTGCCAGTAGACCGATTCGCCGTGTTTGGCGTGCGTTTCCATTCCCGATCCGACGCAGCACCAGAAATCGTTCGTTTCCGACGACCATTCGCGCGCTCCGCCGGTCATCAGCGGGATCATATAGGCGAACATCCCGGTGCGCGGGTTCTGGTGGGCGAGCAGATGGTTGAAATGCGCGCGCTCGTAGTAATCGAAATAGGCGGCGCGCGGCTCCCACGCGAAGAGATGCCGCGTCAGCTTGAGCATATTGTAGGTGTTGCACGATTCGCAGGTCTGATCGGTGATGTATTTCGAGATCGTGTTGGCCGGCGGAAAATGCTCGCGGTCGGAGTTGCCGCCGATCACGTAGGAGTATTTCTGCGTCACCGTCTCCCAGAAAAACCGCGCCGCCGTCCGGTATTCCTCCTTTTTCGTCAGCTCGTAGAGCCGCGCGAGGCCGATCACCTTCGGGATCTGCGTGTTCGCGTGGAGGCCGGCGAGCTTGTCCTCGCGCGCGAACATCGGCCCGAGCGTCCGCTGGTGACGGATCCGTTCGGCGAGCATCAGCCATTGCTGGTCGCCGGTGCGGGCAAACAATTCGGCGAACGATTCGTTGAGGCCGCCGTGCTCGCAGTTGAGGACTTTCTGGAGCTGCTCGTCGCTGAGCCGGCCGAAGACGTTGCCGATAAAGCCGGCGAGTTCGATCGCGACGCCGAGCGCGACGTCGCCGCCGCAGAATTCGTGCGCCGCGAACAGGCCCGAAAACAGCTTGTGCCAGTTGTAGAACGGAACCCAGACGCCGTTGAGGTTAAAGCCCGCCGCGCGAATGTCCCCTTTCACCAATTCGGGAAAGATCACCCGGCCGTTCTCGACCGTCTCGCCGCGCTTGCGCGTGAAGCCGGCGACGTAGCCGTCGCCCGCCGCTTTCTGGCATTCGGCGAGCTCGCCGGCGATGTAGAGCGCGCGTTTTTTCGCTTCCCCGTCGCCGGTCTGCGCGTAAATCAGCGAGAGCGCCGTCAGGTAATGGCCGAGCGAATGGCCGGCGATCGTGTCGGCTTCCCAGCCGCCGTAGGCCTCGCCCTTCGGCTTCAAACCGGCGTGAACGCGAAAATTATGGAGCAGCCGGTCGGGTTCGAGCCGTTTCAGGTAGGCGAGGTCGGCGACGACCGCGTCGAGAAACGGCGACGGTTTCAAGCGAACGTCGGCGAGCGAAAAAGGCCGCGCGCTTTTCGGAAAGCCCGCGCCGTCGTCGTTTTTCTGCGCGAGCGCCGGGAGCGGCATCATCAAACCGAGCGTCCCGGCCGCCGTCAGCCGGATAAAATCGCGGCGGTCGAATTCGTTGTTTTTGTTGCTCATAATCTTCTCCTGACGGGATTTTTGCCCGCGAAAGACACGAAATACGCTAAAAACCAATGACCGGAAATTTTCTTTGCGCCTTTGCATCTCTGCGTTAAAACTCAGGTTTCACCAGAAACATCTCCGAAGCGAAGCCTGGTGTTTTAACGCAGAGACGCAGAGGTTCTAAATCAGCCGTTTTCCGCGTCTTTCGCGGGCCGAATAAACCTTAACCTCCCGGCCGCAGCACGATCTGCCGGCCGGCCGCGCCGAGCGGGACGATGAACGCGCCGCGCTCGGTCTTTAGATCGTCGACCGGCCGAAAATCTCCGACGCCGTCGATCTTCGCGGGCCGTTCGATCCGCAAAAAGGCGGTTTTCGTGAATTCGTCCGCGCCGTCGAGAATAATTTTCAACGTTTTCGCGCGTTTGTCGAGCACGACCGAACGAAAACGGCCGGCGTCGAGCGTCAGCCATAAACCGAACGGCGCGATGTAAAGCCGCCGCCGCGCGGCGTCGAGCGGCGTGACGGTCACGATGTTTCCGCTGATCGCGATGTTTCCGCCGAACGCCTGCCAGCCGAAATCCGGATGATCGACGACGTAAGTTGCCGCGTTCGTCGCGCAGCCGAAGAAATTCGGGCCGTAGTCGCCGCTGTAGGCGTCCCACCGCAGCGTGTCGGGAAAGCTGTGAAACGCGACCGACGCGAAGCCCTCGCGGTCGATGTTCGAGAGCGCGCCCGTCGCGCCGCCGTAGCCGATCCGCAGCAGATAAAAATCCCGCGGATGCGCCCGGAAATCGGCGAGCACCGGGATCGCGTTGAGCCCCGAGCCGTAATGATGAAGCTGCCGCTCGATCCGCCTGAGTTTCCCGGCGTAAAGAAAATCCCAGTAGCGGCGGGAGTTGCCGTTGTAGCCCCAGTGCGGGATCGCCGGCAGATAGCCGAGAATCGAGTTCAAAGCAACGCGCGCCTTCGCGTCGAAGCCGAAATAGCGGCACCACGCGTAGATCTCCTCCTGGCCGGTCGAATCCCACGCCATCTCGCTTCCGAACGGGTATTCCTCGCGGTTCCAGGCTTCGGCCCGCTCGCGCATCAGCACTTCGATCTCGTCTGCCTGATTCTTGAGATTTTCGCGTTTGAGCTCGTCGAGCAGCGCCGGAAAAACGCTGCCTTCCATCAGCCCGAGCTCGACGTATTCGACGCGCCGCGTGCCGTCGGCTTTGCGGCCGAACATAAACCGCGTCGTCTCGAACGCCCGTTCGAGATACCACTGCCACGGGTGATTGCCGACGAGACCGGGATGATTGCGCGCGAGCCGGTAGAGCGCGAGATACGCCGCGACGACGTGCGGGTAATCGTAGCCGCGGCCGACGCTTTCCGCCTGTTCCTTTTTCCAACTCGCCCACGTCGTCCAGTTAAAAGCCGGATCGTAGGCGAAATTCGGAAATTCCGCCGGCGCATAGTAGAAAAGGCTCTTCCGGACGCCGTATTTGAGCGGGCCGTCCGCGTATTGGAGGCGGCCCCACAAAACGCCGTCGACGAAGCGCTCGTATTTCGCGATCTCATCTCTTCGCGGCCGGATCTCTTCCTTCATCGCCGCCGCGAGCCACGAGCCCGCGCCGCCCTCGTCGCCGAGACCGGCGATCCAGACGCGATTGTCCTGTTCGACCGGCCGGTCGGTTTCGCGGTCGTAGCTGATCACCGACGGGCTCCGTTTGAACGGATCGTCCGGATTTTCGTACCATTGCCGCGTGAACAGAAACCGGCCGAGATCGTCGACCGCCGCCGCCGCCGGTTTGGTCAGGTAATAATGAACGGTCTGCCGCGTCCCGTCGGCGTAGTCGATCGTCAGCCGCGCGCGGCCCCAGCCTTTCGGGCGGATCGCGAGCGGCTGCCAACCGTTCAGGATTTTCCCCGGCGTCGCCGTCAGCGCGTTTTGCGGTTCGACCGTCAGGCTTTTGACTTTCGCGCCGTATTTCAGAAATAATTTGCCGTCGACGTCGGCGGGCAGGATGTAGCCCGGAATCCCGACCGCGACGGGCCGCTTGTTGGCGGCCAGCGTGTCCTCGATCTTCCGGATTTCCGGCGCGACGAGGAATTTGAGGCCGAACGTTCGCGCGGCGCGCGGCGCGAGCTGTTCCGAGGTCGGCGCGTTCCACGGAACGGCGTTTTTCCAGAGAGTTTCGGCCGGCGCGCGGCTGTGCGCGAGCCATTCGAACGTGCCCTCGAAGGTTTGTCCGGTGCGCATCGGTTCCGGCAGCAGTTGATAGGCTTCGAACGGCGTTTTCCCTTCGGGCACGACGACGAGCGCCGGGCCGTCGCCCTTGAGCCGCGTGACCCGCAGATAGCCGGCGTCGGCGCCCGTGTACGGATCGGAAAACGAGCATTTTTCGTGGAGCTCGGCGAGCGAGCGGTCGGTCAGGATGTTGTTGAACGGCAGCGGAATGCCGATCGCGCCGAGCTCCAGAATCTCGTTCGTTTTGTTGGTCAGCTCGAAGTTCAGGACCAGCCGGCCGCCGTCGAGCGTCCACCGGCGGACGACGCGGAGCGGACAATCGGCGGGCAAGGTCGGCGAAAGATCGGCGACGGCGAGATCCGGCGCGGTCGCCGGCAGCCCGGTCACCGGCTGCCGTTCGGCGGCGGTCGAAAAGTCTCGCCAATCGGCCGCGCCCCGGACGCGAAGACTGAACCGCAGATCGCCGAGATGATAAAACCCGTTCGCGGCGCGTTTATCGAGCCGGTCGGCCGGCGTAAAATCGAACCCGCCCGCGCCCTTCGGTTCGAGCGCGACGACCGTCTGCGAAGATTTTAGAATCTTCAGCGAAAAATCCGGCGTCGCGAAATCGAGCGTTCCGTTTTCCAAACCGAGCGCCGTCTGCCCGGCCGCCCGCAGCGCCAGCAGAAAAATGAGCAGCAGGACCGATTGCGGATTTCGGATTGCGGATTTCGGATTGCGGATTTTTCCCAAACGAGCGGCCATTATTACACTTTGCGCCTTCGCGCCTTTGCGTTAAAACCAGCATTCGCAGTCTAAATTTAACGCAAAGACACGAAGGCGCAAAGACGCGAAAATTTGATTTTATCGAATTCGATTAACGGCATCTTTCATTAGCCGCCAATCTCTCAACCACAAAAACGCCTCTTCCCGACATTCTCGCCCCAAATCGAAACCAATCCGAAATCCGAAATCCGAAATCCGAAATCATTTCGGTATTTTCGCCAGCAGTTTCTTCATTTCGGCGATGACCGGCGCGTATTTCGGGTCGGTCGCGAGATTTTTGAGCTCGAGCTTGTCCTGCGGGTGCTCGAAGAGCATACTGCCTTCTTTGCCGTCGGCCCATTCGACGTAGTGCCAGCGGCTCGTGCGGACGGATTTGCCGATAATCCCGCGATAATCGACGACCGAATAGGCGACGCGGTCCCATTTCTTTTCGGGCTTTTTGAGAAGCGGCCCGAGGCTCGCGCCCTCGATGCCGGGCGGCGGCGGCAGCCCGCACAGATCGGCGAGCGTCGCGTAGAGGTCGATCAGTTCGACGACGCGGTCGCTCGCGTTCGGTTTCTCTTTCGGAACGGCGATCAGCAGCGGGACGCGCAGACCGACCTCGTACATCGAATAGGCCTTCGACCATTTGCCCTTCTCGCCGAGATGATAGCCGTGATCGCCCCAGAAGACGACGATCGTGTTGTCTTTGAGCCCGTTTTTTTCGAGCGCTTCGAGAATCCGCCCGACCTGCGCGTCGACGAACGAGACCGACGCCCAGTAGGCGCGCTTCATCTCGCGGGCGAGCTCCGGCGTCGATTCGCGGCCGATGAACAGATCGGCGTTGCGCGGCGGGATCGAGATCGGCGGAAAGCCGTCGGGCGCTTTCGGCGTCGTCCGGAAATCGACCGGCAGCGGGATTTTGTCGAGGTCGTAAAGATCGAAAAACTTTTTCGGCGCGGTCGGCGGGCTGTGCGGCTTGACGAGCCCGAGCGCGAGGAAAAACGGCTTGTCCCGATATTTTTCCAGCATCGCGATCGCGCGCGTCGTCGCCCGGTAATCGCCGTGTTTCTCGCCGTCGCCGTCGAGCACGACGATCCGGTCGGAATTCGAGGCCTTCGTGCTGCCGCTCGGGACGGGCGCGCGCTCCTCGTCGTCGGGGTCGGGATTGGCCGTCGTTTTCGGCTTGAAATTCGGATTGCCGCGTTCGGTGATGTTCGGATCGACCGGCTCGCCGCCCTCGGTCCACGAGACTTCGTCGTCGATCCCGCCGTGAAAGATCTTGCCGCTCCGGAGCGTCGCGTAGCCGTTGTTTTTGAAATACTGCGGGAGCGTCACCCAGTCGGGAAATTTCCGGCGAAAATAATCGTTGTTGTTCATCACGCCGGTCTGCGTCGGGTAGCGGCCGGTCAGGAGCGAGGTCCGCGACGGGTTGCAGACCGGATACTGCGCGTAAGCGTTGTCGAACCGCGTCGAGCGCGCGGCCAAACGGTCGATGTTCGGCGTCTGAATGAGCGGCGTGCCGTACGCGCCGAGCTCCGGCCGGAGATCGTCCGAGGCGATGAAAAGCACGTTGTAACGTGTTTTTTTCGGCTTTTTTTGCTGGCCCGAGACGAGGGGGACCGCGGAAAAAAGCAGCGACCAGAGAAGACCCAGGGCGAAAATGCTGCGGCTTTTGTTGTTCATCTTTCGAAACCGTCCGGACTGATTGGAAAATCGCTTAACCTTCGATAGACTGTATCTTATCCTGTTCCGTTCGAAAATGAAAACCGCGCGCTTAAAATCGTTTTTCACCGGGCTCGCGATCCTTTGCGCGATCGTTTTTCCGGCCTGCCGCAAAGACGCGCCGAAAAGTATCGAAACTAATTCCGCGCCGGCCGGGATGGTGCTCGTCAGGGGCGGCCGCTTTCTGATGGGCGACGATCGCGGGATGCCGTTCGAGATGCCGGCGCACGCGGTCGAGCTCGATTCGTTTTACATCGACGAGCACGAGACGACAGTCGCCGAATTCGCGCGGTTCGTCGACGCGACCGGGTATCGCACCGACGCCGAGAAATTCGGCTGGTCGGGCGTCTTCGATTTCGCGGCCGGCGAATGGCGGCGCGTCGACGGCGCCGACTGGCGGCATCCCGACGGCCCGGAATCGAAGGCCGCCAACGACGAGCCGGTCTGCCAGGTTTCGTTCGCCGACGCCGAGGCTTACGCGAAATGGGCCGGCAAGCGGCTGCCGACCGAGGCCGAATTCGAATATGCGGCGCGCGGCGGGCTCGACAGCAAAAAATACGCGTGGGGCGACGAATTGCGGCCCGACGGCCGGCTGATGGCGAATTACTGGCAGGGCGAGTTTCCGACGCGCAACACGCGCGCCGACGGCTTCGCCGGCCGCGCGCCGGTCAAGAGTTTTCCGCCGAACGGCTACGGACTTTACGATCTGACCGGCAACGTCTGGGAATGGACGAGCGACTGGTACGACGACGACTATTACCGCGCGTCGCCGGTGAAAAATCCGGCGGGCGCGCCGGCCGGCACCGACCGCTCGATCCGCGGCGGCTCGTTTCTGTGCGCCGAGAATTTCTGCTCGAACTACCGCGTCGCCGGCCGGAGCCACGCGACGCCCGATTCGGGCCTCGGCAATCTCGGCTTTCGCTGCGCCCGCGATGCAAGGTAAAATCCGGTAGGTCGGTTTTTCCCGCGAAACACGCGAAAAACGCGAAAGAAAAGGGATGAAGCGATGAAAATCGTCGAACTGATCGACTTTTTCACTTTTTCACTTTTTCACTTTTTCACTTTTTCGCGGGAAAATAACAACTGTTTGAATCCAAAGACTGGAGAATATTCGTCAATTATGCGCTATCGAAAATTCGGAAGAACGGAATGGCCGGTGTCGGACATCGGCTACGGAATGTGGGGAATGGGCGGCTGGAGCGGCTCGGACGACGAGGAATCGCTCGCTTCGCTTCAGCGCGCGGTCGATCTCGGCTGCAATTTCTTCGACACCGCTTATGTTTACGGCAACGGGCGGAGCGAAAACCTGCTCGGGCAGTTGGTCCGCGCCAACCCCGGCAAAAAGCTCTACACGGCGACCAAGATCCCGCCGAAGGATATGAAGTACCCGACGCCGGCCGACGCGCCGCTCGAACAGTGCTATCCGGCCGATCACATCGAGGAATTCCTGCATAAATCGCTGAAAAACGCGGGCCTCGAAAGCTTCGACCTGCTCCAGATCCACACCTGGAACGATTCGTGGACCGACGACGATTCGTGGTCCGATATGCTCGACCGGCTCAAGGAACAGGGCCTGATCAACGCCTGCGGCATCTCGATCAACCGCTGGGAGCCGTGGAACGGCATCCGCGCCGTCAAGAGCGGCAAGATCGACTCGGTGCAGGTGATCTACAACATTTTCGATCAGAATCCGGAGGACGAACTGTTTCCGGCCTGCGAGGCGAACGACGTCGCGGTGATCGCGCGCGTGCCGTTCGACGAGGGCACGCTGACCGGCACGCTGACCAAGGAAACGACTTTTCCCGAAGGCGACTGGCGCGCGCATTATTTCACGCCCGAAAATCTGATCCCGAGCGTCGAGCGCGCCGACGCGCTCAAGCCGCTGGTCCCGTCCGGCTCGTCGATGCCCGAAATGGCGCTCCGGTTCATTCTCAGCCAACCGGCCGTCTCGACGATCATTCCCGGGATGCGGAAACTGAAAAACGTCGAAGCGAACCTCAGGGCGAGCGACAAGGGACATCTTCCGGCCGATCTGCTCGCCGAGCTCAAAAATCACCGCTGGGTTCGCAAACCCGCGCCGTGGTCGGATTAAAATCGTGGTTTTGAGTTTCGCCTGCGACTTGGCGAAAGACTTTTTCGATCTTTGGTCTTTGATCTTGGATCTTTGATTTTTGCTTCATTTCAATGGTCAAAGACCAAAGACAAAAGACCAAAGAAAATGATTCAACAGGCCGCGGATGACACGGATGACGCGGATTTACACGGATTTTTTGATCTGAAAAACAGAATCTGTGAAAATCCGTCGAATCCGCGTCATCCGCGGCCTGTTTTTTTAGAGTCGATAAATAAGCCGTGGCGAGCACGCATTTCAATTATAATCTCAACAAATTTATTCGCTTTCCTTTGATCGAAGCCGTTCCGAATCTCCGGTTTCCGGTTTCGGGCTTATCATTTCGTCGCCGTTAAAACCGGCGGATTCAGTTTTTTACCCTCCGCGAAGACCGTCCCGGCGGATTAATTTTCTCAACTTCTTTTCTAAATATTGACTTTAACGTAAAGATTGCGCTACCCTTTTCCATAAGATTGCACATACCTATCGGTTTTATTTTCATTCTTGATAAAACGGCATATTAAAAATTAGGAGGTTGTTTTTTGTGAAAATTTTTCGTCCTTTTTCTCCCTTTTTGCTTGTTTTGTTCTGCAGCGTGCTGTTTTTCAATGTGCGGGCCGAACCCTTTCGCTGCTCGTCGGGCGACCTCGACAATCTGAAGCCGACGATCGTCCCGACGCCGACCAACGGCGGGATCCGTGAAGAAATTGCCGATAAATATCTGGAAAAATACAACCGCTGGAAGGAAGAGCTGCTCTCGACCGAATACGGCCGCCAGCAGTGGGAGCTTTACGCCGGCAACAAGAATTTCATTTTGACGATCACGATGTCCGACAAACGCGGGCACGGCGCGGGCACCGACAAATATTTGTGGGACGAAGAGGGCCGTTTCGTCGGCGCGACGATCACGCTCGGCACGAAGATCGAAAAGGGCTTTCCCGATCCGATCTATTATCCGGTGATGAATTCGCTGTCGATCGGGATGGATAAATACCCGATCGGCGGCGAGCTGCTCGCGGCGACCAAGATGGCGCACGAGTTCGGCCACGTCAACCAGACGGCCAAAGCCAACCGCGAGCTGCTCCAGACCCAGAGCAAGCTGGTGCCCGAATACGTCGCCATCTTTCTCAAGAACGGCCGCAACACGCAGGACAAGGAATTGCTGAAGCTGGCCGAGAAAATGGGCGGCACGCCGGTCGAGATCTGGGAAAACCGCGAATACTGGAGCGAGGTCTCGGCGATGGCCTACCTCAAGGAAAAGATCGGCAAGGAAAACTATTACTGCACGGTTTTCAGCAAGATCCAGTACAATATCGAATCTTACGCCAAACCCTACGAGGGCCGGTTCGAATCGATCGGCGAATTTCCCGACGCGGCCTGCCGAAAATAGGACAAGTGGGATTTCGGATTTCGGATTTCGGATTTCGGATTTTTGGTTTGAATCCCGCGCGGCGGCGGTGATCGCTTCCCTTTCGGGTACGATCGCTGTTTCGGCGCGGGATTCGACGTTTTCAGGGCCGTATTCGACGAATTTCGACTGAGTTTTCGATATCATCAGAACCGTCAAAATGGCGCGGCGTTGTTTATTTATCCACGAAAAACACGAAAGACACTAAAAATCTTTCGTGTTTTTTTAGTGTCTTTCGTGTTTTTCGTGGATTGAAAACAGCCGTTCGCCGGCCGGTCTTTTCATTGACCGTTTCGCAAAACCGGCCGGCCGTTTCGCAAAAACCGAATTTTCTCAGTCTTTCGTTTCCTTACCGCAGCAGCGCCGTCGCCGCCCAGCTCGCGGCGGCCTGGCCGTGGAGATCGCCGGTCTTGCGCTGGCGGTCGAGATAATACGGCAGCGTGAATCCTTTGTTCGTGCCCTCGCAGACGTCGGTCACGTTGGCGTCCTTGTCGATGTGTTTGACGAGGCCGAGCCACGCTTTGCGCGCCGCCGGACCGTAAGTTTTTTTGTCGAGCCAGCCCTCTTTGACGCCGGTGACCATCGCGAACGTGAACATTCCGGTGCCGGACGTTTCGACCCACGATTCAGGCTTGTCGAGCAATTGCCGCCACAAGCCGTCGTCGGCCTGATATTTCAGGAGCGACGCCATCATCGTCAGATAGCCCTTCAAAATGCGCGCCCGCTGCGGGTGTTTTTTCGGCAGGCTCCGCAGCAGCTCGGTCATCCCGGCGGCCTGCCAGCCGTTGCCGCGGCCCCAGTAAAACTGCGCGTCCGGCGCGTGAAAGAAAAGCCCGTTCGGCTGCTGCAGCTTGTCGAGATAGGCGGTCATCGTCAGGGCGGCACGGTCGAGATATTTCCGGTCGCCGGTCGCGCGGAAGGCCTGCACTTCGACGGCCGTGATCATATACATATCGTCGATCCAGTAACGCGCCTCGGCGGTGATGCCGTCGTCGGTCGTCTTCTCCCACTGCTTATCCGCAAACGACCGGCCGAGCGCGAGATAGCGGTCGTCCTTCGTTTCGATGAACAGTTCGAGCGGGACGACGCCGAAGACGCGGTAATCGACGTGCGCCTGCTGCGAGATGTTCTTCGCGCCCTCGTCGGTCAGAAAACGGTCGAATTTTTTCGCGAGCCGCGCGCTCAGGTCCCGGTCTTTGGTTTCGCGGGCGATCGTCAGCGCGCCGTACCACGTGCAGATTTCCGGGTAGATCACAAACTGGCGCTTGCCGCTCTGAAACTCGAAATCGCGCTTGACCCAGTTTTCGGCGAGCCGTTTGCCGACTTCCGCCGGCGCGGTGCCTTCGGGCCATTTGCCGAAATATTTCGACTGCGCAAAAACGCTTCCCGCGCCGAGCAGAAAAAACGCCGCCAGAATCAGGGACAATGCTGTTTTTTTCATCGTTTTCAGTTCCTTTTGTTTAGTTTGCCGCGTGTGAAAAAGTCAGCCGCCGGTTTGCTCGTCGAAACTCGGAAAAGCGGTTAACCATCGGAAATACCGATTCTAGCAGAAACGCTGCCGGTTTGCAAAATTTCTTTCGATCGCCGGTTTCTTTACCATTTTCCGGGCCGGGCGGGTTTATTATATAACTCACCTTACGCGGTTGATCCGTAATCAACCATTCCGTTTTTCAGGTAAACTTTGAGTCGCCGGATCAACTGATGGGACGCGGATAAACGCGGATTTGGCGGATCAGCACGGATCAAACCCTTATTAAATCCGTGAAAATCCGCCAAATCCGCGTTTATCCGCGGCCCATTAAAACCGCCGCCGCGGGCAGGTTTCGGTAAACAAATGGCAGCCCGGCCGGAAATCCGCTAAAATCAATAAGCGCGTAAGGTAAGCTATATAATACCGGCGACGTTAAGAAGTTATGAAATTACCCGTCGAAAAGGAAAAACTGCTCGATCAGATCGTGGCGGATCTGAGCCGCGTCGAAAACGTCGCGGCGATCGTCCTCGGCGGTTCCTACGCGACCGGCGAGGCGACCGAAAAATCGGATCTGGACATCGGGATCTATTATTTCGAAGACCGGCCGTTCGCGATCGGGTCGATCAGCGCCGTCGCCGAAAAATACGCCGTCGCCCGGCCGACCGTCACCGGATTTTACGAATGGGGGCCGTGGGTCAACGGCGGCGCCTGGATCGAAACCGCCCGCGGGCCGGTCGATTTCATCTACAAAAACATCGACCAGATCGAGCGGACGATCGCCGCGGCCCAAAACGGCGAATGGGAAAATCATTTCGAACAGCAGCCGCCCTACGGTTTTTCATCCGTTTTCTTTCTGGCGGAAACGAAACACTGTCTTCCGCTTTACGATCCGGCCGGAGCGATCGCGCGGTTAAAATCGGAGGTTCGGGTTTACCCGCCGAAGCTCCGGGAAACGATCGTTCAGCAGTCGCTTTGGTGGGCCGAATTCACGATTCTCCACGCCGAGATATTCGTCCGGAAAAGCGACGTCTACAATACGGTCGGCTGTCTGACGAGAGCCGTCAAATATCTGGTCACCGCGCTTTTCGCGATCAACGAGAGCTACCCGCTCGGCGACAAACGGGCGCTCGACGCGTTGGAAAAATGCCGGCGGCGGCCTGAAAATCTGCGGCAAAGAATCGAGGAGATTCTCTGCGTTCAAAAAGAAACGGGTCATCGAAACGTCGCCGCGCTGAAGGATTTTTTCGAGGAAACGGCCCGACTGACGAACGGTCTTTACAAACCGGCGTTCGACTTCAAAAAGGAGTAAGCCGGACCCGGGAGAAAAAAAGACGACGGCCGGTCAATGCTGAACGGCCGTCGTCTTTTTTTCCTTATAAGGCGTTTGTTTACATCGCCAGATGATGCTCGCGAAGGCTTTCGAGACGCGCGCTGACGTCGCGGTAATCGACGTTGACGGCGTAGATCTGCTCGAAGCATTCGAGCGCCTTCGGCGATTCGCCGCCCATCTCGTAAGCGATCGCCATCTCGTAAAGCAGCGCCTGTTTTTCCTCTTCGTTGAGACCCGGCGTTTCGATCGCGCGGCGATACCAG
The DNA here is from genome assembly GCA_018269075.1 of Acidobacteriota bacterium. Lineage (GTDB taxonomy): Bacteria > Acidobacteriota > Blastocatellia > Pyrinomonadales > Pyrinomonadaceae > JAFDVJ01. Next base: position 118,093 of record JAFDVJ010000006.1, read on the forward strand.
AGCAGCGCCAGATTCGGCATTCCCTGTTCCATAAAACAGAGCCCGAGCAGGTTGCAGCACTGGAAAAAGCGGCGCGTGCCGTCGTCGACCCGGACGAGATTGATCGCGTCCTGAAATTCGCGGATCGCCTCTTCCATCAGGCCCATTTCCTTGTAGGCGGTCGCGAGCTGGTAATGAGTCTCGTAATCGCCCTCGTCGGCCGGCTCGCTTTCCTCGAGACCGAGCTCGCTCCGGAAATCGTCCATAAAATCGAAGGCGGCGGCCGTCGGTTTGGCTTCCGCCGGCGGATTTTCGGCGGCGGTTTCGACGGGCGGGGGCGCGACCGTCTTTGCTTCCTCGACGGAAGGTCTGGCGGGGACAGGCTGGTAATCGTCGTCATCGGACGGCATAAAACCGTCGATCTGGGCGCGCAGGGCGTTGATTTCGGGACGGTGCCCGAATTCGGCTTCGAGTCCGGCGAGCGATTTGTCGGCCAGTTCGAGATAGCCCTGCGTGATGTAGAATTCGATGCTGTCGAGCTCCTGCGAGAGCCGCATCTCGTCGGCCGGGCGAAGGCTTCCGGTATTTGCCGCCGGGGCCGCGAAACCGGTTTCGAAATCGCCGCCGACCATCGCGAAATCGTGGGTTTCGGCGGCCGCGCTCTTTTTCCCGTAAACGGCGTCGTCATACGGGCCCGCCGGCTCGCTGAAGGAAAATTCCCTGGCGTAGTCGTCGAATCCCTCGAACGCGTGCGGCTGCAGATCCGAGCGTTTGCCGTCGAGCTCGTCGATGTTTTCGTAGTGCGGGATCTCGTCCGACTGGACGACCGGTTCGACCGGCTCGGCGATGTGATAGTTGATCTCGGCCAATCGCCTGGCGTAGCTCACCTCGTGCGGGATGATCATCACGAGCTGTCCGAGCGCGTAGGACTCGTCCTCGACGGAATCCTTGAGCCGGGCGATTTCGGCGAGTCTTTCGAGCGCCTTCTTGAGCTCGGATTCGTCGCGCTGCCAGCTGTAGTAACGGACCAGCAGCCGGAGCGCATCGAGCTGTTCCGGGTTGCGCGCGAGAATCTCGTTCGTCCATTTCAGAAAATCGTCCGAACGGCCGCCGACGAGCAGATGCTCCGACGACATCGAGAGAATCCGGACGGCCGATTCGAGATTGTCGTTGCGAATGTAAACGGCGACGAGATCGAGAAATTTCGGATAATTCGCCGGTTCCTGTTCGACCAGCCGGATGACCGCTTTTTCGGCTTCGGCGGCGTTGTTGACGTCGAGATAGCAGTCGACGAGCAGATGCAGAATCTCGCGGTTGTAGGGCTGTTTTTCGAGGATCTCCTCGAGTTTTTTGGCGGCGTCGTCGGCGTAGCCGAGCTTGACCTGCGTGTTGACGTAGCCGTTGAGCGCGTTCAGATCGTAGGGCCGGATTTCGAGCGCCCGCGAAAACGAGGTCAGGGCCGATTCGAGCGAGCCCTGTTTGATCAACCGGTGACCCGCTTCGGTAAAGGCCTTGGCGGCCTCGTCCTTGTTGCCGTCCTGCCAGCAGTTTTCGGCGATCTTCAGATAAACTTCGGTGTTGTTCGGGTCGAGCTCGGCGATCTGCTTCCAGATTTCGAGCGCTTCGGCCTTCTGGCCGCGGCTCTGAAACTGCTCGGCGAGCACGACGTAATGCGACCGCGCCTCGGCAAACGAGCCTTTCAACTGATAGAGTTTGGCCAATTTCGCCGACACTTCGGCCGAATTAGGCTGGAGCCGCGAAATCTTGTTGTAAATGGCGATGGCTTTCTGCGCGAACCCCTGCTTGCTGTAATGCTCGGCAACCGTCGTGTAACAGTTGACCGCCTCCTGCGCTTCGCTGGTTTTGACGTACAGATCGCCCATAATGTTGAGCGTGCTGAAATCTTTGGGGTCGTTTTCGACGATTCTTCGGTACTCGCCGATCGCCGCGCGTATTTTGCCCTGCGACAGAAATCGCTCGGCTGTTCGCATAGCTTTTACTTTATCGAAGCTCATTGTGAATTTGATTGATTCGGAACCTAAATTTTGATTTGAATTTGCGAGCCAACGCCTGTTGGATGGGACAAAATATGCAGATGAAATTACGTCTCACCCACATAACCTAAACTATCACGCTTTTACAAAATATGTCAACAGATTTTAACACTTTTTGTTATGTTTTGCGGTTTTCGCGGGAAAAACTTTCGGCTTTGGCATTTTGACCTTTGATTCTTTAAAATTTACCTTATTATTTTTGGTTAGGTTTGTTAATTTTATGCACGCATTAATTTTAGCCGGAGGAAAAGGAACGCGGCTGCGGCCGCTGACGGTTTACACGCCGAAGCCGATCGTTCCCTTTCTGAATCGCCCCTTCCTGCTCTATCAGCTCGAGATCCTGCAGCGCGCCGGAATCGAGGACATCACGCTCTCGCTGAGCTATCAGCCCGACAAGATCGAACAGATTCTCGGCGACGGCTCGGAGTACGGCGTCCGGCTCCGGTTCATCACCGAACCGAGCCCGATGGGCACCGGCGGCGCGTATAAATTCGCGGCGCACGACGTCCGCGACACGACCGTCGTCCTCAACGGCGACATCCTGACCGATCTCGACATCTCGGCGGCGATCGCCTTTCACCGCGCGAAAAAGGCGACGGCGACGATCGTCCTCGCGCCGGTCGAAAATCCGTCGGCCTACGGGCTGGTCGAAACCGGCGACGACGACCGCGTCCTGCGCTTTCGCGAAAAACCGTCGGCCGAAGAGCTCGCCGGGCTGCGGACGAACACGATCAACGCCGGCATCTACATTCTCGAACCGGAAGTGCTCGATCTGATTCCCGAGGGCCAGAACCATTCGTTCGAATACAACGTCTTTCCCGATCTGCTGAGCAGCGAAAAGCCGTTTTACGCCTATATTCTGAAAGACGAATACTGGCGCGACATCGGCAACCCGGAAAGCTATCTGCAGGGCCACCACGATTTTCTGAGCGGCCGGATCAGCGGCTTCGAGATCGAAACCGGAGGCCGCGCCGAGATTTCGCACACGGCGATCGTCGACCGCAATTCGATCATCGACGACGACACGATCGTCAAACCAAACGCGCGCGTCATCAATTCGGTCATCGGCAAGGGCGTCCTCGTCGAGGAAAAAGCGATCGTCGAGAATTCCGTCGTCTGGTCGCACACGCGGATCGCGCACGGCGCCGAAGTCCGCCGCGCCGTCGTCGGCCGGAGCTGCCATATCGGCAAAAACGTCTCCGTCACCGACGGCGCCGTCCTCGGCGACAAAACGTCGCTGACCGACTATACAAAAACGTGACGATTTCGGATTTCGGATTTCGGATTTCGGATTGGTCTGCTGCTGATGAGTTTCAGCTTAACAACTAGCGTTTAGATTCTGAAACTTACACGGAAAAACCAAAACATTCGAGTTCAGACAATCCGAAATCCGAAATCCGAAATCCGAAATCGAATTATGCCCGAACTGCCGGAAGTCGAGCTCGTCGCGAAATCTTTGGACGGGCTCGTCGCGAATCGTAAAATCATTGTCGCCGAGCTGCTCCGCGAGCGGCTCGCGCCGGAAAATCCGCCGGCCGAGTTTGCGTCGCGGCTGCGCGACGCGTCGATCAGGTTCGTCCACCGGCGCGGAAAACATATTCTCTTCGATCTCGACAACGACGAGACGCTGATCGCGCATCTCCGGATGTCGGGGCGGTTTATGCTCCTGCCGGTCGAGCGCGAGCTGCCGAAATACACGCACGCCTGTTTTTATTTCGAGGACGAAACGCGGCTCGTCTTTCAGGACCAGCGCCATTTCGGCTTTATGAAGATCGTCCGAACCGCCGAGCTCTTCGAATCGAAAGAGCTCAAAAAGCTCGCGCCCGAACCGTTTTCCGACGATTTTTCGGCCGCTTATCTGCGCCGCGTCCTGAAGACTTCGAAAAAGAGCGTCAAGGAATTTCTGCTCGATCAGACGAAAGTTCTCGGACTCGGCAACATTTACGCGTCCGAAGCGCTTTTTCTCGCCGGCGTCAACCCGCAGACGGCGGCGATGCGCGTCGCGGCCCGCAAAATCCCGGCGCTCTTCGAAAAAATTCGCGAGGTGCTGCGCGAATCGATCGCGCACGGCTCGACGCTCAACGTCGACCCGGAAAATATCGACGGCAGCTATTACGGCGGCGGCTACGAAGACCGCTGGCGCGTCTACGACCGCGAAGGCGAGCCGTGCATCGTCTGCGGCACGGCGATCGAACGCATCGTCCAGGGCGGCCGCTCGACCTATTTCTGCCCGCGCTGCCAGAAAAAATGAGACGATTTCGGATTTCGGATTTCGGATTTCGGATTTCGGATTTGCGGCAGAGCGCGAGGCTCTGCCTTTCGATAAGTTTTCGGGCTTGACAACGGAATCCGGGGTCGATACCGTTGTCAATTGGAACCCCGAAATTTAATTGAAAAGCCGGAACGGATTTTTTACCCGCACCGAAAGCTCTCCCGAAATTGAAAAATCTTAACGGAGCGGGCAATCCGAAATCCGAAATCCGAAATCCGAAATCCATATGAAATTACTTTTATCCGTTTGTCTGGCGGCCCTCGCGCTGGTTTCGCTGTTTCCGTCGCGGGCGCTCGCCTGCGCGTGCTGCGCCGAGAAGGGCGAATACTACATCTCGACCGAAAAACCCGACACCTACAAGCTCGGGCTGCTCGAAGAGATGAAGTTCGACGACGCGGCCGAGCTTTATATGAACGAGGCCGGGTTCGACGGCATCAAGGGCCTCAAGTCGATCGAAAAGGACTACGACGCGAACGACTGGACGGCGACGCCGGACTTTTTCAACCTGAGCGGTGTTTTCGCCGCCAAAACCTGGAAGCTCAACTTCAAAACGAAAACCGGCAAGACCGGCACGCTCGTCCTGCCGGTTCCCGCGCAGATGCTGAGCTTTAAGGCCGATCTCCACGACACGCCCGAAGACACCGAGGTCGCGGTCTACAAGGAATGGCGGTTCAAGGGCGTCGTCCAGTCGGGAAACGGCTTTCTCGGCGCGAGCATCGTCAAGCCGACGACTTATTTTCTCGTCCTCCAGGGCCGCGGCAACAACTGCGACAACGCCGAGGACTTCAAATACTGGCGGCTCGAAATAACCGGCCGGAACGCCGGCTACGCGTTCTTCGGAAAGTTAAAGTGAAAAGTGAAAAAGGCGAAAAGTGAAAAAGTCGGGTTCATCGATATGAACCCCGACTTTTTCACTTTTTCACTTTTTCACTTTTTCACTTTTTCACTTTTTCACTTTTTCCCCTTCAGTTCGGCGTGTTGCCGGCCTGCGGCGGCGCGAGATACGGGAACCGCTTGAGAAACGGGACGTCGTTTTCGCTGACGCCGTCGCCCAAAGCGTTGTTCGGCGCGACGTTCGTTTCCGGCGTGAACGGCGTGCCGCCGGCGACCGCGCGGAGCGCGATGTCGGTCACGTCGTCCTGCACGCGGCGGCCGTTCGGGAAACCGGCGACGTCGCCGCCGAGCAGTCCGAGCCGGTTGATCTTATCGAACGGCGTGATGGGGATCGCGACGTTCAGCCGGAGATATTCGTGCGGCTTGCCGTCCGAGAGAAACGTCGTGTAATTCGGCCCCGTGACGTCGTTGACCGGGATGCCGGTCGCGAAGATCGAAACCAGATCGTTGCGCGGCGCGGCCGGAATGTTGATGCCGAAGACGGCCTTCATCAGTTTCGGCAGCTCCGGGTCGAGCACGTAGGGCGCGGCGACCGCGTCGTCCTTCGGCGAAAGGCTGTTGAACGCGTCCTTTAATTTCAGCGGGATGACGACCTCGTTGACGAGCGGGTTGCCGAGCCGCGAGATCTGCCGCCAATCGCCCGTGCGCTTGCGCGAGCCGTCCGGGTTGATGACGGTCGTCGCCTGCCGGCTCGCCGTCGCCCAGACGCCGATCACCGCGTCCTTGTCGGTCGGATTTTTCGGGATCTGACCCGAGCTCGTCAGGTCCTGCACCGGCACTTCGAGCGCGATCGTCGAGACGTTGAAGCCTTTCGTGTAATCGTAGCCGCCGTTAAAGCCGACCGATTTCAGGTTCAGACCGTCGAATACGCCGCCGACATCGATGTAAAAGCCCTCGTCGCGCTGGCCGGCGAAGACGCGGCCGCTGTTGTCGTTCAAGCTGTAAATCGCCTTGCTGCCGAGATTCTTCTCGTAATTCGGCGTCACCTTCGGCCCGATGTTCGCGGGCGGAACGACGAAGCCGCCGCCGAGGACCTTGTTTTCCTTTTTCGTGATCCGGCGCACCCAGTAGGTCTGCGGCTCGTTGTAATCGGGATCTTCGAGCGAGTTGATGACGACGTCCTGATTGACCGCGCCCTGCCCGAGAACCGTTTCGCCGTTCTTCGTTTTCGTGAAAAACTCCAACTGATACGTGACGTCCTCGACGCCGTCGCCCGTGTTGTCGATCTTGATCTCGTACCGGACGGTGTCGTCGAACCGGAAAAAATGCGGTCCGCCCGACGGCTGCTGGAACGGGATGTAGTTGGCGATCAGCGTGACGTAGCCCTCGCGGCCCGGCTCGATGCTCCGAAACGCGTAGGTGTCCGTGTTGTCCGCAAACCGGTCGCGCGCGATCAGCGGCGCCTCCGAATGACTCGACGCCAGCACCGGCCCGGCGACGAGCAGTAAATTCAATATTCCGACTATGATTTTCTTTACCATTTCAAAAACTCCTTAATTTTTAGAGGGGGAGTTTGGGAAGTTTAGGAAGTTATTATGTTTTCGAACTTCCCGAACCTCCTATGCTTCCCAAACTTCCCAAACTTCCCAAACTTCAAACAGTTGCGTATTGGTCGCGCGGCGCGGTTCGGCCGAGCGTTTCGCGGACGCGCTGAAAGCCGCGCCGGATGTGCGTTTTGACCGTCCCGAGCGGGACGTTCAGCCGCTCGGAAATCTCGCCGTGCGACATTCCGTCGTAGATGTTCAGGATCATCATCTCGCGCTGTTCGGGCCGCAGCGTCTTCATCGCCTTGACGGCCTGCCGGGCCTGAATTTTCGTGTACAGATGCGACTCGAAGACGTTGGGCGCGGTCTCGAACGTGTCCTCGATCGACTGGACCGCCGGCCGCCGGTAGATCTTGCGCAGACGGTCGATCAGCCGCCGCCGCGCGATCAGCGTGATAAAGGTCGATTCGGCCGACTTCGCCGCGTCGTAGCGCCCGGCGTTCTGCCAGATTTCCATAAAAATTTCCTGGACCGCGTCCTCGGCGTCCTCGCGGCGCGGCGTCAGCTGGCGGGCAAGCGCCCAGACCAGATTGCCGTAGCGGTCGAGACATTCGGCGACCGCCGTTTCGTCGCCCGCCGCGACCCGCGGCAGAATGCTGTTTTTTTTCGTTTCCAGGGTGACTGACATTTTCATTTCCTCTCCTTAATTTCCGGTAACTTTTTCGCTAAAATTTTCTCTCTCGGCCCATAACGCGAAGTTTTTCCGAAAATCCCACAACGGGCTCGAATATTTTTTTGATTTTTTTTCGAATAGCGATAAAATCTGCTAGAAAAACAAAGAACAGAGTTTGAATCCGGTCGGCGAAAATGAGCGAAAAACAAACGGAACCGGAAGCGCAGGAAGTAACGCGGCTTCTTTTGAGTTTAAATGACGGCAACCGCGAGGCGGTCGACGCGCTCGTGCCGCTCGTTTACGCCGAGCTGCGCCGGCTCGCCGCGCATTATCTGAAAAACGAGCGCGCCGAACATACCCTGCAGCCGACGGCGCTCGTTCACGAAGCGTTTCTGCGGCTCGTCGAACAGGAGACCGCGTGGCAGAACCGGACGCATTTTTTCGCGATGGCCGCCAATCTGATGCGGCGCATTCTGGTCGATTATGCGCGCGCGCACGCGGCCGAAAAACGCGGCGGCGCGGCCGAAAAGATCGCGCTCGAAGACGCCTTCGTCTTCGTCAAGGAAAAACCGTCCGAGGTGATCGCGCTCGACGCCGCGCTCGAAGAGCTGGCGAAGATCGACCCGCGCCGGAGCCGCGTCGTCGAGCTGAAATTCTTCGGCGGCCTGAACCACGAGGAAATCGCCAAAGTGCTCGGCGTCCACGTCAACACGGTCCTGCGCGACTGGAACCTGGCGCGCGCGTGGCTCAAAACGCAGATTTGATTTCAAGCAAGATCGCAATAGATTTGAGGATTTAACGCGAAGACGCAAAGGCACAAAGGCGCAGGAATCATAATTCAATGCCCGGCTCCGGTCGCCCATTTTATTATCTCCGCGTCTTTGCGCCCCGGCGTCTCCGCGTTGAAAAAAAGATGAATCAGGAAAAATGGCGGGAAATCAGCAGGATCTTTCATCTCGCGCTCGAGATGGGCGCGGCCGAGCGGCGCGCGTTTCTCGACGAGCGCTGCGCCGGCGACGCCGGGCTGCGCCGCGAGATCGAGAATCTGCTGAACGCCAGCGAGACCGAGGACAGCTTTATCGATTCGCCGAAGCCCGGTCTCGCCGCCGCCGAGCCCAAGCCGAAGCTCAAGCCGGACGACCGGATCGGTTCGTTCGAGATCGTCCGGATGCTCGGCGCGGGCGGGATGGGCGAGGTTTACCTGGCGAAGGACCTGCGGCTCAACCGGCTCGTCGCGGTCAAGATCCTGCCGTCCGACGTCGAGATCGACACGACCGCCCGCCGGCGTTTCCTGCGCGAGGCGCAGGCCGCCGCCGCGCTCGAACATCCGAACATCTGCACGACCCACGAGATCGGCGAACAGGACGGTTTCGGCTTTATCGTGATGCAGTATGTCGAGGGCGAAACGCTCGCCGCGCGCATCAAAGCCGGCGCGCTGCGGCCGCTCGCCGCGCTCGAGATCGCGATCCAGATCGCCCGCGCGCTCGGCGAAGCCCACGCTTCGGGCATCGTCCACCGCGACATCAAACCGGCGAACATCATCGTTTCGGCGAATAATCAGGTCAAGGTTCTCGATTTCGGCCTCGCCAAACGCGTCATCATCGATTCGCCGGACAGCGAAACGAGCAGCTTCAAGACGATCCTCAGCCAGCCCGGAATGATTATGGGCACGGTGTCGTATATGTCGCCCGAACAGATTCGCGGGCAGGAAACGGACCCGCGCAGCGATCTCTGGAGCCTCGGCGTCTGTCTTTACGAGATGCTTTTCGGGAAAACGCCGTTCGGGGGCGAAAGCCCCGTCGAACGGCTCGCCGCGATTCTTTACCGCGAACCCGAAAAACCGGGTCCGATCCCCGACGAACTGCAGAGGATTCTCGACCGCGCGCTCAGCAAGGAGCCGGAAAACCGTTACCAGACGGCGCGCGAGATGATCGCCGATCTGCGGCATCTCAAACAGGAGATGGAGTTCGCCGAACAATTGCAGATCCACGCGACGACCGGCACGAGCGACAAGGAAATCCACGAAACGCTCGCGCAGTTTCTGTCCGACAATCCGGCGATCGCCATCCACACGACGTCGCAGACGCCCGCCGCCGGCCCGCGGAAAAGCCGGAAAAACTACCTTTTTTACGCGCTCGTCGCCGTCGTGCTGGGCGTCGGCGCTTTTTTCTGGTGGAAGAGCCACCGGCTCGAACGGGCGCGCGCGGATCTCAAAAAAGTCGAGGAGCTGGCCCGCGCGGAAAAGAATTTCGAGGCCTACGATCTGGCGCTGGAGGCCGCCGCCGTCCTGCCCGACGACGAAACGCTCGCCAAAATCCTGCCGACCGTCTCCGACTCGCTCTCGGTCAATTCCGAACCGGCCGGCGCGAAGGTTTATTTAAGAAGGTTTCAGCCCGACAAAGACGGCAAGTTTCCCGACCGCCTGCTCGTCGGTCAGACGCCGCTTCAGGATCTGCGGATCGCGCGCGGAAATTATATCCTGCAGATCGAAAAGGACGGCTACGCGCCGTTCGAGCGGACGATCTCGGGGACGCTGCCGCGGATCGGCGGCTCGTTTATCGAAACGCCGCCGCTGAAAATCGAAACGCGGCTCGTCGAACTGGACAAAATGCCGGCGCGGATGGTCTTCGTGCCGGGCGGCGAATATTCGCTCGTCAACTGGTCGCGCTCGACCGAGTCGAAAGTCCGGCTCGACGATTATTTCATCGACAAATACGAGGTCACGAACGCCGAGTTCAAGGAATTCATCACGGCCGGCGGCTACTGGAAAAAGGAATACTGGAAGGTGCCGATCACCAAGGACGGCAAACCGATCCCGCTCGACGAGGCGCTTCTGCTGTTTAAGGACAAGACCGGTCTGCCGGCACCGCGCTCGTGGACGAACCAGAACTACGCCGACGGCAAAGCCGATTTCCCGGTCACCGACATCACCTGGTACGAGGCGGCGGCCTACGCCGAATTTCGCGGCAAATCGCTGCCGACGATCTTTCAATGGGAAAAGGCGGCGCGCGACGGGACGTTCGACCCGCGCTACAACGCGATGCCGTGGGGCTTTATCCGGCAGGGCGAAACGACCGACAACCGCGCCAATTTTCGCGGCGTCGGGACCGTTCCGGCCAACGCCAACGAGTTCGGGATGAGCCCGTTCGGCGCCTACAATATGGCCGGCAACGTCTCCGAATGGAATCTCAACCAGTCGTCCGAGGGCTTTATCACAAGCGGCGGCGCGTGGAACGATCTGACCTACTCGTTCGGCGATCACGGCGAATATCCGGGTCTGTTCGCCGAAAACCGGATCGGTTTCCGCTGCGTGCTCAACACGAACCCGAGCAACGATCAGGGCGCGGAAAAGATCCCGCCGGCGGCGACGCCCGAATACCGGCCGTCTTCGGACGCCGATTTCAAGACGTGGCTGACGCATTACGAATACGACAAAAAGCCGCTCAACGCGAAGACGGTCGAAACGACCGAGACCGACGCCTGGACGCGCGAAAAGGTGACGTTCGCGGGCGAGGGCGGCGAACAGGCGATCGCCTATCTGTATCTCCCGAAAAACTACCCGCGACCGCTGCAGGTCATTCATTACGTGCCGCCGGGCGACGTCGTCCGCGGACTGCGGAGCCTGCCCGATTCGATCGAGATGTTCGTCGCGCCGTTCATCAAATCGGGCCGCGCGGTCTTCGCCGTCGTCCTCAAGGGCTACGTCGAGCGCGTCTTCCCGCCGGGCTACGTCTTGCCGGACAATTCGACGGTCGAATTCCGCAAGCAGATGGTCAACTGGATCACCGACCTGCGGCGCGGCGTCGATTATCTCGAAACGCGCGACGATCTGCAGAAGGACCGGATCGGTTTTCTCGGCATCTCGAACGGGGCCAACGTCGGGCTCGTCCTGACGGCCGTCGAGACCCGCTACAAAACGCTCGTCTTCGAAAGCGCGGGCCTCGAAAAAGACTTTCTGACGCGGACGCCCGAAACCTCGCCGATCAAATTCGCCTCGCAGATCCGAACGCCGAAGCTCGTCATCAACGGCCGCTACGACGAGACTTTTCCGCTCAACACGGACGCCAAACCGCTCTTCAAACTGCTGCGCGAACCGAAAAAGATCATCCTCTACGACGGCGGCCACATCCCGACGGTCGAATTCTTCGTCCCGACCGTCAACAACTGGCTCGACGAAACGCTCGGCCCGGTCGCGAAATAAAATCTTTAAACTATGTGGAAATGAAGCTCGATTTACACAAAATTCCTGCCACCCTCATGAATCACAATTCCATTATCTCGGCTGTTTCTACGATTTGAGTTACCGTTGATAATTCTTCATCCGAAACAATTATTTCACTTCGTTCTAAAGGAGTATCCAATTTATTAAAATAAACCTTAATTATTTCAGTTGCCCGATTGACTGTTTGCGCAACAGTCAATTTATAATTTCCCTGCTCGATCTTCACTATTCTGGGCGATATTTCTTCAGGGCCTTCAATTCTTACTTTTCCGGATACACATAAAAACGGTACAGCTATTACCCGCTCATCGCTATTGTCCAAAATATAACTGCCTTTATAGACAATTACATTTGCAGTTCCAAAGTCAATCAATGTTGAAAAATTGATTGATGAGGGTCTGCGTGCAAAACCTTGTCGGATATGTTCATCTGTCCAATCATTTCCAGGTAATTTTACAGATGTATCAAATATCATAAATTGATTGTAAGCAAAATAAAGCTCGAAGGTATCTATCAGCATAATCAGTAAATTAAAAGTAATTGTGTAATCCGTTCTCGACGAAACCCGAAAAAGCGGCGCAGCCGTGCCGAGGTCAGCAGCGTCGGCGATAGCCGATGCACCGTCCGCCGGCCGGGCTCCTGCATCTCAAGCCGTTCAACAACAAGGGTTTTAGCCTTCCCGTCAAGTTACACCGGCGCGGCGGTGCATCGGCTATCGCCGACGCTACTGACCCCGCGCGGCTGTCGCCGCTTTTGCCTTCGATTACACAACCTATTTTACAGTCCCGCAGCCGCCCCGCATACACAAGCCCCCGCCCACCTTGCACACGCATCCGCCCACCTTGCACACACATCCGCGCGGCGCACATACGCATCCGCACCCTATACATACGCATCCGCACCCTATACACACGCATCCGCGCGGTGTACATTCGTCTCCGCACCCTATACATACGTCTCCGCACCCTATACATTCGTCTCCGCACCCTATACATTCGTCTCCGCACCCTATACATGAGCATCCGCACCCTGTACATACGCATCCGCACCCTGTACATGAGCATCCGCACCCTATACATACGCTTCCGCACCCTGTACATACGCTTCCGCACCTTTTGCATTTGCATCCGCGCAGGGTTGAAACGAACTATCGGAGCGATTATCGTTTGAGTATCCGCAAAAGTTTCGAGTTCCGGCTTCAGCCCAATGGCCTTAAGTTAAGCACGAAGTCGAATGAATTGAACAATTTAATGGGCCGCTGGAAGGCGCGGATTGGGCGGATTGACGCGGATTTCTTTTCCTTAAAAACAAAACCAGGGAAAAATCCGTGAAAATCCGCGTCATCCGCGTCATCCGCGGCCTATATTTTTTGTTCCGCCTGAATCAATCAGCTTGCTGAACTTATTCCTTAACTCTATCCGAGTCCTGAGTCGGAAGTCTTGAGTCTTAAGTCCGTTATCGATTTCGCGTTTTTTTCGTTTCAGACAAAGATTTTGTCGATAAAACCCGCCCGGATGACGAAATTGAAGCTGCTGCCAAATGACTTAAGACTCAAGACTCAAGACTCAAGACTTTAATTTTTCAACTCAGGACTCTGATTAACTTAAGGCCATTGGTCTTCCGCAGGCGTTCGGCTTCGTCGTGAATTTATTTTCACCCGAAACGGGAGGCCGCCCGAGAGCGAAGCTCGAAACGTTGTAATCATTCTTTAAAGGCTCTGAACTACCCCGCACGAACGACCGGCCGATGCCGGTCGCCGGCCGAAACGGAGCCGTCGGGCGCGGATCGAGTCTTTTCGCCGCGATGACCGAAAATTGCGGACTTCGTCGACGGTTTCGCGCGTCGGGCCGGAACAGGCCAGCAGCCCGTCGACGCCGACGGCGCGGGCGGCGGCGGCGAGAAATTCTTCGACCGTCGATTCGACGAGCTTTCCGCCCGCGACGTAGCGCGGCCGTTCGCCGCCGAGCTGGTCGAGACAGGTGACGGCCAGTTTTTTCGTGATTTCGAGGCCGTTCGAATGAGCGTACCGCGAAAAATCCGCGTCGATCGTTTCGGCCAGCAGATCGAGGTCGAGCCACGCGAACCGGAGGCTGTCCTGGTGCGGGTTCGGGATGTTGGTCGCGTCGAAGATGTCCGGGTAGGGCTTGGCGGCGAGCTCGTGCGGCAGAAAGCCCGCGCCGTGGCGCGTCGTGTAGGCGCGCGTCGCGTAGACGCATTCGAGCCGTTCGAGCCCGGCCTCGGCGGCGAGCTCGACGACGTTTTTGAGCCCGGTCGAAGACCGCGTGACGTTCGGAAACCAGCCGTAATCCTCGTCGAGCAGCAGGCCCTGCGCGCCCTCGAAGACGACGCCGCCGGCCGTTCGCAGAAATTCGGTCCGCGCGAGCTCGACGCGGGCCCGGAATTCGGCCGCCGCGGCGATGAAATCCTCGCGCAAAATCTCCGAATCGAGCAGTTCCGTTTGTTCGCCCGAAAGCCGCCCGACGTTCAGTTTTTCGAGCCGCGCCGGCAGCCAGCGGCGGCGGATGGCGTCGAGTTTTTCACGCAGGACGTCAACATCCGTCAGCTCGCCGACGGTGACGGCGAAACGCGCGTCGAGACAGCGCTCGATCGTCTCGCCGAAACCGACGCCGCAGCTTCCGTGCTTGAATCGTCCGCGCGCGGCCTCGGCCCATTGATTGATGAGCATATCGTAGGGCGTCGTGACCAGACCGCGATCGTCGGCGTAAACGAGCGGCGCGGAAACGCCCGATCGCCCGAGCTCGCGGCTTTCGCGGACGAAAAGAAGCGGGCTGCTGACGAAGAAACGGCTCAGAAACGTCGCCGCGCCGAGCAGCGTGCCGCTCCCGAAATGGCTGTGAATATGCCGCCGCCCGTCGGGCCGGACGACCGTGTGGCCGGCCTGCGCGCCGCCGTTGAAACGGACGACGACCGCGTCCCGACCCTCTAAAGCGGCGTGATAATCGGTCAGCAGACCTTTCCCCTCGTCGCCGAAACCCGCGCCGATCACAATGGTGGATTTCGGATTGCGGATTTCGGATTGCGGATTGGTTTCCGGATGAGCCGTCATCGGTTTTATAGAAAGCAGGGGTTTAGAAATGTTCTTTTTCATATTCGCAACCTAACAACAAATTCGCTCGGATTGCGGATCCGACAAACAAATCCGAAATCCGAAATCCGAAATCCGAAATCAGAACCGAATGACGCCGCCGTCTTTGGGTTTCGCCAATCCGGTGTGCAGATGGCCGACGGCGTGCGCGACGACAAGCGAGGTGTCGCCGCCCCAGCTCGCCGCGACCGCCGATTTATCGCGGCCCTCGGCGACCTCGATCGTCGAGACGATCACCTCCGAGAGTTTCGTGTGATCGGAAAGCGGGATCGCCCGCTGCCCGAGCAGCTCCGTCCAGCCGCGCCGGACTTCCGCGCCGCAGCTCCGGTAATGCGAGCCTTCCTCGACCATCAGATGAAAGACCTCGTATTGCCGGCCGACCATCGTCAGCAGGTCGCGGTTGGCGAGCCGGTCCATCTGCAGATCGAGTCCCATCGCCCGCTTGACGTCGTCGCGGGTCAGATCCTCGGGAATCTGCTCGTCGCCGACGGTGAACAGATAGCCTTTTTTGCCGCGCTTTTCGAAACAGTCGAGCGCGGTTTTCTGCGCCGCGAAATACCACGGCAGGTTGTAGGACTCCCAGCAGTTGCCGCCGCCGCCGTGTTCGATGTAGATTTCCTCGAGCTGGGCGGCGATCCTGAGATCGGCCTCGAACTGCGTCGCCTGGAGCGGCGCGCGGTCGCAGCGGACGTCGCCGACGCCCATCACCATCAGATGCGGATCGGTCACGGGCAGTCTTTTCAGAATCTCTTCGAAAGCCGTCCCGATTCCCTTGCGCACCAGATTGTCGGCGAGCGAGCCCATCGAGCCGGTCACGTCGCAGGCGATGATGATCGCCGTCGACTGCGGGTTTTCGGCCGAATCGCGCGATTCGCGGACCGTGATCTTCGACGGGTCGAATTCGGCCTTCAGGTCGCGTGACTTAAATATGTCGTCGGTCGATCTGGCGGCCGTCGCACTTGCGTAATCTTTCCAATCGCTCGGATTCCATCTTGCGTATCCCATAGTTTTTACTCCTTTTGCCGGTCGTCTTTTCCTTCAGACGCCGTTTTTTTTAGCCAACACACGGGCCGGCGGCTACCGGCCGTAAATCGCGTCCGCGCCGGCGTCGAGCCGGACGAAGCGCGGCGCTCCGAAATCCAGTTCCAGAACGTTTTGCCATAATTCGTAATCGGTGACGGCCGCGCCGCTCGTCGCGCCGTTCAGCCAGCGGGCCATCGCCGCCGGGATTTTCGGGTTCGATTTCAAGGCCCAGCCGGATTTCGCGCCGAGCAGCTCGCAGCCGGTGCGGCGAATCGCTTCGAGATCGGTGCGCCCGTCGGCGCGGCCGGCGGCGATCGCGTCGGGCGGCGCGAACTCGACCGTCCGCGGCGGCAGGGCTTTGATTTTTCGGCCGCGGGGCCGCGCGTACCACCAGCCGCCGAGCAGCATCGCGCCGTGATTGACGGGCGAGACGAAGACCGTGCGCGGCCCAATGTCGTGATGGATGATTCCCGCGTAATCGAGATAACAGGCCAGATTGTAAAGCCGGTTGCCGATCCAGCCGACGTGCCGCGGATCGAGCGCGCCGCCCATAAAATCGAGCAGATCGGCGAGCAGGACCATCTCCGCCGGTTTCGGCAGAAGGAGAAACAAACGCCGCGCGGACGCAAAAAATTCGGGCTCGCGGGGCAGGTAACGACCGATCTCTCTCTGCATCTTTTTGCCGGCGAAGCGAAAACCGGCGAGCTGCCGTTTCGCGTTTTCGAAGAGATCGGCGAACCGGTGTTCGACGGCGAACGCGATCTCGGTCTTCGCGACATAGAGCTCGCCGAGCTCGAACGAATGACATTTGAAATAATTGATCCGGCGCGTGACGGCCGCCGTCCCGAAACGGCCGGCCGGCAGGTCGAGCACGCCCGGCCCGGGCCAGCGCTGCGTTTCCAGCAGTTCGAGCGTCTTTCGGTAGAGCGCGGTCACGCGCTGGAAGACGACGGTCGCCTGCGGCGCCGGATTGCGGTCCGGATGCCAGTCGCGGCTCAGCTCGTAAAATTCGGTTTTGGCGGTTTCCGCGTCGCCGGAAAAGAGCTTTTCCGGCGATTCCGGGTCGATCGCCATAATCTGTTCGGCCGTTTTCGTCTTCATCTCGCGTTCCCTCCTGAAAACCTTTTCCCGTGAGCCTTAAAGCTCGAAATCGAAGCCGCTGGCGACGAGCTGCCGGTAGCGTTCCTCGTTGAACCGGTAAAGCTGGGCCGGGCGGTGCGCGACGCTCTGCTGGCGGTCTTCGAGCGGTTCGAGAATGCCCATCCCGAGCGCCCGCCGCCGGAAATTGCTGCTTTCGAGCCGGCGGCCGAGCACGATCTCGTAAACGCGCCGGAGCTGTTTGAGCGTGAATTTGCGTTCGAGCAGCTCGAAACCGATCGGGACGTAGGAGAGCTTGCCGCGCAGCCGCGCGATCGCCGTCTCGATGATCCGCTCGTGGTCGAAGGCGAGACAATCGAGCGATTCGAGATCGTCGACGCCGAACCATTTCGCGTCGGTCGCGTTGCCGCCGCCCGATTCCTGAAGGCGGTGCTTTTCGGGCGAGACGAGCGCGTAATAGGCGACCGAGACGATCCGGTCGACGTCGGCGTTGAGCCCGCTCCCGGCCCGCGGGTCGCGCGTCAGCGAATCGAACGTGTAGAGCTGTTCGAGAAAAACGTCGGTCAGCCCGGTCTTCCGTTCGAGATTGCGCCGCGCCGCGTCGGGCGTTTCCTCGTCGCCGTAGACGAAGCCGCCGGGCAGCGCCCAGCAGTCCTTAAACGGTTCCTCGCCGCGCCGGACGAGCAGCAGCTTAAGACTGTTCGCCGCGAAATCGAGCCCGAAGACCACGCAGTCGACCGTCAGTCGAAAACGCCCGAAAACCTCGGCTCCCGCATTTTTTTCCGTTTCGAATTCCATATTCATAAGTCCTGAGTCTTGAGTCTTGAGTCGGAGACCGGTCTTTTGGTCTTTTTCGACTTCAGACTCAAGACTTCAGACTCAGCAACTCTTTTCAATACTTAATGTCATTTTGACATTAACCTTATGGTCATTTATACCATAACTATTTTTCGCCCGTCAAGAGGTTTTTGAAAAAAAACTTCGCGACCCCGGTTTTTCGCCCGTAATGTCAACGATTTTCGGGCGCGTTGCTTGACAGTTCGAACCGAAAATCGCAGAATTTAATACAGTTTCGGATAAAAGATCGGACATCAGGATTTATTTCTCCAAACGGCCTGCTTTTTCAAAAAGCAAAGCCGGCTCAATCGGGAAAAATCCGAAATCCGAGATCCGAAATCCGAAATCGTGATGATTTATTTCGTGGTGAGTTAATGCGACTTGCGACCACGTAAAATAAACCGCTAAACAGCTTACAAGACAGCCATTTCGACGGGTCTCGCTGTTCGGCGAGATTTTTTTATTTCGGGACTTTGAGCTGCGATCTTCGAACTTTGAAAAAAAGGTAAAAGATCAACGGCCAAAGACCAAAGATCAAACAAATGAGAAACTTTCGAAAATTGATCGAATCCGACGGCATCTACGTCTTCGACGGCGCGATGGGCACGCGGCTCTATGAAAAAGGCATCTACATCAATCGTTCCTACGACGAGCTGAATCTGATCAACCGCGACCTCGTCCGCGAAGTCCACGAGGAATACGTCAAGGCCGGCGCGGAGATCCTCCAGACCAACACGTTCAGCGCCAATTTTCATAAGCTCCAGCAGTTCGGGCTCGACGGCCAACTGCGCGAGATCAACATCGCCGCCGCGCGGATCGCGCGTGAAGCGGGCGGCGAGAAAACATACGTCGCCGGCACGATCGGCCCGCTCGGGATGCGCATCGAGCCCTACGGCCCGACGTCGTTCGACGAGGCCAAGGGAATGTTCCGCCAGCAGGCCGAGGCGCTGCTCGAAGGCGGCGTCGATCTGTTCATCCTCGAAACCTTTTCCGATCTCTCGGAGATCCAGCAGGCGATCCGCGCCGTCAAGGAGATTTCCGACCTGCCGATCATCGCCCAGATCGCGATCCAGACGGACGGCAACACGGTTTTCGGCGCGACGCCCGAAATCTTCACGCAGCGGCTCGACGAATGGGGCGCGGACGTGATCGGCCTCAACTGCAGCGTCGGGCCGGCGATGTTTCTCAACGCGCTCGAAAAAATGCGCGAGGTCACCGACAAAAAGCTCTCCGCGCAGCCGAACGCCGGTCTGCCGCGCGACGTTCAGGGCCGTCAGATGTATATGTGCTCGCCGGAATATATGGCCGAATTCGCGCGCCGCTTCATCCAGGTCGGCGCGAGCTTTATCGGCGGCTGCTGCGGGACGACGCCGGCGCATATCAAGCTGCTCGCCGACGCGATCCGCTCGGTCAGCCCGCGGCAGACGGCGCAGGTCTTCGTCAAACACCCGGTCACCGTGCAGGAACTCAAACCCGAAGACGTGCAGGTCGTGCCGCTCGCCGAACGCTCGCAATGGGGCGCGAAGATCGCGCGCGGCGCGTTCGTGACCTCGGTCGAAGTCCTGCCGCCGAAAGGCTGCGACGCCGAAAAGACGCTCGCTTCGATCAGGCTCTTGAAGGCAGCCGGCGTCGACGCCGTCAACGTCCCCGACGGCCCGCGCGCGCAGACGCGGATGTCGGCGCTCGCGACGTCGGTCCTGATCGAGCGCGAGATCGGCATCGAGGCCGTTCTTCATTACTGCTGCCGCGACCGCAACCTGCTCGGGATGATGTCGGATCTTCTGGGCGCGGGCGCGCTCAATCTCAAAAACCTTTTGATCATCACCGGCGACCCGCCAAAGATGGGCCCGTACCCCGACGCGACGGCCGTTTTCGACATCGACGCGATCGGTCTCACGAATATGGTCAACAAGCTCAATCACGGCCTCGATCTCGGCAACAACCCGATCGGCCGGCCGACGGCCTTCACGATCGGCGTCGGCGTCAACCCGGGCGCGGTCAATCTCGACGAAGAGATCAAGCGGTTCGAATGGAAGGTCGAAGCGGGCGCCGAATACGCGATCACGCAGCCGGTGTTCGACACCGCGCAGTTGCGTCGCTTTCTCGAAAAAATCGCGCACGTCCGGATCCCGATCATCGCCGGCATCTGGCCGCTGGTGAGCTTTCGCAACGCCGAGTTTCTGCACAACGAGGTACCGGGCGTCAACGTCACGCCCGAGATTCTCGAACGGATGCGGGCCGCCTCGGAAAAGGGCAAGGACGAGGCGCGCGAGGAAGGCATCGCGATCGCCCGCGAATCGCTGCTCGAAGTCCGCGACGTGATCGCCGGCGTCCAGGTCTCGGCCCCGTTCGGCAACGTCCGCTACGCCCTGCAGGTCTTCGAGGCGCTCGACGAGTTTAAGAAAAACGACGCGGCCGGCACAACTTAAATTTGTCCCGGCGAATCAAAACCGGTGAATTATGAGAAACGCGGCCTGCTTTTTGGTTCTGGTAATTTTCGGATGCCTGAGCATCTTGGCCGATGATCTGCGGCAAAAGGCGGAGGAAAGTCCTTTCGACTGCGCTTTTTATCTGGCGACCAAAGACAGCTTGAGACTGGACAAGGAAGCGTTGGCGAATGCGCTTTTCGAGGTCGGAAAATACGACGATGCCGCGCGGGCGATCGAACTCGACGACGACGAGTATCAAAACATCAACTGGTTCGTTTACCACGCCTGGCTGTTGTCAAAATCGGGAAATGACCCGATTGCCCGAAAGTACGTCGACAAAACAATGCCGCTGCTGAAAGACGCAGATTTTGAGGCCGATAAATACAACCTGTCCGCGCTGGCTTCGCTGCTCGTCAAATACGGTCGCGACGATGAAGCGATGTCGCTGCCCGCGAAGTCCGACAACCCGGGCAAAACGGCGATCGATATCTCCGAAAAATTTCTCGACGCCGATAAACCCGCCAAAGCCCTCGAAATGCTGCCGCAAATTTCCGAAATCGGCGAAGTCGATTACAAAGCCGAGGTGATCGAGCTCAACGCGCGGCTGAAACAAACGGCAAAAGCCGAACAGCTGCTGGCCGAATTCGAGCCGGCCGCGCTTATCAACGAACCGGTCTATCATAACCGGAGATTTATCATTTTTCCGCTCGTAAAGGCGTATCTGGCGCTCGGGAAAATTGACCGCGCGGTCGAATTATGGGAACAATACGGCGAAAAAGACGACGGTTTCGGATGGCTTAAATTTATCGATTCGCTGCTCGAATTCGGCCGGCGGGAAAAAGCGGCGGTTTATCTCGGTCAGATCGAAACCGATCCCGCCATTCTGCAAACCGAAGGCGGCGCGATCGTCGAGCGATATTTAAAGCTCGGAAAAATCGAAAAGGCGCAGAATCTTGCCAAAACGATGTCCGGCGAAAACGATTCTTATCGGCAACAGCAGGCTTTAATGATTGTCGCCGATTATTTTATCGACAATAAAAATCAAAAATCCGCCCTCGAAATTTTGGATTTTGCCTTTCAGCGCGCCCGCCGGGTCGTCTTCAAACACGAAGATTTTCTAAGCATCGGCGCCTCGTCCGGTACGCGAAAAGTTATCTATCTCCAAAATATCTGCGACCGGCTGATCCGGCTCGGTAAATTCGATAAAGCCGCCGCCGTTATCGATTCCATCGGCAGCGACCATTGGATCGCCCGAGAATTCGTCTTGAATCAGCTGCTCGAACTGACGCGGCGACAGATCAAAACCCTGCCCCGCAGGAAGATCGACGCCAATATCGCCCGCCTTCAAAATCTCTTCACCGCGGACGACAACGAAGCTTATGCGATCTCGGCCGATCTCGGAATCGTCGAGCTTTATGCCGGTCTCGGCGAAAAGACGAAAGCCGTCGGGCTGCTCGCCGATGTTTTGGAAAAAGCCCGGAAAAGCTGTTGCAGCGAAAATTATTTTCTCCTTTCCGCCGGCCGCGTCTTCGTTGAAAACAAGCTCGAACCGACCGCCGACCTCAGACAGGCCCTCCGCGCTTACCTCGATGATTGACGGCTGACGGTTTCGCGAATCCGAACCGAAGAAACCGGAAACCGCTTCCGGCCTTCCGCCAAATATCTTTTCTTCTGTAATCCGGCCAACAAATCGGATCGGCCATACATCTTATAATTAAAGACGTTATTTGATTTAAACGAGGTGTATGGGTTATGAAAAAAATTAACTTTATTTTCGGAACAATGCTTTTCGTACTGCTGTCGTTCGGTCTGTCATCGACGGCCGCCGCGCAGGAAAAACAGACTTTTACGGGCACGGTCGTGAGCTACGGAACGATCCGCGATTCGCGCGTGCGGACCGGCACGTTTACGCTGACGATCAACGGGACGACGTCCGACGATCAGGCGCAGGAATATCTCGGCATCCTGCAGCAGGGCGGCCAGAACGACGTGCTTTCGGCGATTCGTAAAAACGAGCTCGGCCGGTTCTCGATCGGCGAAAACATCGGCGTCCCCGTCAACGTCGTCCGCGAAAGCACGGACGGCACGACGCGCCACATCTTCATCGTCTTCGAGCGCTGGACGCAGTTCGCCGAATACCGCGGCGGCTACCGCTCGCTCGACTACCCGTTCGGCGTGATCGATCTGTCGATCGACGAGAAAACCGGCAAGGGCGACGGCACCTACATCGCGGCCGCCCAGATCCGCTGGCGCAAGGACAAGAAATCGAACGAATACCAGGTCGAGATCGAAAACTTCGCGACCTATCCGGCCCGCCTGATCGGCGTCGAATGGCGCGGACGGAAAAACTCCTGATTCTTTAGGTCTTGAGTCTTAAGTCTTGAGTCTTAAGTCGCTTTCGCGATTTGGGACTCTTTATTATTATTGAAAACCGACTCAAGACTTAAGACTCAAGACTCAAGACTAGTTCTTCGGATATTCGATGACCTTGATGACGCCGGCTTTGAAGCGGTGCGGGTTGGGCATCGGCGGTTTGACGAGCGTGAAGCGGTGATTATATTTGCCGTCGGGCGAGGTGCGGCCGTCGGGCGTCGACTGCCATTCGTATTTGACGACCGCGCCGTCGGCGAATTCGTAGATTCGCTCGATCCGGTCGGGCGTGTAGGCGGTCGGCGTTTCGGCGATGATCGATTCGCAGTCGTCGGCCATTATCAGTTCGGCGTATTCAGCGGCATTATTCATAAATTCGGGCGGGAAACCATTTATAACATTTCCGGACGGCGGGCGGCAAGATCGTTTCGCAAAAAGCAAAGCGGCGGAAATGGCGGCTTCGTCTTTGCCCGATGACCTGCGGTTGGAAAGATGGTGAATTAAAGCCGAAAAATAATGGGCCGCGGATAACGCTGATGACGCAGATTTTCGCGGATTCTTTTATAAGATCAATAAATCCGTCTAGATCAGCGTCATCCGCGTTATCCGCGGCCCATTTAACTGTTCAATATATTCAATTCTTTCGCTTAAATTAAGGCCATCGGACTATTTGCCGCCGCTCGCCGAATAGGTCTTTTTGAATTTCTGCTTTTCCTTTTCGAGCTCTTCGCCGAGCGCGTCGAGCGCGGCTTCGTTGAACAGTTCCTCGATCAGCGGAAACATCTCGCCCTCTTCTTCCTGCACGTGATGCGTGACGTCCTCGATCAGCACCTTCAGCTTCGGCTCGAACTTTTCGCTGTCGTCGGCGAGCGCCGAAAGCTCGCGCAGAAACATCTTCACCTGATGATGCTCCTCGATGCCTTCGAGCACGAGATCCTCAAGCTCTTCCTCGTCCTTCATCCGCGGATAAAAAACCGTTTCCTCGATATGCGTGTGCACCTCGAGCTCTTCGCGGATCTGCTCGAACAGCGCCTTGTGCTCGCCCTCATCAGTCGCCTTAACCTTCTGAAACAAAAGCTCAACCTTGTCGTGGTCGGCCTTCAACAATTCGATTGCATTCATAACGTACCTTCCCCCTGTTTGATATTTGATATTTTCGAATGATTTCAATACATTCGCCGGTCAGATGAGTTATGAAGCAACGAGCATACCAGAACGATTTCGGATTTCGGATTTCGGATTTCGGATTGTTTCGTTTTTCGAAGCTTCAATCATTCATCGAAGCTCTTCTTCTTAGACCAATCCGAAATCCGAAATCCGAAATCCGAAATCCAACTAATCCGAAATCCGAAATCCAACTAATCCGAAATCCGAAATCCGAAATCCGAAATCGAAATGATTATCTTGCCGCGGGCTTTGTCCTCGATGACGGCGCGGTGGGCGGCGGCGGCTTCGGCGAGCGGGAAGGTGCGGCCGACGACCGGGCGGAGAAAGCCTTTCGCAAGGCCGTCGTGAATCGCCTCGTGAAGCTCGCGCATCTCGTCGGCGGGCGCGTTGAAGAGCGCCATCCCGAAGACGCTCGCGTCCTTGCCCATAATCGCGCGCGGGTTGAAGTCGAGACTGCCGCGATTGCCGACGATCGAAATCCGGCCGAATCTCGCAAGCACCTCGAAATCCTTCTGCAGATTGACGTTGGCGAGCATTTCGAGGATCACCTCGACGCCCCGTCCGCCGGTGATTTCGAGAATTTCCCGGAGATAATCCTCCTTCGTGTGATCGACAGCAAAGTCCGCGCCCTGCTCCTTGACGAGCTCGAGCCCGGCGGCCGAACCGGCCGTTCCGATGACGGTCAGACCGGCGTTTTTCGCCCACTGGATCGCCGCCGTCCCGACGCCGCCCGACGCGCCGTGGACGAGCACCGTCTCGCCGGCTTTCGCCCGCGCTTTTTGAAAGAGCGCGCGGTAGGCGGTCGCGTACGGCACGAAAACGCCCGCCCCCTGTTCGAACGAGACGTTTTCCGGCAGCGCGATCAGACCGTCTTCGTCGAAAACGGCGTATTCGGCGTAGGTTCCCGAACCGGCGTCAACGCTCAAAACGCGGTCGCCCGCTTTAAAGCGCGCCGCGCCCGCGCCGGTCCGTTCGACGACGCCGGCCGCGTCCTTGCCGGGCGTGTACGGCAGCGCCGGCTTCTGCGCGTAAGTGCCGGTGCGGATGTAGGTATCGACCGGGTTGACGCCGGCCGCCATAATCCGCACGAGAACCTGTTTTTCGCCGACCGCGGGAACGTCCGTTTCCTCGAGCTTCAAAACATCGGCCGCGCCGAATTCTCTGACGATGATCGCTTTCATATTTTTGATTAGTCCTGAGTCTTGAGTCTTGAGTCCTGAGTCCTCGTTTTCGATGAGCGTTTTCACGATTGAATCGGCGGTCATCGACTCAGGGCTCAGGACTTCAGACTCAGGACTTTTTACTCCAGTCCCGAATTATGTAAAATGTTACCACGAAGAGGAGCGGATTACTGGCATACCGAAAAAATTATCCTATATCACGGTCGAAGAATATCTGGACGGCGAACGCGGCGCAGCTGTCAAACACGAATACGTCGACGGCGAGATATACGCGATTGCCGGCGAGAGCCGGCGGCATAACCGGATCGTTTCGAATTTTGTCCTTGCTTTTCGCGACGGCTTGACGGAAACCGGCTGCGAAACTTATTTCGAAGGAGTCAAAGTTCAGGCCAATCGCTCGACCTTTTATTATCCGGACGTTCTCGTCACCTGCGAAATCGAAGGCGAAGACGACGATTACGTGATCAAATTTCCCTGCCTGATCGTCGAGGTGCTTTCGCCATCGACCGCCGCGACCGACAAACGCGAGAAGCTGATCGCCTACAAGCTGATCGACTCGCTCCAGGAATACGCGATCGTCTGGCAGGACGAGCTGCGCGTCGAGCTGCACCGCCGCCACCGCGACGGCTGGCTGACGTTTTTCCACACCCAGCCCGAAGACGCCGTCCTCTTCACCTCGATCGGTCTGCAAACGACCGTCGCCGGCATCTATCGCGGCATCCCCTTCGAACAATAAAAAGAGAGACGAGGCAGCATCTCCCCATCTCCCCGTTTCAACCTATTTTTCCCACCGGAAAAAATCCGAAATCCGAAATCCGAAATCCGAAATCAAGTGTATTTCTCGACCATTTCGGCCAGCTTTTCGCGGCTGATGTTGCCGCCGACATAGCGTTCCTGTTCCTGTCCGCCCTTGAACAGGATCAGCGTCGGGATGCCGCGGATGCCGTACTGCTGCGGGACGCTCATATTCTCGTCGACGTTCATCTTGTAGACGACGGCCTTGTCGGCGAGCTGTTCGGCGACGGCCTCGACCGTCGGCGCGATGACGCGACACGGGCCGCACCATTCGGCCCAGAAATCGACGAGCACCGGCTTGTCCGAGCCGAGCACGTCCGCTTGAAAATTTGAATCCGTAATTGCTTTTGTAAAATCTCCCATAATTTTTTATTTTCTCTCCAAAGGTATTATTTCGTGTTCCGATTTCCGCGTGCCGCGCAGCGCGACCAACGTCTGCCGCCGCCCGACCGCGTCCTCGGTCAATATTTTGTGTAACTCGTCGATGCCCGAAATCGTCCGGCCGCCGTATTCGATAATGATGTCGCCCTCGCGCAGGCCCGCCAGCGCGGCGGGACTTTTCTCGTCCATCGAAATTATAAGAATACCATTTTCGGCCGCCAGATTGTAGTAGCGCACGACCTGCCGCGGGATCGCGACGTTCTGCCCGGCGATGCCGATATAGCCGCGCCGGATGCGCCCCTCGCGCAAAAGTTTCAGGGCGACGAACTTCGCCGTATCGACCGCGATCGCGAAGCAGATGCCCTGCGCCGCGGCGATCGTCGCCGTGTTGACGCCGATCACGCGCCCGCGCGAATCGACGAGCGGCCCGCCCGAATTGCCGGGATTCAAAGCCGCGTCGGTCTGGATCACGTCGTCGATCAGCCGGCCCGAATAAGCCCTTAAACTTCGTCCGAGCGCCGAGATCACGCCGGCCGTCACGGTGTACTGAAACCCGAACGGATTGCCGATCGCGATCGCCATCTGTCCGACCTTCAGATTATGCGACGCGCCGAACTGCAAAGCCGGCAGACTCGTCGCCGAACCGACGCGGATCACCGCGAGATCGGTGTCCGGGTCCTCGCCGACGAGATCGGCCGTCAGGACGTCGCCGTCCGGCATCGCGACGGTCATCCGCTCGGCGTCGTGGACGACGTGGCTATTCGTGATGATGTAGCCGTCGGGCGTAAAGACGAAGCCCGAACCGCTGCCGCCGCGTTCCGTCCGGCGGCCGCGCCGGGCCGCGTGGACGTCGATCTTGACGACCGACGGGCTCGCGAGCTCGGCGGCCGTCACGACCGTGGTCGAATAAACGTCGAGAATCTCGGCGTCCGAGAGCGCATTCTCGGCCCGCACGCCCGCGACGTCGCGCAAATCGTTTCCAAGTAAATATTCAACTTCCCTCATTTTCGTTTGTTTAGTCTTGAGTCTTAAGTCTTAAGTCTTGAGTCCGATTGCTTTAAGACTTAAGACTCAAGACTCAAGACTTAAGACTATTTAATCACCAGCTCGATCTCGGTGCCGGCGAGCGCCTTGCTGACCGGACAGTTCTCTTTGGCGGTGTGCGCGAACTTTTCGAATTCCTCCTTCGAAACATTGGGCACGTCGCCTTCGAGCTCGAGCGTGATCTTTGTGATGCCGAAACCCTCGCCGACTTTGTCCAGACGGACGGACGCCGTCGTGTGGAGCCGCGTCGGCGTGTGGCCGGCCCGCGTCAACGCGCCGTCGAGCGCCATCGTAAAACAGCCGGCGTGCGCCGCGCCGATCAGTTCCTCGGGGTTCGTCGCCGCTGTGCCCTCCTCGCTGAACCGCGAAGCGAACGAATATTCGCCCTCGAACGCGCCGCTCCCGAGCTTTAGATTCCCTTTCCCTTCCGTAATATTTCCTTCCCAAACAGCTTCCGCTTTTCTTAATGGCATTTTTTTGTTCTCCCTTGTTTTTGATTGTAATTACCCGATCCGGCAGCTTCCCAAACTTCCTAAACTTCCCGAACTTCCTAAACTTCCCGAACTTATCAGCTGATCATCCGCGTCTGCATAATCAGCGGCGGCTCGGCGGCGAGCGCGCCGGCTTCGGCGAAGAATTCCTGAAAATACGACTTTCCGAAATGCTCGTCGAGCGCCGTCTGATCGCGCCACGTTTCGTGCCAGACGAAAACGGTCGGATCGTCGAGCTGCTGATGGACGTCGTAATTATGACAGCCCGCTTCCTCGCGCGACGGCCCGACGATTCCCAGCGCCAGCTCCCTCGCCCGTTCGACCGCGTCTTCGCGAACCTTCAGGCGCGCGATCAATACTATTTTTTCTTCACTCATCGTTTTTGTTTTTCTCCTTATTCGATTTTGTCGCTGTTCGTTTTTCGCCGCCGTCGATCGCGCCCTTTCTCTCCGCTCTTCACCGGTTGACCGTCGCCATCATCGCTTCCGGATATCGAAGTCCGGCGGCGGCGTCTTTCGGGAAGACGTCCTCGATCGCGGCGAGCTCTTCCCGGCTCAAAATGATATCGACGGCGGCCGCGTTCTGTTCGAGATACTGGCGGCGCTTGGTGCCCGGGATCGGGACGATGTCCAGCCCCTGCGCGAGCACCCACGCGAGCGCGAGCTGCGAGGCCGTGACGCCTTTTTCGCGGGCGATTTCCCCGATCTTTTCGACGAGCTTCAAATTCCTGTCGAAATTCTCGCCCTGAAAACGCGGGCTCAAACGCCGGTAATCGTCCTCGGGAATGTCCTCGAATTTCCTGAATTCGCCCGTCAGAAAACCGCGGCCCAGAGGGCTGTAGGCGACGAAGCCGATCCCGAGCTCGCGGCAGGTCGCGAGAACGTCCGTGTCTTCGGGGTCGCGCGTCCAGAGCGAATACTCCGATTGCAAAGCCGTGATCTTATGGACCTTCGAGGCGCGCCGCAAAGTTTCGGCCGAGGCTTCCGAAAGTCCCAGATAACGCACCTTGCCTTCCTTGACGAGGTCGGCGAGCGCGCCGACCGTCTCCTCGACCGGCGTGTCCGGATCGATCCGGTGCTGGTAATAAAGATCGATCGTCTCGATGCCGAGACGCTTGAGACTTCCCTCGACCGAACGGCGGACGTCTTCCGGTTTGCCCGAAATGATCCGGCCGGCCGGATTGTTCGGGTCCGGATAGATGCCGAACTTCGTCGCGATGATAAACCGGTCGCGGCGGCCTTTGATCGCGCGCCCGACGAGCTCCTCGTTCGTGTGCGGCCCGTACATCTCGGCCGTGTCGAGAAAGTTGACGCCGAGCTCAAGCGCGCGGTCGATCGTCGCGAGCGATTCCCGATCGTCGCGGCCCGAATAAAACGCCGACATTCCCATACAGCCGAGCCCGATGGCCGACACTTCCAATTCGCTTCCCAATATTCGTTTTTTCATAATCTCCTTTTTCAGTCCCGAGTCTTAAGTCTTAAGTCTTGAGTCCGCTTGACTTAAGACTCAAGACTCAAGACTCAGGACTTCTCCCTTAAGAACTCTGAAATCCGCGCCGCCGCGCCGCGCCGAGCTCGCGGTAATTGCCGGCGTAGAATTCCGTGTAGCCGCAGCCGGCGCAGACGAACGCGAAAAATTCGCTGCGCACCGTTTCCGGCAGCCAGATGAACGGTCGGTCCGGCGGATCGGGCTCGCGCATCTGGACGTGCGGCGTCGTCTGGTGCGATGTTAACAGACGCAGCGGCCCGGCGACGTCGTTTGAATGACATTTCGGACAGATTCCGTCGAGCATATTTCACCTCTAATCCAGCGCCCGCGGCCGGTACGAGCCGTTTTCGATGTCGTCGAGAATCGAATAATAATCGCTCGGCGTCCAGCCGAGCTCGCGCCGCGCGCGGCCGGCGTCGAGCTCGTTGTCGATCGACAGAAAATCGTACATCTTCCCGAACCGTGCGCGCGCTTCGTCGGCCGCCAGGCTCCGCGTTTTGACGCCGAGCAGCCGCGCCGCGGCCTCGTTCAGCGCCTTTATCTTGACCGCTTCGGCGGCGGCGTTGTAAAGCCCTTTCGCCGTGCTCGTTTCGAGCGCCAGCAGATACAGCGCGGCGGCGTCATCGACGTGAACCGCCGAGACGCGCTGCTCGCCCGTCCCGGCGTAAACGGCCGCGCCCGCCGCTTTCGCCTGATTGATGACGAACGGCACGAACGAGCTGCCGCCGCGCCCGTAGACGAAGAGCGGCAGCCGGACGACGATGCTCCGGATGCCCCGCGCCGAAAGCTGGAGCGTGTCGCGCTCGGATTCGCCGCGCAGCCGGCGCGGCGAGTTTTCGGCGAACGGGTAATCCTCGTCGGCCCGGTTTCCGCGCGTGTCGCCGAGCACGGCCGAGCTCGACGTCACAATCAGCGGCTTGTTGCTGCCCGCGAGCGCGCCGGCGAACGCTTTGATGACCTCGCGGTCGAGCCTCACGGCGTCGTCGTAATCGTCGAAATTATGGCTGAACGCGGTGTGGACGACCGCGTCGGCCGCGCCCGCCGCGTCTTTCAAAACCCCGAAATCTTCGAGACTTCCGCTGACCGGCTCGATCTTTCGCGCCCGCAGTTTTTCGGCGGCCGCGGCGGTCCGCGCCAGACCGGCGACCTCGTAACCGCGCCCTTTCAGTTTTTCGGCGACCGTCGAGCCGACGTAGCCGCTCGCGCCCGTCAGAAATATCTTCATCGTTTGATTCTCGCGTCTTTCTCCGATTTCCGTCGACTCAGGAATTGAGCATCGCCGCCGCCTGTTTCGCCGTCAGCGTCTTGTTGTAGATCGGCGTGTCGGGCTGCTGCGATTTTCCGCCGTCGCGCAGAGAGCCCGTATCGACGGCCGCGAAACCGATTTCGTCGATCAGTTTGGCGACCCGCGATTTGGCGTCCGCGTCGTCGCCGGCGATAAAGATCGCGCGCCGCGCGTCGGGCGCTAAATCCTTGTGGCCCTGCGTTTTCAGATGCTCGACCCAGATCGTGTTAAAGCCCTTGACGATTTTCGCCCCCTTCAGGTAATTTGCCAGCAGCTCGCTCGACGTCGCGGTTCCGGCGTCGATTTCCGCGAACCGCCCGTCGCGGCTCGGGTAATAGTTGTTCGAATCGATCACGATCTTGCCCGCAAAATCGTTTTCGGGCAGCTCGCGGTATTTCCCGAACGGGATCGACACGAAAACGATCTCGCCGAACGCAGCCGCTTCGGCGACCGTCGCCGCGCGCGCCCGCGGGCCGAGCCCGGCGACGACGTCCGTCAAAGTCTCGGGCCCGCGCGAATTGGCGATCGCGATCTCGTGGCCGGCTTCCGTAAACAGTTTCGCGGCCGCCGCGCCGATGTTGCCCGCACCGATAATTCCGATTTTCATAATGCTTCAAACCTCCAAAGGAAAAAACGCCCCCGTTCGGAAAAAACCTCGCGAAGCGGCTTTAAATTATTGTTACCACGGCAATTCCTGACCAAGATGGATTAGCTTTCCATTATACCCCCGCGGCGAAAGCGTTGCCAAATCGACCGACGTTTTCGCGCCTTCCTCGACCGTCAGCTCGCCGTAGGCGTTCATCTCGGTCAGCACCGAGCCCGGATGCGCCGCGTTGACCTTGACGGGCGTCTCGCGGAGCTCGTGCGCGAGATGGACGACATAGCCGTTGAGCGCGGTCTTCGAGATGTCGTAAGCCGGCACCTTGAAGTCGTAGATCGGCGACGCCGGATCGGCGTGGAGCGCGAGCGAGCCGAGAATGCTCGACAGAAAAACGATCCGCCCGGCCGCGGCTTTTTTGACGAGCGGCAGAAATTCCTGCGTCAGCGCGACGACGTTGAAAAAATTCGTCTCGAACGTCCGCCGGAAAACTTCGGCCGACGTCCGGCTCGGCGGCTGGATCGCGCCGTTCTCGCGCTCGTCGAGCATCACGCCGGCGTTGTTGATCAGAATGTCGAGCCGCCCGTATTTTTCCTCGATCTGTTTTCGTGCCGCCGCACGCGTCGCCGCGTCGTCGACGTCGAGCCGGACGAATTCGGCGTCGATGCCTTCGGCCCTTAACGTTTCGGCCGCCGCCTTTCCCTTTTCCGCGTCGCGCGCGCCGAGCAGGACCGTGATGCCCTGCTGCCCCAGCTGCCGCGCGGTCTCGAAACCGATCCCGCGATTCGCGCCCGTAATCAATGCGATTTTCTTTTCACTCATTTTTCTTTTACCTTCCCTTTTTATTTACATTCACCGTTCCGCGATCATCACGAACGGCGACGCCATCACCGACAAAAATCCGAAGCCGATGCCCGCGCCGGCGGAGAAAAATCCGAAATACAGCCCCGCAAAGAGCATCATCAGACCGACCATCAGCCGCGCCTTATCGACCGCTCCCGAATAACTCACCTTCTTTTTCGTTTCCGACCCGTAATTCATTTCATTCCCTCCTCGAATTAGTTTTGTATATTTTTGCATATATACAACCATCTATATATATGCCGAAAAAATTTTGCCCGTTTATTTCAGATTGAGCCGTTTTTTAAGCTCGCCCAGATACTCGTCGATCGTTTCCAGATTGACCGTGAAAAACTTGAACTGGCCCTCGCAGTGGGGCGTGATCAGATCGGCTTCGGTCAACTCCTTGAGATGATGCGAAACGGTCGCCTGCGCGACGGTCACGGTTTCGCAAACCTGGCCCGAACAGATCTTGCCCGCTTCGCTCGCCGCGATCGTCTGCAAAATCCCGAACCGGCGCGGATCCGCCAGTGCTTTCGCGACTTTTTGAAATTTTCGGTCTTCCATATAACCTCGACAGTTAGATATATTGACATTTGTCTATATATCTTGTCAAGTCTGTAATTTGATTTTTTTGATCTTTGGTCTTTGATCTTTGATTCGTTACATTTGATTAAGAAATGTTCAAATTGATGCACTGTCGCCGCCGGACATCAAAGAACAGAGATCAAAGACCAAAGCCCCTGAAAAACGCTGATTATTTACCGTCAAACTTTTTCAGCCGCAATTTGGCTTCGACCGCAGAACGTCCGCCCGCAGATTTCGCAGCGATTCGAGCCAGCGCTCGTAATTCGCGGCTTTTTTGACGATGTAATCGGCGACTTCCGGGTGCGGCAGGATCAGAAAGCTCTCGCGCTCGAACGCCCGGACGACCGCCTCGGCGCATTCCTCGACGGTGATCGCCCCGGCCGTCAGAAAATTTTCCGGTTCGCCTTCGGCCGTCGCGATCAGGTTCGTCTTGACGCCCTGCGGACAGAGACACGAAACGTAGATGCCCTTTTCGGCGAATTCGATCGCGAGGCTCTCGGCGAGCGCGACCGCCGCGTGTTTCGAGACCGCGTAGGGCACGACCGTCGGGTGCGTCAGCAGACCGGCCGCCGACGCCGTGATCGAAAACGCGCCCGCGCCGCGCGCGATCATCGACGGGAAAACGGCCCGCGCGAGATAGACGTGCGAGAGGACGTTGATCTCGTAGAGCTTCTGCCAGACCTCGTTGAGGACTTCGAGACTGCCTTCGGCGCCGCCGATCCCGGCGTTCGAGCAGACGACGTCGATCCGCCCGGCTTCGCCCAAAATCTCGGCGACGACCGTCCGGCAGTTCGCCTCGTCGGCGACGTCGAGCCGGTAAGCCTTGCCGTTTATCGAATTCGCCACCGTCTCGGCGGTGTCGTAATCGATGTCGGCGACAAAAACCCGCGCCGCGCCCTCGGCCGCGAACCGCTCGCAAAGCCCGCGCCCGATGCCGTTCGCGCCGCCGGTGACGAGGACGATTTTATCTGTGACGTTCATAAATCCCTCTCCGCATCGTTTTTTTATGTTTGAGAAAGTCCTGATTTATTTACCGACCCTCAAAACCACTTTGCCGGTCGTCTTGCGGCCCTCGATCGCCTGATGCGCGGCGCGGGCTTCGGCGAGCGGAAACTCGGTGACCTGGATTTTCAGGCGGCCGGCCCGGATGTGCTCCATCAGCTCTTTCGTGAATTTGATGCGGTTCGAAACCGATTCGTTCATCAGCCAGTAGCCGCGGATCGTGTGATTTTTCGCCATCAGGCCGAGCACCGAAACCTGAAAGTCCTGCCCGCTCGCCGACCCGTAAACCCACATCGTGCCGTATTTGGCGAGCACCTTGAGGTTCTGCGCGACGATCGGGCCGCCGACCATCTCGATCACCCAGTCGACGCCGCGGCCCTCGGTCGCCTCTAAAACCTCGTCCGTCCAGTCGTGCTCGGTATAATCGATCGCGAAATCCGCGCCGAGCCCGGCGATGAGCTCGAGCTTCTGCTGGCTCGACGCCGTCCCGATCACCTTGAGGCCCTTGTATTTGGCGAGCTGGACGAGCAGCGTCCCGACGCCGCCGGCGGCCGCGTGGACGAGGATCGTCTGGCCCGGCTCGGTTTCGTTCAGCAGCCCGAGCGCGGTCAGTCCCTGGACGAGCAGCGCCGTCGCCTCGCCGAAGCCGAGCTCGTCCGGGATCGGGATCGTCTGGTTGGCTTTGGCCGTCGCGAATTCCGCGTAGCCGCCGCTCAGGACGGTCGCGAGCACGCGCTGGCCGACCGCGAGCCCGGCGACCGCTTCGCCGACCGCCTCGATCGTGCCGGCCGCCTCGTAGCCGAGCGTGAACGGCAGCGGCGGCTTCGTCAGATAATTGCCCGACCGCATCATCGTGTCGGCGTAGTTGATGCCGGCCGCCGCGACCTTGATCAATACCTCATCGGCGTTCGGCACGGGTTTGTCGATCTCTTCGAGCGTCATCACGTCGGCTTCGCCCAGTTCGTGAACTCTGATTGCTTTCATAATTTTATTGGTTCGGTTTTAAGTTTCCGAAAATTTTTCTGATAAGTTGGGGTTTGGTCTTTGATCTTTGATCCTCGGTCTTCGATTTTATTTCAAAGGTCAAAGACCAAAGACCAAAGCCCCAATTCACGTATAAGCCCAACAACCGCAATATTTATCTCTTCAAAAATTTAAAGGCGTGCGTCCAGTGGTTGTTTTTGAAACCGTAGTTGATCCACAGCGACGCGAACGCTTCGAGAAAAAAAGACTGGTCGATGCCGCCGAGGTCCTCGACGTCCCAGCCGAATTCGGCGGCGAGCGCGGCGGTTTCCTTTTTCGCCCGGTCGTCGTCGCCGGCGATGAACATCGTCGCCCGGTCGTCGCCGAAGCGCGGGTCGACCATAATCGCCGCGCCGATCGCGTTGAAGGCCTTGACGACGCGCGCGTCCGGCGCCGCGCGCTGAACCCGTTCGCCGAGCGAATCGCCGACCGCGGCGGCGAATTTCGGCGGCACGCCGTTCGAAAAATCGAGCGGGTTGGTCGGGTCGATCAGCGTCTTCCCGGCGAGATTTTCGGCGCCCGCGAGCGCGACGGCGTCGACCGCCGCTTCGCCCCGCACGCAGAGAAAAACCACATCCCCGAAACGCGCCGTTTCGGCAAAACTTCCGACCGCCGCGTTTTCGCCGGCCGCCGCCAGCCAGTCGGCGAGCTTTTCAGCATCCCGCGTGCCGAGCGTCACCTGATGCCCGTTCGCCAGAAAACCGCCGGCGAGCGTCTTCGCGACGCCGCCCGAACCGATTATTCCGATCTTCATAAACTGTTTCCTCCCATTATTTAAGCCGCGCTTCCAAGCGTCCGGCCCTGAAAAATTTCGGCGACGAGCTCGTAGGAGCGAACCCGTTTTTCGTGATCGTAGATAAACGAATTGACCATAATCTCGTCGGCGCGCGTTCGTTCGAGAAATTCTTCGAGCCGACGCCGGACGGTTTCGGGACCGCCGACGATCGACCCGCCCGTGCGCGACGTGACGAGCGCCTTTTCGCGCTCGTTCCAGAGCGCGTCCATATTCTCGACCGGCCGCGGAATCTTTCCGGGCGTCTGGCGGACGAGATTCAGAAACGACTGGTACTGCGACGTCGCCAGAAACTCGGCCTCGGCGTCCGTTTCGGCGGCGACGACGTTGAGCGCGACCATCGCGTAGGGCTCGGCAAGCGCGTCCGACGGCTGAAAGACGCGGCGGTAAAGCTCGAGCGACGGCAGCGTGTATTCGGGCGAAAAATGCGCCGCGAACGCGAACGGCAGCCCGAGCACGCCGGCGAGCTGCGCCGAAAAACCGCTCGAGCTCAAGAGCCAGATCGGAACATCGAGCCCCGCGCCCGGAACGGCCCGCACTTGCTGCCCGGCGACCGGCTCGCGAAAGAAAAACCGCAGTTCTTCGAGCTGCTCGGGAAATTCCTCGTCGTCGTTCGCGAGCGTCCGCCGGAGCGCGAGCGTCGCCGGCCGGTCGGTGCCGGGCGCGCGGCCGAGACCGAGATCGATGCGGCCCGGAAACAGACTTTCGAGCGTCCCGAACTGCTCGGCGATGACGAGCGGCGCGTGATTCGACAGCATAATCCCGCCCGCGCCGACGCGAATGCGCTCCGTCCCGGCCGCGACGTGGCCGATGACGACCGCCGTCGCCGCGCTCGCGATGCCCGGCAGATTGTGATGCTCGGCGAGCCAGAACCGCCGGTAGCCCAGTTTTTCGGCCGCCCGCGCCAGACTCAAACTGTGGCGCAGCGCGTCGGCCGCCGTTTCGCCCTCGAAGACCGGCGACAGATCGAGAACCGAAAACGGAATATTTTTAATACTGCTCATAAAACCCACCTTGAAAAGCCGTTTTTCCTATTTGACTCAAGCCGCTTTCGGACGCCGCAGATCGATCGCGCGGCCGTACTGTTTCGGCACGTAATCGAGCTCGGCCCCTAAAATCGCGGCCGCGTGAAGCGGAAAATACGGGTCGCGCAAAAATTCGCGGGCGACGAGAATCGCGTCGGCGTCGCCCTTTTGCAGGATCTCTTCGGCCTGCCGCGCTTCGGTGATGAGCCCGACCGCGCCGGTCGCGATGCCGGCCCGCCGTCTGATCTCGGCCGCAAACGGCACCTGATAGCCGGGCGCGACCGGAATCCGCGCGTCGGCGACGTTGCCGCCGGTCGAGACGTCGACGAGATCGATGCCGATTTCTTTTAATTTTCTGCAGAATTCGATCGACTGCTCGAGATCCCAGCCGCCGTCGGTCCAGTCGGTCGCCGAGATCCGCACGAAGACCGGCAGGTTTTCCGGAACCGCCGCGCGGATGCGCCGCGCCGCCGCGAGCGGGAAACGCATCCGGTTCTCGAGGCTTCCGCCGTATTCATCGGTCCGAAAATTCGAGAGCGGCGAGAGGAATTCGTGAAACAGATAACCGTGCGCGGCGTGGATCTCGACCACTTCGAAACCGGCCGCGACCGATCTTTCGGCCGCCGCCGCGAAATCCTCGACCGCGCGTTCGATCTCGGCGACGGTCATCGCGCGCGGCTGCGGGTAATCGTCGGCAAACGCGACGGCGCTCGGCGCGACCGTTTCCCAGCCGCCGCTTCCCTCGTCGACCTTTTGGCCGCCGTTCCACGGTTCGGCGGTCGAGGCCTTGCGGCCGGCGTGCGCGATCTGGATGCCGGCCGCCGCGCCCTGTTCTTTGATGAATTTCGTGATCCGCCGGTAGGCGTCGGCGTGCGCGTCCGACCAGATGCCGGCGTCCGACGGCGAGATCCGGCCCTCGGGGACGACCGCCGTCGCCTCCATCATCACGAGCCCCGCGCCGCCCGTCGCGCGGCTTCCCAGATGCACCAGATGCCAGTCGGTCGGCATCCCGTCGACGCTCGAATACTGGCACATCGGCGAAACCCACAAACGGTTCCGCAGCTCGACGCCCCGGATCTTGTACTTTTCGAATAATTTAATCATAAATTAATTTCGGATTTCGGATTTCGGATTTCGGATTGGTCGATAGTCGAAAAATTCGCTTTACTCGGACTTCGGAATTAAAACCGAATGATTTCGCGTTCGCGAAATCCGAAATCCGAAATCCGAAATCCGAAATCCCTATGTCATTTGCCCCCAGTCGTCGCCGGCGATTTCCTGCCAGCGGTCGCGGACGGCGGCGAATTGTTCGGGCGCGAGTTTGCCTTCGGCGACGTATCCGGCGTTTTCCGGCCAGCGGCGCGGGCGCGTCGTGCCGACGATCAGCGTGGCGATGCCGGGGATCGTCAGCGTGAAGCGGAGCGCCGTCGCGGTCGCTTCTTCGAGCGATTTTTTCAGAAAATCGAATTTAAGTTTTTGGATCCGGTCCCAGTATTCGTGGTGATAGCTGTCGGCCGGTTTCGCGTCGTGCCGCCAGACGGCGTTGGCGATCGGCCGCTTGGCGATCACGCCGAGCCCTTTTTCGGCGGCGAGCGGGATCAATTCGTCGATCGGCGACTGGTCGGCGATCGAGACCGAGGTCTGGAGCGAATCGAAAAAGTCCATCCCGACCGCGTACCGCGCGTCTTCGTTGTCGCCCGAATAGCCGGCAAACCGCGTGTAGCCCTTTTCTTTGGCGCGGATCAGGCCCTCGATGCAGTCGCCCTGCCGGAGAATCTCGGCCGAACAGCTGTGGAGCTGGGCGACGTCGAGATAGTCGGTTTTCAGATTTCTGAGGCTCTGCTCGATCGTTTCCAGAATGCCTTTTTTCGACCAGTCGAACCGCGTGAACGCGTCGAGCGCGCCGCATTTCGTCAGCAGGTAATAATCTTTGCGCCGCCGGCCGACGGCCTCGCCGATCAGTTTTTCCGACGTTTTGTAGGCGGCCGCCGTGTCGATCACGTTGAGACCGGCATCGAGCGCGGTGTTGAGCAGCTCGTCGACCTCCTTCTGCGTCTGATCGGGGTTATAGCCGATCTCCGCGCCGCCGAAGCCGAGCACCGAAAACTCCATCCCGGTGCGGCCGAATTTTCTTTTTTCCATAAAATTTTTCCTTAATCCGAAAGGCCCGTCGGCAGCCCGTCGATGCTCGTCCGGTTTTTCTCGCGGCGGTATTCTTCGATCCCGTCGGCGCCCTTTTTCGCGGCCCATTCAATCAATTGGTCGCGGTCTTCCTTAAACTCGTAAACCGGCACGGCGTAGCCGCACGAGGTCTGGAGCGATTCGACGTGGAGAACGATGATCTGTCGAATGCCCGGAAAATCGTCGAACAGCGCGGCCAGCTCCGGCCATTTCGGCGAATTTCGATGGACGACCGCGCCGCGCCCGTAGAGCCGCAGGATCAGCGGCGCGCCCGCAAAGCTGCAGAACATCACGGTCAGCCGGCCGTTTTCGGCGAGATGCGCGGCCGTTTCGTTGCCGCTCCCGGTCAGGTCGAGATAACAGACCGTCCGGTCGTCGAGCACGCGAAACGTGTCGATGCCCTTCGGCGAGAGATTGACTCGACCGGCGGCCGCGAGCGGCGCGCTCGCCGTGAAAAACATCTTCTGCTCGCCGATGAAGCGGCGAATTTTGTCGTCGATCCTTTCAAGAAATTTGGCCATAACCTCGAAAAAAAATTGCAGATTACAGATTTCAAACCGATTACGGCGCGACTCCGATCTCCGCGGCCGCCGAATGTCCGCGGGCCGCCATCATTTCGCCAGTTCTTCTTCGACCCGGCCGGTCAGCCGTTCGTCGGCCGGCGTCACGTCGGGCGCGAAACGGGCGGCGATCCGGCCGTCTTTGCCGATCAGGAATTTCTCGAAGTTCCACAAGACGTCGGCCGGCCGCGAACGGACCGCGCCGTAGCCCTTGAGCCGTTCTTCGAGCCCGCCGTCGTTGACGTCCGTGTCGGGTTTGGCTTCCGTCAAATAATGATAGAGCGGATGCTGATCGTCGCCCTTCACCGAGATTTTACTGAACAGCGGGAATTCGACGTTGTAATTCGTCGAACAAAAGTCCTTGATTTCCTCCTCGGTGCCCGGTTCCTGCCCCATAAAATTGTTCGCCGGAAAGCCGAGGATCTCGAACCCGCGGCCGCGATATTCGCCGTACAGCTTTTGGAGCCCCTCGTACTGCGGCGTCAGCCCGCATTTCGAAGCGACATTGACGACGAGCAGCACTTTGCCCCGGTATTCGTCCAAATTCGTTTCCGTCCCGTCGATCGTTTTCACGGGAATCTCGTAAATTTCGTTGGCCATATGTTTGAATTAGTTTGAATTTCGATCTTGGATCTTTGATCTTTGAAATCTAAGGTCAAAGACTCAAGATCGCCTTTTGTCCTTATTCTTCCTTCGGTTCCTCGAATATTCTGTCCATATCCGCGATCGAGGCGGCGATCACCTGTTCGAGCACGGCTTCGTCGACGTCGCTCATTTTCTTGATGTACAGGCAGCCCTTGCCGGTCTTGTGTTTGCCGAGTTTTTGGAGCAGCTCGTCGCGCCAGCCCGTGCCGGTCGTCAGGTACAGCGTCAGGTTCGCCTTGCGCGGCGAAAAAGCGACCTTCATCCAGTCGAGCTCGCGGCCCGACGAGTATTTTAAAAGCCGGTGACCGAACCCGACGATGTTCGGGCCCCACATTCGCGGCGGCTCGCCGGTCATCCGCTGCATCAGCGCGACGAGCTTCCGGCAGTCGTCCCGCTGAGTTTCGTCGGCGACCGAATCGATAAAGTCGTCGACGCTCATTTCCGTTTTTTTCGTTTTCAATTCCGCTTTGGCCATTTCTTCCTCCTTTTTAACGCTGTTTGATGATGCGGTTCAGCTCGCGCGCGAAAACGCTTGCCGGCGTGATCGACGTGACGATGTCGTCGGCTTTCACGAGCTGTCCCCGGTCGTCGTATTTTTCGTCCGTCATTCCCCAGACGACGCCGATAAAATCGACGCTTCCCTCATTCGCCGGATCGGCCGGCTCGCGGAAAAACAGCCCGCCGCTGCCGCCGTAGGTCGAAAAACAATCGGTGTCGATCCGTTCGGCCGAGCTCGTCTCGGGAATGATCCGGATTTTCCGGCAGATCGTCATCAGCAGCCCGCCGTTGCCGAGGCCCTCGTCGCCGTTAAAGCCCGCGCAGCCGAGCCTTGATTCGTCGGCGCGCAGCTGGTCGAAGGTCGGCGTCGCGATTGTCAACGGGCGGATCTCGCTCGCCGGGATCTTTTTGGTCAGCCGGACGATCGCGTAATCGGGATTCATCTTCGCCCGCAGGACGCGCTTGACGCTGACGCCTTCGATCCGCCTTTCGCCGTCGGGCCGGAAAATGACCGTCGTCAGATACGGATCGAGGTCTTTGGTCAGATCGAACTTGATCTTCGATTTCAAAAAACAATGGCCGGCCGTCACGCCGACGTCCTCCGCGACGAGCACCAGCGAGCACCAGCGCAGGCCGATCAGGTTCAGCTTTCCGACCGCCGTCAGCGCCGGATATTTTTTGACGTCGAACGTCTCGCGCACGATCTGCGGCCCGGCCGGAGCCGTTTCGGGCGGTTTCTGGCCGTGCCCGTAGATTACCGGGAAAAGCATCAAAACCGCGAGCCTGACGAACGATTTCATTCCTTCACTCAATCCGTTTCCTTGCGGACGACCATCAGCCCGTCGCGGACCGCCAGCAGCAGGTTGACGACGCGCGGGTCGGCCTGCACTTTTTTGTTGAACGCGTCGAGCGCGCGCGTCTTCTCGTCGTCGTTCGCTTCCGGGTCGAGCACTTTTCCGCTCCACAGGACGTTATCGGCGAGAATCACGCCGCCCGTCCGCAATTTCGGGAAAACGAGGTCGAAATAATTCGCGTAATTGGGTTTGTCGGCGTCGATGAAGACGAGATCGAACGTCTCGTCGAGCGCCGGAATGATCTCGCGGGCGTCGCCGAGCCGGCTTTCGATCCGGCCGCCGAGCGGCGAGCGCGACCAGAATTCGCGGGCGAGCGCGTCGGTTTCGGGCTCGACGTCGAGCGTGATCAGCCGCCCGTCGGCGGTCAGGCCTTCGGCCAGACAGAGCGCCGAATAGCCCATATAAGTGCCGATCTCGAGAATCCGGCGCGGCGCGAGCATCTTGCTGATCATCGCCAGCAGCCGGCCCTGATAAAACCCGGAGAGCATCGACTGGTCGTCGCGCTCGGCGTAGGTTTTCCGCAGAATCTCGGTCAGCAGACCGCTCTCGGCCGAGGTGTGCGCCTCAGCGTAATGCTGAATTTGTTCGTCGATCATTTCTAAAATCGAAAAGCCGAAAAAGCCGAAAACCGAAAAGCCGGACCGCCCGTCGCGTGGACCGCTTTTTCACTTTTTCACTTTTTCACCT
Organism: Acidobacteriota bacterium; assembly: GCA_018269075.1. GTDB lineage: Bacteria > Acidobacteriota > Blastocatellia > Pyrinomonadales > Pyrinomonadaceae > JAFDVJ01. The sequence goes on from JAFDVJ010000006.1 coordinate 159,660, forward strand.
TTTCACCTGCCCTCCTTTTCACTTTTTCACTTTTTCACTTTGTCACTTTGTCACTTTTCAGGACGCGCCGTCGACCTTCGATTCGAACCGGAGGTTGATCAGGCTGTTTTCGTTGTCGGTGAATTCGAGCACGACCTCGCTCCCGTCGGTGTCGTACTGGACGGCGATGCCGCGGACGTGCGTGATCACGTCGCGCCGTTTTTCGGCCTTGCCGCGGGCGCGGTCGATGCGGATCACCTCGACCGATTTGACGCCGCCGTCGGTCTTCAGAAAAATGTCTTCGAGATGCTCTTCGCGCGCTTCTTCCTCGATCGCGCCGCCGCGCCGGTAAACGTCGAAACGCGCCCGCCGGTTGTTGTTGCGGGCCGCGAACTCGCGCAGGAATTCCGCCCAGTTGATCGGTTCGATTTGTACGATTCCGCTCATTTCATTATCTCCGCTGCTTAAAATTTAACGACGATCTTGCCGAAATGTTTTCCGCTTTCCAGATACATCAAAGCGTCTCTGACTTCCCCGAACCCGAATGTTTTATCAATTATCGGCTTTAAATGAGAATGCTGGCAAAGCAGCAGATTCATTTGTTCGAACATCTGGCGCGAACCGACGAAAATTCCCTGCAGCCGGACCGATTTCATCAGGATCGCGGTCGGGTTGAACTCGCCCTTTCCCGAGAGGACGCCGATCACCGCGACGTGGCCGCCCATCCGGACGGCGTTGACCGATTTCTGCAAAGTGCCCGCGCCGCCGACCTCGACGACCGTGTCGACGCCGCGTTTGCCGGTCAGTTCGAGCACCGCGCGGTCCCAGTCCTCGCGCTCGCGGTAGTTGATCAGCTCGTCCGCACCGAGCTCCTTCGCGCGCCGCAGTTTCTCGTCGCTCGACGACGTGATGATCGTCCGCGCGCCGTAGACGCTCGCGAGCTGCAGGGCGAAGATCGAGACGCCGCCCGTGCCCTGCAGCAGGATCGTGTCTTCGGGCCGGAGCCGGCCGGATTCGAACAATGCGTGATAGGCCGTCACCGCCGCGCACGGGAGCGTCGCCGCTTCTTCGTATGAAAAATGATCGGGAATCCGGACGAGCCCGTCCTCGTCGAACGCGCCGAATTCACGGAGCACGCCGTCGCGGTCGCCGCCGAGCGCGGTCCGCGCCTTTTCGGCCGCGATCCCGCCGTCGATCCAGCCCTGCATAAAGGCCGGCATCACGCGGTCGCCCGGCTTCCATTTCGTGACGCCCGCGCCGACCGCGACGACCTCGCCCGCGCCGTCCGAAAACGGCACGAGCGGCATTTTCAGACGCGGGTTGTACGAACCTTTGACCATCATCAAATCCCGGTAATTGAGCGACGCGGCGTGAAATTTGACCAGCGCTTCGCGGTCGCCGACCGCCGGTTCCGGCCGCTCGACGAGCGCCAGATTCTCGATCCCGAACGCTTGTATCTCGTATGTTTTCATAAAACCATTATGCCCGCGAAAGAGCCGAAAAACCAAAAAGAAGACAGAAAAAAGATTTTGCGTTTTCCGCCGTCTCGTTGCGCGGGCAAAGACCGCTGCGAGGCCGCGTTTTCAAACCGGCAGCCGTCTTTTTTATAAAGGTAAATTCCAAACCACCGATCCGGCCTTCGGAACGGGCTATGGCGCGCCGATGACGGTCGCCCTCTACGACCGAACGATGGGAAGCTTTCCGCTGCCGTCGGACAGGCCATTACGAGGGCGACCCGAAAACGGATTACGCCGTCTTCCGCCCGTCGAAGCCCGCCGCCGATCGCCGCACCACCGAAAACAAAGGACGCGGAAGGTGAATAAAACTTCCCGCGTCCTTTTTTATCAATCAACAATTGCGCCCGATGATCCCCCATCCGAACGCCCGTCGCACTTCATCAGATTCAAGAAAAGTCCGAGCGCCGCTCCTCGGGCCAATCCGAAGTCCGAAATCCGAAATCCGAAATCGCCCTAGCTTGCCGATGCGTTCTGCCGCGGCGCTGTCCATTTATCCAACAGTTCTTCGAATTCCGTCTGGATCGACTGATTTTTGTCGGCGATGTACCAGCGCTGGATGTTTTCGAGGATCAGCGGCTTTTCCATTCCCTGCGCCTTGAGTTCGGCGAACAGGTCGAGCGCCGCCCGCGGACGCGGGCCCCACGTGCCGAGCTCGGCGAGCGTTTCGGCGTCGAGCGCGATCAGCTTCGGGATCGAGCGCGCGCTGCCGGTCAGATAACGGTCCATCAATTCCGGGTTCTCGTCGCGCAGGACATAGCGCGTCTCGATCCGGCCGGCGCTCTCGGCGGCGATCTTTTCGATGATCGGGATGTTCTGCGCGGCGTCGCCGCACCAGCCCTCGGTGATCACCAGCCAGAGCTGCCGGCGTTCGATCCGGCGCGTTTTTTCCTTCAGCGATTCGCTGACGACCGCCGTTTTTTCGAGACGGTGCATCCGCTGACGGTTCAGCTTTCCGTAGCCGAACATCTCTTCCGACTGGACCGGCCCGGTCGTTTTGCCGTCGAGCAGCAGGTCGTCGATCAGTTTGATATATTCCGCAAAAGTTAACGATTTTTCGATATATTCTTTCATAATTTTCCCGCTTTCAGCTCGGCGATCTCTCGTTCGAGCTTTTCGATATATTCATTCATCGGCCGAACCATCGATTTTATTTCATCGATTGTGTAGCGCGGCGTGATGTGCTGCGGGCAGTTCCAGTCAAACGCCGCGACCCGAAAGATAAAAACGCGCTCGACCGTCGCTTCGTAATTTTCGTCGCGAAGCTTTTCAAACAGTTCCGGCGCGTCCGTCGCCGCCCGGACCTCGGTTTCCGCGAGGATCTTCAGACGCCGCCGGTTGGCGTAGTCCATCAAAAACAGCGCGGCCCGGTCGTTTCCGCGCAGATTGCCGGCGCTGATGTACTGCAGATTGCCGCGAAAATCGGCGAAGCCGAGCGTTTTCTCGTCGATGACCTTCAGAAAACCGCGCGGCCCGCCGCGATACTGGATGTACGGCCAGCCGGCTTCGCCGACCGTCGCCAGATAAAAGCCGTCGGCGTTTTCGATGAAATCGGTTTCGGCGTCGGTCAAAACCGAATTCCGCTCGCCGCGCGCCGCGATTTTTTCATACTGGCGGCGCGAGCCGTATTCTTCCTGCACGCGTTTGACCGCGTCGGAAAACAATAGTTCGTAAAATTTATGCGCCATCTCATTCGGATTTTTTCAGCAGGGCGTCGACGCTCCACGGGCCGCCGCCGGCAAAACAAAAATACAGAAAAACGAAACAGTAAATGACGGCCAGCTCGCCGCCGTTCATCAGCGGGAGAAAGCCCTTGCCGTTCGAGCCGTGCGCCATCCAGTAGGCGACGGCCATCATCCCGCTCAAAATGAAAGCGACCGGCCGCGTCAGCAGTCCGATCAGGATCAGCAGCCCGCCGCCGAATTCCAGAACGCCCGCGAAGACCATAAATCCGCTGACCGGCCCCGCCATCTGCGGCGGCGGAAACGCGAACAATTTCTGGCTCCCGTGCCAGAGAAACAAAAACCCCGTGATGATCCGCAAAACGCTCAAAATCCGCGGCGACCAGCCGTTTAAAAATTCACCCATTTTCAATCTCCCCACAATTTAAGATAGTTTTAGTCTGAAGTCTTGAGTCTTGAGTCTTGAGTCCTTGTTTTGAACATCATCCTTAAACTTTAGTCTTTTAATCCCAAGACTTAAGACTCAAGACTCAAGACTCAAGACTCAAGACTCAACTCCCTACTGCACCAGTTTCAGCAAAAAACCGCTGAACTGCAAAAACCAGATATAGACGCCGATCGCTTCCGACAGCAGCTTTCTCGAAACCGCCGAAACAGTTTTCGCCGCTCTCGCTTCCCCGCGCCCGTTTCCGAAACTTCGTAAATTCATTATTCCCGAATTCATAATTCCTGCCCCCGCTCATCGCCGCCCTTTCGCGCCCGTCGATTCCCCGTTTTCGAAAATCCCGATTCATCCCCTAAACCGCCGAAACGAATCATTTCCCCACAACTCCTTTAGCACCAATAACTTTTCCCAACAAAACCAATCCGAAATCCGCAATCCGAAATCCGCAATCGTCAGATTTTCTCGATCAGCTGTTCGGCCGGAAAACGAACCTTTTTGAGATTCGCGAGCCAGTCGTTCGCCGCGTCGCGGTAGCCGAGGGCCGCGACCGCGACCGCCGAGTAATCCGTGAGCCCCAGAATCTGGTTGAACTGCGCCGCGTCGAAGCCTTCCATCGGCGTCGCGTCGATGCCGAGATGGGCGGCCGTTTCGAGCAGAAAGCCGAGCGCGATGTAGGCCTGCCGCGAGTTCCAAACCTCGATATAGCCGCCGTCGATGGCTTTTTTGACCGAGCCGTTCAGCAGATTCTCATAATCGGCCAGCGATTCGCGTGCCTGTCCGCGAACTTCGGCGATGCGGTCGATAAAGCGGGCGATGTCGGCCTCGGTCTGCGTCTTTTTGTAGGCGAAGACGACCAGATGCGAAGCGTCCGTGAGCTGCGGCTGATTCCACGCCGCGGTGCGTAATTTTTCCCGGACATCCGGGTCCGAAACGACCAGAAACTTATACGGCTGGAGCCCGTAGCTCGACGGCGCGAGCAGGAGCGCCTGTTCGATGACGGCCCAGTCGGCGGCCGAAATTTTTCTGGTCTTATCGTAGTTTTTCGTCGCGTAACGCCAGTTCAGACTCTCCAGAATCGCTTCCCCTGAAATCTTCTCTTTCCCCAATTCAGCTTGCATAAAAACCTTTTGTAACTCCTTTTGATACAGTTTAGAATAAATTTTTTTAGGCCTCGTCGATCCGTTCGAGAACGTCGCGCAATGTGTACTGGCGCAGCCGTTCCTCGATCGATTTGTCGATTTCCTTTTGCAGGCCGCACAGAAAAGCGGCCATATTCCGGCCGACCGGACAATCCCGGTTCGGCTCCTTCGAATGAAGCGCAAAGACCTCGCCGCACGGCAGAGCCTTATAAACTTCGGATAATCTTATATCTTTCGGCTGCCGCGCAAGCGACGTGCCGCCCGCCGCGCCGACCTGCGAAACGACCAGTCCGGCTTCCTGCAGATTGCTCAGCAGCCGCCGGATGACGACCGGATTGGTGTTCACGCTGCCGGCGATATAATCCGACTTGACGCGTTCGTCGCCGCTTTTGGCGAGAATCGTCAGGACGTGGACGGCAATGGCGAATTGACTATTGGCAGCCATAACTGTAATAAGAATAGTTACAATTGATCGGTTTGTCAAGTCCCCGTCAGACAAGTTTCGGCGAGCCCGGCGGCGACGGCTCGTCGATGCCGGTTTTTTCGGTGTCGGGCGGTTCCTCGACGGGCGCCGGTTTCGGCTCGGTCGGCGGCAGCGGAATGTCTTCGACAGTTTCGCCGCGATCGTTTTCACGCTCGATGTCGTAACGATTGCCGGATTCGTCTACGGTCGAATTGACGTCGGGATTCGGGACGTTTGGATTTGCCTGCATTGTTGACCCTCCTTGATCTTGATGGCGGATTTGGGATGTGGGATGGCGGATGGCCGAAAAAAATCGGCCATCCGCCATCCCACATCTCAAATCGCTAAAGCACGTTTGATGTGCCTTCGCGTTCCCAGCCCCAGCGATAAGGGCGGGACAGGTCGGGAAGCTTGACCGAGATCTCGGCCAGTTTTTTCGGGCCGGTTCCGGTCGCCGGTTGTTCGGGAGCCTTTTTTCCGGGCGCTGAAACGATCGGGCTCGGTTCGATCTTTTCCGCCGCTGTTTCCAATCTAAAAGACGATTTCAACTTCTGGGGCATAACGATTCTCCTACTAATCGGGTTTAGATTTGCATTTTCACAAAGGCAACTCGCGTGCCAGAACACCCGCGGCGGCGGAACGTCCCGGGCGGTGCCGACTTCGCGGAGCGCGGAACGCTCCGAAACGCCCGGCGAACCGTTTGCGGACAACCGTTTCAGCCGAGCCGGCGAAGCTCGGCGAGCGAATCGTCGGAGATCAGGCGAAAGACGCGGACGTTCGGATAACGGGCGAGTTTTTTGGCCGTCAGCGAGTCGCAGATGATCATCGAAGCCGCGCGAAGCCCTTTATTCCACGACTTTACGCGCGTCGAGCGAAGCACCAGGCAGTCCGGGTCGATCTGCGCCGCGACGAGCATTATCTTCGCCAGCAAGAGAAAATTTTCCCAGCCGGAAACGACCGCGATCAGGTCGTTCGGCCGCGGCCGCGTCTCGCCCTTCATCGTCGCCGCCGGCGAGCTGGTCTTCAGAAACAGGCAGTTTTCGACGTCGGGCAAAAGTTCGCCGAGTTTTTTCTTTTCGTCGAACATTGCGGCAAATTTCACACCTGGTGAGGTAATTTGCCCCGGTAAATCGGCAAGGCCGATGCCCGAAACGTCGAGATCGGTCGCCGCCCGGATCTCCTCGACGAGGATTTTTCGGAGCGCTTCGTCGTTCTCGACGAGACACAGCCGCCGGGTCGGGGCCGTCTCCAGAAACCGCGCCAGCCGCCGGCCGATCTCGTCCGTCGAATAACCCTGCCCGCGCGCCGCGCGGACAAAGCCGGCGATCAGACGGTCGAGCGGGTCGTCGACTCTTCCGGCGTCGAGCTCGCGCACGTAAAATCCGCTGCCCGGCCGGAATTCGAGCCAGCCCTGACCGGCGAGAATGTGATAGGCGTTGGAAACGGTGTTGAAATGAATTTGATAGCGGAGCGCGATCTCGCGCGTGCTCGGCAGCCGCGCCCCGACGGCCAGCTCGCCGCTCGCGATCCCGAGCGTGATCTGCGCGACGAGCTGCTCGCGCACCGGAACCTCGCTGTTTTTCGAAAGCCAGAGCTTCATAATTTCGGATTTCGGATTTCGGATTTCGGATTTCGCGACATCCGGCATCAGTCCTCGCCGAGGACTTTTTTGAGGGCTTCGTCGAGTTCCGGGAAACTAAACCGGAAACCCGCGTCCTGCAGTCTTTTCGGGATCACGCGGCAGCCTTCGAGCAGGAGCCGTTCGCCCATTTCGCCGAACAGCAGTTTGATGCCGAAGGCCGGAACCGGCAGGATCGTCGGCCGCGAGAGCGCGCGGCCGAGCGCCTTCGTGAATTCCTCGTTGGTCACGGGACGCGGCGCGGTCGCGTTGACCGGGCCGCTCAACGCGTCGTTTTCGAGCGCGAAATGGATGATCGCGAGCAGGTCGTCGAGCGCGATCCAGCTCATAAACTGGCGGCCCGAGCCGACCACGCCGCCGACGCCGAACTTGAACGGCGTGAGCATCTTTTCGAGCGCGCCGCCGTCTTTCGCGAGGACGACGCCGATCCGCGGGTTGACGACGCGCGCGCCGAAGGCGGCCGCCTTCTGCGATTCCCTTTCCCACTCGTCGCAGACGTCGGGGAAAAAACCTTCGCCCTTTGCCGATTCTTCCGTCAGCACCTCGTCGCCGCGATTGCCGTAAAAGCCGATCGCCGACGCCGAAACGAGAATCTTCGGCGGGTTCGCGCATTTAGCCAAAGCCTCGACGAGCACGCGTGTGCCGACGGTCCGGCTCTCGCGAATCCGCCGCTTCTTTTCGGCCGACCAGTTTTCGCCGGCGACGTTGTCGCCCGCCAGATGAACGACCGCGTCGAAGCCTTCGAGCTTCGCCCGCTCGTCGTCCGTCAAGCCTTTTTCGGCATCCCAGCGAATCTCGTCCGCCGCTTGCGGCAACTTGCGGACGAGCCTGTAAATTTCGTGTCCCTTCGCCGCGAGCGTCGGAATCAGATGCGTCCCGACGAGCCCGCTCGCGCCCGTTATCAATATTTTCATAAGCTACTGAAAATGTTACCAAATCCTGACGGGTTTTCGGGAATGTTTTTTAACGCAACGACGCGAAGGCGCAATTTCCTGCTTTTCCCGGCCGCCAAATATAAGAATGGCTTTTCCGTCAGAATAGATTGCTTCTAACTTTTTTAATAACTCCGGTTTTTCGTTTGGTCTATAATTAAGCTGGCAACAGTTCTTTACCAACGCAGTTCGAAAAATTTATTAAAATCAGGAATTGCTCTATGTTCAAAACGCACAAACCCGACCGCAAGCATCTTATGGAAGTCCTGTGGGATATTCAGAAAAACAAGCGCTGCATCGAATCGGAGGAGATCGTCAAGGTCGCACAGGCTTTCGATATGTCGCGGATCGAGCTCGAAGGAATCATCAGTTTTTATCATTTTTATCATTTCGACGACGCGGGCAAATACACGGTCTATCTCGACACCTCGATCATCGCCGAACACGGCGGCCGTCAGGAGATCAGGCAGGCGTTCGAGGAGGCGACCGGCACGACCTTCGGCAGCGTCACGCCCGATCTGACGTTCGGGCTTTTCGACACGCCGTGCATCGGCCTGAGCGACCAGGAGCCGGCCTGTCTGATCAACTTCCGGCCGTTCACCAGTCTGACGCCGCAGAAGGTCTTCAACATCGTCACGCAGCTCAAGGCCGGCAAACGCCCGTCCGAGATCTGCGACGTCCCGAAAACCAACATCCGCTACACGCCGCCCGCCGACCGGACCGTCTTTTTCAAGCCCTACGAAAAATTTTCGGCGCTCGCCGCGCTCCGCGACCGGACGCCCGACGAGATCATCGACACGGTCGAACAATCGAAGCTCGCCGGCTACGGCGGCGCATTTTTCCCGACCGGCAAAAAATGGCGCTTCTGCCGCCAGACGCCGGCCGAGAAGCGCTATGTCATCGCCAACGCCGACGAGGGCGAGCCCGGCACGTTCAAGGACCGCGTGCTGCTGCAGACGCATCCCGAGCTGCTGATCGAGGGCCTGATCTTTGCGGCCTACGCGGTCGGCGCGTCGGAAGGCGCGATCTACCTGCGCGCCGAGTATATGTATCTCAAGGAAGAGCTCGACCGGCTGCTCGTCGAGTATCGCCGCAAGGGCTTTCTCGGCAAGAACATTCCCGCGAAAACGCCTTTCGAATTCGATCTTTACGTCCATCTCGGCGCGGGCGCCTACGTCTGCGGCGAGGAGACCGCGCTCATTCACTCGATGGAGGGCCGGCGCGGCGAGCCCGGCACGAAGGAATATTTCCCCGTCCAGAAGGGCTTTCTCGGCCAGCCGACCGTCGTCAACAACGTCGAGACGCTCTCGGCCGTCCCGCGCGTTTTCGAAGCGGGCGTCGAAAACTGGCTCAAGGTCGGCACCGCGAAAACGCCGGGGACGAAGATCATCAGCGTCTCGGGCGACTGCACGAATCCGGGCATCTACGAGATCGAATGGGGCACGGACTTCAACGATTTTCTCCGGATGACCGGCGCGCGCGATCCGAAAATGGTTCAACTGAGCGGGCCGTCGGGCGTCTGCGTCGCGGTCGCGGTCGACCCGAAAACCGGTCTGTATCTCGTCGACGGGCAGGACCGCCGCGCCCTCAGCGGCGAGGATCTCGCCTGCGGCGGCTCGTTTATGATCTTCGACGAGACGCGCAACATTCTCAAGGTGCTCAAATCCTATTCCGACTTTTTCGTCGCCGAATCGTGCGGCCTCTGCGTGCCGTGCCGGACGGGTAATTTTCTTTTGAATAAAAAGCTCCAGAAGCTGATCAACGGCCACGGCGAGAAGAAAGACCTTCACGAAATCACCGAGTGGAGCGAGATCATCAAGACGACGAGCCGCTGCGGCCTCGGGCAGTTTTCCAACAATTCCCTGCTGCTCGCGATCGACAAGTTTCCGGACGTCATCGACCGGGCGCTCGCCGACAACACGGATTTCAACCCGGCCTTCAACATCGAGACGGCGACGGCCGAATACGACCGCATCGTCGAGGAGATCAACGCGAATTATGACTAAGATCATCAACATTACGATCGACGGCAAGCCGATCGAGACGTTCGAGGGCCGCAACCTCGTCGACGTCGCCAAGGAAAACGGCATCTTCATCCCGACGCTCTGCTATTTCCGCGACATTCCGCCGCTGGCGACCTGCCGCATCTGCACGGTCAAACTGAACGGCCGCCACACGACCGGCTGCACGCTGCGGGTCGCCGACGGGATGCAGATCGAGGTCAACACGCCCGAGCTGCTCGACAACCGCAAGGCGATCATCGAGATGCTCTATTCCGAGGGCAATCATTTCTGCCCGTCCTGCGAAAAAAGCGGCAAGTGCGATATGCAGAACCTCGGCTACGATATGGGCATCACGGCGAGCCGCTACCCGCACGCGTTCAGCCATAAAACGATCGATTTCAACCCGAAGCGGATGATTATGGAATCGAACCGCTGCATTTTGTGCAAGCGCTGCGTCGAAGAGGTCAAAACGCGGGACGGCAAGGACGTCTTCTCGTTCGTCAAGCGCGGCGTCAAGACGCTCGTCAAGATCGATTACGAGGAAGAGGCCAAGCTCTCGGAAAGCGAGGCAATGCGGGCGATGAACCTCTGCCCGGTCGGCGCGATTCTCGTCAAGGGAATGATCCACGAAGAGCCGTTCGGCGACCGCAAATACGATCTCGTCGGCAAGGAAGTCAAGCCGAAGTTGAGCGGCGGCGGCCTCGTCAAGAAAGACCCGAACGAAAAATTCATCGTCGCGACGACCTCGCTCGCCGGCTGTTTCGGCTGCCATATGTCGATGCTCGACATCGACACCGAGCTGATCGATCTGCTCGAGATCGTCGAGTTCAACAAATCGCCGCTGACCGACATCAAGAAGTTCTCGAAACGCTGTCATATCGGGATCGTCGAGGGCGGCTGCGCCAACTCGGAAAACGTCGAAGTGCTCAAGGAATTCCGCAAGCGCTGCGACATTCTCGTGAGCCTCGGCGAATGCGCGATTATGGGCGGCATCCCGGCGATGCGCAATTTCGTCTCGCTCAGGGAATGTCTCGAAGAGGCCTATCTGCACAGCCGCACGAGCGAGCTCGGCGCGCACGTCATCCCCGGCCACGAAGACATTCCGAAGATTCTGAACAACGTCTACCCGTGCACCGAGATCGTCAAGATCGACTACTACATTCCGGGCTGCCCGCCGAGCGCGCAGCACATCTGGAAAGTCGTCCGGAGCCTGCTGCTCGGCGAAGAATTCTCGATCGCGCACGACGAGTTCAAATACGATTAGGGATTGGGGATTTCGGATTTCGGATTTCGGATTTCGGATTTCGGATTTGTTTGTTTTCGAAGTTCGAATTTCCATTGCAAATCGGAAGCCGATCACAACAGAGCAATCCGAAATCCGAAATCCGAAATCCGCAATTGATTTATGAGTCAGAAAATTACAATTGATCCCGTTACGCGGGTCGAAGGTCACGGCAAGGTGACGATTCATCTCGACGACGACAATCACGTCACGGACGCTTTTTTCCATATCGTCGAGTTTCGCGGCTTCGAGCGCTTCATCCAGGGCCATCCCTACTGGGAAGCGCCGGTGATGGTGCAGCGGCTCTGCGGCATCTGCCCGGTCAGCCATCATCTGGCGGCGGCCAAGGCGATCGACCAGATCGTCGGGCTCGACCCGGAAGATCTCTCGGTGCCGGCGCAGAAGATCCGGCGGCTTCTGCACTACGGGCAGGTCTTTCAGTCGCACGCGCTCCATTTCTTCTATCTCGCCGCGCCCGACCTGCTCTTCGGCTACGATTCCGATCCGGTCAAGCGCAACGTCGTCGGCGTCGCGCACGAATTCCCGGACATCGCCAAAAAAGGCATCCTGATGCGCAAGTTCGGGCAGGAGATCATCCGGCTCATCACCGGCAAAAAGATCCACGGCATCTCGGCGACGCCGGGCGGCGTGCATAAACACATCATCCCGAAAGAGGTCGGCTATTTTCTCGACGGGCGGGTCATTCCGAACATCGACACGATGGTCGACTGGTCGCTCGAGATCATCGAGTTTTTCAAGGCGTATCACGAAAAGAACCGCCATTTTCTCGACGATTTCGCGGTTTATCCGTCGGGCCATCTCGGCCTCGTCAGCAAAAAGAACGGCTTTCTGGAACTCTACGACGGTAATCTGCGGGCGATCGACGCCGACGGCAACGTGACGCTCGACGACATCCCGAACGTCCGCTACGCCGATTATTTCTTCGAGGCGGTCGAACGCTGGTCGTACCTGAAATTCCCCTATCTGAAGCATCTCGGCCGCGAAAACGGCTGGAACCGCGTCGGGCCGCTCGCGCGGATCAACGTCTGCAGCGGCATCGAAACGCCGCTCGCCGAGCGCGCCCGCCGCGAATTCGTCGAGGCGACCGGCGACAAGGTCAATCACCGGACGATGTACACGCACTGGGCGCGGCTCATCGAGGCGCTCCACTGCGCCGAGATGATCCGCAACCTGCTCAACGACAGCGACATCCTGAGCAGCGACGTGACGCGCAAGGGCGAGCGCCGGAACCGCGGAGTCGGGATCATCGAAGCGCCGCGCGGAACGCTGATCCACGAGTACGAGGTCGACGACAAGGACCGCATCACGCGCTGCAATCTGATCGTCTCGACGACGCACAACAACGAGCCGATGAACCGCGCCGTCCGCTGGGTCGCCCGCCACGCGCTCGACGGCAAGCGCAAGATCACCGAGGTGATGCTCAACCAGGTCGAGGTCGCGATCCGCGCCTACGACCCGTGTCTGAGCTGCGCGACGCACGCGATCGGCCAGATGCCGCTCGAAGTCTCGCTCTATGATTCAAAGGGAGAATTGATCGACCGAATGAAACGATAAAGCGATTTCGGATTTCGGATTTCGGATTTCGGACTTCGGATTTCGGATCGGTTTTTCTTCAAAACGACCAATTTCATACGACCCAAAATTTTTCGGGCATTTAAAATCTTGTTTTTTTACAAGCACTGTCAACGATGGAAAAATCCGAAATCCGAAATCCGAAATCCGAAATCAATATGATTCGCCATCCCAAATCCCAAATCCTGCTGATCGGGATCGGCAATTCGGGCCGCCGGGACGACGGGCTCGGCTGGGCGTTTCTCGAACGATTGGAGAAGATGCGCCCCGAAAACGTGACGGTCGAATATCGTTATCAGCTGCAGATCGAGGACGCCGAGCTGATCTCGCATTACGCGCGCGTGCTCTTCGTCGACGCCGACACCGCCGTCCACGAAAACGGTTTCGCGATAACAAGCGTCGAGCCGCTTTCCGCGCCGTCCTACACCTCGCACCGGCTGACGCCCGAAGCGGTGCTCGCGCTCGCGCAGAAGCTGTACCGAAGCGCGCCCGAATGCCGGCTGCTCGGCATCACCGGCCGCTCGTTCGAGCTCGCGATCGGCCTCACGCCCGAAGCCGAGGAGAATCTCCGAAAGGCTCTCGGCAGCCGAATCTGGGAGGCCGGGCAGTGGAATTAAAGATCCGGCATTTGGGCTCGCCCCGTTTTTTTTGGTATAACTAATTCAATTCCTCACCCCGCACAACCAGCTTTCAATCAATCTATGCTTTGGGAATTCGTGTTTTTTTCAACGCCCGATTATTTGCGGGTCGATGTTCAGGGGCCGTTCAGTCTGGAAAGGCAGATCCGTATGTTCGAAGAGATTACAACGCTCGACGAGTGGCAGCCGGGCCTGCCGATTCTGTTCGACAACCGCCGGCTGGAGATGTTTGCCGTCGACACGCAGATCATCCGCCAGTCCGTCGTGATTATGCAGAAATTCAGCCGCCGGCATCCCGCAACGAAAATCGCCGGCCTCGTCGCGACGAATCTCAACTTCGGCCTCGGCCGCCAATTCGAAACCTTCACCGAGATCGAAGGCGGCACCGGCTTCAGGCTCTTCAGGGACGAGGCGCAGGCCGTCGAATGGCTTCAGCAGCCCGGCGACGACGATCCGGCCTGATTTTATTTCAACTTCCGATTAAAACGTTTTTTCCCGCGCCAGACGGAGCGTGACGACGCGCGAATCGGGGTCGGTGCGCGAGATTTCCACCATCTTATCGGGATGCAGGGTTTTGCCTTTGGCCGGTTTGACCTCGACGATCCAGCGGCCTTCGGGCAGGCTCGTCGCGAGCGCGGAATCGGCGAAAATCTGTTTTTTGCGCGCGTCGGGCGAACCCGCGCCGGCGTATTTGCCTTTTTCGTTTCTGACGGTGAAAAGCGCGTTCGCGGCCGTTTCGAAATCCGGGAAAAGCGGCGCGCCGCGGGCGTCGCGAAAATCGATCCGGACCAGTTTGTAAACGGTCTGGACGCGAATGTCGCCGACGTCCGTTTTGGGCTCCTTCATCCGGAGACCGGCGAGCGCCGGAAAATCCTTCCGGCGGCCTTCCTGCAAAGTAAACGGCGGCTCGACCGGCGCGAACGAATTATCGCGGTCGATCGCCGACGTGATGAAGAGATAAAATGGATTTTCCGAACAGGTTCGTGCGAGCCGGAAGCGGCCGTCTTCCTCCGGCTTGTTGATGACGACGAGCGCGTCGACGTCGTCCATATACAAACCGCCGAGATAAACCTCGGCGTCCGACAACGGCCGCCCGCCGTCATCGACGACCCGCCCCGTCACCACGCAGTCCGCGCCATACGCCCCGCAAACCAGCCCAAAGATGAGAAAAACCGCAATTGCCGACTGCAAACTGCGAACTGCAGATTTGTTCTTTTTCAAATCCTGCATCCCCCTCGTAAGTTGTAAACGAGCCATCAAAGACCAATCCGAAATCCGAAATCCGAAATCCGAAATCAATCGTCTTTGCCCTGCAGGTCGCGGCGGACGAAGCGGACCATCTTGCGGATCTCGTCCTCGGTGAGCTGGTTTTTGAAGGCCGGCATCGGCAGTTTGCCTTCCTTGATCTGGAGATAGATTTCCTGCTCGGATTTTTTGGCGGCGTCGCCGTAGCGCAGCGACGGGATGATCTTGCCGTCGATTTCCTTGCCGTTGGCTTCCTGACCGTGACAGATCGCGCAGTTCTGGCGAAAGATCGAGGCTTCGTAGGATTTGCTGTCGGCGATCACGAACGCCGGCCGCGGCGGCGGCGCGCTGCCGCACGCAGCGGCGGCGGCGATGAACGATAAAGTGACGGTGATTTTGAGCAGCTTCATTATTTTATAAGTCTTGAGTCTTGAGTCCTGAGTCCTGAGCCCGTGTTTTTCGGCGATCCGGTAAGCTGAATCAATCGAAAGCCGGCTCAAGGCTCAGGACTTCCGCTTTCGGCAAATCTTATGCCGGCCGGCTAAATGCCGGAAACAGGATTTTTAGCAAAATCGCGGGCGTTCCGTCAAATGGCAAAACGGCCGAAAAACACACGGCCGCCTCAAAAAATTTCGCACAACCCCGGAATTCCACGCCCCGATCCGCACACTTCGCGCCCATCGCCGCAGCAAACCGGCCGGCATCGGCTTTACAAATTGAAGCTGACCGCTTCAAAGCAGCAAATCCGAAATCCGAAATCCGAAATCCGAAATCACCTTATCGCTCCCTCGATCGGGCTCGACGCCGAGGCGTAGAGGCGTTTCGGCATCCGTCCCGAAAGATAGGCGAGCCGGCCGGCCTGGACGGCCAGTTTCATCGCCGTCGCCATTCGTTCGGCGTCCTTCGCCTCGGCGATCGCCGTGTTCATCAGGATCGCGTCCGCGCCGAGCTCCATCGCCTGCGCCGCGTCCGACGGGACGCCGACGCCGGCGTCGACGATGATCGTCGCGTCGGGCAGCTGCTCGCGCATAATCCGCAGATTCGACGGGTTCTGGACGCCCATTCCCGAACCGATCGGCGCGGCCAGCGGCATCACCGCCGGGCAGCCCGCGTCGAGCAGCTTTTTCGCCATAATGAGATCGTCCGAGAAATACGGCAGGACGATAAACCCTTCCCTGATCAGGACTTTAGCCGCTTCGAGCGTCTGCTCGTTGTCGGGCAGCAGCGTGACCTTGTCGCCGATCACTTCGAGCTTGATCCAGTCGGTTTCGAGCGCCTCGCGGGCGAGCCGCGCGGTGCGGATCGCGTGGTCGGCGTCGAAACAGCCGGCGGTGTTCGGAAGAATCTGCATCTCGGGCGAGAGATAATCGAGAAACGATTCGGTCGCGCGGTCGAGCGGCACGCGGTTGACGGCGACCGTCACCATTTCCGCGCCCGACGCCTTGTGCGCCGCCTGCATCTCGCCGAAGCTGCGGTATTTGCCGGTTCCGATGATGAGCCGCGAAGAAAAAGTCTTTCCGGCCAACGTAAAATTGTCTGACATAGCTTTAAGAATGAAAAATTTAAAAAGTAAAAATTCAAAATGCTGCAATCTTGAATTTACAACTTTTCCGGGCAAAACGAAAAGGACGGGTTTCTCCGAAAAAAAACCTCGTCCTTTAATTTTTCCTTCGCGTCTCGACGCCTTAACCGCCGCCGACGAAATGGACGATCTCGATCCGGTCGGCGTCCGCGACGCGGATGTTTTCCCAGTCGCGTTTGCGGACGACCGTTTTGTTGAGCTCGATCGCGACGCGCTCGTCGGGGAGCGAAAACTTTCTTAAAAGTTCGAGCAGATTATATGTTCCGTCAAGTTCGCGCGCCTCGCCGTTGATAAAAACCGTCATCATAATTCCCTTTTGAAAAGAAGAATTTTACCAGACAAATCCGAAATCCGAAATCCGAAATCCGAAATCCGAAATCGCCTCAGTTCTGGCGGACGATCTGGCGGAGCTCGGCCTCCTCGCCGGCGTGGATCGCGCGGACGAGGATCGCGCCGCGGCCCGAGCGAAACTGCGGGAGCTGGAGATGGACGACGGCGACGCCGCGCTCGTTGGTGCGGGCGTGAAAAATCAGCGGCCGGAAGCTCGACCCGAGCACCTTGACCATCACCTGCGCGTCGCCGACGAAATGCGTTTCGGCGCCGCGGTAGACGAGAATGTTGAGCGTTTTGCGCTCGCCGGCCCGGAACGCGGTTTCGTTGATAAAGCGGATTTCGAGATGCTCCTGACGCGGATTGATCGAGTTGCCGAGGTCGGAGATGATCTCGACGGCGTCGGCCGAGAGGATCGTTTCGGCCTCGATGATCTGGCTCTCGTCGACGATCAGGTCCTCGTCGATGATCTCGAGCGGCAGATCCCAGATAAGCTCTTCCTTCGGCTGCGGGATCGCCGGGATGAAGGTTTCCTTGGGCTGCGGGATCGCCGGCCCGAAATCGTCCTCGAACGAAACGGCCTGGATCGATTTCTTGAGTTCCTGCACGGAAGCGGGCGGCGGTTCGGGCCGGCTGACCGGCAGCGGCGGAGGCTGGACGGTCTTGACTTCGGCGCGGCCGTCGCCGTTCTGAATCGGGGCGACCGGCACGTGGCCGTTGGTCCGCTGTTTCGCGTCGCGTTTGGCCGCCGCGTCGCGGGCGGTCATCTTGATGAGCTCCTCGATGCGGCCGGCGCGGACCGCCGCGCACAACAGCTTGTGCTGTTTCTGCAGACGCTCGGCGAGGATCTTTTCGTCGAGCCCGTTCTGGATGAGATCTTCGTAGGGCGTCCGTTTGCTTGCCAGAATCGTGCCGCGATTGTAGACCAGAGACAGGATCAGCGGCGTTTCCACACCTTTATCTTCGGTCTGGACGTGATAGATAACGCCGTCGTGTTCGATGTCTGTATTAAATCCGGTTATCACAATTTCAGCTTAATTTGGCGAGAACAGAGTAGTAGTTTCGGACGCGCGCGCCCATTATTGAAATTATCACAGGCGGTCAGGCCGGGTCAATAAAAATTAGTTCGCTAAGTCGAGCGTATCTTTAATTTTCATCTTTTCGCCGGGCCCCGGCGCGATCGCGAAAAAAACTCGAAAACGACCTCCCTTGACACTCATTCGGGCTTAACTTACGATTTAATTTGTGCAATAATTCTCAAATTCGACTGGTATTTTTTTCTCGACGATTTTACTGATATAAAACAAGGAAAATAAAAGAGATTCGATGAACAATTTCAACATTATCGATTACGCGCCGATCGGCATTATGTTTTTGGTGGCGGCGGGCTTCGCGGTCAGCCAGATTTTGGTGACGCAGCTCATCGGGCCGCGCAAGCGGACGGCGACGAAACTGATGCCCTACGAATGCGGCAAGGATCCGGTCGGATCGGCCCGCGACCGCTTCTCGGTCAAGTTCTACACGGTCGCCGTGATCTTCCTGCTCTTCGACATCGAAGTTTTGTTTATGGTTCCGTTCGCGGTCGCCTTCAAGGAACTGATCAAGCTGCAGAACCTGAACCCGGCCGTCGCCTACGGCACGATCGCCTTCGTCGAAATCCTGATCTTCATCGCGACGCTGGTCGTCGGCTACATCTACGTCTGGAAGAAGGGCACGTTCGACTGGGGACTGCAGTCGCGCGCCGAGGCCCGCGCCGAGGCGAAAGCGATGGCAAACGCCCGGCCGGCGGATGCGTCTAACCTTAAAAGAGCGGCATAAAACAAAGTTTTGGAGTGAAAAATGGGTTTAGAAAATAATATTTGGGAATCATTGCCGGACGTCATCACGGTCAAACTCGATGCCGTCATCAACTGGGCGCGAAAATCCTCGATCTGGCCGGCGACCTTCGGGCTCGCCTGCTGCGCGATCGAGATGATGAACTCGGTCAACTCGCGCAACGACCTTTCGCGGTTCGGCGCGGAAACGTTTCGGGCGAGCCCGCGGCAGGCCGACGTGATGATCGTCTCGGGCCGCGTCTCGCGCAAGATGGCGCCGGTGCTGCGCCGGATCTACGATCAGATGCCGGAGCCGAAATGGGTCATCTCGATGGGCGCCTGCGCGACCTCGGGCGGCGTCTTCGACAACTACGCGATCGTCCAGGGCGTCGACAAGATCGTCCCCGTCGACATCTATATTCCGGGCTGCCCGCCGCGCCCCGAGATGCTCGTCCACGCGATCACGATGCTTCAGGAAAAGATTATGAAGGACTCGGTCAAGGACCGTTACGACGCCTTCGAGGAAGAATCGCGCAAGGCCGTCGTGCCCGGAACATTGCCCGTCACCGAGGGCACCGCGCTCGAACGGGAAAAGGAAATCGCGGTCGCCGAAAACAAGACTTCGCGTCCCTATTCGGTTCCCTCGCGTCACGAACGGCGCAAATCTTCGTAAAAATTTTATGGCGGTGAAGTTTTCGGAAAATTCGCCGCCTTTTTAATCAACTATGGCTGAGACAGCAACTGTTTTGGAATTTGTCGAAAAATTGAAGGCGGAAAACGCGGACTGGGTCGCCGACGTCGCGGACGCGTTCGGCGAGGTGACCGTCACGGTCCCGCGCGAAGCGATCGCCGACGTCGCGGCGGCGCTGAAAAAGAATCACGGCTTCGATCTGCTCTCGGATCTCTGCGGCGTCGACCGCGGCCCCGAGGAAGACCCGCGGTTCGAAGTCAATTATCATCTGTTCGGAACGAAACATCACCGGCGCCTGCGGCTGAAGGTCCTGCTCTCGGAGGACGATCCGCACGTCAACACGGTCTCGACCGTCTGGAAGACCGCCAACTGGCACGAACGCGAAACCTACGATCTGGTCGGCGTCGTCTTCGACAATCACCCGGATCTGCGGAGAATCCTGCTGCCGTCCGATTTCGACGGCCACGCGCTCCGCAAGGATTATCCGCTGCGCGGTTACGAGCCGTATAGCTTGAGCTAATTGAAAGGATCGATCAATACCGCATCGATCGTCTGGACACCCCGAAATTGATATGGACGTTGAAGTAGAAAATTTACCGACCGATTTAAATGTTCTCGACAAACCGCTCGAATCGCAGATGACGCTCTCGATGGGCCCGCAGCATCCGTCTACGCACGGCGTTCTGCGGCTCGACCTGCGGCTCGACGGCGAGCTCGTCGTGAAGGCGATTCCCGACATCGGCTATCTCCACACGGGAATGGAGAAGCTCTTCGAATACAAGAAATACCAGCAGGGCATCGTGATCACCGACCGGATGGATTATCTCAATCCGCTCGGCAACAACCTCGCCTACGTGATGGCCGCCGAAAAGCTGCTCGGGATCGAGATTCCCGAACGCGCGCAGGTGATCCGCGTACTGATGTGCGAGCTCCAGCGGATCGCGTCGCATATGGTCTGGCTCGGCACGCACTGTCTCGACATCGGCGCGATGACCGTTCTCTTCTTCTGCTTCAAGGAACGCGAAAAGATCCTCAACATCATCGAATCGGCCTCGGGCGGCCGGATGACGCCGAGCTATTTCCGGATCGGCGGTCTGATGATGGATCTGCCGGCCGGCTTCGAAAATCGCTGCCGCCAGTTTCTCGACGGGTTTCTCGACGCGATGAACACTTTCGAAACGCTCATCACCGGCAATACGATCTGGCAGTCGCGGACGATGGGCATCGGCGTCATCTCGGGCGAGGAAGCGCTCGACTGGGGACTGACCGGCCCGTGCCTGCGCGGCAGCGGCGTCGATCTCGATCTCCGGCGCGACACGCCGTATTCGGGCTATGAGACCTACGACTTCGAGGTTCCGGTCGAACCGGACGGCGACGTCTGGGCACGGTTCCGCGTCCGGATGCGCGAATGCTACGAATCGCACAAGATCGTCCGCCAGGCGCTCGACCGCCTGAAACCGGGGCCGATCAAGGCCGACGCGCCGAAGGTCGTGCTGCCCGACCGCGACGATATGCGCAAGCATATGGACTCGCTGATCCACCATTTCCTGATCGTCGCCGAGGGCTTCAACGTCCCGCCGGGCGAGGTTTATCACGCGATCGAGGCGTCGAAGGGCGAATTGGGCGTTTATATGAAGTCGAACGGCGGCCCGAAACCCGAGCGCGTTCATTTCCGCGGCCCGAGCTTCGTCAACCTGCAAGGCCTGCCGGCGATGAGCGAAGGCGAAATGGTCGCCGACGTCGTCGCGATCATCGGTTCATTGGATATTGTTTTGGGCGAAATCGACAGGTAGATGTGATGACCGAAAATCAAGAAAAACAACTTTTCAAAACATTGGAAACCTTGGTTACTGGTGTTAATAAAATTCAATCGGATGTTACCGAAGTCAAGGAAACGCTCAACAAGCATTCTGATATTTTGAGCAAGCATTCCGATATTTTGAGCAAGCATTCCGATATTTTGAAACGATTGGAGGCGAAAACGGACGCGATTGCGGAAAAGGTTATGAGCCATGAAATTCGTTTCACGAAAGTCGAAAAGAAAATTGAAGATTTAGAGGGCGGAATTCATTAGAAACCAGTGAAAGATAAACTCGCAAAATTCGGTTTTTTGTTTATTGCGGCGGGATTGTTAAGCGTCGCGGCTTTTGCCCGAAACGGCGCCTGTAATTTTCAAATCGGGGTTTATGAGTTCAAGAGGGACGGAAGTTCAGAGCAATTTCCGATCAGGGACGCGAAAATCAAATTAGTCGACACGAAAACCAAAAAGTCTTTGAAAATCAGTAAAAATACGGACTTACCGATGTTTTCGGGCGTTCCGACCGGAGAATATGAACTAACCGTTTCAAAAGCCGGTTTTAAGAAACTTTTGAAGATATTTCGGGTCAATTGCGATTTGCCGGATGAGCAAACATCTTTATGGATTGAATTTCTTTGGCCGGGAAATCCCGAAGAAACGGTCAGATTCGACTATAGAAAGGTTGAGGAAGGTAATTTTGAACCCGGCGACAAGCCGATTAATAACAGCGCCGTTTTATTGGCCAGGCCTGTATACCCGAAAGCGGCCCGTGAATCTAAAGTCACCGGCATCGTCAATGTGCGGGTGACAATTAATGAGTTGGGCTACGTAATTTCAGCTGAGGCCATCAGCGGGCCTCCACTGTTGCAGGCGGCATCGGTCGAAGCCGCGAAAAAGTCGAAATTTGGAATGACTTTTTTAGAGGGAATTCCCGTTCAGGTATCAGGTGTAATCGTTTATAATTTCGTTCCGTAAAAATTTCAGAAGATTATCGTTTGAAGAAAGATCGACCGTTAAAATTATGCTGACCGTTTCGCCGAAATTGCTGATTGCTTTTTTATCGACCGTCCTGCTCTTCGTGACGACCGTCACGGCGCAGAGCAGGGTTTGTGCGGTAAAAATGGAAGTAACGCGCAACGGCAGCGAAACGAAGATTAACGGCGCCGCGGCGACGGCGACCAACCAGACAACAAAAAGGCTTTATCGTTCGACCTTAAAAGCGGGAATGCCTTATTTCGCCAGACTGCCGGAAGGCGCATACCGGTTCGCGGTTTCGAAAACCGGCTATCAAAAAAGCGTCGACGAGCTGAGCGTCGAGTGCTCGGAGCAAACGATTTCCTTCGGGATCGAGCTCGTCAAAGGAAGTCCGGCGAAGATCGTCAGGTCGTCCGAGGTATTGAAAGCTCCGCCGCTCAGAAGAGAGACGTCCGGCGGCGTCGAGGACGATCGCGGAACGACCGAATCGACGGGCCGTTACGAGACGACACCGACGGTTTCCGGCAGCGGGCCGCGCGTCGTTTCGGGCGGCGTGCTCAACGGCAAATCGACGAATCTCGTCAAGCCGGCTTATCCGCCGGCGGCGCGAGCCGTCAAAGCGTCGGGCCCGGTCAACGTCGAAGTGACGATCGACGAACAGGGCAACGTAATCCGGGCCGTGGCCGTCAGCGGTCACCCGCTGTTGCGGGCGGCGTCGGTCGAAGCGGCGCGACAGTCGAAATTTCCGCCGACGATGCTTTCCGGACAGCCGGTCAAGGTAGTGGGCGTGATTGTTTACAATTTCGTTCCATAAAAATTTATTAGCAAGTTTTTACGAAGCAGATCACTGGAAATCGTTCGGGGAGAGATCGACAGATAGAATTTATGACCGAAGAATTATCCGACAGCCGGTTCAAAAGCGAGATGATGCGAATGATGCAGACCGCGATTCTCAAAATCGATAGCCTCGAAACCAGATTCGACGGTCTCGAAACCAGATTCGACGGCCTCGAAACCAGATTCGACGGCCTCGAAACCAGATTCGACGGCCTCGAAACCAGATTCGACGGCCTCGAAACCAGATTCGACGGCCTCGAAACCAGATTCGACCGTTTAGAAGGGAAAGTTGATATTCTGTCGGCGCAAATGACTGAAATCGGTTTGAAGGTCATCGAAATCGACAAACGACTGAGCGCGGTCGAAAGCCGATTATCGAATCTCGAATCGGAGATTGTTCAGATCCGGGCGGATCTGGAAGAGGTCAAACATAAACTGGAAAACATCGACCGAAAAGTATCGCGCCTGACTGTCGATTATTTTGAGCTTGAAAGCAAAGTCGAAGATTTGACTTTAAGAATCCAAAAATTAGAAGAAAAACTGGCGGCATAGCATATGGCATCAGCATTAGCAACCGATTTTACGAATCAAATCAAATACACCGACGAAGTGGCGGAGTTTTCGCCCGAGGTCGTCAAAGAGATGGAATCGCATCTCGTCAAGTATCCGGCCGACCGGAAGCGTTCGGCGCTGATCCCGCTGCTGTTCGTGATCCAGCGCGAGCGCGGCTGGGTCGATAATCCGGGCGTCAATTTTCTGGCGAAGTTTCTCGGGCTCGAAGTGACCGACGTCTGGGAGACGGCGACTTTTTACTCGATGTTCAACCTGCATCCGGTCGGACGCCATCACATCCAGATCTGCAAGACGCTGTCCTGCAAGATTATGGGCGAGCCGGAGATCACCGACCACGTCTGCAAGCGGCTCGGGATTCATCCGGGCGAGACGACCGAGGACGGCAAATACACGGTCACGCTCGTCGAATGTCTCGGCTCGTGCGGCACGGCCCCGATGATGCAGATCGGTTTCGATTATCACGAAGACCTGACGACCGAAAAGGTCGACCGGATCCTCGATTCGCTCGATTAGATTATGGAATTCGACCAGGACAAAATCGACGATGCGACGCTTGCGCTGCTCTGGCTCGTGATGGAAAAGGACAAGTACGAGGTCCGCGCGTGGAAGGGTTTCGACTGGGAGACGATGAACCGGCTCCACGAAAAAGGCTATATCGACGACCCGCGCAGCAAGGCCAAATCGGTCGCCGTCACCGAAGAAGGCGAAAAGCGGGCCCGCGAGCTCTTCGAGCAGATGTTCGGCCGGCCCGAATAGATTTTTGATAAAAGAAAACGTTTTTTTTGAAAAAAACCGGCGTAAAAGCCACTTTCGGAAGACTTAACGCATCAGATTCGGAAAAAGCAGTTCCAACCAGCCGCCGACTCTTCCCGCGGTCTGAATCCGAATCCGAAAAGAGGTAAAAATATGAAAAAAACGTTGTTAGTGTTATTGTTCTTTGTCAATTCAATGACTTTGGCGCAGGAGCGTTCGAACGCTTCGACTTACGGCGGCGGCGAAACGAAGCCGACGCTCGCGACCGGCGATCTGTCCGGAATCGAGGCGACGCGAGACGTGACCGAGGTTTATTTTCTCGAAGCGACCGTCCTGATGAACATCCGGGCCGACGAATACGTCGCCTCGTTCGGCGTGCAGGGCGACGGCCCGACGAGCCAGCAGAGCGAACTGGCGGTCGATACGAAGATCGACGCCTTCAAATCGAAGCTGTCGGCGATCGGGCTCACCGAGACGTTCACCGATTTCATCAATCAGGCGCCCTATTACGAGTACGACACGACCACGAAGACGGCGACCGAAAAGCTGAAGGGCTATAAAACGGCGAAAAATCTGCTGATCCGCTTCAAGGACCGCACCGCGCTCCGGCAGATCACGAATCTCGCCAACGCGGTCGGCATCTACGATCTGATCAAGATCGATTTCGTCGTCAACGACGCGACGGCCGTCAAATCGCGGATGCTCGCCGAGGCGGCGAAGATCATCAAGGGCAAGGAACAGGCTTACGCGACCCTCGGGATCTCGATGAAAGTGGTCGGCGTGGTCAACGAAAAATTCCGGACCTACTCGCCCGACGAGCTTTATCTCGATTACACGGCCTACGAATCGGGCAGCACGCAGGGCTACAAGCGGGTCGTCCAGAAATCGAAGGCCTCGACCTCGTATTACAGCGGCTTTGACAGCAAGGATTTCGATCTGACGATCAATCCGAACACGCTCGAGCCGAACGTGCAGGCGGTGATGTATCTGAAGGTCAAGTATCTGCCGACCGTCAAACCGGACGTCACGTGCTGTCCGGAGAAAAAGCCGGAGTAAACCGGCCAGAGTCGAATTTGAGAATTTAATGCGGCGGGCGCGGCATCAGGAGCTTCGCCCGGCCGCCGATTTTTAATCGCGAATCCGGCGTTCGAGCTTTTCGGGCCCGCGCCGGCAATTTATTTTATGGAAATCAAAGCAATCGGATGTGAACCGTTACAGCTCAAGCGAATGCACATTAAGGACGGGCATACGCTGAAGGTTTATCAGGAAACGGGCGGCTATGAATCGCTGAAAAAGGCGATGACGATGTCGTCGGACGACATCATCAACGAGGTCAAGGCCTCGGCCCTGCGCGGCCGCGGCGGCGCGGGCTTCCCGACCGGGATGAAATGGTCGTTCGTGCCGCGCCAGTCGCCGAAACCGAAATATATCGTCTGCAACGCCGACGAATCCGAGCCCGGCACGTTCAAGGACCGGTATCTGCTCGAACGCGACCCGCACGCGCTGATCGAGGGAATGCTGATCGGCGCGTTCGCGCTCGGCGTCGAGACCTGCTACATCTATTTTCGCGGCGAATACCGTTATCTGATCGATATTATGGACAAAGCCATCGAGGAGGCGCGCGCCGCCAATCTCGTCGGCAAAAACATTCTCGGCTCGGATTTTTCCTGCGAAGTTTTCACGCACACCGGCGCCGGCGCCTATATCTGCGGCGAGGAAACCGCGCTGCTTTCTTCTCTGGAAGGCTACCGCGGCCACCCGCGGATGAAACCGCCGTTTCCGGCGATCGAGGGCGTTTACGCCTGCCCGACCGTCGTCAACAACGTCGAGACGCTGACCAGCGTTCCGCAGATCATCGAGATGGGCGGCGAAAACTGGCGCAATCTCGGCACCGAAAAATCGGGCGGCACGAAGCTCTGGTCGGTTTCCGGGCACGTCAAAAAACCCGGCGTTTACGAGCTGCCGATGGGTTATAAAGACCTTGAAAAGTTCATTCTCGAAGACTGCGGCGGAATGCTGCGCGACGATAAAAAGCTGAAGGCGGTGATTCCCGGCGGTTCGAGCGTCTACATTATGAACGCCGAGCAGATCATCGGCAAGGGCGTGACGATGGACTACGAGGGCCTCGTCGAAGGCGGCTCGATGGTCGGTTCGGGCGGCTTCATCGTGATGGACGAGACCGTCGACGTCGTCGAATCGACAAAGAACCTGACCGAGTTTTACAAGCACGAATCGTGCGGCTGGTGCACGCCGTGCCGCGAGGGCACGGACTGGCTCGTCAAGATTTTCAACCGCATCTCGACCGGCGAGGGCCGGCCCGAGGACGCGCAGCTGCTGCTCGACATCTGCGACAACATCGAGGGCAAATCGTTCTGCCCGTTGGGCGACGCGGCCGCGTGGCCGATCCAGAGCGCGATCAAGCGCTTTCCGGAAGATTTCAAAAAATGGCTGACGCAGAAGGCCAACGGTAACGATGTTACCGCGAATGTTTAAAATTTCAATAAAGTAGAGGACAAATCATTATGGGAAAAGGTGATAAGAGAACGCGTCGGGGAAAGATCTTTGCCGGATCTTTCGGCAAAACGCGGCCGAAATATAAAAAGAAAACGGCCCCGAAGCCGGCCGAAACGAAAACGGAAGAATAATTTTTAGTTTTTTTATCTAGTTAAAATGTCAGAACTTATCAAAGTTACGATCAACGGACAGGAATTCGAGGTCGAAAAGGGCGCGCGTCTGATCGACGTCTGCCACGAAAAAGGCTTCGGCATTCCGTCGTTCTGCTATTACAAGGATCTCGCGCTGCAGGCGTCCTGCCGGATGTGTCTGGTCCGCATCGAAAAGATGCCGAAGCTCCAGACCTCCTGCACGATCACCTGCACCGACGGGATGGTCGTCACGACGCAGAGCGAGGAAATCGAAAAGGCGCAGCGCTCGATGGGCGAATTTCTGCTCGCGAACCACCCGCTCGACTGCCCGGTCTGCGACCGCGGCGGCGAGTGCGAGCTGCAGGAAGTGATCTTCGACTGGGGCGACGTCGAACAGCGTTTCTCGGAAAAGAAGAACCAGAAACCGGAAAAATATCTCTCGCCGATCGTCGCCAACGACCCGCAGCGCTGCATCGTCTGCAAGCGCTGCACGCGCGTCTGCGACGAATGGATGGGCGAAGAAGCGATCGAGGCCGGCAACCGCGGCGTCAACACCGTGATCGGCACCTACGGCGGCTGGCTCGGCTGTTCGCAGTGCGGCAACTGCATCGAGGTCTGCCCGACCGGCACGCTGCTCGACGGCACGTATCGCCACGAAACCCGTCCGTGGGAGCTCGATCAGACGATCTCGACCGACGTTTACGGCTCGGACGGGATGCAGATCTCGATCGGCTCGCGCGGCGGCCGCGTTCACCGGATCGTCGCCCGCGACCGTTACGTCAACGGTCTGAACGGCGAATTCCTCGACGTCAAGGCGCGTTTCGCGCACGGCTTTGTCAATTCCGAAGACCGGCTCAGAACGCCGCTCATCCGCTATAAAAAAGGCGGCAAGCTGATTCCCGCGACGTGGGACAGCGCGCTCGCGCTCGTCGCATCGAAATTCAGGGAAAGCGGCAAAGCGGTCGGCGTCGTCGCCTCGCCGCGGCTCACGAACGAAGCGATCTTCGCGCTCAAACGGTTCGCGACCGAGGTCGCCGGCTCCGGCAGTTACGCGGTCGCCGACGATTACGATCTCGCGCCGTTTTTCGACAACCTGTCGGTCCCGCTCGCGACGCACAAGGAAATCCGCAGCGCCCGCACGATTCTGCTGATCGGCGGCGAACCCGAGGAAGAACAGACCTTTACCGGCAAACAGATCCGCCAGGCGGTCCGCAATTCCGGCGCCAAATTGATCGTCGTGAACGACACGCCGATCCGGCTCGCCGCGCAGGCCGCGCAGTTTCTGCACGTCAACCCGGCGTCCTACGACGCGTTCGCGCTCGCGCTCGCCGGTAAAATCACGGCCGACACGGCGAAAAAGCTCGGCATCGAGACTTCGGAATTCGACGCGCTGCTCAAAACGCTCGGCGAGACCGAGGGCGACGTCGTCATTATGTTCGGCGGCGATCTTTCGCCCGCCGCGCAGGCGGCGATCGCGAACGCGGCCGCCGGCTTCGCGGCCGACACGCGCCGCGTGCTGCTCCATCCGCTGCCGCGCCACAACAACTCGGTCGGCGCTCACGATCTGACGGCCGGCCGCAAACCGCTCGCCGAGGTCCTCAAATCGTCGAAGGCGCTGCTGATCGGCGGCAGCCTTCAGGAAAAGGACGCGGCCGCGCTCGACGGCAAGGATTTCGTCGTCGTGCAGGAGCTGTTCGAGACCGAAACGACCAAATACGCCGACGTCGTGCTGCCGGCGGCGAGCTTTGCCGAGGTCGACGGAACCTACACCAACAACACCGGTTTCGTCCAGCGCGTCCGGCAGGCGATCGATCCGCTTTACCAATCGAAGGCCGACTGGCTGATCACGTCGCTGATCGCCCGCGAGATGGGCGTCGATTTCGGCTACAACTTCGCCGCGACGATGGCCTTCAAGGCGATCGCCGACGCGGTTCCGGCTTACGAAGGAATCCGCTACCCGGCGCTCAAGGACGAATCGCGGCCCGTTCAGGTCAAACACGCGATCAGCGCGAAAAAAGACCTGTCGAAGGAGATGGACGCGCTCAAAGCGAGCGTCGACAAACTGCCGGATGCGGCCGAAAAAATCACGGAAACGCCGCGCGTCGGCCATAAACTGCATCGTCTGACGACGCTGACGAGCCGGACGCCGCAGTTTCACCTGCTCGCGCACGGCAATCCGAAACCCGAGAATCTGCTGCTCTCGCCGCTCGTCCAGTTCAACCCGGACGGCACGCCGCGCGAGGCGGAGATCGCCGAAGCGGTCGGCATCGGCGACCGGGTCAATTTGAAAGTCGATTATTAAAATTTGAAAGTCGATTACTAATTTTATGGAACTCTTGAAACAATTTTTTCCCCTGATCGTCTCGGCGGTCGGCATCGTCGTGGTCTTCGGCATCGTGATGGGCGTCGTCGCTTACACGGTGCTCGCCGAACGCAAGCTGCTCGGCTGGATTCAGGGCCGCATCGGGCCGAACCGCGTCGGGCCGTGGGGCATTATGCAGCCCTTTGCCGACCTTCTGAAATTCATCCTGAAGGAAGACCTGATTCCGGACAAATCGACGAAATTCATCTATTTTCTGGCGCCGGTCGTCGCCGTCACCTGCGCGATGATGCCGATGATCGTCTACCCGTTCGGGCCGACGATCACGTCGATCGACTGGGGTTTTCTCCCCTTCGGCATCGGGCAGGGCCTGCACGCGCTGCCGCTCGTCGTCGCGCGGCTCGACATCGGGCTGCTTTACGTGCTCGGCATCACGTCGGTCGGCGTTTACGGCATCGCGCTCGCGGGCTGGTCGTCGAACAATAAATACAGTCTGATGGGCGGTCTGCGCTCGTCGGCGCAGCTCGTTTCCTACGAGCTCGCGATGGGCGCTTCGGTGCTCGGCGTCGTGATGCTCGCCGGCACGCTCGATCTTTCCGAGATCGTCAGCCAGCAGACGCGCTCGCCGTTCAAATGGTACATCATCCCGCAGTTCATCGGCTTTATCGTCTTTCTGATCGCCGCCTTCGCCGAAACGAACCGCGTGCCGTTCGACCTGCCGGAAGCCGAAACCGAGCTCGTCGCCGGTTTCCACACGGAATACTCGGCCTTGAAATTCGCGCTCTTTTTTATGGCCGAATACATCAATATGTTCACGGTCTCGGTGATGTGCACGACGCTCTTTCTCGGCGGCTGGTACGTTCCCGGGCTGAGCTATATTTTCGCGGTCGGCTCGATTCCCTACGCGATTTTCAGCTTTCTCGGTTTTATGGCCAAGCTCTGCGGCTTCCTGTTCCTGTATATCTGGGTCCGCGGGACGCTGCCGCGCTTCCGGTTCGACCAGCTGATGAATTTCGGCTGGAAGTTCCTGCTGCCGCTGGCGCTGATCAACGTGATTTTGACGGTCATTATCGTTTATCTGGTTAATTAAAAATGCAAAATTGAAAATTAAGAATCGAAACTTTTACATTTTTAATTTTTAATTTTTAATTCAAAAAAATGGCTACAACTGCTTTATTTTTTATCTTCGCCGGCATCGCGATCGGCTGCGCGCTCTCGTTGGTTTACAACCGCAACCCGCTCTACAGCGCGGTCAGCCTGATCGGCGTGTTCGTCGCGCTCTCGTGCATCTACATCACGCTCGCCGCGCCGTTCATCGCCGCCGTCCAGATTCTGATCTACGCCGGCGCGATCATGGTGCTGGTGATCTTCGTGATTATGCTTTTGAATCTCGACGACGACAAGCCCTATCGCAGACTGGGCTATCTCTACGCGCTCGGCGGCTTTCTCGGCATCGTCCTGCTCGCGCAGACGTTCTTCGTCTTCTGGGCGGTCACGAAAACGACGAAACCGGCGGTCGCCGGGGCGTTCAAAGCCGAGGAAACGGTCGGCCGGACGATGAGCATCGGCACGAATATGTACACCGAATACCTGCTGCCGGTCGAAATCGTCGGCGTGCTGCTGCTGATGGCGATCATCGGCGGCGTCATTCTCGTCCGGCGGCTGAGCCAGCCCGAGCTCGAGCTCGTCGTCGACAACGAACTGGCCCGCCGCAACGAAGCGGAAGAAGCGGACGATTACCGAATCGAATTGTAAACTCGTTCGTCGCACGTCGATCGACGCGCGACGAACCAATAAAAATCAATGGAACCTAGCTTAGCAACATATCTGGCACTTTCCGGAATTTTATTCACGATCGGCGCGGTCGGCGTCGTCTTCAAACGCAACGCGATCGGGATGTTTATGTGCATCGAGCTGATGCTCAACGCCGTCAACCTGACGTTCGTCGCGTTTTCGCGCTATTACGGCGACGTCACGGGCCAGCTTTTCGTGTTTATGGTGATGTCGGTCGCGGCCGCCGAAGCGGCGGTCGGCCTCGGCATCATCATCGCCTTTTTCCGTAACCGCGTGTCGGTCGACGTCGACGACGCGAGCGTTTTGAAAAATTGATGACGGTCACGGTGCGCCGCGCGCGGCGCGAAGACGCGCGGGCGATCGCCGAGCTGGCGATCGATCTCGTGATCCAGCATCAGAATTACGATGCGCGGCGTTTTTCGCGGCTCGCGAGCACCGAACAGGCCGAATGGTTTTACGGCAATCAGACCGACGCGCAGGACGCCGCCGTGCTGGTCGCCGAATCGGACGGCGCGGTCGTCGGCTTCGCCTATATCGGGTTCGAAGCGCGCAACTTCGCCGCTCTGCTTGAAAACGCCGCGTGGCTGCACGACATTTACGTCGATCAGGCCGCCCGCGGAAAAAACGCCGGCCGGCTTTTGATCGAGAAAGCGATCGAAGCCGCCAAAGAACTCGGGGCCGACAAGCTGCTGCTCTCGGTCGCCGCCCAAAACGAGTTCGCCCGCGAGTTTTTCGAACGTCAGGGCTTTCGCCCGACGATGATCGAGATGATGCTCGATCTAAGTTAAGCGCCCGTTTTCCGGAGACGGTAAAATCGGCCGCCGGAATCTTGAGGAGTTTTTATGAAAGTGAATATTTTCAGAATCGGGTTGCTGTTTTTCACTTTCTCGTTATTTTCGGCAACGGTCGTCCGCGCGCAGAACGCGACCGCGACGGTCTCGACCGACGAGCAGTGGCATCGTAACCGGGTTGATAATGCTTATATGAATAAGCAAATCAGCGACGCCGCCGAGCAGTATAAGGAATATGCCCCGATTCCGCGGATCGCCTTTTACGACATCGGTTATCCGAAAGACGCGGCCGAATTTAAGGAGTTGAACGGCTATGGGCTGCTGCTGGTCAGCGCGCTCTCGCAGGACCGGACGGAGCTTCCGCTGAAAAAGGTTTACGCGATGGTCGACGGCCGCCAAATCGAGCTCCGGCAGATCAAGCAGGTGCTGATCAGCGTGCCCGCCGAGGAAAGTCGGACGATCAAGACCTTCGGGTCGTACCGGATGGACGCGCTGTATCTTTTCCCGGTTTACCTGCGAATGCGGAAAGCCGAGCTGCTCGTCGATTTCGCGGCTAACCGGAACGGCCTGAAACTTGCGGTTTTCGACGACGATACGCCCGAAATACTGAAAGATCTGCCGAAGACGGAACCGGCCGCAAACAAAAATTCCGACGAAGCGATCAATCGTTTTATGAAACGGGAATATCCGGGCTATTTTGACATTAAGTAATTATGTAAGTTTAAGTCTCGGAATATTTTCGAGTAACTTTTTCAAAATCAATGACTGAAAACAATCTTTTAAGTCTAATAATTTTCGCGCCGCTCGCCGGGGCCGTGATCAACTGGCTCGTCGGCGGACGTTTGAAGAACGAGCTCTTCAGCGGCGCGCTCGCGTGCGGGACGATCGCCGTTTCGTGCATCGTCGCGTTTTACATCGCGTTCTTCGCCGGCGGCGGCGCGCTGCACGCCGAGAAACCGGTGCTCGATCATCTCTGGACGTGGATTCAGGTCGGCAGCTTTCGCGCCGACTTCGGTCTCGGGATGGATCGGCTGTCGGGCATTTACGCGTGTTTCGTGACGTTCGTCGGTCTGCTGATCCATATCTTCGCGACCGGCTATATGCACGGCGACAAGGGATTTTACCGCTTTTTCGCGTATCTGAACCTGTTTATGTTCTCGATGCTGACGCTCGTGCTCGCCGACAACTTCCTGCTGATGTTCGTCGGCTGGGAGGGCGTCGGTCTCTGCTCGTACCTGCTGATCGGCTACTACATCAAGCGCGACGAAGCGCGCCGCGCGGCGAAAAAGGCCTTTGTGATGAACAGAATCGGCGACTGGGGCGTCCTGATGGGCGTCTTTCTGGTCTTCACGCTGACCGGTTCGATCTCGTTCTACGACAAGGTCGTCGACGGCGCGAAGGTCCCGAGCGCGCTCAATATGATCGCCCAGATGGCGTCCGATCCGTTCACGGCCGGCGCTTTGGTCGCGGGCGGCATCACCTCGGCGGCGATCCTTCTGTTTATCGGCGCGACCGGCAAATCGGCGCAGATCCCGCTCTTTACGTGGCTCCCGGACGCGATGGCCGGTCCGACGCCGGTGTCGGCGCTGATCCACGCCGCGACGATGGTCACGGCCGGCGTTTATATGGTCGTGCGCTGCAACGGCATTTATCAGAACGCGCCGACGGCGATGTTCATCGTCGCGATCATCGGCTGCGCGACGGCCGTTTTCGCGGCGACGATCGGACTCGCGCAGAACGACATCAAGAAGGTTCTCGCCTATTCGACCGTTTCGCAATTGGGCTATATGTTCCTCTCGTGCGGCATCGGCGCGTTCGTCGCGGCGATCTTTCACGTGATGACGCACGCGTTCTTCAAGGCGCTGCTCTTCCTCGGTTCGGGCTCGGTGATCCACGGCATGCACCACGAACAGGATATGCGCAAGATGGGCAACCTGAAAAAATATATGCCGATCACGTGGATCACGATGATGACCGGCTGGCTCGCGATCTGCGGCATCCCGATCTTCGCCGGTTTCTTCTCGAAGGACGAGATTCTTTACCGGACGTTCGCGCCGATGGCTTCGTGGGCTCCGCAGGCGAAGCTCGCCGGCATTCCCGTCCATATGATCCTCTGGGTGATCGGACTGATCACCGCCGTGATGACCGCGGTCTATATGACGCGGCTGATGTGGATGACGTTCTACGGCGATGAGAGATTTCATCTCGTGCTCGACGACGCGCACCCGCACGAGGCGGCGAAGACCGAGGAAAACGCATTCGCCGAAGGCGACGCGCACGACGCGGTCGCGCATCACGACGCGCACGACGATCACGAGGCGGCGCACGCCGACGATCACGACGACGACGACGAGCATCACCACGCGCTGCCGGCCGATTTCCACCCGCACGAATCGCCGTGGAATATGACCGTTCCGCTGATCGTGCTCGCCGTCCTTTCGACGCTCGGCGGTCTCGTCGGCATTCCCGCCGCGATGAGCGGCGGCTCGATCACCAACTATTTCGAGCATACTCTCGAACCGGTGATCGCGAAAAAGGCCGAACATAAAACGGCCGAAGCGCCGTCGATGGAAGCGATGAAATCGACCGAGTCGACGGAAGCCAAACCGCTGCCCGCTTCGGAAACGAAATCCGAAGCCGCTAATGCCGAAAAACCGGAAGAACACGGCGACGCCAAAACCGAGCTCACGCTGGCCGTCGTTTCGGTTCTGCTGGCGCTTTCCGGCATCGGCATCGGCATCGCCCTGTTCGGTAAAAACCCGCTCCGCAAGCTGCCGAAGATCCTCGAAGACAAATGGCGCATCGACGAGCTTTACAACGGCTATATCGTCGATCCGCTGACGAACTTCTCGATCAAGGGCCTCTGGCAGGGCTTCGACCTCGGCATCGTCGACGGCATCGTCAACGGCGCGGGCTATTTCGTGACGGAGCTCGGCAACGTGCTGCGGCGGATTCAGGTCGGCTTCGTCCGGTCCTACGCCGCCTTCATCCTGGCCGGCGCGGTCGTCGTCATCGGATATTTTATTTATTACGGATTTAAGTTGATTAGATAGACCGGTCTTCGGGCTTCGCAAAACACAGACCGAAGCTCGAAGATCAATAAACCAAAATGGATTTCATAAACGAAAATCTCTTAACGATCCTGATTCTGCTGCCCGTCTTCGGCGCGCTGTTCACGCTCGGACACGCTCTTTACTGGAAGGAGGAGAAAGATCTGAAATGGCTGACCCTGATCTTCACGGTCGGTAATTTTATCGTCTCGCTGCTCCTGCTCGGCAAGCATACGGCGTCGGCCGGCGGCTTCTGGTTCGAGAAGAACGTGCCGTGGATCAAGGCGATCAACACCAACTATCACGTCGGCGTCGACGGCCTTTCGATCTGGCTCGTGATCCTGACGACGTTCATTATGCCGATCGCCGTCGTTTCGACGTGGCACGCGGTCGAAAAGCGGCGGACCGCCTTTTACGTCTTTCTGCTGCTGCTCGAAAGCGCGATGATCGGCGTCTTCGTCTCGCTCGATCTGCTCGTCTTCTACCTGTTTTTCGAAGCGAGTCTCGTGCCGATGTTCTTCCTGATCGGCATCTGGGGCGGCGAAAACCGGATCTATTCGGCGGTCAAGTTCTTTATCTTTACGGCGCTCGGCTCGCTGCTGATGCTCGTCGCGATCATCGCGCTCTATTACTATTACGCGAAGGCGACGGGCGGCGCGGGAACGTTCGACTTCGTCGTCCTGCTCAACGCGCTCAAATCCGGCAAACAGCTGTTCAGCGTGCAGGCCGGGTCGCTCTTGTTCCTCGCGTTCGCGCTCGCGTTCTCGATCAAGGTGCCGCTCTTCCCGTTTCACACGTGGCTGCCGGACGCGCACACCGACGCGCCGACCGCCGGTTCGGTCATCCTCGCCGCCGTCCTGCTGAAAATGGGAACCTACGGGCTGATGCGCTTTAACTTCGCGCTCTTCCCGGACGCCGCCCGCGATTGGGCGCCGGTCTTCATCACGCTCGCGATCATCGGCATCATCTACGGCGCGCTCGTCGCGATGGTCCAGCCCGACGTCAAACGGCTCGTCGCCTATTCGTCGGTCGCGCATATGGGCTTCGTCGTGCTCGGAATGTTCTCATTCACCGAACAGGGGATGCAGGGCGCGCTTTACCAGATGCTCAACCACGGCGTTTCGACCGGCGCGCTCTTCCTGCTCGTCGGCTTTATCTACGAGCGCCGCCACACGCGCCAGATCACCGATTTCGGCGGCCTCGCCAACGTGATGCCGCTCTACTCGACGATCTTCGTGATCACGACGATGTCCTCGATCGGGCTGCCGCTCCTGAACGGCTTCGTCGGCGAATTCCTGATTATGATCGGGATGTGGAAATCGACGATCCTGAGCACGGCCAACGGCTGGAACTACAATTACATCGCGACGATGCTCGCCGGCACGGGCGTCATTTTCGCGGCCGTTTATCTTTTGTGGATGGTCCAGCGCGTATTTTTCGGCAAGGTCACGAACCCGAAAAACAAGGGGCTTAAAGATCTGAGCTGGCGCGAGATCGGCCTGATCCTGCCGCTGATGGTGCTGATGGTTTATATGGGCGTTTTCCCGAAACCGTTTCTGAACAAATCGCGCGACGCGGTCGTCGCGATCCAGCAGCGCGTCGTCGGGCAGGCCGGCGGGACGATCGACAAGGCCGACGCGACGCCGAAGGCCGAGCATTGATGAAAGCGCTCGTTTTGATAACTTTACTGTTCGGCGCGCTCGCCGCCGGCGCGCGCGCGCAGACCGCCTACGACCCGGCGGCGGTCGAAAGCTTTCGCGCGACGCGCGACCGGGCTTTCCGCAGCGCGAACGAATCGCCGCTCCGGCGCGAGGATTTCGCGAAGTTCGACGGCCTGAAATATTTCGAGATCGGCGCGAAATACGCGGTCCGCGCCAAATTTGAAAAAACGACGGACGAAACGGTCTTTATGATGCCCACCTCGACCGGGACGCCGCGCAAGTATTTCAAGATCGGCGTCCTGAAGTTCGAGCTCGACGGTCAAAGCTTTTCGCTCGCGGCCTTTCTTTCGGAGACCGCGCTGAAAAAAAGCGACGCGCCGCTGTTCGTGCCGTTTCGCGATCTGACGAGCGGCCGCGAGACTTACGGCGGCGGCCGGTATTTGAATATCAAAATTACTTCGGGCGACGACGCCTGGCTGGATTTCAATTTCGCCTACAATCCGAGCTGCGCGTACGGCGACGAAAGCTTCAGCTGCGCGCTGCCGCCGAAGGAAAATTATCTGGCGACCGAGATCAAAGCGGGCGAGAAATCGTTTCCGCGTTTCGACGACCGGAAATAAAAAGCGTTTTTTAACAAAACAGTCAAATGAACACGATATTTTTACAGATTCAACCATTACTTAACCCGGACGTCAACGTCCGGGCGATCATGCCGGAAACGATCGTCGCCGTCACGGGCATTCTCGTGATGCTCTACGACAGTTTTATGCCGAAACAGCGCGGCGTGACGACGGCGCTCTCGCTGATCGGTCTGGTGATCGCCGGCGGCGTTCTGCTGTCGATGTGGCCGAACGCGCCCGTCACCTCGTGGAACGGGATGATCAGCAGCGACAACCTGCGGATGAGCTTTTCGATCGTCGCGCTCCTGACGACGGCCGTCACGATCCTGATGTCGTCGGTCTGGGTCGAACGCGAAAACGTGCCGGCCGGCGAATATCACGCGCTCCTTCTGTTCGCGACCTTCGGGATGATGTTTATGGCCGCCGGCAATGATCTCGTGATCCTGTTTCTCGGTCTCGAAACGCTTTCGATCGCGACTTACGTAATGGCCGGTCTCCGCAAATCCGATCTCAAATCCAACGAATCGGCGATGAAATACTTCATCCTCGGCTCGTTCGCGTCGGCCTTTCTGCTTTACGGAATGGGGCTCGTCTACGGCGCGACCGGCACGACCCGGATCGCCGAGATCGCCCAGATGAGCGGCAACGCGAATTTTCCGGCGCTGCTCCTGATGGGCGGCGCGATGCTCGTCATCGGTTTCGGCTTCAAGGTCGCGACCGTGCCGTTTCACGTCTGGACGCCGGACGTTTACGAAGGCGCGCCGACGCCGGTCACGGCCTTTATGGCGGTCGGCTCGAAATCGGCCGCGTTCTCGTCGTTCGTCCGCGTTTTCGTGCTCGGCTTCCCGCTCGTCGTCGGCGCCCAGTCGTCGGTCTTTCTGCACGATTCGTGGATCACGGCGCTCTCGGTGATGGGAATGCTGACGATGATCGTCGGCAACGCGGCGGCGATCGTCCAGAACAACGTCAAGCGAATGCTCGCCTATTCGTCGATCGCCCACGCCGGCTACGCGCTCGTCGGATTTATCGGCGCGGGCGTCGCCAAAACGCCGGCCGCACGCGACGCGGCGATCGCGTCGGTCGCGTTTTATATGCTGACCTACGCGGTCACGAATCTCGGCGCGTTCGCGATCGTCACGCTGCTCGGCCAGAAAAACGACCGCCGGACCGATTTCAGCGATTACAACGGCATCGGCTTCCGGTCGCCGGTCCTCGCCTTTACGCTGTCGCTCTTTATGCTCTCGCTGCTCGGCCTGCCGCTGACGGCCGGCTTTATGGGCAAGGTGCTCGTGTTCCGGCCGGCGCTCGAAGCGGGCAGCCCGATGCTCACGGTGCTGGTCGTCGTCGCGGTCGTCAACACCGCGATCTCGGCCTATTATTACCTGCGGCTGATCGTCGTGATGTTCTTCCGCGAAAGAACGACCGAATGGACCGCGCCGAAAATCCCGATCGGCGTCGCCGCCGTCCTGCTGCTGACGGTGCTCGGCGTCTTCTACTTCGGCATCTTCAGCGACGGCATCATCGAAAAATTCTCGAAATCGAGCGCGCCCGCGACCACGTCGGCGCAAGTGAAATAAGAGTCGGGAGTGGAGAGTGGAGAGTGGAGAGTCATAAGAAAATCCGCTAACTCTCCACTCTCCGCTCTTCACTCTCCACTCAAAAAGATGAAACCCGTCGATCTCGAAACCTGGAACCGGAGAGCCGTTTTCGAACATTTCCGGGATTACGAAATTCCCTTCTTCAGCATCACCGCCAATCTCGACGTCACCCGGCTTTATCAATTCTGCAAACGGCACGAGCTTTCCTTTTCGCTCGCGACGATCTTTTATTCGCTGCGCGCGGCCAACGAGATCCGCGAATTCCGGATCCGGCTGATCGACGGCCGGCCGTTCGAATTCGACCGCGTCCACGGTTCGCAGACGATTCTGCACGAGGACGAGTCGATCTCGTTCTCGGTGCTCGAAGACCGCGACGACGTTTTCAAGTTCGTCGCCGACAGCCGGGCCGTGCTCGAAGAATACCGGCGGCTCAAATCGCTCGACACCGGCAACGAACGGCTCGACCTGCTCTATTATTCGATCATCCCGTGGATTTCCTTCACGAGCGTCAGCAACGCGATGCGGCTCGACGAACGCCAGACGATCCCGCGGCTCGTCTTCGGCCGGGTTTTCGAAGAAGCCGGCCGCAAAAAGATCCCGCACGCGATCGAGATCCATCACGCCATCGCCGACGGCCTCCACGCCGGCCGCTATTTTATGAAGCTCCAGGAAAACTTCGACTCAACCGATTTTTGAGTTTGGGAAGTTTAGGAAGTTTTGGAAGTTTTGGAAGTTTTAGAAGTTCAGGAAGGTAAAAAATTTGGCAGTGAACCAAAAGTAATGCCGAATCGAAGATCTTCGATCAATTACCGTTAGCGGACGGTTTTAACAAAAACCGACAAGTATTCCGAATTGAGCCTGTGGAACAGGCGACAGAGTATAGCTACAGGCGCAAGCCTGTAGACAGGTTCGCCCCATCGATTAAAGCCCCGAAGCGGGCGACAGAAAAGGAGGCGGTGCGGCCTCTGTCGCCTGTTCCACAGGCTTCGGTTCATTATTGGGCACTGACTACAGGCTTGTGCCTGTAGCTATACTCTGTCGCCTGTTCCACAGGCTTTAAGTCTATCAGCTGGCGGCAATCGATCAATGCCTTACTTTTGGTTCACTACCAGCAGTTTTCATCCCAAACTTCCCAAACTTCCCAAACTTCCTAAACTTCCTAAACTTCCCCAACCACCTATGTTATTCTGTTAGAGGTTTTATGGAAACTGTTGCGGAAATTCGGGAAAAACTCGGGGCGGAATGGATTCCGGCGATCTATCGCGACCGGATTCGCGTCCAGCGGACGCGCGCTTACAGTCTCGAACTGCCGAAGACCGAACACCGCGCCGAGATCCAGCACACCTTGCTCGGCATCGAGCTCAAGGTCGGCAACAAACGATTTTCCTGTCCCGATCTTTCGACCGCCCGCTATCTGCAGGTCTTCGCCCGGATCGGCTGTCCCGAAGTCGCGATTCCCTACGACATCACGAAAATCTCGACGCTCGCCGACGAGCTCGAAATCTCGTGGCACAAAACGCTTTTATTTTTCGAAGAGCTGACGAAAAGCAAGGTCGCCTCGGCCAAAGGCCGGATGCGCTCGGGCCTGATCAAGGAAATCCGCCACGAGCTCGAAGAAATCGGCGCCGGCTCGCTGATGCCCGAATTTCGCCAAACCACCCGGCAGAGAGACAATTGATTTCGGATTTCGGATTTCGGATTTCGGATTTGTCTGAGTTTGAACGATTCAGGTTTAATCGGAAAGCTCCCCACAACAGACCAATCCGAAATCCGAAATCCGAAATCCGAAATCCGGATGGACAGTTTTAACACTTTGCGCTACCATTATAGGGTTATGTTGGACGCCGGATTAGCATTTTCGAAAGAGACGGAACAAACGAAATCACTGCCTTTTCCTTATAACAAACAGGACTTTTGTTATTACGAGCCGATCGAGAAACGGATCGAGCACGTCAAGGTATTGATCGTCAACAATTGTCTGCGCTACGAATCCGATCTGTCGCCGCTCGCGCACCGCGACTGGAACAGCGCGACCGCGACGAAGCTGCGGTTCGAAAACAAGATCTCGGCGATGGCGACCGACAATATCGCCAACAACGTGATCCGGCTCGTCCGCCAGCCGAAAACGCTGACCGTCCATCTTTCCGAAGTTCCCGAGGCCGCCGAATCGTTCTCGCCCGACGCGATCGTGATGAGCGGCACGCTCACGGATTTCGATTACTACAACCCGGAACATCTCGAAAAATTCGCGAATTTCATCAAAAAGACGCAGATTCCGGTGCTCGCGATCTGCGGCGCGCACCAGCTCGTCGGGCTTTCCTTCGGCCAGCCGCTCCGGACGCTCGACAATCTCGACCCGTCCGAGAAACGGACCGACCGCGTCGTCGAATATCAATACCGCTTCGTCAAGATCACCGACACGTCCGACCCGATCTTCGAAGGCATCGCCAACACCGAAAGCGGAATCTGGCAGGAATACACGACGCAGGACGACATCCTGCGCGTCTGGCAGAATCACGGTCTTCAGGTCAAGGGCGTGCCCGAAGGCTTCAAGCTGCTCGCGACCGCTTACCTGTGCAAAAACCAGATGATGGTCCGCCGCACCGGCGGTCAGATGATCTACACCGTCCAGTTTCACCTCGAAAAATCGTTCGAAGACTGGTCGAAGAACCCGACCCGCTGGCAGCACGTCAACGAATCGCGCGACGGCCGGATTCTGTTCGAAAATTTTCTCAAACTGGCGCTCGAACATCGAAGTTAATGCGCCGTTCCGTTTGAACCGGCCCGATTCGTCCGCGGTAGTTTATGACAAAGAAGAAATTGACGTATCTTTTCGGTTTGATCGCGGGCGCGATCGTGATCGTCTTTCTTTATCTTGCGATCGCCCGGCCGCCGGTCGCCGTCCGGATTCGTGATCTCGATTCCGTTCGCGGAAACCCGGCGGTACTCGTTCTCAACCCGTTTCGCGACCGCGCGCCCGAAGCGGCGGCCGAAGAATTTCTCGAAAAACTCCGCGACGGCCGCTGCGCCGAAGCCGTCGCCGGCTTCCCCGCCGATCGATCCGAGTATATCTGCCGCAAACAGGCCGAATATCCGCTCCTCAGCTGGCAGTTAATCGATCTCGAACCGGACGGTTCCGGCGTTCGAATCAGTTACCGGCACAATTCCCGAAACTCGTCCGAGGAAATGTCCGTCTTCCTCGGTAAAACCGGA
This sequence comes from Acidobacteriota bacterium, assembly GCA_018269075.1. Lineage (GTDB taxonomy): Bacteria > Acidobacteriota > Blastocatellia > Pyrinomonadales > Pyrinomonadaceae > JAFDVJ01. The sequence continues at coordinate 201,259 of JAFDVJ010000006.1, forward strand.
CCGAACTGGAAGGTGACCGGGTTTGCCATCGGATATTGAAGCTTTGGCGGCGTTACGGCCCGGGAATCGGGCGACGCCGGTATTTCCCGGCGAAGCCGCCCGGGCCGATCGACGACCCGGGCGGCTTCCGGAATTTAAGCCGGCGTTTTGCCGGCAAGCGCGTCGTCACGGTTTGTAGGGCAGCGACGAGTGGTGCAGAACGATTTTCAAATGCCCGTTTTCATCCATTTTATAACCCCAGGTCTTATCGACGACGGTTTCTTCGCCCTTCGCGTTCCAGAGATAAACGTTTCCCATCGAAAGCGCCAGATCGCCGTTGAGGATAAAGCCCCGCGGTTTGCTCTCGCATCTCGTCCAGCCTTTTAAGGCGAACCCGTTGTCGTTTTTGTATTTTTCGTTCCCGCCGACGAAATAGGCCAGCGCGCCTTCCTTATCCATTCGAAAAGTCTGCTCGCCGGTCGTCAGCGTCGGCTTGAAAAGCACCGGGCCGGCCTGATAATAATACGCGGCGTCGATCACGTCCGAAGCGACTTTTTGATAGTCTTCACCCTTCGTCTTCGATTCGCCGATCCGGACCAAAGCCCCGCACCACGCTTTCTGGGCGTCGGCGATCATCCGTTCGGTAATGTTAAAGCTCGAGGCCTGCTGGGCAAAGCCGACGGTCGATAAAGCAAGTAATAATGTTAATCCTAAAATTGTTTTTTTCATTTTTTTCTTCCTTCCTGATTATTAAAGATTGAAGCGGAAGCTCGTGCCGATGCCGTTCAGAGTTCCGGGCCGTGTCCGGTTCCCCGTTTCATCCTGACGAACATAGTAGATATCCGCTGAAAACCGTTTGTTGAATTTGTGCGAAAACCCCGCCTGCGTCCGGTACCGGGCAAAGCCCTTGAGACGAAAATCGTAAAACGTCTCGAACGAAACGAACGGCTCGAACTTCCGGTCCGCGATCGTGACCTCGCGTTTGACCCAGAAGCGATTTCGAACGACGGTCGCGTTCGGGCGCGCGTAACGATTTTCGTACTGATACAGATTGCGATTGACCAAAGTCCATTTTTTGTCGCGGCTGAGCGGAACGGTTAGAGTCGCCATTCCCAGATACCGGCTCTCATAGCGTTTCTGCCGGAAAGTCGGGTTGGAATAGCGATACAAATAGCCGCCGCCGACCGTCACGTATTTATTGACTTTTTTCGTGATCAGACCGCCGATCCGGGCGTCGGTCGTCGTTTTCACGTCGTTTCCGAAACGCCCGAACGTCCACAAAACGAAATTCCAGTCCTTTTTTTTGTTCAGCGGAATGATAAACTGCGTATCATTCCAGAGCTGAAAATCGGTCTCGAACCGCGTCTGTGAAAAAGCGTTCGCGGAAAACGCCAAACTCGACAAAATGACGAAAATTATTTTTTTCATTTCCTTCAAACGTGAAAAAAGAGAAAGACCTCCCGCAGAAATTGTTCGGTTAAACAACGCCTGCGAAAGGTCTTGATGCTTTTTTGACGAACCGGGCCGGCGTTGGCCGACCGTATTGACGATGTCGTCAAACCTCGCGGGTGATCTACTCCCCTCTCACATTTGCCACTTTAATAAACGGGCAATTTGATTGTCAAGCGAAAAACGACTTGATTCGTATATTTTTATTATTTTTTCATCTAAAATCGTATAGAGTCATATATTTTATTGAATATTATCGAAATCAGATTGACAGAATTCGTATGAATTAGTATAACTCTTTAGTGAAGTCTTTTAAGGCAAAAGACGCGGCCGAAAAAATCGGCATCAGTTATCCGACGATCAAGCAATGGATTTACGAGGGCAAGATCAAATCAATCAAGACTCCGGGCGGACATCACCGGATTCCCGAAGAGGAGATACGGAGAGTCACCGGAGAGGACGAGTTTGAAAACGAGCGGGAAACGACGACCCGAAATTCCGAGCCGATCAGCGTCAGAAACCGGCTGGTCGGAGAGGTTCTGGAAGTCAGATACGACGGGCTCTTCGCCGAAGTCAAGATAAACGTCGGGGGTCAGGTGATAAATTCGATTATCACGCGGAGCGGATGCGAGGAATTGGGATTGAAAAAAGGAATGAAAGCAGCCGCCCTCTTTAAGGCCACCGAGGTGATGATTTCGCGGGTTTAATTTCCCGGAGCCCGGAAATTTAAGTTTAGTTCAAAGCCTTGATCAAAGGTCGACCAATCAGTCTGTCGGTTTTCAGCCGACGGAGCGGTCGAAGTGTATCTAAAATCAAAAAATTCTGAAAAGGGGAATAACGATATGAACAAAGGAAAAAGCGCCATCACGGTGGCCTACGGCGACGGGATCGGGCCGGAAATTATGGCGGCGACCCTGGAAATTCTGGAAAAAGGCGGCGCCCGGCTCGACATCGAAACGATCGAAATCGGCGAACGGGTTTATCTGTCGGGAAACACGGCCGGCATCTCGGCCGAAGCCTGGGAATCGCTCCGGCGGACCCGGGTCTTTCTGAAGGCTCCGATCACGACCCCGCAGGGCGGCGGTTATAAATCGCTGAACGTGACGGTCCGCAAGACGCTGGGCCTCTTCGCCAACGTCCGCCCGTGCGTTTCCTACGCGCCGTTCGTCGATACGCGGCATCCGAATATGGATCTGGTCATCATCCGGGAAAACGAGGAAGACCTCTACGCCGGCATCGAGCATCGCCAGACTTCGCAGGTTTATCAATGCCTGAAGCTGATCACGCGGCCGGGATGCGAAAAGATCATCCGCTACGGTTTCGAATACGCCCGCCGGCACAACCGCCGCAAAGTCACCTGTTTCACCAAAGACAACATTATGAAGATGACCGACGGTCTGTTTCATAAAGTTTTCGACGAGGTGGCGGCGGAATATCCCGACATCGAGAACGAACACTGGATCGTCGACATCGGGTCGGCCAAATTATCCGATACGCCGGGCGATTTCGACGTCATCGTCCTGCCGAACCTCTACGGCGACATCCTTTCGGACGTCGCCGCGCAGATCGCCGGCTCGGTCGGTCTCGCGGGTTCGGCCAACATCGGCGACAACATCGCGATGTTCGAGGCGATTCACGGTTCGGCGCCGAATATCGCCGGCCGGAACGAGGCCAATCCCTCGGGCCTGCTGCACGGGGCGATTATGATGCTGGTTCATCTGAATCAGACCAAAGCCGCCGAAACCATTCATAACGCCTGGCTGAAAACGATCGAAGACGGCATCCACACCGCGGATATCTTCAAAAAAGGCCTCAGCCGAAAAGCCGCCGGGACCCGAGAATTTGCCGCGGCCGTGATCGAGCGGCTCGGCGAAAAGCCGAACCGGCTGAAAGCCGTCAGCTATTCGGCCGGCAACGCGAAGCTGCCCCAGCCCGTATTTGCCGCCGAAACGAACGGCCGCGCGAAAAAGGAGAAAAAAGAGATGGTCGGCGTCGATATCTTTCTCGACTGGAAAGCCGGCTCGCCGAACGATCTGGGGAATTTACTGGAGCAGATCGAGGGCGACGGCGTCAAATTACAGATGATCACCAACCGCGGCGTCAAAGTTTATCCCGACGGCTTTCCGGAAACCTTCTGCACCGATCACTGGCGCTGCCGGTTCGTCGCCCGCAACGGCGACAAGATCGTCCGGCATCCGCAGATCATCGATCTTCTCGGCCGGGTCAACGATTTGGGTCTCGACTTTATCAAGATGGAGACGCTCTGCGAATTCGACGGCGAAAAGGGCTACTCGCTCGGACAGGGCCAGTAAATCGGAGTCCCGAGTCGAGAGTCCGTAGTCTTGAGTCTTTTTTATGCCGCGAAGATTTTCCGTCACGGTCTGTGGATTTCACGAAAAACCGGACGGACCGGCGCGCGGCGGACGACTTCGGACTCGGGACTTTCGACTCGGGAACGGGATCGAATCGGAATTTTTTTCGGGGAGCGGCTTCAGCAAATGGATATTTTGGGAAAAAGCACGAAAATCACCGGGCGCACTATTTTCGACGGGCCGGGTCGGGATAACGATTTCTGGGTGACCTGCACCGACTGTGCGGACGCGCCCGCCTATTCCGGCGCGACGCGGCTTGGTCACCAAAATGCCGGAAACACCGGTTTTTTAGGCGACCTCAATTTTCAATCGGCGCTGCAGTTGGCCGTCGAACTGCGGAATTCGGAAAATATCTTCGTCTGCGGGCATTCTGAATGCCGGGTGATCGGCTCGATTCTGGAAAACGAGCGGCGGCTCGATTTTCTCGACACCTGGACCGCGCCGATCGCCCGGCTCGCGGCCCGGAACAATTCGCTGCTGGCCGAACTGGACGGAGCGGATCGTTCGGCGGCGCTGGCGAAACTCAACGTCCTCAGTCAGGTTCTGAACATCGGCGATTCGGTGACGGTCAGGGAAAAATGGAAACAGGGCGCGAAACTGAAACTCTGGGCGGTTTATTTCGATTCGCGCGCGGATTCGCTGATGGATCTGGATTTTTCGGTCGAGTCGATCGAACAGCTCAATCTGCGGAGAAACATCTTTTCCCGAAAACTGGACGAGGCCCGAAAGCTCGATTTTTTTCGAGTTCAATACGGATTTTCGGCTTAGAGCGAAAAGCGGCTGAGCGTCCGAAAAAAAGCCAATCCGGCCGTCGTTTTCGAACGGGGCGGATGGCGGATCAATCGAAAGCATAAAAAAAGAGCCGTCGACACCGACGGCTCAAAGTCCAAAAAATAACGAAGAAACCATCCCTGACCATTCTTTATTTCTTCATCTTCCGGCGCCCTCCTCTTTTCTTTTCCGAATCGCGGACGTAGCCGAAACCCGCGTAAAGCGGGCTGTCCGGGCCGTAGCGGCGATCGCCTTCGACCGAGCGGACGACGAAATCGCATTTCTGCATACTCGCCTTGATCTAATCCTTGTATTCGATTTTCAGTTTTTTGACGACTTCCTCGGCCTGCCGGATTTCCATCCGTTTGGCCTCCGAAGCTTCCCGATCGGCTTTGATTTCCGCAAGCGGAACATCGCCGAAGCTGGCAACGCCCGGCGCGTTCGTCTCCCACGAATCCTCGATCCGTTCGAGCCGCTGATGTCCGGTTTTTGTCGTATGCGATGACATAGTTTTTTTATTCTCTCCTCAAAAAATTGCCGTTTCCGGCGAAGCGCCCGGCCTGCGATTTTCTTGATCCCGACTGAACGCTCTAGATGTTTGACGAGAAAAAAAAATCGCTTTTGCATAACTTTTGACGGTTTTTTTCGATTTCTTAAAATTTTTTTGAAACCAAACCGGATTATTCGTTTTTTTTCGAACTTCACACCCGGGAAACCGGCACGACGGACTGATGGAATCAACACTAAAAAGACACGAATGAAATTTAGTGTTTTTGGTGTTTTTGGTGGATCAAAACCGGCTCTTCGCCGTGCTCGGTTCCGATACAATCGAAAACGCGGTTCACGAACGAATCGCCGGCTCGATCATTTACCGCGCCGAACAACTCTGCATTAAATCCGAAATATATTGCGGCTTGACCGGATTTTCAACGACTGACCGGTCCGATTTTCTTTCTTTCGGGTATTTCGCGTATTTCGCGGGCGGATCTTTGATGGTTTGTCGACCCGTCATCTATTTTGGCAGTTAGCAAACTGATAATTGCTGTCAATATTCGACTTTTCGCGCGTATGTTGTTAAATTTATGACGACCGACAAAAATTTATACATAATTTCGGAAATTTTCAGATCGAAAAACCGGAGCGCGGGCGTCTCGTCCGGATGCCGGACGTGAAAGCGTCCTATAAAATTTGCCCGACGAATTCAATCCGAAGCTGCGCCGTCGGCGGCCGCCGTTTTATCTGACGCCGGGCGGGCGGCTCTCCGCTCCCGCTCAATCGGAAAATATCCGGCCGGCACACAAAAAAGCCGGGCGGCGAGAGCCGGCGAAAATCATCCCGCAGACATAATTTAGAAAAGCTATGAAAAAAAGAAAATTATTGGTGTTTGGTTTGGCAGCGGCAATTACAGCTGCGACGGCGGCCGGCTTCCCGGCGCGGGCAGCCGCTGCTTCGAAAGAAGATGCGGTGATGACGGGGTTTACCGTCAACGACAACGGCGACGGAACCGATTTCACGCCGGGCAACGGAATTTGCGAGACGGCGACCGGCAACGGCATCTGCACTTTGCGGGCGGCGGCCGTCGAAGCCAATAACCTCGCCGGCGACGATACCATTTCTTTTGCTCCCGGCGTCACCCTCATCACGCTGACCTCGGGCGCGGAGATTCCGATCACGACGAACATCGCCGTCAACGGGCCGGGCGCCAACGTCCTGACGGTCGACGGCGGGGCCGGAAATAACCGGATCTTTTTTATCAGCGGTTCGACCGTCAGGGTCAGCGGAATGACGCTTCAAAACGGCAACGGCGTCGGCGCCGGAACGAACTTCAAAGGCTCGGCGATTTACATCACCGGCGGCGCGGTCACGCTCGACCGGCTGTTAGTGCAGAACAACAGCGGCGCCTCGTCGGGAATTCCGGACGCCGACGGAACCGTCCATATTACCGGCGGAACGAATCACGTCATCAGCAATTCGACCTTTACCAATAATACCGCCCGCGACGGCGGCGGAATTTTGGCATTTAACAGCGGAACGATACAGGTTTTTAATACGACCGTTTCGGGAAATACGGCCAACGGCGGCGGCGTTCCGCTCGGCGGCGGGATCCTTGTCGCAAATTCTACAATGACCATTCGCAGCTCGACCGTCACGGGCAACTCGGCAACCGGAGGAAGCGGATTCGGCGGCGGCGGGATTTATGCACAAGCCGCAACCATCAGTATCGGCAACACGATAGTTTCCGGCAACACCTCTGCCGTCCAACCGGAAATCGACAGCGCCTTCGCCAGCGTCACTACCTCGGCGGGATTCAATCTGATCGGCGATTCCGCCGGCGACGCCGCCGATTCGACGATTGCGATCGCCTATCTGCCCAGCGATATTCTCGACACGCCGGCCGGCCTCGGCCCATTAGCCAATAACGGCGGAACGACTCCGACGCGCGCGCTTTTAGGCGGAAGTCCGGCGCTCGATAAGGGAAATTCCTTCGGCAATACGACCGACCAGCGCGGACTGCTCCGTCCGTTCGATTTAGCCGCGATCACCAACGCGGCGGGCGGCGACGGAGCGGACATCGGCGCATTCGAAGCCCAAAGCGTCCCGACCGCCGCCCGGGTTTCGATCAGCGGCAAAGTGATCGTCGGCAAAGGCTCGGGACTGCGGAACGCCGCGGTCGTCCTGACCGATGAGCAGGGCAATTCCCGGACGGTCAGGACGGGCACGTTCGGCTATTTCAGTTTCGATGAGGTCGAGGCCGGACAGACCTATATTATCGCGGTCCAGTCGAAGAGCTATCAATTCGCGCCGCAGGTCGTCAGCGTTCAGGAAAATGTGACGGACCTCGATTTTTACGCGCTGGCGGAAGGGTCCTCCGCGAAGTAAACGATTTGGGAAAACGGCGCTGGCCTTAAGCGCGGTTAAAACCGAACGCGGATGCCGCGGATTTGGCGGATTGACAACGATCCACTAAAAACACGAAAAAACACGAAAGAAATTTAGTATTTTTCGTGTTTTTAGTGGAAGAACAAAAAAGCGAACGCGGCCGGAATCAAGGCTTTTGCCAATAAGTTGGGCCGCTTTGACCGCTCCAAACGGCAACAGCGCCTCATTCGATCAAAGCGTCGAAAACGCGGCGGATCGCGGCGGCCGGCGGGCGAGTGACGGGTTCACGGGACTTTATTTCTACCCGTCACGATGGTATAACGTGAATTTGGGACGGTCTTAAATCCGGGGAGATTATTTCGATGACGATTTACACGATCGGGCACGGGCGGCACGCGTTCGGGGATTTTTTGAAATTACTGGAAAAATACGGGATCGAATTTTTGTGCGACGTCAGAAGCATCGCGCGTTCGCGGTGGCCGCAGTTCAACGGGCCGGTTTTGTCCAAAGAGCTCGAACGAAACCGGATCGGCTACGAGCATCTGCCCGAATGCGGCGGTAAAACGAAACCCGTCCCGGAAGAGCTCGCGCGCGGCGTCGACCGGATCGTCGAGCTCGCGGCGGACGTCCGGACGGTGATGATGTGTTCCGAATCGCAGCCGCTCACGAAACATCGAAAACCGAAGGCCAACTGTCACCGCATCGGCCTTTTGTCGCCGCTTCTCAAGGCGAACGGCGCGACGGGTATCGTCCACATCCTGCCGAATGGCGACGCCCTCGAATTCGACGAGGACAGCGTGCCGTCGATCTGGTGATAATGATTTTTTGTTTTCCGTTTTCGAACTGGAAGAGCTTGCGTTATCCAACGAAACAGTCAGTCTTTGTGCGGAAATCGAGCTTTAAGGTATAGAGTCTGTTTAAAATTAGGGTTTGAGGCCGCGAACGATTTTTAAGCGATCCACTAAAAACACTAAAAACACGAAATATTTTTAGTGTTTTTAGTGGATCGAAAAACAACCGCTCGCCGTTCGGACGGTTGATTGCTTCAACCGATTTTGTCACGCACGACGCTTTTTCAGCGGGTATTCCGTAAATTTGAACAGACTCTTAAGCGGAGCGGTTCGGCCCGCTCATTGATGGAATGCCCGGTTTGTTCGAGGATCGTTTTCAAACAAATCGGCTGAACTTCCCGCAAATGCGCAAAGCCCGCCGGATCATTTTCTGTCGCCCGCTTCGGGGCTTTAATCGATCGGGGCGCGAACTACAGGCTTGCGCCTGTCGCTATTTTCTTTCGCCTGTTCCACAGGCTTTGGTCGGATTTTATTTTCAAAGATCATTAAAAACCTCTCGGGTTAGGGACAAAACCTCTCAGTTTTTTTTAAAAACCCTTTAGGTTAAGGGCAAAACCCTTTAGGTTTTTTAAAAAACCCTTTAGGTTAAGGGCAAAACCTCTTAGGTTTTTTAAAAAACCCATTAGGTTAAGAGCAAAACCTTTTAGGTTTTTTTAAAAACCCATTAGATAAATCAATAAACCCGAAGTTTATCATAATTTTTTGTTTGAATAATTCCGGCGTGGAAAGAGGATTTTCGGGCGGCCCGTTGCGAGTTCAGCCTTCAGGCCGATGGCCTTACGTAAACGAATAAGTTCAGCGCGATGATTGATTTAGGCGGAACAATAAATAGGCCGCGGATGACGCGAATGACGCGGATTTTCACGGATTTTTCTTTGGTTTTGTTTTTCAGAAAAAAGAAATCCGCGTCAATCCGCCAGATCCGCGTCATCCGCGGCCTATTAAAATGTTCAAGACATTCAATCTCGCGCTTAACTTCATCCTATCGGCCTGAGGGCGGCCCGTGTCCGATTTCCCGGATGTTTCAAGGGGCGCAGCGCAGGCCGCCTGAAGGCGGAACTCGGAACTTTACTGGTTTCCGGGCGGTTTGCGCTTGAAAAGCCGTTCCATGTGGTTGAACCGTTCGAGCATCTGTTCGTGGACGTGATCGATCTTTTCATGGAGATGCGCGACTTCGAGCTCGGCCTTGATGTTGACGTCGTATTCGACGTCCGAACGGATATGATCCTTTTCCGACTGGCGGTTCTGCGAGATCAGGACGAAGCACGAGAGAAAGATCGCTTCCAAAGAGACGATCATCGTCAGCAGACCGAACGGAAACGGGTCGAACTGCTCGATTCCCGTCGGCAAGGTGTTGATCGCGATCCAGACGACGAACCAGACGGCGTTGATGATCAGGAAATACATACTGCCCGAAAACCACGCGATCCAGTCGGCGACGCGCTGGAGCGCCGAAAGCTGTTCGTCCATCTCGACGTTGACGTTGCGCGAGACGCGCGTCCGCAAAAGATTGTCGGCGTCGCGGAGCATCTGGCTCATCGAGGCGAGCATATTGAGACAGGCATCCGGTTTTTTCTGAAAAAGCAGCAGCAGATCGTCGCGGTCGAGCGCGAAGAGACGCGCGTCGGTGAGCGCCGTCGCGGTCGCCGAGCGCGGCCGGTAGTCGAGCATCGAGATCTCGCCGAAAATATCGTTTTCGCGGGCGATCTTGAGGATGATCTTCTGGCCGGTCGTGTCCTTGATGTAAAGCTCGATCTCGCCTTCCTGAATGATGTAGAGCGATTCGCCGAAATCGCCCGCGTTAAAGAGCGTTTCGCCGCCTTCGAGCGTTTCCTCGTCGATCACCGCCGCGAGCTCGGCCAGTTCTTCGGCGTCGAGCAGATGAAACAGCTCGATCTCCGCCAGTTCGTCGGGGTTGCAGGGCATAGTTTTTTTTTAGTCCTGAGTCCTGAGTCTTGAGTCTTGAGTCCCTGTCGACGCGGATGACCGGCTTCCCGGTTCGTCCGAAGGCTCGGGGCTCGCAATTCAGGATGCGTTTTATTTTTTTATTGTGTGACACAGCTTGTTGGAATAATGAGCGTTAAACCCGCGGCCGGTTGTTAAACGATCCACTAAAAACACGAAATAACACGAAAGAAATTTAGCGTTTTTTTTTGTGTTTAGCGGAAGATCAAAAAAGTCAACGCGACCGGAATCGACACTTTTTCCAATAAGTTTTGTCACTAACTATCAGCTTCGGTTCCAGACAAAAAAAACACGAGGCCGCCCCGTAAAGGGACGCGTCTCGCGTTTCTCTTCCGTCGATTATCTTAAACCAAACTTTTTGGTTAGTCGAGAGTCGGGAGTCGAGAGTCGAGAGTCTTTCCTTCCGCTCTCGACTCTCGACTCTCCACTCTCCACTCTAATCGAAGCATTTCTCGGGGACGTTTTCGAGCGTGTTTTTGATCAGCATATCGACGACGGCGTTGAAATCGTGGCCCGATTCTTCGAAGACGCGAAGCTGTTCGTCGGCCGACGTGCCGCGATCCAAAATCGTGTGGACGTGTTCGATCTCTTTGCGCGAGCCGAGATTGTCGACGACGTCGTCGACGAATTCCAAAAGTTCGCGGATCAGGTCCTTGACCGGCACTTCCTTCTGTTTGCCGAGGTCCAAAAGCATTCCGTCGAGCCCGTAACGGATCGCGCGCCATTTGTTTTCCTGAATCAGGCGGCGGTGATAAAGCCGGAAGCCCCAGTTTTTCTCGATCATCACCGAGAGCTTGGCGACGATCGCCTGAAAGAGCGCGGCGACCGCGATCGTGTCGTCGACGCGCGTCGGGATGTCGCAGACGCGGAATTCCAATGTCGGGAATTTCGGGTGCGGGCGGATGTCCCACCAGATCTTCGTCGCGTCCTGGATGCAGTTCATCTTCATCAGCAGATCGACGTAGGACTGAAACTGCAGATAGGAATCGAAATGATCCGGGATGTCGGTGCGCGGGAATTTTTTGAAGACTTCCGAGCGATAGCTCTTGAGGCCGGTGTTGAAGCCGAGCCAGAACGGCGACGAGGTCGTCATCGCCAGAATATGCGGCAGGAAATAGCGCGCCGCGTTCATAATATGGATGCGCCGGTCGAGATCGCGGATGCCGACGTGGACGTGAACGCCGAAGATCAAAAGCGAGCGCGCGACCATCTGCAGCTCGTCGACGAGCAGCTTGTAGCGGTCGTGCTCGTAAATCTCCTGCTCCGACCATTTCGAGAACGGATGCGTCGAAGCGGCGACGATTTCGAGCCCCTTGTTGCGGGCGAGCCCCGAAATGATGCAGCGCAGCTTGGAAATGTCCTCGCGCGCTTCCTGGATGTTGGCGCAGACGCCCGTGCCGACTTCGATCATCGACTGGATCATCTCGGGCTTGACCTTTTCGCCAAGCAGCAGTTTGCCTTCGTCCAGAATTTCCGAAACGTGCGACTTCAGCTCGCGCGTTTCCGGATCGACAATTTGGAATTCTTCCTCGATTCCGAGCGTAAATTGGTCAAACATAGTGGTTCGCTGTGGTCCCGGGACTCGAAACTTAAGTCTTGAGTCTTAAGTCTTGAGTCGGCGGCTTATATTTTGTCAATCGATCACGTTGGTTAAAAAAAATTTCCGCGGGCGGCGGTCAATGCCGCGCGGTTCGAGTCTTCGACTCAGGACTCAAGACTCAAGACTCAAGACTCAAAAATTTGTTTTCCGTTATTCTTTAAAATACAACGAACGACGAACAAAGGACAACGAACGAACTTAAATTAATTCGAGCTCGCGCTTCAGGATTTCGGCGCTTTCGTCCGTCACGTTCTGAAACCGGACGCCGACGCCCTGACCGGGGTCGGTGTAGACGACCGCGCCGGTCAAAGCGATTTCGCGGCCGCCGACGGTCATCCGCATAAAGACCTGCGTGCCGGTGTCGAGACTCGCGCTCGTCGTCATATAAAGCCCGCCGATCCCGATGTCGCGGGTATTGGCGATGCCGGTCGCGTCGCCGCCGTTGAAGTTGACGTCGACGATCAGTTTCTTGCGATCCGATTGGCGCTTTTCCGAGGTCGTCAGCGCATCGGCGATTTCATTCTGGGTCATATGTTAGTGCTCTCTAAAATGATGTCGGATTTCGGATTTCGGATTTCGGATCGGTCTGAATTTTCACCGAATCCGGCTCCGCCCGAAAATCCTTTTAATTAAAAACTACTAACCTCCGCAATATTCCAATCCGAAATCCGAAATCCGAAATCCGAAATCGGCCTCATTTCTTCTCTTTCTCGGAGATTTCGCGGGCCAGTTTGAGAAACGACTTGGCGGCGTGCGAGAGAACCGAGTTTTTGCGGTAGATGATGTTCAGCTTGCGCTCGAGCTTCATTTCCTTGACCGAGAGGGCCTTTAACTGGCCGCTGTCGATCTCGCTCTGGGCGGTCAGTTTCGGGACGAGCGCGACGCCGATCCCGGTCTCGACGAGCCGTTTGATCGCTTCGAGCGACGGCAGCTCGACCGAGATGTTGAGTTTGGTCTGGTATTTCTCGAACGTCTCGATGACCTTTTCGCGATACGGCGACGGCGCGTTGTGGGCGATAAAGGTTTCGACGCCGAGCTCGCGGACCGAAACGCTCGAACGGTTGGCGAGCGGGTGCTGCGGCGCGACGATCAGCGTCAGTTCGTCGGTGTAGACGGTCGTCGCGACGACCGAGTTGTCGTTCGGCTTGAACGAGATGATGCCGAGCTCGGCTTCGCGCGCCATAATCTCTTTCGGAATCCGGCTCGCGACGCCGCGCTGGACTTCGATCTTGATCAGCGGGTAAAGCTTGCGAAATTCCTCGATCACCGGCAGCAGATAAAAAACGGTGTGCTCGTTGGCGCTGATCGTGACCTTGCCGTGATGCAGGTCGCGCATCTCGCGGATCGCGTTGTGGGCGGTCTGCCGCAGATTGAGCATCTGCCGCGCGTAATCGAGCAGCAATTCCCCGGCGAGCGTTAAGGTTCCGTCCTTCGACGAGCGGTCGAAGAGTTTTTCGCCGATTTCGACTTCCAGTCGCCGGATCGCCTGACTGACGGCCGGCTGGGTTCGGTCCAGAACTTCGGCCGCCCGGGAAAAACTTTTTTCGCGGGCGACGGCGACCAGTACTTCCAATTGATTGATGTCCATAAATTTTCCGCCGTTTGAGTTTTAAAACACTAAATATAGGAACTATCTAATATTTATAACGATTTATCAAATGAAAATTCGCATAAATAAAAGTTCTACAATTCATTTTTCGCTTTTTTTCATTTTTACCCGTTTTTATATCACTATTACTTATCTTTTTATGTGTTATATAACCTTGACTTTCGTCATTTAAGTTTTGTAACATTCTGAAGACAGGTCATCAGGGGAAACGCATCAAGCCCGAATTTGAAGAAACTGGAGAAAGAATGAGTACCGATAAAATCAGAATTTTTGACACGACTTTGCGCGACGGCGAACAATCGCCGGGCTGTTCGATGAATCTCGGCGAAAAGATCCGGATGGCGCGGCAACTGGAGTTTTTGGGCGTCGACATCATCGAGGCCGGCTTTCCGATCGCTTCGGACGGCGATTTTCAGGCCGTCCGGGCGATTTCCGAAGCCTGCGAGACGGCGACCGTCGCCGGTCTGTGCCGGACGACCGAGCTCGACATCGCGCGCGCGGCCGAAGCCCTGAAAAAAGCGAAGCGCTCGCGGATTCATACGTTCGTCGCGACGAGCGACATCCATCTCGAATACAAACTGCAGAAGACGCGCAAGGAAGTTATCGAGATGACGCGCCACGCCGTCCGGCTCGCGAAGAATCACGCCGACGAGGTTGAGTTCTCCGCCGAGGACGCGACCCGCAGCGACGTCGAATTCGTCTGCGAAGTCTTCGAAACGGCCGTCGCGGAAGGCGCGACCATTCTGAACGTGCCCGATACGGTCGGCTACACGCTGCCGGGCGAATACGCGAACCTGATCCGGACGGTCAAAGAGCGCGTCGTCGGCGATCGCGACGTGACGATCAGCGTCCATTGCCACAACGATCTCGGGTTGGCGGTCGCCAATTCGCTCGCCGCGGTCGAAGCGGGCGCGCGGCAGGTCGAATGCACGGTCAACGGGATCGGCGAACGCGCCGGCAACGCGTCGCTCGAAGAACTGGTGATGGCGCTCGTCGTCCGCGCCGACAAGATGCCGTACGAGCACAACATCGAAACGACGCAGATCTATCCGACGAGCCAGCTATTGTCGTCGATCATCAGCTTCGGCGTCCAGCCGAACAAGGCGATCGTCGGGCGCAACGCGTTCGCGCACGAAGCCGGCATCCACCAGCACGGCGTGCTGAGCAACCCGCTCTGCTACGAGATTATGACGCCGCAGTCGGTCGGCGTGCCGTCGAATCATATCGTCCTCGGCAAGCATTCGGGCCGCCACGCGCTCGTCGCGCGCTACAACGAGCTCGGCTACGAATTGTCGCCCGAGGAAGTCGCGCTCGTCTATCCGCGTTTCACGGCGCTCGCCGACAAGAAAAAGAACGTTTACGATCAGGATCTGCTGGCGATTCTGCCGGCCCCGTGGCCGACGCTGATGGCGGCCTGATTATTTTCGTCCCGAAGCCGCGGCTTTAATCGTGAAAGCAGCGTCCGTCATTGGAACTTTGACGTGCAGTCGTTAAAATATCCGTTGACGCGGCGCGTTTCGCGGTTAAAGCCGCTGCTTTGACCTTTGGCCTTTGATCTTCGATCTTCGACCTTCGCGGCTTTCGCGGGAACGAGCTCCCGGCTTATACCGATGTCGGATGTCGGATGTCGGATGTCGGAGGGCTTGCAATTTAAACATCCTGCTCGATCGCAAAAATTAAAAGAATCGAGCCGAAACTCCCAATGCACAATTATTTATTCAAAACGGTATTATTTTAGTTTTATGAAAATCACAGTTTTGGCAGGCGACGGCATCGGCGTTGAAGTAACGCGCGAGGCCGTCAAAGTTTTACGGGCGGTCGCCGGAGTTTTCGATCTCGCGATCGAGACCGACGAGCAGTTGATCGGCGGCGCGGGCATCCGCGAAAAAGGCTCGCCGTTTCCCGACGAGACGCGCGCCGCGTGTCTCGCTTCGGACGCCGTGCTGCTCGGCGCGGTCGGCTCGCCCGAGTTCGACGATCTGCTGCCGGAAAACCGGCCCGAGATCGGTTTGTTGAATCTCCGGCAGGCGCTCGGCGGTTTCGCCAATCTCCGCCCGTCGAAGGCTTTCCCGGCGCTCATCGATTCGTCGCCGCTCAGAAGAGAGATTTTCGAGGGCACCGATCTTTTGATCGTCCGCGAGCTGTTGGGCGGTCTTTATTTCGGCCGGCCGCGCGCGATTTCCGAGACGGAAGCCTATAACACGATGCGTTATTCGGTCGCGGAGGTCGAACGCGTCGCGCGCGTCGCCTTCGAAGCCGCGCGGACGCGGAAACAGAAGGTCACGTCGGTCGACAAGGCGAATGTTCTGGAAACCTCGCGGCTCTGGCGGCAGACGGTCGAGCGCGTGGCGAAGGATTATCCGGAGATCGCGCTCGAACATCTCTTCGTCGACGCCTGCGCGATGCATCTCGTGACGAACCCGACGCGGTTCGACGTCGTCCTGACCGAAAATCTGTTCGGCGACATCCTGTCGGACGAAGCGGCCGTTTTGACCGGCAGTCTCGGGATGCTCGCCTCGGCGACGATCGGCGGCGCGATCGATCTTTACGAGCCGGTCCACGGTTCGGCGCCCGACATCGCCGGGAAAAACATCGCCAACCCGCTCGGCGCGATCGCCTCGGTCGCGATGCTGCTGCGCTACACGGCGAAACAGCCGGAGGCCGCCGACGCGATCGAGCGGGCGATCGAAAAAGCGCTCGAAGAAGGCCACCGGACGGCCGATCTGACGACCGACCGCGAAAACTTCGCGAAAACGGACGAGCTCGGCGAGCTCGTCGCCCGCTCCGCGACCGAATTCGCGCGGAAACGGGCCAATTCGCGGGCCGTGTAAAATTCGATTTTTGATCTTTGGTCTTTGATCTTTGATCTTTGTTTTTTCGATGATTCGGGTCGAAGACCAAAGATCAAAGACCAAAGACCAAAGACCCAATCTCCAATTCAATGAAAACGCTTTACGACAAGATCTGGGACGCGCACGTCGTCCTCGCGGAGGCCGGCAAACCGGCGCTCGTTTACATCGATCTGCATCTCGTCCACGAGGTGACGAGCCCGCAGGCGTTCGAGGGGCTGCGGCTCGCGGGCCGGGCGGTGCGGCGGCCGGCCCGCACCTGGGCGACGGTCGATCACGCGATCCCGACGCGCGACCGGCATCTTCCCTTCAACGATCCGATCGCCGCGCAGCAGGTCGAAACGCTCCGCCGCAACACCAAGGAATTCGGCGTCCCGTTTTACGATCTCGACCGCGTCGAACAGGGCATCATCCACGTGTTCGGCCCCGAACAGGGCCTCACGCAGCCCGGCCAGACGATCGTCTGCGGCGATTCGCACACCTCGACGCACGGCGCGTTCGGCGCGCTCGCGTTCGGCATCGGAACAAGCGAGGTCGAACACGTGCTGGCGACGCAGACGCTGCCGCAGAACAAATCGAAGAATCTGCTGATCAGCGTCGAGGGCGAACTTCCCTTCGGCGTGACGGCGAAAGACGTCATTCTCGCGATCATCAACGAGATCGGGACCGACGGCGGGACGGGCTCGGTGATCGAATACGCCGGCAGCGCGATCCGCGCGCTCTCGATGGAGGGCCGGATGACGGTCTGCAATATGTCGATCGAGGGCGGCGCGCGCGCCGGTCTGATCGCGCCCGACGAAAAGACTTTCGAATATCTGAAAGGCCGCCCGTTCGCGCCGCAGGGCGAAAAATGGGAAAAGGCCGTCGATTACTGGCGAACGCTCCCGACCGACGCCGGCGCCGGCTTCGATCGGACGGTCGAGATCGACGCCGCGGCGCTCGAACCGTTCGTGACGTGGGGCACGTCGCCCGGAATGTCGGTCAAAATCTCGGAAGCGGTTCCCGATCTGTCGGCCGCGCGGGACGAGAACGAGCGGCAGTCGTTCGAGCGGGCCCTGCAATATATGGGACTCGAGCCGTCGCAGAAGATCGGGGAGATCGCGATCGACCGGGCCTTTATCGGTTCGTGCACCAACTCGCGGATCGAGGATCTCCGCGAAGCGGCGCGGATCGCGAAGGGCTATACGGTCAGCCCGAAAGTCGGCGCGATGGTCGTGCCGGGCTCGATGCTGATCAAAAAACAGGCCGAGGACGAAGGTCTCGCGAAAATCTTCACCGACGCCGGCTTCGAATGGCGCGACGCGGGCTGTTCGATGTGTCTCGGGATGAACGAGGACATATTAAAGGAAGGCGAGCGCTGCGCGTCGACCTCGAACCGGAATTTCGAAGGCCGTCAGGGACGCGGCGGGCGGACGCATCTCGTTTCCCCGGCGATGGCCGCGGCGGCCGCGATCGCCGGCCGATTCGTCGACGTCCGCGACTGGAAATTCAAAGATTAGTTAATGATTAGTTTTGGAAGTTTGGGAAGTTTTGGAAGTAAATGGATTTCTTCCGAAACTTCCGAACTTCCCGAACTTCCAAAACTTCCCGAACTAAATTTATGGAGAAATTTACGACACACACCGGCCGGGCGGTCGCGATTTACCGGCCGAACATCGACACCGACCAGATCATCCCGAAGCAGTTTTTGAAGCGCATCGAGCGGACCGGCTACGGCGAGTTTCTGTTCTACGACTGGCGCTTCGATTCGGACGGCCGCCCCGCGCCGGATTTCGTGCTCAACGAGCCGCGCTATCAGGGCGCTTCGATCCTCGTCGCCGGCGCGAACTTCGGCTGCGGCNNAGCTCGCGCGAGCACGCGCCGTGGAGCCTGATGGATTACGGTTTCCGGGTCGTCATCGCGCCGAGCTTCGCCGATATCTTTTACAATAATTCGCTGAAGAACGGATTGCTGCCGGTGCAGCTGACCGAAGCCGAGGTCGCCCATCTCGCCCGGCGCGCGAACGGTCCCGAGCCTTACCGGCTGACCGTCGATCTCGAATTTCTGACCGTCAACGACGATCTCGATTTCGCGACCGGTTTCGAAATCGATGAATTCCGGCGCGTCTGCCTGCTCAACGGGCTCGACGACATCGGTCTCACGCTGCAAAACGAAGCGGCGATCGCCGAATACGAAAAAAGGACCGAAACCGCGCGCGATTTCGCTTCATTTTAGGCTTGCCGGGCGACAACTTTGAAAATTCGCTGTTTGCTTTTTTTTATTCGGATAAGTTACCATAAATTCTCGTTAAAACAAGAGTTTTATTGGCCTTAAACTGGGAATTAAGATAAAATCTAAGGCTTGACGAATTCTTATAGTTTTCGCGCATTTATGGGCTTTTCAACAATTGCAATTCACGCGGGCAACGAACCCGACGCCGCGACCGGCGCGGTCAGCGTCCCGATTTATCAAACCTCGACTTATGCGCAGGAAGGATTAGGCAGACACAAGGGTTACGAGTATGCGCGGACGCAGAATCCGACCCGCGCCGCGCTCGAAAAAAACATCGCCGCGCTCGAGGGCGCGCGTTTCGGCTTCGCCTTCGCCTCGGGAATGTCGGCGACCGACTCCGTCCTGAAGCTCGTCAAAGCGGGCGATCACGTGATCCTCGGCGACAACACCTACGGCGGCACGTTCCGGCTTTTCAATAAGGTTTTATCGAATTACGGCATCGAATTCGACCTCGTCGACACGACCGACGCCGCGAATCTCGAACAGGCCTTCAAGCCGAACACGAGGATGGTTTTCGTCGAGACGCCGACCAACCCGGTGATGAGCGTCACGGATCTCCGGGCCGTTTCCGAAATCGCCCACGCTCGGGGCGTGCGCGTGGTCTGCGACAACACTTTTATGTCGCCGTATCTGCAGCGCCCGATCGAGTTCGGCGTCGACATCGTCGTCCATTCGACGACGAAATACCTGAACGGCCACTCGGATTCGGTCGGCGGCTTCGTCGCGCTCAACGACGAAAAAGACGCCGAATGGATCGGCTTCGTCCAGAATTCGGTCGGCGCGATCCTCTCGCCGTTCGATTCCTTTCTCGTTCTGCGCGGCACGAAAACGCTCGCCGTCCGGATGGAGGCGCACGACCGCAACGGCCGCCAGGTCGCCGGTTTTCTGGCCGAGCATCCGAAAGTGCAGAAGGTTTATTATCCGGGCCTCGTCTCGCACCCGCAGCACGAGCTGGCCAAACGCCAGCAGAAAGGTTTCGGCGGTATGGTTGCATTTGAAACCGGTTCGCTCGATAATGCCAGAAAGGTTCTGGAAAGCGTCAAACTTTGCATTCTGGGAGAAAGCCTCGGCGGCGTCGAATCGCTGATTTCGCATCCGGCCTCGATGACACACGCATCCGTTCCGCCGGAAAAACGCGAACAGTTAGGCATCACCGACGGGCTCGTCAGAATTTCCGTCGGCATTGAAGACGTCGAGGACATCATTGCCGACCTTGATCAGGCACTGAGTTAGTAGAAAGTCGAGATTAGAAAGTAGAGAGCCCTGTTACTCTCCACTCTCCACTCTCCGCTCTCCGCTCTAATATTATGTTGATAGTCGAAACACATGCTACGTCCCATATCGGGCGTGTCCGCAAGGGCAACGAGGACAATTATCTTTTGCTGCACATCTCGGCCGCGAAGGCGTGGATGAGCTCGCAGGATCCGGACGAGTTCGTCATCGAGTCGCAGCGTTTCGAGGTCGACGAGAACGGCATCGTGCTCGCCGTTTCCGACGGAATGGGCGGCGCGCTGGCCGGCGAAGTGGCGAGCCAGATGGCCGTCGAAACCGTCAGCAGCAAGTTTTTGAACGACGACCCCGAACGCACGATGGCGCCCGGCGAATTCACCAATTCCCTGATCGGCAATCTTTACGAAGCGACGCTTTACGCGAATCACCTGATCCACCAGCAGGGCCGTTCCGACCCGCAGTTTCAGGGAATGGGCGCGACCTTTACCGGCCTCGGCATCACGCCCGGCGCGGTCGATCTGATCCAGATCGGCGACAGCCGCGCGTATCTCGTCCGCAACCAGAACATCTACCAGATCACGAAAGACCAGTCGCTCGTCCAGCAGCTGATCGACGCCAACCAGATTTCCGCCGAAGAAGCCGAAATGCACCCGCTCAAAAACGTGATCCTCCAGGCGCTCGGCGCGCAGAGCGAGATCTTCCCGATCTCGGCGCGGCTCGCGCCCAACCGCGACGACATCATTCTTTTATGCAGCGACGGGCTGTCGAACAAGGTCAACGGGCTCGAAATGCAGCGGATCGTCCTCGAAAATCACGACCGGCTCGAAATGGCCTGCGCCGAGCTCGTCAAAAAAGCCAACGAAAACGGCGGCGAAGACAACATCACCGTGATCCTCGCGCGGCTCACCGGCGACGAGCTGCCCGAAGTCAGGGACGGCGAAGTCCGGCTCGAACTCTTAAATCTCGGCAACATCCACGACACGGCCGACCAGGACACGGCGGAGATCATTTGAAGTAAAAATTAAAAATTAAAAATTAAAAATGCAAAATTAAAAAGCGTTCGGAGTTTCGAGATTGTCGATGCCGAACGCTTTTTGCATTTTTAATTTTTAATTTTTAATTTTAACTCTGCGGCTTCCGCCACTCCGCCAATTCCTTCTCCGCCGTAACTTTGCGGACGTAGATCGACGAGCCTTTGACGGCGACGACCTCGACCTTTTCGCCTTCGAGCAGCGGCGTTTCCTCGTCGATCGGGTAGGCCGTCCAGGTCGAGCCGAAGACCTTGACCGCGCCCTCGTGAAGCGCGCCGCGGCTCGCCGCCGAAACCGTCCCGACCTTCCCCGGCAGCGCGTCGACGCCCGTCTTGATCGTGTTCTCCTCGGTGTGCGAGAAGTAATTCGAAAAGATCGTCCGCGACATCGCCGTCAGCGCCGTCGAGACGACCGCGAAGACGAGAAACTGCCACGCGAAACCGAAACCGAGAAAGCCCGTCAGCCCGGCCGCGAACGCGCCGATGCCGAACCAGAACAACACGAAACCGAGCGTAAAAATCTCGGCGACGATCAATCCGACACCGAGGATCACCCACAAAATCGAAGCTATTTGTTCCATTTCCGAACGAAAGAAATTCCTGCCCAAATCATAACACAAGAAATAGTTTTTGGTTATTTGAATTTCGCCCGCCGTCCGAACTTTGAACTTGCCGCCGAGTCGTGCTAATCTCTTAATTCGTCGCTTGGGTGGCGGAATAGGTAGACGCACAGGACTTAAAATCCTGTGTCCTTCGGGGCGTGCGGGTTCGATTCCCGCCCTAAGCATCAGCATCGAAAACGAAAAGAAAAACGCATCGCACAAGATGCGTTTTTCTTTTTCCCGGTCGCCATTTCAAAGCGCGCGAAAAGATTCCGCCGCGCGTCCGCGCGAACATAATCGTCGAAAACCGCGCTCAGACCGCCGGCCACCGCACCCGACGTTTTGCTTTTCCTAAACTCTCACTGCCGCCCAAAACCGAAGCGGCCTCATTTCGAGCAATCCGAAATCCGAAATCCGAAATCCGAAATCGGCATCATTTCGCCTCTTTGAACAGCTTCAGCAGCGTCTGGCCCTTGCCGTAATCGATGTCGGCGATCTTCCAGTCGGCGTTTTCTTTGACGAGCGAATAGACGAGCGTGTTTTTCTCCTTGTAATTCTCGAAAGTCACCTCGACGCGGGCCTTGTCGCCGTCGATCTGCGGCGCGCCGACGTTCAGATTGTTGATGTCCGTGTCCTGCGCGTTGTAGAAGATGTCGAAATCGATCGTGCCGACCTCGTCTTTATTGGTCGTCATATCCTTCCAGATCAGACCGCCGAGATTTTTGTCGAAGTATTTGTCGATGATCGCGCGATTTTTGCCCTGCACGATCGCGCCGTTGTCGCGGTCGTGGGTCTTGTAAAGATCGCGCAGGAGCGCGTCGGGCGCGAGCGCGGCGGCGGCCGGCGCCCTGTTTTCCGCCGCCGGCGTCGTTTCGGGTTTGGCGGCGTTCGTTTCGGTCTTCGCCGACGGCGCGGGCTGGGCGTTGGTCGTGTTCGAACCCGCCTGAAAATTGAACGTACAGCCCGTCAGCGTCAGCCAGAAAGCGGCGAGCAATAAATAAATGAATAATTTCATATTAAAAGATTACCTCGGATAACCGGTCGAAAAATTCGAATCAATGACCAAAGATTAAACCATTTCCGCCCGGTTTTAAATCGCCGCCGCCGATCGTTTCCGCCGCTTGAACGAAAATTCAGCGGTCGATTCCGGAACCGGCAATTTTACTATTCGGCCCGGCTCGAATATGATTTCGCTAAGCGGGCCGGCGAAAAACCGGCACGATTGTTGCCGATACCGGGCGGAGGTTATTTGGGAATTATGTTGAAAACGAAATTAATGCAGCTTTTGATCGTTTCGGCCGTCGTCCTGACGGCCGGTCTGATGATCCGCGCGCAGAGCGGCGAGCAGGCCGTATTGGCCGAAGCCGAACGGATCTCGAAGGACCAGTTCAATTTCACCGTCAAGACGGCGAAGGGCGCGAAGGTCTACGGCGTCAAAAAGCCGAGCCCGGAAATGCTCGACGCGATCGACCGCGGACTGACCGACCTGTTCGCGGTCGCCCGCAAGAACAAATACAAAAAACGGCTTAAATATTCCGATTACATCGTATTTATCGCCAAACCCGATCGGCAGAAAAACTACGACGGCGAATATTCGCCCGACATCGCGATCGGCGCGGCGCAGTACGCCGGCACGATCTACGACAAGGGCGGCTATATCTACGCTGCCGGGATGGTCATCGGCTACAATCCGGGCGCTTTCATCATCGGCGAGCACACGAAGGATTTCAACCGCGTCGCCGACGTCGTCCGCTTCGAAGGCGAGCACATCGTGCTCTACCACAACGACCGCAAACGCTACAACGAAACCGCCGACCACAGCAAAGGCGGCGGCCACCCGATCCTGCAGTGATTAAAGTGGAAAAGTGAAAAAGTGAAAAAGTTTAAAAGTTCGCTCCGCGTCAGCGAGCAGATCTTTTACTTTTCCACTTTTTCACTTTTTCACTTTTCCCCTTTTCCACTTTTTCACTTTTCCACTTTTCCACTTTTCCCCTTTTTCGCGTCTTTTAGACGAAATGGTGCAGCGGGTAAACCATTTTGTCGGTCGCCTTTGATGGACTTTCGCTGACGAATGCGTGTAAAATTCGACAAAACCGGCGTGGTGAGCAGTTTTATACTTATTTTTCGTCAATGGCACGGCCATTGCTTTAATGCTTCGCGGATGTCATAGTTTGATAAAATCCGCGAAGATGGAGGTCAGAGATATGAACATCAGTCGCACGACGACCAAAGTCTTCGCTTTCTTTTTTTTGATCTTTGCAGGTTTTATTTCCGGTCGGTCGCAGGATTCGATCAACGTGCTCGAAGCCGGGACGAAAATCACGGTTTCGATGGACAACGAGATCAATTCGGAGGTCGCGGGCGTCGACGACACGTTTACGACGACAGTCGCCGAACCCGTTAAGATCCGCGAAACGATCGTTTTGCCCGCCGGAACGGTGATCGAGGGCCGCGTGACGAAAGTCGAACACGCCGCCGGGGGCGGCAAAAACGGCGCCATTTCGGTGAGATTCGAAACGATCCGTTTCGAAAACGGCGAAAAACGCGCGATCGAGGGCGTGATGGTCAACGAGCCGAAAGCGGCTTCGTCGAAAACCTCGCTCTGGGCGATCATCGGCGGCACGGCCGCCGGCGCGCTGATCGGCGCGGTGACCGGCGCGGAAAACGGCGCGCTGATCGGTGCGGGCGTCGGCGCGGGCGCGGGCGCCGGAGCTTCCCTGCTCAAAAAAGGCCGCGACGTGCGGATCCGAACCGACGAAAAGTTCGAGATCAAACTGGTCAAACAGGTGACGCTGCCCGTCAGGGATTATTGAAAAATTTGAAAAAGCATTTGATTGCCGGTTCGCCGGTAATCGAATAAAAAAGTCCGGCGTGAAGGGGAGAGCGCGTCGGACTTTTTTCGTTTTCCGAGGCTCACGCCGCCGGCCTTTGATCTTTCCCCGCGAAACCTCCGAAAAGACGCCAAACAAGAACCGCTTTCACGATTTCCGGCGCTTTTTGGGCGTCTCCCGCCGAAACAACTCCCCGAATTTCATCAACCCGCCGCTTCGGGCGATTCGTTTATTTTCACGTCGGATGATTACTTTTTCCGTTTTTTTTCGCGTTACAGGTCGGAGGGATTTTTTATGGCAATCAATACCGCATTTATCAAAAGCAGTTCGACAATTTTGAAACGCCCGTCCGACCGGAGCATCTTTCTGGCCGCCGCGATCGGGTTTCCGCTGATCGTCGTGATCGGTTTTTCGCAGTCTTATTTTTCGCGTCTGTTCTTCGACGCGCCGCCGCTGCCGAACGCGCTCGTTCACCTGCACGGCCTGACGATGATGCTCTGGGTCGTGTTTTTCATAATGCAGATCGCGCTCGTCCGCATTAAGAACGTCCGGCTGCACCGGACGCTCGGGATGATCGGCGCCGGGCTCGCGGCGGTCGTCTTCACGGTCGGCCTGCTGACGGCCTACGATTCGCAATTCGTCCGCCACGCGGCGCCGCCGGGAATCGACCCGCACAAGTTCTTTCTGATCCCGGCCTTCGATATGGCGCTCTTCGCGCTCTTCGTCGGCGGCGCGGTCTATTACCGCAAACGGCCGGCCGAGCACAAGACGCTGATGCTGCTGACGGTCTTCAACTTTCTCGGTTCGCCCGTCTCGCGAATCCCGCTCGGCCCGCCCGAATACACGATGGTCTGGGCGTTCGGCGTCCCGGCCGCGCTCGCGCTCGGCTTTTTCGTCTGGTATTCGGTCAAGCACGGCAAGATCAACAAGGTCTTCGCCGCCGGCCTGACGCTCTTTCTCGCGTCGCTGCCGCTCCGCTTTATGATCGCCGAAACCGAAACCTGGCTCCGCATCGCCGACCGGCTCGCGCCGCGGTAATGTAAACCCGTTTTGAGTCCCGCCTTCAGGCGGCTTTTCCTGCGCCCCCGAAACACTTCGACGGCGAAGAAAGGCCGCATGAAGGCGGGACTCAAAACTTTTTTCTTGCTGAAATCGCACGACTTATGGTAAAACTATTGACTTGCCCGATTCGGAAGAACCGAAAGCCCGAACGGCAGCAGCGCCCGGTCGAACGCGGCCTCGCCCGGCGAAAAATTTAATATAAAGGAGAATTTTAAACTCATGGCACAAAAACTTAATCAGATCATCGCGATCGAAAAAGGCGCGAAAAACCGTCTTTACTCGGCGATCACCGAGCTTCATAAGAACGCGCAGAAGGCCGATCTTTACTACGGTTTCAGCAAGAACTACGAGCCGAAGGAAGAAGGCGGCGAACAGTTTCCGCCCGAACAGAAAAAGGTGATGATGCGCGCCGACGACGTGCTCGCCGAAACGAAGCAGCTCTTTACCGAGTTTCTCGACATCACCGCGACCAAGGACTTCGCGAACGTCGAGGCGAAGGCCGACGTCACCGTCGCCGGGCAGACTCTTATCAAGGACGCGCCGGTTCCCTACCTGCTGTTCCTCGAAAAACAGCTCACCGACCTGCGGACCTTCGTCGAGAAGATGCCGACGCTCGACGAATCGGACGACTGGCGCCGGGACGAGGCCTCGGGACTCTTCAAGACCGACCCGACGCGCACGCACCGGACGGCCAAAGTGCAGGAGCCGATCGTGCTCTACGATGCGACCGAAAAACATCCCGCGCAGACGCAGCTCATCACGAAGGACGTGATCGTCGGCTACTGGACGCAGGTCAAGCAGTCGGGCGCGATCACGCGCGGCGACAAACGGCGCCTGCTCGAACGCGTCGAAGCGGTGCTCGCGGCCGTCAAATCGGCGCGCGAGACCGCCAACTCGGTCGAAGCGCCCGACAAAAAGGTCGGCGCGGACGTTCTCGGCTATATTTTCGCCTGACGATCAATTGATTGCGGATTTCGGATTGCGGATTTCGGATTGCCCGGAATCGACGCGGTTTGGCTTTTTAAAACGGCTGAAGGATTCGAGAAAGAAATCCGGGGCGCAATTATTTATTGAAAACGATCCGACTTTCGGGTAATCTTTCAATTGAGCCGTCAGGCTCAACTTGGACAAGCTTAATTTTAAGCTCAAGCTGAAAAAAACGTTTCCTGCAGGTTCGAGTCCTGCCCTCCGCACTACACAAAATACCTTTTACGCGGAGGTGGCGAAATTCTGGTAAACGCGGTTTCCTTTTCAGAGGCAAACGAAACGATGAAGCTGAAATTATTCCAAGGAAGTTGAAAACATCGGTCGAGTCCATCTCTAACTGTCGAGACAAACTTGTCGTTGTTACGGGTTCAAGTCCCGTCGTTCCCGCTTAAAACTTTATGGGAACGTAGCTCAATGGTAGAGCGGCGACACTCAGATCTGAAGCTCGGCATTAAACGTCGTTGGAATCGAAACGCCGATCCGATTTAGCTCATCGAGTAGAGCATTCGACTGTTAATCGAAAGGAAACCGGTGCAATTCCGGTAATCGAAACCAAATGGCGGGGTAGATAGGCTACATCTACTCCGCTTTTATTTTTTTCCGCGCTCGTTTAGTGCCGCAAACTCAACTCGGTGAGGGTTTTAATACAAACGCGCCCGACGGGTTGCGTTTTTTTTCTTCCCGTTTTTCTTTCGAAAGGCTTCGATAAAAGGCAAAATATTCTTAAAATCCGGTCTTTAAAGATATGACAAACAACATTCACGACCGGCAGGAATCGGTTAAAATCGGAGGAATAAAAGTTATGAAGCGAGTATATTTTCCGGCCGCGCTTTTGCTGGCCGGCGCGTTGTTGCTGGCCGGCTGCGGCGCGTTGAGCGGCGGTAAAAACGAAAATTCGGCCGCCGCAAACACGGCGACGCCCGATAAAAACGGCCCGGCGGCGGCCGGTGCGGCGCCCAAACAGACCCGTCAGGTGCTGCGCGATTACCGCAAACCGGACGACGCGCCCGTCCAGAAATTCCCGGCCGCCGAAACGCGCGCCGTCGTCAAATACCTCTTCGGCGACGGGGCCGACCCGAACATCGAGCTGACGAGCCGCGTCGCGGGCGCGTTCACGAAACCGGAAGCGAAGGAGACGCTCTATTTCATCACCGGCTGCAACGACGAGGAAACGAAGCGCTTCACGACCGACTGCCCGCACGTCGCGTGGAACTCGGCCGGCTGGATCGCGATCTACGACGGCCAGACGCCGGTGCTGAAAATTTCGGAAGCGCTCGGCGGCGGGATCGTCAAAGTCGCCGACCTCGACGGCGACGGCGTCAGCGAGATCCTCAGCGAGGGCGGCTATATGGGTCAGGGCATTATGACGACGAGTCTCAACGTCGGCCACATTGTCGACGGCAAGTACAAGCAGATCGAGAATTTTCGCGGCTACGTGAGCGACTGCGACGCGACCCCGGAGCCCGACGACAAGCATTTCGCGAAGGCCGCCGTGATCAGCTACCTGCCGACGACCGACGGCCGGAAACCGGAATTCTCCGAGGAATTCTACGAAATCAAATGCACCGAGGAAAACGCGAAAACGGCGTGGAAAAAGATCACGAAAAAAGACTTCGACGCCTATTTCGACGCCAACTCCTGATAAACCTTTTCCCTTTTGAATAGAGTTTTATCGAAAGGGAACGGCCGCGCGGGATCATCGACAATATTCTTCGGTCAGCCGGCGAAAATGATAGCCCATCGCCGCCAATGTCACCGCTTTGGTAAAATGGCGGCGGTGTTCCCGGATCGTATGCCGCAGGAACTTCCAGAACTCCGCCCGCTCGCGGTCGAAAACGCCGAGTCTGAGGGCGATCCGCAGAAACGCCGCGACGCTGCCGGCGAGCGCCGCGCGGTGCGGTTCGGGCGGATTCTGCTTGATCCGTTCGAGACAATCCGAGACCCGGCGGTAATACTCCTTCGAGCTGTAAATCGTCCGCAGAATCCGCTTGTAGCCCTCGATGAGCCGGTTCGAATCCATCTGCGGAACGAAATTCAGCGAGCAGTCGGTGTTGTTGCCGCTGCTTTCGCGGACCAGCCGGTCTTCCCTTTCGAGCCGCCGCCAGAGCTGCGTGTCGGGCAGCGCCGTCAGCAGGCCGACCATCGCGAGCGGGATCGCGCTTTCGCGGATGAATTCGATCTGCCGCTCGAAAATATCGTCGGGATCGTGGTCGAAGCCGACGATAAAGCCCGCCATCACTTCCATCCCGTAGTGTTGAATCCGGCTGACCGATTCGAGCAGGCCGCGATGGGTGTTCTGCCCCTTGTGCGCTTCCCTGAGGCTCTCCTCGACCGGCGTTTCGATGCCGAGAAAAACGCGGCGAAATCCCGCCTGCCGCATCATTTCGAGGAGATGCTCGTCCTCGGCCAGATTGACGCTCGCTTCGGTGATGAACGAAAACGGAAAGTCCCGGTTCCCGGACCATTCGACGAGCGCCGGCAGCAGCCCTCTGACGTTGCGTTTGTTGCCGATAAAATTGTCGTCGACGATGAAAACCAGCCCGCGCCAGCCGGTTTCGTATAACGCGTCGAGCTCGACGAGCAGCTGCGCGTTCGATTTCGTGCGCGGGACGCGGCCGTAAATCTCGATGATGTCGCAGAATTCGCACTGAAACGGGCAGCCGCGCGAATACTGGACCGACATCGCGCTGTAGGCGTCGAGCTTCGCGAGTTTGAAATCCGGAACCGGAGTCGCGGATAATTGCGGTTTTTCGGGGGCCCGGTAAACGGGCTGCGGGATGCCGAGCTCGAAATCGCGGAGAAATTCCGGAAAGGTCTGCTCCGCTTCGCCGATAAAGATATGATCCGCCGGCAGATCGTCGCAGGTGGTCGAAACGTACGGGCCGCCGACGAGCACGCGCTTGCCTTTATCGCGGCATTTTTCGACGACTTCCCTGAGCGAATCCTTCTGGACGAGCATCGCGCTTAATAAAACCAAATCCGCCCAGTCGAGATCGGCTTCGGTCAGCGATTCGATATTCATATCGACCAGCCGCCTTTCCCAATCCGCGGGCAGCATCGCCGAAACCGTGAGCAGACCGAGCGGCGGAAAGGCCGCCCGCTTGCCCTCGAACCGGAGCGCGTGCTTAAAGCTCCAATAAGTATCGGGAAACTCGGGATAGACAAGTAAAACCTTCATAAAAAACCTCCTTGCTCACACGCATCGTCAAAGCAAATTCCATAACGTTCGATCACGCCGATTCTTTAACCCGTTGCCGGCGATTCAGGCTGATCGTCTCAATCGCTTTCGCCTGTTCAGGGCCGGTCGACTTCGATTTGTCCGGCGCTTCCGATTCCGGGCGCCGCCAACCTGTCGAAAGCGAATGATGCGGTGTTTATTTTTTTCATCCGAGTCAACTATATCAGGATAAGCGCGAGGCGAATGTAATACTTATGTCATAAGTGATTTCGGATTTCGGATTTCGGATTTCGGATTGCTCGGGATTCAGCCGGACCGGCCGCCGGCGGCAATCGAACGTGATGAAAAGAAAGGCGCGGCTAACCTGTCTGCTGCCAGCCGCCGCCGAGAACTGCCGCTGCCTACCGCCCCTGCCGGGCTTTGGCGACCATTTCCCGGATGTCTTTGACGAGATCCGGAACGTGAAACGGGATGCCGTCCTTGATCGTCCATTCGATGCCGCCGGTCTGATACACTTTGCCGTCGCGGATCGTTTCGACGCCGGTCGGGTACAAGACCTTGAAGTTTTCGAGCGGGTTGCCGTTGACGACGATCAGATCGGCCTTGTAACCGGCGCGCAGACGGCCGAGCCGGTCTTCCTGACCGAGAATCTTCGCGTTGTTCGTCGTCACGTGCTGGATCACCTTGAGCGGGTGAAAACCGGCTTCCTGATGAAGCTCCAGCTCGCGGATCAGACCGAAGCCGTACATCTGATAGATGAAGCCGGCGTCCTCGCCCGCGCCGACGAGCCCGCCGCGCCGTTCGAATTCGACGAGCGCCTTCATCCAGATCCGGTAATTCTCTTTCCAGTAAGCCTCGTCGGTCGAGGTCCAGCCGATGAAATACGAGCCGTGATTGGCCGGGTTCGGCCGGAAATAATCTTCGAGCACCGGATGCAGAAAATCCTTAAAGGCCGGGTTCGTCTGCGCGCGCTGCAGATCGCGCGACGCCTCGTAGATATCGAGCGTCGGGTCCCACGCGACGCCGGCCTCGATCATCGCGTCGAAGAGCTTCAGCAGCCGGTCCCAGTCGGCCTCGCGCCAGAGCCTTCCGGCGTAGCGAAAGCGGTCGACCTCGTTGTTGTAGTTGTAATCGGCCGGAAAATTCTGGCGGCCCGACGGAATCGCCGCGTCGGGAATGCCGTACCAGTGTTCGATGCTCGTCGTCCCGAATTTGATATCGTCCCACGCGTTCGTCTCCTCGACGCCGGTGTGATGCGCGACGCGCATCCCGTTCTTTTTCGCTTCGTCGAGCATCGCCGCCATAATGTCGCGGTCGACGCCAAACAGCTTGATGCCGTCATAGCCGGCCTGTTTGATCTCGCGAACCTTCGCGCGCGCCTCGTCGGGCGTTTTCGCGCCCGGAAAAACGCCGTAGGCGAAGATGCGCGGCGCGGCGAGCTCGTTCTTCGCGCTCCGTTCGCGCCACGCGAGCGTTTTTCCGAACGCGCCGACGTCGCGCACGGTCGTGATGCCGCAGGCGAGCCACATCTTCGTGCAGTATTCGACCGGCTGCGGCTGGCCGCCGCGCTCGTCCTGCGTGTGGCCGTGCAGATTTATCAAACCGGGCAGCACGTATTTGCCGGCCGCGTCGATCTCGACGTCGCCCGGTGCCGGCCGTTTCGCGGTGCCGCCGGCGGCCGCGACCGGATCGAGCGCGACGATCTCGGCGATCGTGTCGTTTTCGACGACGATGTCGAACGGCCCGGCCGCCGGTTTTCCGCTGCCGTCGACGATCGTCGCGTTGCGGATGACGAGCCGCGAATAACGCTTCGCCGCGACCGGCGCCGAACTTTTCTGGCCGACGACGACCGCCGGAAAAACGAATCCGGCCAGCAAAAGCAAAGAAAGCGCGTGGATCAAATTTTCTGACATAAACCCCTTCGAATCGATTTTTTTAAGGTAAAGCGAGTACCGGCAATTTAACATTCTTCGTTTCGCCGAAGCAAGTCCTTTTTTTTAGTCGAGAGTCGAGAGTCGGGAGTCGAGAGTCGGGGCGGATAATGGAGGCATCGACCGGAAACGACGATTTGTTTACGCCGGTCAATAAAAGTCTTTCGAATTTTCGGCGAAATTCTCGAAAACGCGGACTCTCGACTCTCGACTCTCGACTCTCGACTCTTCTTCCCCGCCCGGCTTTGCGGTAAGATATTCAAGTCTCATAAACGAAAAAGATGTTATTGACGATTTCGACGACTCATCGACCCGCGACCGATCTCGGTTACCTGCTTCATAAAAATCCGGCCCGCGTGCAGGATTTCGCGCTGAATTTCGGCACGGCTTACGTTTTTTACCCGGAGGCGACCGACGAACGCTGCACGGTCGCGCTCGCGCTCGACATCGATCCGGTCGGTCTGGTCCGCGGCAAGGGGCGCGAGGCGCGGACGATGGAGCAGTACGTCAACGACCGGCCGTTCGTCGCCTCGTCGTTCTTCAGCGTCGCTTTGGGCCGCGTCTTCAATTCGGCGCTCGCCGGCAGGACCGAAACGCACGGGGAGCTGGCCGAGACGGAAATTCCGCTCGAGGCGTCGATGCCCGTCCTGCCGGCGCGCGCCGGCGGCGACGCGCTGATCGAACGGCTTTTCGCGCCGCTCGGCTACACGGTCGAAACGCATCCGCTGCCGCTCGACGAGAAGTTTCCCGAATGGGGCGCGAGCCCGTATTTCGCCGTCACGTTAAAAGCGACCAAACGGCTGCAGGATTTTCTGACGCATCTCTACGTCCTGATCCCGGTGCTCGACAACGAGAAGCATTACTGGGTCGGCGACGCCGAGGTCGAAAAGCTCTTAAAGCGCGGCGGCGACTGGCTCGCCGCGCATCCCGAGCGCGAGACGATCACGCGCCGGTATCTCAAATACCGGACGAGCCTCGCCCGCGAAGTGCTCGCGCGGCTCGAACCCGAAGAAGGCCTCGCCGAAGAGCCGCGCGCCGACAGCGCTGAAACGCCCGAGGAACGGCTCGAAAAGCCGCTCAGCCTCAACGAGCGGCGCTACCGCGACGTGCTCGCCGTTCTCAAGGATCACGAAGTCCGCCGCGTCGTCGATGTCGGCTGCGGCGAGGGCAGACTTCTGCGCTATCTGCTCGAAGAAAAATCGTTTACCGGGATCGTCGGCCTCGACGTCGCGCACCGCGCGCTCGAAGCGGCCGCCGAACGGCTCCGGCTCGAACGAATGCCCGACAGACTGCGCGAGAAAATAAAGCTTTGGCACGGCTCGCTGACCTACCGCGACCGGCGGCTCGAAGGCTTTGACGCGGCGACCGTCATCGAGGTCGTCGAGCATCTCGACGAAGCGCGGCTCGCCGCCTTCGAGCGCGTGCTGTTCGAATTCGCGCGGCCGCCGCTCGTCGTCCTGACGACGCCGAACGTCGAATACAACGTCAAATTCGAGAACCTGCCCGCCGGCCGTTTTCGCCACGCCGACCACCGCTTCGAATGGACGCGCGCCGAGTTCGCAGCGTGGGCCCGCGAAATCGCCCGGAAATATGCTTACGCCGTCGAGTTCCGGCCGGTCGGCGACGCGGACGAAACGCTCGGCGCGCCGACGCAGATGGCCGTTTTTAAGAAATGAAGATCACGATTCCCGAATTATCCTTAGTCGTCCTGATCGGCGCGACGAGCAGCGGCAAATCGACGTTCGCGCGCCGGCATTTCAAGCCGACCGAGATCATCTCGTCGGACTTCTGCCGCGCATTGCTCGCCGACGACGAGAACGATCAGACCGTCACGCGCGAAGCGTTCGAACTC
Source organism: Acidobacteriota bacterium (assembly GCA_018269075.1). Taxonomy (GTDB): domain Bacteria; phylum Acidobacteriota; class Blastocatellia; order Pyrinomonadales; family Pyrinomonadaceae; genus JAFDVJ01. The sequence continues at coordinate 234,558 of JAFDVJ010000006.1, forward strand.
CTGCATTACATCGCCGCGAAACGGCTCAGGTCCGGCCGGCTGACCGTCGTCGACGCGACCAGCGTCCAGCGCGAGGCGCGCGCGCCGCTCGTCCGGCTCGCCCGCGAGTTTCACGTCCTGCCGGTCGCGATCGTCGTCAACCCGCCGGAAAACATCCTGCTCGAACGTCATCACGAACGGACCGACCGCAACTTCGCGGCGCAGGTCGTCCGGATTCAATTGCAGAGCCTCCGGCGCTCGGTCCGCGGTCTGCAGAAGGAAGGCTTCCGCCATATTTTCACGCTCGATTCGGTCGAGGACATCGATGCGGTCGAGATCGAACGCCAGCCGCTCTGGAACAACCGCAAAAATGAATCCGGCCCGTTCGACATCGTCGGCGACGTCCACGGCTGTTTCGACGAATTAAAAGAACTGCTCGAAAAGCTCGGCTACCAGATCGCCGAAACCCCGGACGGCCGGTTCGACGTCGAGAACCCGCCCGGCCGCCGGGCCGTTTTCGTCGGCGATCTCGTCGACCGCGGCCCGGCTTCGCCCGCCGTTCTGCGGCTCGTGATGAGTATGACGCGCGCCGGCAAGGCGCTCTGCGTGCCCGGCAATCACGAGGCGAAGCTTCTGAAATACCTGCGCGGCCGCAGCGTCACCGTCTCGCACGGATTGGCCGAAACCGTCGCCCAGCTTTCGACGGAAACCGACGAATTCAAAGCGGAAGTCGCCGAATACATCGACGGGCTCGTCAGCCATTACGTCTTCGACGACGGCCGGCTCGTCGTCGCGCACGCCGGTTTGAAAGAGAACCTGCAGGGCCGCGGTTCGGGCCGGGTCCGCGATTTCGCGCTCTACGGCGAGACGACCGGCGAAACCGACGAATACGGTCTGCCGGTCCGCTACAACTGGGCGGCCGAGTACCGCGGCCGCGCGGCGGTCGTCTACGGCCACGTCCCGACGCCCGAGCCCGAATGGGTCAACAACACGATCTGCATCGACACCGGCTGCGTCTTCGGCGGCAAGCTGACCGCGTTCCGCTACCCCGAACGCGAGCTCGTGTCGGTCGCGGCGAAAAAGGTCTATTACGAGCCGGTCAGGCCGCTCTTTCCCGAAGCGGCCGCGCCGAAGCTCTCCGCGCAGCACGAGCTCGACGACGTGCTCGATCTCGACGACGTCACCGGCAAGCGGATCGTCGAGACGCGGCTTTTGAAAAACATCACGATCCGCGAGGAAAACGCGACCGCCGCGCTCGAAGTGATGAGCCGTTTCGCGGCCAATCCGAAATGGCTCGCCTACCTGCCGCCGACGATGTCGCCGTCCGAGACGAGCCGCGCCGACGGTTTTCTCGAACATCCGGCGGAAGCCTTCGCCTACTACCGCGCGCAGGACGTCGCGCAGGTCGTCTGCGAAGAAAAACATATGGGCTCGCGCGCGGTCGTCGCCCTCTGCCGCGACGCCGAGACGGCGCGGACGCGGTTCGGCGTCGTCGGCGAAGGCCTCGGGATCTGCGCGACGCGGACCGGGCGGCGGTTCTTCGAGGACCGCGAGATCGAGACCGAGTTTCTCGAACGACTCCGCTTCGCCGCCGAACGCGCCGGTTTCTGGGACGAATTCGAGACCGGCTGGATGATCCTCGACTGCGAGCTGATGCCGTGGTCGGTCAAGGCGCAGGCGCTCATCCGGCAGCAGTACGCGGCCGTCGGCGCGGCCTCGCGCGCCGCGCTCGCGGAAACGGTCGCGCAATTGCGGAAAACCGCCGCGCGGGCTGAAGATGCCGGAAAGCTTCTCGAACGCTTCACGACCCGTCTGACCAAAGCCGAACAGTACACCGAAGCCTATCGCCGCTACTGCTGGCCGGTCGAATCGGTGGATGATCTGCGGCTCGCGCCGTTTCACCTGCTCGCGACCGAGGGCCGGACGCATCTCGACCGCAGTCATATCTGGCAGATGGAAACGCTCGCCAAGCTCTGCGCGGCCGACGAGGCGCTGCTCCTGGCGACGCCGTACCGCGTCGTCACGCTCGCCGACGAGGAAAGCGTCGCCGAAGCCGCCCAATGGTGGCTCGAGCTGACCGGCAGGGGCGGCGAAGGAATGGTCGTCAAGCCGCTCGACTTCATCGTGCGCGGCCCGCGCGGCCTCGTTCAGCCGGCGATCAAATGCCGCGGCAAAGAATATCTGCGGATCATCTACGGCGCGGAATACGATCTGCCGGAAAACCTCGAACGATTGCGCCAACGTGGCTTATCGGCCAAACGCTCGCTCGCATTGCGCGAATTCGCGCTCGGCGTCGAAGCGCTCGAACGGTTCGTCCGCCGCGAGCCCTTAAGAAAAGTCCACGAATGCGTCTTCGGCGTCCTCGCCCTGGAGAGCGAACCCGTCGATCCGCGTCTCTAGTACGGCAGACTGTCAGTCTGCCGTGAGCGCGAAGCGCGAAAACCGCCGTCGCCCCCAAACGAGCTGATAGAATTCAAAGAGCCCGGATTGTAGTGACCGAACTTATTGGAAAAAGTAATTATTTCGGCCGCGTTCGCTTTTTTATCTGTCCACTAAACACACTAAACACACTAAATTTCTTTCGTGTTTTTAGTGTGTTTAGTGGATAGTTTAATAAACGCTCGCGGGTTTAACGCTCATTATTCCAACAAGTTTTGTCCACACTTTAAGTCCATAAAATTACGGGCAGGTTTTATCTTCGGGACATTTATCCTTCAATTCAAAGGGTATGTTGTTTGAAAAGTATTTCGCATAAAATTTGTCCTCCTTCGTTGATATGGCTTCAACCGGCAAGCTAAGCTCCATAAACAGAAAATATTTTCCTTTGGGTAAATCGCTGACGGAGCGATTTCCCCTCATCGACAGCAAATAGTCTTCCCACCAGAGCGACATCAAATCGACTTCAAACTCGAACTTTTCGTTAGGCTCTATTCTGTAATCCTCCTTCACGGATTTGATGCGCCTTAAGGAAAAATCTCCCGAATACGTCTCCGAACTGCGGGTGAGTGAGACCTCATCACTGTTGTATTTTGAAAGATAGAAGGATACATAGATAAGCTCCTTCAAAGAAATTCCGACCGTTGAAATATTTTCGATTTTCGCTTTGACCCTGAGCTTCGATTGGCCGTAAAACTCCTTCTCATCGACCGATATCGATAATTTAAACATCCCGTCATTGAGCGTCGAGTTTCGATTGGTTTCAACCATTGCCGGCTTATCGACCGGCGGCAGTTTACCGAAACAAACCGCCGGCGCGGCGATCAATAAAACCGGAAAGATCAAACCGACCGTCAACCTTAATAACTTATCTCCAAATTCGTAATCGAGAATCTTCAAACTCATAAATCCTCCTCGGCGCGACAATTCTCCCTGCCGGAATTGTGCGCGTTTTTCCCTTCACCGTCAACTATTTTCCCCGCAAGTTTCTCCCCGAAAACCGCCCCGCTCGAAACAGTCCTTCCCAATCCCGCAAAAATCCGAAATCCGCAATCCGAAATCCGCAATCAAATTGCCGTTTCCCCGCAATTGTGACAAAATATTCTTTTTATCACACACTTATTTTAAGAGAGGAAATATACATAATGGCTGGAAGACACAAAATTACGGTGGTCGGCGCGGGCAACGTCGGCGCGACGGCCGCGCACTGGATCGCGGCGAAGGAATTGGCGGACGTCGTCCTCGTCGACATCGTCGAGGGAACGCCGCAGGGCAAGTCGCTCGATCTCGCGCAGGCCGCGCCGATCGACGGTTTCGACGTCAAGCTCGTCGGCGCGAACTCGTATGAAGAGACCGCGAACTCCGACGTCATCATCATCACGGCCGGACTGCCGCGCAAACCCGGAATGAGCCGCGACGATCTGCTGAAAACCAACTCGGACATCGTCGGCGGCGTCACCGATCAGGTCGCGAAATATTCGCCGAACGCCTTTATCATCGTCGTCTCGAACCCGCTCGACGCGATGACGCAGGTCGCCTTCGTCCGTTCGGGCTTCCCGAAAAACCGCGTCATGGGAATGGCCGGCGTGCTGGATTCGGCGCGGATGCGCTGCTTCATCGCCGAAGAACTCAACGTCTCGGTCGAAAACGTGACGGCGTTCGTGCTCGGCGGCCACGGCGACACGATGGTCCCGCTGCCGCGCTATTCGACGGTCGCCGGCATCCCGATCACCGAATTGATCCCGAAGGACCGGCTTGACGCGATCATCAACCGGACCGCGAACGGCGGCGCCGAGATCGTCGGTCTCTTGAAAACCGGCTCGGCCTTTTACGCGCCTTCCTTAGGCGCGGTCGAGATGGCCGAAGCGATCCTGAAAGATAAAAAGAAGATCCTGCCCTGCGCCGTCTATCTCGAAGGCGAATACGGCATCAGCAATCTCTTCGTCGGCGTGCCGGTCAAGCTCGGCAAGAACGGCATCGAACAGATCATCGAGATTTCCCTGACCAACGAAGAACGCGCCGCCCTCCAGAAATCGGCCGGCGCGGTTCAGGAGCTGATCGACGTTATGGGCATCTAAATAAAGTTTTGAGTTCCGCCTTCAGGCGGCTTTCGCTGCTTGACGAATGCTTTCAAAAGGTTTTGAGTTCCGCCTTCAGGCGGCTTTCGCTGCTTGACGAATGCTTTCGAAGAGAAACGAATGGCCGCCTGAAGGCGGAACTCAGAACTAAAAAAAACGAAACGGCCGCTGCGGATTGCCTCACGGGGCGCAGCGGCCGTTTCTCTTCAGTTGTGGAATTTTGCGGCCTTGCGGGTTATAGACGGAATCGACAATTCAATGTTCGTCTTGTGAATTGCTTCTGGAAGAAAATCGGGAAAGTTCCGGTTTCCAAACCCGTCGGCGGCCGTTTTAGTTAAAGATCAGACTTTAGGGCATTTCTTTCGTTTCGGCCTTGCGCTTGCGGCGCGTCAGGCCGGATTTGCGCTGCGATTTGCGGACGAAGCCGAGCGCCTCGTAAAGCGCCGAGTCGTCGCCGAAATCCTCGTGGCCGACGACGCCGTCGACGATGTCCGCGAGCATCGCGAGCGTCTTCTCGTCTTCGGTCTCGCGGTCGATCAAACCGATCACGGTCTGGTCGTCGAGATCGTCGAGATGCCGCCGCGTCGCCAGGCTTCGTTCGACCTGCGCCGCAAAGTCCGCGAGCGTGATGCCCTTGAATTTCGTCTCCGGCGCCATATTGCGCAGTGCATTGAGCGCGCGTTCGAACATTTCCTTATATCTTTTAGGATATTGTTTCATCCTTTTTTGTCTCCTTTAACGTACTGAATTGGATTGAAATCATCTCAATCCGGAGCGGATTTAAGGACGGCCGCCGGAAGGTCCGGCCGAAACGCTTTACGAACCGAAAGCCGTTTTACCGGCCAACAATTCGCGGCACTTTCCCGTTCGTGCCTTAAAATCCTCTCTTAAGCTATGACGAAAGTCCGAAAATATTTTTGCACAAGCATTGAAAAAAACTTTCCGATAATTTTCGAAGCAATTTCACTACGCACAAAATCGTTGAAAAGACGGCATTTACAGATTAGAGTGCAAAACTGATAAACACCTTGAAAGAACCGAGGCGATTAGTTTAATAGGACGCGGACAAACGCGGATTCGGCGGATTTTCGCGGATAATTCTAAAATTCATCCGCGTATTTCCAGCGTCTTATTTTAGCGGCTGACAAATCGATTAGGAAACACCTTCGGAATAGATGAAAGATGATAGATCAAAGATGATAGATCCGGCGTTTTTCAGCTGTCATCTATCAGCTATCAGCTATTCCGGAGAATCCCGCTCGGCTGCGGACCACGCAGGACAGGCATCTTTGACCGCGATCCCGGTTGACCGGCACCGATTCCCCGGCTTTTTTACCGTGGTGTATGCGTTTATGACCGCGGTTGAATTTAAATTTACCGCGGTTGATAAGAGATTTACCGCGGTTGAATTTAAATTTACCGCGGTTGAAATCGATTTCACCTGCGGTAAATCTCTTATCAACCGCGGTAAATCTTTCATCAACCGCGGTAAATCTCTTATCAACCGCGGTAAATCTCTTATCAACCGCGGTAAATCTCTCATCAACCGCGGTAAATCTCTTATCAACCGTGGTAATAAACGAGGGGTGTGCGGTAAAAAAACGAAATACCGCGCGCCCCGCGTCGGGTATCGATGGAATATGCGCCGGGATACGAACGCCGTTCCGGGAAATCGGCTGCCAAAAATAAATTTCCGAACTTTTTGCAACCAACCCGCCGAACCGGCGTGAAAGAGTATAAGTGTTGAAAAAGCATATTGCGGGACTGAAGTTTCTCCGAACTTATGCGCTTTCGTTTGAAAGATTAAAGATGACAGGACGTTTCGAATACCGGAAGCGGCTTTAAAAGCAACGGCGTTCCGTTAAGAAACAAATCCGAAATCCGAAATCCGAAATCCGAAATCGACATATTTCCTCAATAAAACCGTTAACGGGAAAGCCTCGGCAGGCTTTCCCTTTTTTTTTGCCCGTCAACGGTTTCGAACGGCGGCCGAAGTGATGTAAAATCACAGCCGAACGCATTTCTTTCGATACTTATACAATATGTTAATGGGGACAGTGGGGGAGTTCTTTTTGATAATGGTGAAAATGCTAAAATTGATACAAAGAATAAGACTATAGATGCAGTAATTGATTTTGAAGAAATTAAAATTACTGACAACTTAGAATCAGCATTAGCAACTACGTTAACGGCTCACTTTTTATTTGAGCATGTGGAGATGGTAAAAAAACGGAAAACCTTTCACTGGAGATATTTCCAACGGTTTGAATAGTCAAAATGCAGGAGCGCATGTTGGAGCTTTAATATTTGAGGCAAGTGTTTTATCTGAATTAACTAACTCAAAAAATAAACTTCGAGAAGCCAGTCCCAAAGATCTAAATATTGGTGGATAAGCTAGATACGAGTTTTATTATGATTCAATCGAGTATGACGTTTATTTAAAGTCAACATCCACTAATGGTGTTACAGTTGATCGTATAGTAAAAAAAGCACCAACCATTGTTCCAAAGTTTGAAGGTAAAAGACTATGAACAAATTTAAATTTATAACCGTAGTTTTCGGAATTATTGCGCTTCTTCTTTTTAGCCAAAATTCAGTCGAATCTAAAAACAAATGGTTAATAATTGAAGGCGAAGTTTTACAAATCGGTAAATCTCCTGAAGTATTGTGTGGAGTAGTTGCTCCTTACCGAATTGCAAAATACAAAATCAATAAGGTTATTGAAGGGAGTTATAATAGAAAGGAAATTATAGTTGACCACTTATTCTGCCGTGACGATGTGTTAGCTGATCTTACTAAAGGCGATCAGGTTTTGTTAGTTATTGACCCAGAGAGGAAACCCGCTGAAGTTTGGGCAGACGGAGAAATAAGAAAATCAACTGAAAAAGTAAAACAATTCTTTGTAGCTTACCGTGTAACCAAACTGACAAACTGTTGTGCCTTTTAAATAATTGGAGTGACAAGGCGCATAAAATCACAGCCGAACGCATTTCTTTCGATACTTATACAATATGCAGAAAAAGGAAAAACTCGTTATCGTTCTGTGCGCGATCGCGACGGTCGCGGCCGGCATCCTGCATTACGCCGAGGCGAACGCGGTCGTCGCGTTCGGCGTGACGGCGGTCGCGCTCGCGCTGCTGGCGATGATCGTCGGCGACGCGACCGAGCAATTGGGCAGCCGTCTCGGGCCCGGCGCGACCGGCATTTTGCAGTCGGGACTCGGCAATCTGCCCGAATTGTTCGTCGCGATCTTCGCGCTGCGCGCCGGTTTGGCGCACGTCGTGCAGGCCGCGCTCGTCGGCTCGATCCTCGGCAATTCGCTGCTCGTCTTCGGTCTCGCGCTCTTTTTCGGAGGTCTCAAGAACGGCACGCAGCGTTTCAAGTCCGAGCCGCCGCGGATGATCGCGACGCTGATGCTGCTCGCCGTTTCGGCGCTGATCGTCCCGACGCTCGCCAAAGAGCTGCACACGCCGGCCGAGCCGCATATCAACAAGCTCGACATCGTCGTCGCGATCATCTTATTGGTCGTGCTCGCGGCGAGCATCTATTTCTCGGTCAAGGGCGATCCGGCCGTCGCGACGCAGAAGGAAGAGATGGGTGAGCATCACGCGCAGTGGCCGATGTCGCTGACGCTCGGCGTGCTCGCGGCGGCCGGCGCGGGCGCGGCGTTCGTCTCCGACTGGTTCGTCGAAGCGCTGCAGCCGGCGATGAAGACGCTCGGCATCACCGAGACGTTCGCCGGATTGGTCGTCGTCGCGATCGCCGGCAACGCGATCGAGAACCTGATCGGCATCCAGCTCGCGTGGCGCAATCAGGCCGACTACGCGGTCAGCGTGATTTTGAACAGCTCGCTGCAGATCGCGCTCGGACTGTTCCCGATGCTCGTTTTGCTTTCGTTCGTGCTCGGCGGCTCGATTCTGACGTTCGTCCTCTCGCCGCTCTTGGTCGTCGCGCTCGCGCTCGCCGCGCTCGTCTCGGCCTTCGTCGTCTTCGACGGCGAATCGATCTGGCTCGAAGGCCTCTCGCTGATCGGCCTCTACGCAATCATCGCCGCCGCCTTCTGGTGGGGATGATTCGATTTCGGATTTCGGATTTCGGATTTCGGATTGGTTTGTTGAGGGAGATTTCGGTCTCCCTTTCTCCCTTTCGCCCCTTCTCCCTTTTTTTTATGAGACCCAGACGTTGACGGTCCGGTGGACTTTCCAGAGCGCGCCGTCTTTTTCCAGAAGCACGAAATCTCCGGTTCCGCATTTGCCTCCGCATTCTCTCGAGATATACAGGACAGCCCGTTTCAGGTCGGGGGCGAATCCGACGTTCGACAAACTGATGAATCCCGTCGAATCGGAATATTTTTTGTAAAAGCTATCCCATCCATCGAAAACATCGTCGGTGAAGAGCGTCTCGATTTCTTTTTCATCGACTAAAACATAGGGCGTCGGGATGTCGATCCTTTCGGAAAGCACCCGGCAGCGGCGCGCCGCCCGACGATAGCCGTCCCGCATTTCGGAATCTAATTGCAGTTCTTTAAAGGCATAGTTTTCCGAGCCTTCGGCCAAATCTTCGGATCGATTAAAATCCTCGTCATCGAAGACTTTATTCGATTCATTCCCGCATCCGACCGTACTCCGCCCGATCACGTAGGTTTTCGTATTTTTCGGAAACAAACGGAACCGGTCGCTTGTTTGAATATCGTTGAAAAGCGCCGAATACACGGCATAACTTTCGGTTTCGATCTGCGCATCGGATATCTCCTCGACCGATTCGGCCGAAACGCTTTGGTTTACGGCCGGCGAAACTTCAAACGACCGATCGACATAAATAAAAGCGACGATCGAAACTCCGCCCAGAAAAACAAAGATTGCGGCAATGCTCCGTTTTGTTTGATGGTTTAAACGACTCAGAGATTTGATGCCCATAACCTTTTAGACACCGTAAACCGATTGAAGTTCCAAAACAATTTCCCGCCCTGGAATCACGCAATTATCCGGAGGGGGATTTAATTTCTCCTCTTCTCCCCTTCTCCTCTTCTCCCCTTCTTCTTTCACGACTTCCCCTGAATTCCCAAATTACGCATCCTCCGATAAAGATGCGAGCGGTCGACGCCCATCGATTCGGCGGCTTTGGCGACGCTGCCGTCGTATTCGGCGAGCTTGTGGAGGATGAACTCGCGCTGGTAGGCGTCGGTCGCCTCCTTGAACGACGGAAAGCGAAAGCTCGACGCGGGCGGTTCTTCCGACGGGTTGAACTTCGGCAGGTCGTCGAAGGCGACGCGCGGCTTTTCGACCATAATGACGACGCGCTCGATCGTGTTTTTGAGCTCGCGGACGTTGCCCGGCCACGCATAGTTCTGAAGACCCTCGATCGCTTCCGGAGTGAATTCCTTCGGGCGTTTGCCGTAGGCGTGCGAGAACTTGAGGTTGAAATGATCCGTCAGCCGCGGGACGTCTTCGAGCCGTTCGCGGAGCGGCGGGATCTGAAACGGGATGACGTTCAGGCGATAGAAGAGATCGGCCCGGAACGCGCCGTTTTCGATCAGGAACGAGAGCGGCTTGTTGGTCGCCGAGATGACGCGGACGTCGACCTTGACCGGCGTGTTGCTGCCGACCGGCTCGAACCGCTGTTCTTCCAAAACGCGAAGCATCTTGGCCTGCACGCGCGGCGACATATCGCCGATCTCGTCGAGAAAGAGCGTCGCGCCGTCGGCGATCTCGAACTTGCCCTTCTTGGCGTGCGTCGCGCCGGAAAACGCGCCCTTCGCGTGGCCGAAAAGCTCCGACTCGACGAGATCTTCGGGAATCGCCGCCGAATTGATCTCGACGAACGGCGCGTTCTTTCTTCGCGAAGCCGCGTGAATCGCGCGCGCGACGAGCTCTTTGCCGGTGCCGGATTCGCCCGAAATTAAAACCCGCCCGTCGGTCGGCGCGACGACCGCGATCTGTTTGCGCAAAGCGCGCATCGCGATCGAATCGCCGATCATCACGTATTCCTCGGACAATCGCGCGGCGAGCTGCGCGTTGACGCGTTCGAGCTCGCGCTGCTTGATCGCGTTGCGCACCGTGAGGACGGTCTTTTCGAGCGACAGCGGCTTTTCGATAAAGTCGAACGCGCCGAGTTTGGTCGCGTTGACGGCCGTCTCGATATTGCCGTGGCCCGAGATCATCACGACCGCCGAATCGCTGCCGTTCTCGCGCAACAGCTTGAGCGTCTCCAATCCGTCGATCCCGTCGCCGAGCCAGATATCGAGCAGGACACACGAAAAATGCGTCGTCTCGGTCAGCTTCAGACAGTCCTCGCCGTTCTCGACGGTTTCGACCTCGAAGCCCTCGTCCTCGAGCACGCCGCGCAGAGTTTCGCGGATGCCCCTTTCATCATCGACGATAAGAATTGAGTTTGACATTAAAAATCCAAAGCGATCTGCAGACGCGTCCGGACTTTCGTCCAGTCTCTTTCGGACAGTTCGCCGACGCCGAGAAGGTTGCTCTGCGGCAGCGTGAACGGAAAGATCCGGATCGTCGACGGCCGCTTGAGGCCCGCCGCCGACCAGTCCTGCAGGATGTAATCGGTCGGCGACACGCTTTCGCCGGGCTCGGCCGTGACGACGCAGAGAATCGCTTCGGCGCGTTCGCGCTGATAGGCCTCGCTCGACACGACGACCGCGAGCCGCCGTTTAACGGCCGCCGCGCCCTGAAATTCGGCGATCACCACCGTACCGGGTTTCATATCGACATCTCCTCCAGATAATTCATCGAAGCGACGACGACCTCGCCGAGATCTTCCGCCGTCCACGCGTCGCTCTCCTCGCGCGCCGCGCTCCGGCCGTAGCGGTCGCGGAGCATACAGGCAAACGTCTTCACATCCGCGACCTTTTCCGGCGGCAGCGATTTCAGCACTTCGAGGATCTCCAATATTTGCGGGTCGGTCATCGTTTCGCCTCAAACAGTTACAGGTAATTCTACTATAAAAATCGCGAACCGCCTCATTCGAACCGGTTCGCGACGGCTTTCAAAACATTTTGGACGCATTTTCGGCGCGGATCCGAAGACAATCCCGCAATCCGCGCCGCGCCGCGCGGATTGCGGGGCTTTTACGGGTCGTCCGGCCCGCGGGAGCGTCCGCTTCTCCGGCGCCGATCAGAAATTCAGCGAATTCCTGAACAATTCGATCAGACGCCGCTTTTCGGCGAGCGCCCGGCCGGCGGCCCCGGCTTTCGCGCGCGGCTCGACCGTTTTTTCGCCGACGGCGGTCCGGATCGGCTTTTCAGAAGCGAAGTAAAGCCGGGTTTCGGTTTCCTCCTTCTTTTCGTAATAGAAGATCAGCTCGCCCCGCTCGTTGAGAAGATATTCGGAACGCTCGCCCGCCGCCGCGCGGTCGACCGAGACGACGATCTTCAAAAGACGGTCGGGATACGGATTTTTTTCGCGGTCGCCGAAAGTGTAGAAGAATTTGACGACCGCCCGGTAAATTCCGACCGCCGGATAGGGACCGCCGTTCCGGTTGACGACCAGCTCGGTCAGAAATGTCGTCGAGGTCGCGCCCGCCGTCTCGCATTCGGCGATCTGCGCGCTCACTTCGCGGGAGATCCGGCGGATCTCTTCGATTCGCCGGTCGGTCTGGCCCGCCGCCGCGAAGAGGCCGCCGAACACGGCGATCAACGCGCCCGAAAAAGCCGCTCTCACGATGATCGATCGCATTTTTATCATATCGTTTCGAATAAATAATTGTGCATCGGGGTTTTCAGCTCGATTCATTTATAGTTAGCGACATAACTTATCGGAAAAAGCGGCGATTTAGGTCGCGTTCGCTTTTTTGTTCTTCCACCAAACACACTAAAAACACTAAATTTCTTT
>JAFDVJ010000070.1 GCA_018269075.1 Acidobacteriota bacterium
ACTGGGGCATCTCGCGCCAGCGTTTCTGGGGCTCGCCGATCCCGATCGTCTACTGCGGCGAATGCGGCGTCGTGCCGGAAAAATACGAGAACCTGCCGATCGAGCTGCCGGCCGAGATCGCGATCACCGGGATGGGCCAGTCGCCGCTCGCGCAGGTGCCGGAGTTCGTCGAAACGAGCTGTCCGGAATGCGGCGGGCCGGCGCGGCGCGAGACNNCGATGGACACGTTCGTCGATTCGTGCTGGTACTATTTCCGCTATCTCGACAACCGGAACGACGAGATGCCGTTCGCGCCCGAAATCGCGGCCTACTGGACGCCGGTCGACCAGTATATCGGCGGCGACGATCACGCCGTCATGCACCTGATCTACACGCGGTTCTGGTCGAAGGTGATGCGCGATCTCGGGCTCGTGAAATTCAACGAGCCGGTCAAACGGCTGCTGACGCAGGGAATGGTCGTCGGCGAGACGTTCTTCGACGAGATCCCGAACCCGGACGATCCCGACGGCCGCGGCAAACGGATCTACACGCCGCCGGCGAAGGTCCGCGTCGAGCGCGACGCGAAGGGCCGGGTCGTCGCCGCTTTCGGCGAGGACGGCAAGCCGCTCAAATCGGCGATCGAGCGGATGTCGAAATCCAAGGGCAACGGCGTCGACCCGGACGAGATGGTCGAGATCTACGGCGCGGACGCGGCGCGGCTCTTCGTTCTGTTCGCCGCGCCGGTCGAGAACGAGCTCGTCTGGAACGAGGCCGGCATCGAGGGCGCGGTCCGTTTTCTGCAGCGCGTCTGGCGGTACGTCTACAAATGGCGCGATAGAATCGCGAACCCGGCCGCCGACAGTCCGAACGGGGAATTTTCGGCCGACGCGCGCCGGCTGCGGCAGAAGACGCACCAGACGATCCGGCGGATCGGCGAGAGCTTCGAATCGCTCCAGTTCAACACGCCGGTCGCCGCGCTGATGGAACTCTCGAACGCGCTCTACGATTTTCGGGTCGAGCCCGAAGCGGCTTCCGAAACGGACGTTTACGCGATCCGCGAGGGCGTCGAGGCGCTCGTCCTGATGCTGACGCCCTTCGCGCCGCACACGGCCGAAGAGCTTTACGCGGTCATCGCCGGCAACGACGACGGCATCCTCGCCAACGGCGCGCGCTTTCCGGAATACCGCGAAGAGCTCGCCCGCGCCGACGAGATCGAGATTCCGGTCCAGATCAACGGCAAACTGCGCTCGCGCGTGCTCGCCTCGCCCGAAGCGTCGAACGACGAGCTCGAAAAGATGGCGCTCGCCGACGCGAAGGTCCAGGAGCACACGAACGGCAAACAGATCGTCAAGATCGTCGTCGTCCCGAAACGGCTCGTCAACATCGTCGTCAAATAACCGAAAACCGGCCGCGAACAACGGGCTTGCCCTGCGTTCGCGGCCGTTTTTTTGTGCGCCGATTAAGAAAAAAGGTCATTTTCCGGCAGGCTTCAAGCGTCCTGGGCCGGTTTTTTTTCGACTTCGAAAAATTTGTCCGCCAGACAGAGATGCCGGAGCAGCGGGCGTTTCTTTTCCTGATGGCTCTCCATCCGTTCGAGAATGCCGCCGAGCGCGCGGACGGCTTCGACGATGAACGCGCCCTTGTTGAGCATCACGCATTCGGCGCGTTCGCTCATCGCGGCGTCGGTGATCTCGGCCCGCGAATAGATTCCGTCCTTGCTGAGCTCTTCCAGAACCTGCGTCGCCCAGATCACCGGAACGTGCGCGGCCTCGCAGATCCAGAGGATTTCTTCCTGCACTTCGGCGAGCCGCTCGAAGCCGGTCTCGACCGCCAGATCGCCGCGCGCGATCATCACGCCGATCGACGGGACCGTCAATGCGGTCAGCAGAATTTCGGGCAGATGATCGAAACCCTGCCGCGTTTCGATTTTCAGGACGACGCCCAGATGCTCGCCGCCGAGCTTTTTCAAGCGATCCCGCAGCTGGACGACGTCGGCCGCCGAGCGGACGAACGAATAGCCGCAAAAATCGGCGTGCCGGACGATGAATTCGAGGTCTTTGAGGTCTTTCGCGGTGAGCGACGGAAAGCGCAGATCGCTGTCCGGAAAATTGATCCCCTTGGCGGCCCGCAGCTTTCGCGTCCCGGTGTCCGGATGCGTGATCTCGCAGACCATCTCGTCCGCGCCGACCGCCGCGATCCGGCCGCCGATGCGGCCGTCGTCGAACCAGATTTGCTCGTCCGGCCGGACGAAATCGAAGACCCCGGGCAGGCTGCAGGGAATCCGCGCCGGTTCGGCCGCGAGCCCGTTTTCGTCCAGCCGCGCCGGCCGGCCGGGTTTCTGGGTTTTCGTCAGGATCAGGCGGTCGCCGCGCCGCAGCGTGATGAATTGTTCGCGCGGCGGGATCTCGCCGGCGGTCGCGGAACGCTTTTTTCGGCCGGGTTTGCCGGACACGAAGTTTGTTTCGGGCGTGATATAGGCGGTCTGCCGGCATTCGGCCCAGAGGCTCCGCCCGTCGGTTTCGGTGATTGTCAGAACGCGGCGGGCGGCCCGCGCGTCCCTGAATTTCAGATTGTCGCCCGGCCGCAGTCCGGACAGAAAATTCGCCGTCATTTTGAGCTGCGCGGCGGCCGGCGCCGGGTCGGGACTGCCGGCCGGCGTCAGCCGGATGCGCGCCGCTTTGACGACGCGTCCGAAGGCGTCCCGGACCGGCCGGAGCTTGAGAACGCGCGGGCCCGGTTCGAGCGCGCCGGTGCGCAGCTTCGGGCCGGCGATGTCGATGCAGATCCGGCATTCGCGGCCGACCGCGTCCCGGGCCTGCCGGATATTCCCGATCATCCGGCTCCATTCCGCCGGGCTGTCGTGGGCGCAGTTGATCCGCGCGCAGTCCATTCCGCCGGCGATCAGCTCGCGCACCAGCTCGCGGTCGTCGGCGGCCTCGCCGGGCAGCGTGACCATAATCCGGACTTTTCTTCGCGGCGGTTTTTTCCCGAGCAGGCGGTCGGTGCGTTCCCTGAGGATTCGATCGCCCTCGTCGGGACCCGGTTCTTTTTCGTCGTCGGACGGAAACGGATTTGGTTTGCCGAGAATCCGGTGCAGCAGTTTGAGCGCCTTGCCGATGTTCGCCATCACGTGCGATTCGCTGCGCCCGAGCGACGAGATGCCGTGCCGCGCCAGCGCGCTTTGGAGCGCGCGCAGATCGTGACGCCGCAGGGCGACGTAATGCACCAGATTCCGCGCGCTGTCCCTGGCCCGTCCCTCGAAATTTTCGATCCGGGATTCGATTTTCGCCCAGCAGTCGCGCAGGTCGTTTCTGAGGAAGGTCAGATCCTCGATCAGCCGCTCGAATTCGGTATCGGGATGAAACGGCGCGGTCGCCGGTTTGGGGCCGGCCGCGTTTTTGATTTTGCTCATAATGCGCCCGTCAATAAAAATAGATTTCTGCCAACGGACGTCTTCAAGATTCGGCGCAAGCGGGACCGGACGCTCCGGCCGCGCCATCCGCCAGCGTTCCTTCAACTGTCCGTTCAACCAGAAACGGGGCAATTTCTATTCCTTGAGTCTGATGAATAATAAGAGTTTACGAGCCGGCCGGCGGTTGGTCGGCGACGACCGGATTATCGACCGGCGCGGATTTGCCGGCCCTCCGAACGGGCCGCGGGCTTGACCCCGGCGGCCGGCCGGAGCGGGTAAAAAACACCGTCCGGCCGCGAGAAATTTCCCATCGACAATCCGCTCCGCCCGCGCTTTCACGCCGCGTCCGAGGCCGCTTCGTTTACGGCCTCGTCGACAGAATCGGCCCGTTGGGATTCGGGTAGGGAATATTCGGTGTTTTGCCGCGCGACAGAGCATTGCCCTTTTTCTTCAAATCCTTGATCGAATCCGAAAGAAATTTCTTCTCGACTTCGTAGAGCGCGATCAGAATCTTGTCCCACAGACACGGGTTTTTCTTTTTCTTCAGCTGATATAGCAAATTATTGATGCGCTGGTAGGTTTCCGTCAGGTTTTCGATCTGCACTTCGATCTCGATCAGCCCCGTGTCGCCCAACGTGTCGAGCGGGCTGCCGTCGGGTCTGAGTTTGCCGATGGCCTGGCTCGCCAGCGATTTGTAGCCGCTCGGATCGTAATCGTTGATCGGGTCGAGCCGCGCGTAAAGATAGGGGTTGGTGTCGCCGTTCCGGAACAGGATCGGATCCTTCGTCGTCCAGCGCCCGGTTTCGGCGTCGTAGTCGCGGGCGCCGAAGCGGACGAGCCGGGTTTGCGGATCGTAAAGCCCGCCCGCGAAGCCGAACGGCTGAAAGCCCGGATTGGTGTCCGTCAGCACGTTGCCGAACTCGTCGTAGTCGAGCCGCTGCGCGATGCTGCCGGTGGCGGTGTCGATCACGAGGCGGACGCTGCCCGTCAAATCCCTGACCAGGCGGTAATCGACGCCGTTTTTGATCATATAATCGGGGACGTTCGCGCGGGTCGCGTAAACGAACCGGCTGATCACCGCGTTCGCGCCGTCGAGCTCGGCGACCGGCGCGAGCTGATCCTGGTAGAGAAATCCTTTGACGAGCGTGCCGTTGACTTTCTTTCCGATCCGGCGGCTCCGCCCGTCGATCACGTAGTCGATCCGCGTCGTGTCGGGCAGAGTGACGGTTCGGAGATTTCCGAGGACGTCGTAATCGTACGCGGTCGTCTGCCCGCCGGCGGTTTTGCTCTGAAGCTCGCCGTTGGGCGTGTAGGCGTAAACGTTGGGGCCGTACTGTGTCAGGCGGTCCTGCGCGTCGTAGGTTCCGTTGGTGACATTGCCGCCGAGATCGATGCTCGTCCGGTTGTCGTTGGCGTCGTAGCCGTAGGTCACGAACGGCAGCGGGCCGCCGTTGAGCGTGACGGTCGTCAGGCGTCCCGCCGGATCGTAGCCGTAATCGTAGGTCGTCGTCACGCCGCCGACGGTTTCCGTCTTCTGCCTGACGCGGCCGAGCTTGTCGTAGACGAAGCCGGCGTCGAAAAGCACGGTCGCGTTGAATTTCGCGCTGTAATGCGTCGTTTCGCCGAAGCCGTTGTAGGCAAAGTCGTCCGTCGTTGCGCCGAGCGTCGTGCCGGTCAGGAGCCCGTTGGCCGCGTTGCGGGCGAGCGAAAGATTCCCCGCGCCGGTCGGCAGATCGTCGTTGTCGTAAGTAAAACCGACCGTGTGCGCGTCGTCGATGCTCTGCGATGTGACGAGGAAACCGTTGTCGTAAGTTTGCGACACGCTGCCGGAGACCGTGCCGGTCCAGCTTTCGCGCGTCGGCAGAAAGCCGTCGATCTGATAGGTCACGATCTCGCCGCCCGGTGCGGCGATGCTCGACAGCAGACCCGTCGCGGGATCGTAGGCGAGATTGTAGACGCCGCCGGGGACGGTCAGGCTCTGCAGTTTTCCGCCCGCATCGTAGACGTAATTGAGCGTCAGGGAATCGGGCCGCGTGATCCGCGAGAGCTCGCGGTCGGGGTTGTATTCGAAGGTCGTCGTGCTGCCGCCGCCGACGCTCGGGGCCGTATAAGACGAGATGAGATCGAGCTGGTTGTAGCCGAACGTATGCGCCGGGCGGCCGGGCGGCGTCAGCGAAGTCAACTCGCCGTCGGCATTATATCCGAAACCGACGGTGCGGTTGTCGGGCAGCGTCCGCTGCGTGAGGCGGCCCGCCGCATCGTAAACGAAGGCGTTCGTCCGGTTAAGCGGATCGGTGACCGAGGCCGGGAGACCCGCCGGGTTGTAGGTGAGCTCGAACCGCCGCGATTGAGCGCCGTCGCCGAATGTCGCCGCGCTCAGGCGTCCGCGCGGGTCGTAGGTGAAACTGTCCGCTTCGAGGTCGGCGAACCGGCTCTGCGTCAGGCGTTCCTGTCCGTCGATAACGCGCGTCGACTGCCGATTTTCCGGCGAGGTCAGCGTGAAGGTCCGGTTCGCCGCCGTGAAGACGTTCGTGTAGACCCGCCCGTCGATGTTCGAAACGTCGGTTTGAGTGTTCAGGCTCAGCGGATTGCCGGGCGTGTTGAGCGTCGCCGTCCTGGTAAAAGCGGCGTTGAAATGCAGACCGTTCGGGGTCGTCGCGTCGAGGCCGGCAATGAGCGGCGACTGCATTCCCCAGCGCGGGTCGGGGCCCGGCGTGGTCTGCCACGTGCTGCCGTCGGTCTGCGTTTCCGAGGTCGATCCGTCGGCGGCGGTGGTTCCGTGATAAACGGTTCCGTCGGCGAAGGTGACGGTCTGCTGCTCGTCGCCGTTGGTGAGGTTCCGGACCCGGAAGGTGGACGCGCGGTTGAGCGGGGTCCGGTAGGTCACCGTGTGGTCGAGCGAATTGCCGGTCCGCGAAAACGTGTGCGTGCCGCCGGCGGCGTTTTGGTTGCTGACGAGCCGGCCCTCGGCGTCGTAGGCGAAGGTGTTCTGATGGTTGAGCGGGTCGCGTTTGGTGAGCATCAGCCCGCCGGCGGTGTAGGTGTAGCTGTTCGTCTCGCCGGCGGCGTTCGTGACCGAGGCGAGATAGCCGTTGGCGTCGAGCGTGAACGAGGTGAGCTCGTTGTAGGGCGAACGGATGCCGGTCGGCTTGCCGGCGCCGTCGCGCTCGATCGTCGTCACGTTGCCGTCGCCGTCGGTGATCGAGACGAGGCGGCCGGCGGCGTCGTAGCCGAAGACGTATTTGTCGGTCCCGGTCAGCGCGTTGAGGGTTCGCAGATGGCGGCCGTCCTCGTCGAACTGAAAGACCTCGGTGCCGTCTTCGGACGGAATCAGCGCGTCGCTGCCGGTAAAGCCCGGAAACGTCGGCGTCACCCGGCGAATCCGGTGATCGTTGGCGGCGGCGATGTAGATGTTGCCGTCCGGGGCGAACGCGGCGGCGGCGGGCAGGGAAAAGTTCGCCGTCGTGACCGGCTGACCCTCGCCGTTGTAGTTGTTGTCGAGCGTGCCGATCATTGGTTCGAGCGAGCCGTTCGGAGCGATTCTGAAGATCCGGTTGTCGGCCGCGAAATACGGACTGCCGTCGGGGCCGATCGAGACGGCGCGCGGGCTGCAGATGCTCGGCGCGGAACCCGTGGGCCGCTGAAACGCGCCGTTGCAGAGGTCGCCGGTGACGAGCACGTGGACGAGCCCGTCGGTGTCGAGCCGGAACAGGCGGGCGTTGTTCTGGCCGTTGCCGGTGACGTAAAGCGAGCCGTTGGCGTCGAGAGCGACTCCGGTCGGCGCTTCGATGCAGGCCGTCCGCGCGGGCTGATTATCGGCCGGACAGTCGGTCGCGCCGCTGCCTGCGACGGTCGTCAGGCGGCCGTTGGTCCCGAGCTTGCGGACCCGGTGGCTGCCCCTGTCGGCGATGTAGAGCGAGCCGTCCGGGGCGAGGTGGATGTAATTCGGCTGGTTGAGACTGGCGGCCGCGGCCGGGCCGCCGTCGCCGCAGGCGGCCGTCGCCTCGCAGGTGTCGCCGGTTCCGGCGATCGTCGTGATGAGGCCGTCGGTGCCGATCCGGCGAATCCGGTGGCGGTTGGTGTCCGCGACGAGGACGCTGCCGTCCGGCGCGACGGCCAGACCGACCGGGTTCGAGAGCTGGGCGGCGACGGCCGGGCCGCCGTCGCCGCAGGCGGCCGTCGGGTCGCAGAATTCCGTTCCGTCGCCGGCAACTGTCGAGATGATCCCGCTGCGGTCGACGCGGCGGATCCGGTTGTTCAGACGGTCGGCGATATAGTACGAGCCGTCCGGCGCGAAGGCGACGTCGCTCGGTTCGAAAAAGCTGGCGTTCGCGGCCGGGCCGCCGTCGCCGCCGAAACCCGAGACGCCGGTTCCGGCCGTCGTGTTGACGACCGAGCTGACCGTGCTCGCGTGCCGCTCGCGGCCGTCGCCCTGATAGAGGGTCTGCGTCACCGGATCGTAGGTGTGGTGGACGTTGAGCGACCACCCGCCGAGGCCCATCTGTCCCCGGTCGAGATGGCCGATCTCGACCTCGAAGTCGCGCGTCGTGATGCCCGCGCCGGTCCGGACGAAGGTCGATCCGGTACCGCTGCCGGTCTGGCCGAACTCGTCGGTCAGGACATAGCCGATCGGGTAGAGATGGACGACCTTGACGTAGGCGGTCTGCGGTCCCTGAACGGTGCGGCCGGCGTAGTCCTTGCCGTCCCAGGCGAAGTTCAGCGTCAGGTTCGGCGACGGCGGCATCAGATCCGAGCGAACGGTTTTCCCGGCGACCGTGACGATCGCCGCGACGTTTTCGAGGTCCTTCGGCGGCGGCGTCGGGCCGACCAGCGGAATGGCGGCGATGCCCATATTTTCCTCATTCTTGCTGTCGTAAGTGATCTGATAACCCTCGTGGTTGATCTCGCTGGTTTCCTCGACGGTCTGGCTTTGAATCTCCTGCGTGCAGCCGTCTTCTTCCTCGCAGTCCTTTTTCGGCTTCTCCTCGACGAACGGCGGAGCGACGTCGGGCGGCGGCCGGTTGGCCGGCGGGTAGTTGCAGTCCCACGGCGTAAAGTGATCGAGCGGCACGCGCCAGAGCGTCTGGCCCGGCGCGTAGATCTCCGCCAGCCGCTGCCGCTCGGCCGAATCGATGTCGAGCGCGGCGTATTCGGCGGGCGTGGCGGGCGTGCCGCCGCCGGTCAGATCGAGGTCGGCGAGACCGCCCGTGACCGAGAGGACCTTGACGACCCGGCCGGACGCTTCGGCCCTCCACTCGGCGGTGACGCGGTCGTAGGAGCCGGTCGGGACGGCCGCGCCGGTCGGAAAGCCGAGATAATTTTCGAGATACTGGATGACCGGCCGGCTGAACGAAACGTTCGTCGCGTCGAGCGCGACCGCCTCGTCGACCGAATATTCCGAAGCGTAGGTGTATTCGCTGGTCGACGGCAGGGCCGCCGGCATCGTGGCGGGGCCGTTGGCGCCGACCGTGAATTCGGTCGCGCGGACGTGCAGCGCCGTCAGCGGCTGGGTCGAATTATCGGGCAGCGTGACGGTCGCCGCCGTGCCCTGTTTGAAGAAGAGCCGCGCCCGCCGCGAGCCGTCGGCGTCCGTGACGAGGCCGCCGGCGGCCGTCTGGATCGGGGCCGGCGAAGTCAGGTCGATGAAACTGACATTGCCGTCGAACGGGACCAATACCACGTCGTCGAGCATCGTCGATTCCTGCCAGTCGATCTTTTCCTCGCGCTGGGCGGTGATATAACCCTGCTTTTCGAACCTCAGCGTCAGCTCGCCGCCGCCGTTGACGACCAGATCGAACCTGCCGTCGGCGCGGCTCCGGGTCTGTCCGAGCTCGGCGTGGTCGAGGATCGCGACCCGGACGTTCGAGACCGGCTGACCGCTTTTGTCGAGGACGCGGCCGCTCAAAAGTCCGACCCGTTCGGGCTTGATGTCGTCCGGATCGACGCCGGTCTGGATCGGGTTCGGGCCGGTGTAGAGAAATTCGGTCGATTTGGCGATGTTCGTAACGACCGTCCGGTCGAGCGGCGGCGCGGTCGTCGCCGGATCGGGCGGCGGCGGAAGCGGGTCGGGATTGACCGTCACGGTGACGTCGTCGGTCGCGGTCAGATAACCGTCGGTCGCCGTCACGCGAAGAACGTAAGTTCCTTCTTTGTTGAAGATCGCGGTCGTGCTCGGATTGCTGGCAGTGCCGAAGATGACGCTCGACGCACCGCTCACCCGGCTCCACGAAACGGTCGGCGGATCGCCGATGCCGTCGTCCGTGACGGTCGCCGAAAGCGTCGCCGTGCCCGGGAGGTCGATCGATTGATCGGTGCCGGCATTGACGGTCGGCGCGAGATTCGGGGCCTGCGTGACGGTCGCCGTCCCGGCCGCGAACGAGACGCGGGCGACGCGGGTCGCGGCCGTGAAATTGGTCGCCGTCGTAAAATTCACCGTCCCGTTTCCGTTTCCGTAGATCGGGCCGGTCAGCGTCAGCCACGGAGCGTCGGTCTGGGCGCGCCACGCGCAGTCGGGGCGGCCGCTGATCGAGATCGAGCCCGCGCCGCCGGCCGCGCCGACGTTCTGATTGCCGGCGTCGGCCGTCGGCCGGCACGGCATCTCGGCCCGCCGCGACTGGCGGACGCGGTGTGTCAGGGTGTCGACCGTGATCGCGGCGTCGCGGAGCGCGTTGGTCCCGTTTTTGGTGACGAAATAGCGGACCGTTCCATTGCCGGTGCCGCTTTGTCCCGACAGGATCTGGAGCCAGCCGGCGGCGCTCGTCGCCGTCCACGCACAGCCGGCGGGGGCGGCGACGTCGAAGCTGCCGGTCTCGCCTTCCCATTGAAAGGCGTTTTCGGGGGGTGAAAGCGCGGTCACGCAGCCGGTCGCGTTCTGGTCGAAGTCGAGCGGCGCGAAAGCCGTCTGGTCGATTTTTTCGTCGAGCTCGACGCTCGACACCCGAAAATTCGCGCCGTCGAAATGTAGAATGCCGAAGCGGTTCGCTTCGCCCGCCGTGACGAGCAGATCGCCGGCCGCGGCGGCGAAGTTTTCGGCGCCGAATTCGTAGAGCCGGTTTTTTTCGGTCGAAACGGCGAAGAGATTGGCGTCGGGCTCGATCAGGTCGATGTCGCGCGGCTCGACGTCGAGCGGGAAAAAGCTCGCGCCGCCGCGTTCGTCGACGACGAAGATTCCGCGCTCGGCGGGCGCGCCGGCGACGAGCCGGCCGGCGAGCGCGCCGTAGCGTTCGAGATCGTTCGGGACGACCGCGAGGCCCTTGACGGGCGTGTTGAGATCGAGCAGGAGCCGTGCTTTTTCGGTCGGACCGACGCGCCAGATCCGGCCGTCGGCGGTCGCCGCGAGCAGCGCGCCGCCGAACGCGCCGGCGCGGTCGACGACGAGGCCGTCGACGTCGGCTTTGACGCGCGGCAGGACGATCCTCGAAACCGCTTCGCCGGCGGCCGAAACGCGCAGGATCACGCCTTTTTCGCCCCCCAGAAAAACTTCGCCGGGGCCGAACGCGCTCTTTTCGTCGCGGACGGCGGCGAGGCTTTTGATCTCGTCCGCCGGTTTTCCGTCGGCGAATTTGAAGAAGCCGGCGCGGCCGTTTTTCGAAAAGAGCTCGACCGTTGCCGGCCGACCGGACGCGACCAGCAGGCTGCCGCCGGTCGCGTGATAGTCGAGGAGGGCGGGGGCAGAAAACTCGCCGACCGGCCGGAGCTCGGCCGTCCGTCCGGTTCGGACAGGAGCGATTTCGGTTTCGGGCAGGGAATTCTCGGGGCCCGGCAGAATCGCCGCGTCACCCGTCCAGCGGGCGGCGGCCGCCGGATAACGTGAAAGAACGAGGCCGGTCAGGATCAGCAGACCGAGCACAACGGCAAGCGGCGCGGCAAATCGGCGGCGCGCGACACGACTTTTCAAACTTTTCATAGTCAATTCCCCTTAAATTTCGGTAAACGGCCGGAAAATCTTGGCCAAACCGGAAATCGGCGTTATAATCAGCAAAACGAAAAACAGAAGTACTGAATTGTAGGGCGAAAGCGCCCGGCGAATCTGGAAAAGAAACGGAAAAAAAACGGAAATTCCCGGAAATTACGGATCGTTTTGGAGTTGTCAGTGAACGGAGAAGGGCCCCAAAGTTTTGTTTTCGACGAGTTTGTTCTCGATGCCGAATCGCAGATCCTGACGGCCGGCGGCCGCGAGATTCATCTGGCGAAACGGCCGTTTCAGGTGCTCGCCTACCTGATCGAAAACCGCGAACGGCTCGTCGGCCGCGACGAGCTGCTCGATAAATTCTGGGACGGCCACGAAGTTTACGACGACGCGCTCCGCAAGACCGTCGGCGCGATCCGCAAGGCGCTCAACGACCTCGGCAAGCCGCCGCGCCTGATCGAAACGCGGTACGGCGGCGGTTACCGCTTTATCGGGCGGATCGACAAAACGGGGCTCAACGGTCATTCGCGGCCGCCCGCGCCGGCCGCCGTCGATAAACCGGCCGAAACCGAAAATCCGGGTTTTCGCTACGTCCTGCTTTCGGTCGGCGCGGTCGTCGTGATCTCGCTGCTTGCCTTCGGCTTTTACAGCTTTCGGCGGTCGCCGGCCGCGCCGCCGCCGGCCGCGCCGGAAGCGGCCGGTAAACGCCATTCGATCGCCGTCCTGCCGCTTCGAAACCTGACCGGCGACCCGGCCAACGACTATCTGAGCGACGGCCTCACCGAAAGCCTGATCAACGAGCTTTCGCGGATCGAGGATCTCAAGGTCATCTCGCGAAACTCGGTCTTCGAATTCAAGAACAAGGACGCGCCGGCCGCCGAGATCGGAAAAAAACTCGGCGTCGAGACTTTTCTCGAGGGCGGTTTGAAGCGGAGCGGCGACAACATCCGGATCGAGGCGCGGCTCGTCGACGCCGCCGACGGCAGCGTGATCTGGGCGAGCGATCTGCCGGAAAAGAACATCGCCGACATCTTCGCGATCCAGGACACGATCGTCTGCCGGCTGGTCGCCGATCTGCAGGTCAGGATCTGCGGCGACGTGCCGCCCGCCGCCCGCTACACGAAAAACGTCAGGGCTTACCAGCTTTACCTGCAGGGCCTCTATTACCGGAATATGCCGACGCCCGAAAATCTGAAAAAGGCGGTTTCGCTGTTCGAAGAAGCGCTCCGGGCCGAGCCCGATTACGCGCTCGCGCACGAAGGGCTGGCGACCGTCTATATGCTGATGGAATTCAACTCGGCGGTGCCGCCCGGAACGGCCGCGCCGAAGGCTTTGCTTCACGCGCGGAAGGCGCTCGCGCTCGACGATTCGCTGGCCGGCGCGAACATCGTGCTCGGCGCGGTCGGGACGCTCGACAACTACGATCTCGACGAGCGCGTCCGGTTCTACACCGAGGCGCTCCGGAAAAATCCGAACAACCGGACGGCGCTGCTCTGGCGGTCGAACGTCTTTCTGGCGCGCGGGCAGTTCGAGGCGGCCGAGGCCGACATCCGCCGTGCGCAGGCGCTCGACCCGCTTTCCTACGGCGTCTGGGTTTCGGTCTGCGAGCTTTACATTTACTGGCGCAAGCCCGATCAGGCGATCGAGGAGGCGAATTTTATGCTGACCGCGAAGCCGAACGATCCGGTCGCCGACCTCTTTCTCGCGCAGTCCTACCTGCAGAAGGGCGATCTCCAAAAGGTGTCGGCATATGTCGACAACGCGCCCGGCGGGAAGACGACCCGCGCGGTCATCTTCGCGGCCGACCGCGACGCCGCGCTCCGGGCGGTCGCCGAATTCGCCGAAACCGAGGACGGCCGGAATTCGCCCTACGGGGTCGCGTCCTATTACGGCTACCTCGGCGAGCGCGAAAAGGCTTTCGAATGGCTCGAAAAGGCCTACGCGGCGCGGCAGGCGAACCTTGTCTCGGTGAAGATCGATCCGGTCTTCGATTCGATCCGCGACGACCCGCGCTATCTCGATCTCCTGAAACGCGTCCATCTCGAATAACCGCCGGAAAATCGGCCGACGAACGCGCGCCGCGAAAAAAAATAGCGGCGCGCGTTTGTTATTTTGCCGGCTCTCGGCAAAAACGAAACGGCCGGATCGTTCATAAAATTGAACGTAGTAATGTTCAGGAGCTTTAAGAAAAAAAATATGAAAAAAATATTCGGCATTAAACTTTTGGCAGCGGTTTTGATTATTGCGGGGCTCGCGAGCGATTCGCTGGCGCAGACCCGGATTCGTTTCGCGCGCGGCCGGACTTCGGCAACCGTCACCGGATCGCTCGCGGCGGGCGCCTCGCGCAAATACGCGATGCGGGTCGCCGACGGCCAGTCGATCACGATCTCGGTCGATTCCGGCAACAACAGCATCAAGATCGACGCCGATGACGTGCACGGCCACATCGATTACGGCGACGGCTATCTCGAATACACCTCGGACGATAACGGCGACCAGTGGATCACGCTGATCAACGAGGGCGACTACGCGACCCGCTATACGATGACGGTTTCGGCACGCTGGTAAATCCGGGCGAAATAAAATAAAACCTGCGCGGGGGCTTTTCAACGGCCCCCGCGTTTTTCATTTTTACCTTGATTGAGATTGATAAACGAACTAAAATCAACTGGAAGAATTATCGGAAATACAATGCCGTCCGAGCTTTTATATAAAATTTACGGAATACAGTAGTTATCCGTCCGCGACCCGGAAATCAAGATGAAAGAATGTCAATTGTGTAAAAGATGCTACGCCGATGAGGTCAACACCTGTCCCGACGACGGGATGCCGACCGCGCAGACGATCGCCGGCGAACCCGTGCTCGAAGGCAAATACCACCTCGAAAAAAGGCTCGGCCAGGGCGGGATGGGCGTCGTCTACAAGGCGCGTCACGCCTATCTGAAAACGCATCACGCGATCAAGGTCATTCTTCCGGATCTCGTCGGCAACGACCCGCAGCTCATCACGCGGTTCCGTCAGGAAGCGCTCGCGGCGGCCGCGATCCGGCATCAGAACGTCGTCGGCGTCTCGGATTACGGCGTCGTCCAGGGCAAAGTGCCGTTTCTCGTGATGGAGTACGTCGAGGGCGAATCGCTTCACGACCTGCTCGCGCGCGAGGGCCGGCTCTCGCCCGAAAAAGCGCTCGATCTGATGACGGCGATCTGCGCGGGCGTCGGCGCGGCGCATCATCAGGGCATCGTCCACCGCGACCTCAAACCGCTCAACGTGATGATCTGCGCCGGCAAAAAGACGATGGCCGAGGCCGTCAAGATTCTCGATTTCGGACTGGCGAAGATCAAGTCGGGCGAGCTGCTCGGCTCGTTCATCCAGGCGCAGACGACCGGTCTGATGGGCTCGCCGTACTATATGGCGCCCGAACAGTGGGCCGACGAGGAGCCCGACGCGCGCGCCGACATTTACTCGCTCGGGGTGATGCTTTACCAGATGCTCGCCGGCGACGTCCCGTTCAAGGGCTCGTCGATCCCGGCGATTATGAAGAAACATCTATCGGACGCGCCGCCGCCGTTCGCCGAACTGAACCTGAAGGTCGCGCCGCAGATCGAATACGCCGTCCGCCACACNNCTCGAAAAGTCGCGCGAAACGCGCACGCAGTCCTGCGAGCAGCTCGTCGAAGAGCTCAAAAAAGCGGTTTTTTCGGCCTCGCAGAACATTTCATCGGTCGGTTACGCGACCAACTCGTCGCTCCCGACGGCGCAGCTCAGAATTCTGACGAACCCGGCGAATTCCCGCGTCTTCGTCGACAACATCGCGGTCGGGCAGACGCGCGAGGACGGCTGGCTGCTGCTCGAAGGCGTCCAGAGCGGCAACCACCGGATCCGGATCTCGCACGACGGCTTTCAGGACTGGGAGAGCGAGGTCTTCTGCGACGGCAAGCCGCAGCAGGTCGCGGTCAAACTGGTCGAGGGCACGGGCGGCATTCCGCGCCCGTCGGAAACGATGCCGTCGCTCCAGGCTTCGCAGCAGTATTTCGGCCAGTCGTCGCAGATGCAGCAGAGCTATTCCGTTCAGCCGCTCAATTCGCAGATGCAGATACAGTCGTCCAATCCGCAGATGCAGCAGACCAATCCGCAAAACTGGCAGACCGGCCAACAGACCGGATTCGTCGAATCGCAGCCGCCGACGGGCCGCCGCCTCTCGCCGGTAATTTTGGCGTTTAGTGGAATTGCCGTCGCATTGATACTTATTTCAGGTGGATTGTTCGGAGCCTATATGCTTGGATTGTTCGGCGGCAGAACCGGTGGAGGCAACACCAACCTTTCGACGAATAACTCGAACACTAACTCGAACAGCCAGAATCCGCCGACGGTCAAGAACGAAATGGTCAAGATCCCGGGCGGAAAGTTTACGATGGGACGCAGTGGTGCGGATCTGTTTGAAAACCCGGAGCACGAGACCGAGGTCAGGGATTTCTGGATGGACAAGACCGAGGTGACGAACGCCGAATATTACGAATTCGTAAAGGCCAAAAACTATAACCCGATTCCCTCGAACTGGGAAAACGGCCGGCCGCTGACGAACGAGCTCAATATGCCGGTGCGCTACGTCAATCTCGAAGACATCAAAGCCTTTACCGACTGGCGCTCGGAACGCGACAAGGTCGCCTACCGGCTGCCGACCGAGGAAGAGTGGGAATACGCCGCCCGCAACGGCAGCGAGAACAATCTCTATCCGTGGGGCGACAAGTGGGAAGAGGAAAAGGCCGCCGTCCGGCGCGATCTGGTGCTTTCGCCGGTCGGTTCGATCCCGACGGGCGCCGATAAATGGGGCGTCCTCGATCTGGTCGGCAACGTCTGGGAATGGACGAGCTCGAAGGCTTCGGCCTACAAGGGCGCGAATCCCGACTTCGCCAAACAGGTCGAGGAAAAATACGGCCGTGAATTCGTCGTCGTGCGGGGGGCTTTCAATCTGAACAAAGAGATCTCGACCGCGACTTCGACGTTTCGAACCTTCAATCAGGTTTCCAAGCGCGACAAGATCATCGGTTTTCGACTGGTGCGTTCCGATTAAAATTTTGGAGAGTTGTTATGTCAAAAGTTTTCGGAAAAAACGGAATTTTATTGATTTTCGCCTTTTTGTTTTTAGGCCCGCTTTACGTTTACGGGCAGGATCTCGGCAGCAGCAGCGGCATTTTCCGCTCGCCGAGCACCTCTCCGAAGAGCTCTTCGACGAGCGCGGCGAAAACCACCAAACCGAAAACCGCGACGACCAAATCCGCGCCCGCGCCGGTTCGCAAGACCGCGCCGAAGACGGTCGTCAAATCGACGCCGAAACCGACCCGCCCGACGACCCGGACCACCGCCCGGCGCGAGACGGTTTCGCAGAACCGCAACCAGACCACCGTTTACACGCCGCCGCAGGAGAACATCGTGATCACGGTCGGCAATCAGAACACCAATCCGAACGATCTTTTCGAACAGGCCGTCGAGGAAGGCAACACGGCCCGCGATGACCGCGATTACGTCAAGGCCGAAAACGCCTACCGCCGCGCGCAGGGCATCCAGCCGAAAGACTCGCGGGCGGTCTACGGTCTCGGCAACATCTACGCCGACCAGCAGCGCTGGGAAGAGGCCGAAAGGGCCTACCGGCAGGCGATGCAGCTCGAACCGGACAACGCCGCCGCCTACATCGCGCTGAGCTACGTGCTGACGCAGCCGATCGTCGGCACCAATCTTTCCGAGCGCTACGACGAGGCCGAAAAGATGGCGCGCAAGGCGATCCAGATCGACGACGGCAACGCCTTCGCCTACGATCAGCTCGGCGTCGCGCTCGAACTGCGCGGCAATATTTCCGCCGAAACGCAGAACGCCTACCAGAAAGCGATCCAGATCGAACCCGAATTCGCGCTCGCCTACGCGCATCTCGGCCGGCTTCTGCGCCGCAACGGCAAGTCCGCCGATTCGGGCGACGCCTACAGCAAGGCGATCCGTTTCTCGAACGACGTGCCGACGATGATCCTCGTCGCCGACGTGATGCAGTCGCAGCAGAAATATCTCGAATCCGAACAGCTGCTCCGGCGCGCGCTCGACCAGGATCCGAAAAACCCGACCGCGCTCTATATGCTCGGCCGCGCGCTGACGACGCGGAGCGAGTTCGACGAGGCCGAAAAGGTTTTAAAAAGAAGCGTCGAGGTCAGCCCGAACAGCTTCGTCTCCTACACGCTGCTCGGCTCGCTCTACCTGCGCCGCGCGCGGCTCGACGACGCGGAAAAGATTCTCAACAAGGCGCTGACGGTCGTCTCGCCGAACGAGCGGAAACGGCTCGCGCAGGATTTCGAGGCCGTCGGCGACGCTTTTATGCGGATTGGCAAACCCGCCGACGCGCGGCGGCTGTATCGTCAGGCGATGGCGCTCGACGGCAGCAAAACCATTTTGATGGAGAAGTTAGCGAAAGTTAAAAACGATTGAATCTCATAAAATAACGGTAATTTATTGAAAATCGGACGGCATTAATCCTATTTTTGAAACAGGCGTCACGGAAAACGCTCGAAAACACTTCAAAGAGGTTTAGCTGAATGATTGCACTAAAAGGTGATACGACGATGCTTTACTGCCCCAAATGTCGCCGCACATACGAGGAAGGGACTCAAAGATTCTGCGATAACGACGGCGGACGGCTTCTGCCCGTGCCGGCGGCGCACAAACCCGACGCGCCGGCCGGCGGCGTCTTCACGAACCTGCTCGGCAAGATCCCGCAAAAGGACGCCGACCACAAGACCCATCCCGCGCCGCGATTCATTCCGCTCAACCAGACCGAGGAAACCGAGAAGAAGCTGACGTCTTTCCCGTCGGCCGGCCGGATCTTCCAATCCGAACAGTTTTTGCGGCCGCAGCCGAAGATCGAGCCCGAACCGGCCGAATCCGTGCTCGAGCTCGAACCGCTGCCGCCGCCCGAGGAAGAGGACCTGCTCGAGCTCGAAACGCCCGCCGCGCCGGTCGCGCCCGAAGAGCCGAAGCCTTTGCCGCGAATCGTCAAACCGAGCGAGATCCCGTCGGGGACGGCCTCGGTCGGCGATCGCCGGACGAATCCGGCCGGCCGCACCGCGCTCAGCTGGGACAACACCGGCGCGCTGATCGGCCAGACCGTCAAGGGCCGTTATCTCGTGACCGAAGAGCTGCCGCAGGACGACGACGGCAGTCTGATCTATCTGGCCGAAGACCGGATCATCGCCGGCCGGAAAGTGGTCGTCCGCGTCTTTATGAACGAAGGCCCGGCGCTCGCGGGCGGGCTCGAAGAAAAGATCTTCGCCGAGGAGCGGGTTTCGCTCTCGCATCTCAATCATCCGAACATTGCCGCGTTTTTCGATTCGGGCGAGCTGCCCGAGGGCAACGAGTTCATCGTCACCGAGTTCGTCGACGGCCGATCGCTCGCCGAGATGCTCGGGGAAACCGGCCAGTTCAACTCGCTGCGGACGGCGCGGATCATCCGCCAGACGTCCTACGCGCTCAGCGAAGCTCATCAGAACGGCATCCTGCATCGCAATCTAAAGCCCGAAAACATCATTCTGACGGTTTCCGAGGCCGGCATCGAACAGGTCAAGCTGATGAATTTCGGCGTTTCGCACGGCGAAATCTCGGACGACAATCTCGCTTACAAAGCGCCCGAGGAGCTCGAAAGCGGCATCACGACCTTCGCCAGCGACATCTACGCGCTCGGCGTGATCGCCTACCAGATGCTGACCGGCGGGCTGCCGTTCGAGGCGAACACCGAAAGCGAACTGCTCCGGGCGCAGAAACAGGGCTGGAAAATATCGCCGGCCGCCGCGCGAACCGACGTGCAGCCGCTGACCGACAAGATTCTCGAAAAAGCGCTCGCCGTCAAACCGGCCGAGCGTTACCCGAAGGCCCGCGATTTCGGCGACGCGTTCTTCAACGCGCTGACGACCGTCGCGCCGTGGACGAAAGAAGAGGAAGCGCCGAAAAAGGCCGCGCCCGCCGAACCGGCGGAACCGGCGGCCAAAGCCGACGAGCTCGCCGAGCAGAAGGTTTTCGTGACCGTCCCGTCGATCGGCAAATACGAGCCCGAACCGGTCGACGCGGTCGTTCCGGCCGACATCCACATCACGCCGCGCGAGGAAGCGGAAATCGCCGAGGAACCGGCCGACGAGATCAAATGGTCCGAGGACCTGCCGTGGGAAAAACGCTCGCCCGAGCTGCCGAAAACCGGCAGCGCGTGGACGGGCTGGCTCGTCATCCTCGGCGTCGTCGTGCTCCTGCTGGCCTTCTGGGGCGTGTCGAAGTATCTGCTCAACCGGCAGACGCCGGCCGATCCCAATCAGAACGCGGCCAACGTCAGCGAAAATACGCCCGTCCTGCCGGCCGATAAAACGCCGGTCAACTCGCTGACCTCGGGCGAACCGGACATCGCGCCCGAACCGCGTCTGCAGAAGCTGCCGCCCGATATGCAGCGGTTTCAGAACAATCGCGAGAACCTGAAGGACGATCTCGCCAAGAATTTTCTCGGCTTCGAGGTCTTTTACCCGCTCGACTGGAAAAAGAGCCCGACCGACAAGAATTTTCTCGACATCGCGAAAAAGACCGCGACCGGCGTTCCGGTCGAACAGCTGATCGTCACGCGCTACGAGAGCCGCGGCACGATGACGCTCGACCGGCCGAATTTTCCGAAGCTCGCCGAAAAATCGAAACGCGATCTCGGCGACGGCTTCAAGGTCGTTTCCGAGGGCGAAGCGAACATTCAGAACGGGCGCTGGAAAGCCTACGAGGTCAAATACACGAGCTCGTTCAAGAACGACAAGGGCGAGGAAATCCCGGTCTGGGTGCGCCGTTTATGGGTGCCGGTCCAGCGCGCCGGGACGCAGAACGGTTTCGTCATCACGCTGCTCGCGACGTCGCTCGCCGAGAACGTCAAAAGCGTCGACGAGGTCGGCGTCAACGGCGATCTCGCGAAAGTGCTCGAAACCTTCGAGCCCGAACAGTTTTAGCCCATTACGAAAAATTCATTTTTTCCGCCTTAAGCGTAAGGTTTTCCGACCTTACGCTTTTTGTTTCGCGTCGTTTAGGCTAGAATTAAGGGAATTTGCAATTTACGGTTTCGAAATTTCGATCTTTGAGCTTTGGCCTTTGGGCTGTGACCTGTGATCTTTGATCTTTGATCTTTGGTCTTTGATCTTTGGGCTTCGATCTTTGATCCGTGAAAATTGAACGGGCCGGCGATTTTTCGATGGTCCTCTCTCCAGACAATAAAAACGAAAGCCAAAAATCAAAGATCAAAGGCCAAAGCCCAAAGCCCAAAGACCAAAGACCAAAAGTCGAAACCCGATTGCGCCGGTTTCTATCATAAAAATTCTAAAAACACGTTACTCAGATGAAAATTGTCTTAGCCGAAGAACAAAATGGCAGTCCAGCGTCCGAAAAGACCTTCAGCCAGCCGGTCGTCCGGATCGGGCGCGACCCGCTCGAATGTCAGATCACTTTCGACAACGCCAAATATCCGATGGTCTCGCGCAAACACGCCGAGCTGCGATTCGAAAACGGGAAATGGTATCTCTACGACCTGAATTCGAGCTACGGAACCTATCTCAACGGCCAGCGGGTCGGCGGCGCGGTGCCGGTTTCGGTCGGCGGCGTGCTGCAGTTCGGCACGCAGGGGCCGACGATGCGCGTCGTCTGGTTCGAAGCCGAAGAGGCGCGAATCCCGGCCGCGCCGGTTCACCAGCCGCCGCAAAATATGCCGCAGCCGCCGCAAAATTTTCAGCAGCCGTCGCAAAACATTCCGCCGGCCGGGTATCCGCCGCCGGTTTCGCAGAACATCCAGCAGATGCCGTCCGTCCCGCAGAGCGCGGCCGGCGCGGCCGGTCAGGCCAAGCTCGATTTTATCGGCTCGGCGATCCATTCGCAGCCGTTTCCGCTTGTCAAGCCGCAGATCTGGCTCGGCCGCGATCCGTCGTGCGACGTCGTCTTCGAAGCCGACGCCGTGATGGTCTCGCGCCGCCACGCCACGCTGACCAACAACAACGGCGAATTTTTACTGACCGACAACAACAGCTTTAACGGGACGCTCGTCAACGGCCAGCGGATCTCGACGCAGACGCCTGTTTATCACAGCGACGAGATCCAACTCGGCGTCGGCGGGCCGGTGATGCGGTTCAACCTGCCGTCGCGGATCGCCCCGAAGGGCGCGAGTCTCGCCGGCCAGCGCGGGGTCGCCGCGAGCCAGATCGCCGCGCCGTCGCCGGAGCTCGAAAACATCGGCTCGAAAACGATGGTCGCGAACCTCGGCAATATGTCGCAGAAGATCTCGCTCGATTCGTCGTCGCAGCCGACGCTGCTGATGTCGCTGACCTTCGGCAGCAAACAGGAGCTGACGATCGGCCGCGCCGAAAACAACGACATCGTGCTCGACGGTTTGCAAATCTCGAACCGCCACGCACGGCTCGTCAAGGGCGGCAGCGGCATCTCGATCGAGGATTTTAACTCGACGAACGGCGTTTACATCAACGGCACGCGAATCACGCGGCAGGGAATTTTTCCCGGCGACGCGGTCCAGATCGGCTCGTTTTTACTTCAGATCGATCAGAACCAGACGATCGGCATCTTCGACACGCGTTCGAAAACGCGGATCGATTCGGTCAACATCACGAAAGAGGTCAAAAACCGCTCGGGCGGCGGGATGATCAAGCTCCTCGACAACGTCAGTCTCTCGATCCAGCCGAACGAGTTCGTCGGTCTGCTGGGGCCGTCGGGCGCGGGCAAATCGACGTTTATGGACGCTTTGAACGGAATGCGGCCGGCGTCGGGCGGCAGCGTTTTGATCAATAATTTAGACCTTTACCAGCATCTCGATTCGCTCAAGCAGTCGATCGGCTACGTGCCGCAGGACGACATCATCCACCGCGAGCTGACGGTTTACCGGACGCTTTACTACGTCGCCAAGCTCCGGCTCTCGGGCGACGTCTCGCGCAAGGAGATCGACCAGATCATCGAGGAGGTGATGGACGTGACCGGTCTTTCGGAACGCCGCGACGTCCCGATCAACCAGTTGTCGGGCGGCCAGCGCAAACGCGTCTCGATCGCCGTCGAGCTGATCACCAAGCCGTCGGTCATCTTTCTCGACGAGCCGACGTCGGGACTCGACCCGGCGACCGAGGAAAAGATCATGGTCCTGTTCCGGCAGATCGCCGAATCGGGCCGGACCGTCATTTTGACGACGCACGCGATGGAGAACGTCAAGCTCTTCGATAAGATCGTGCTCCTGATGCGCGGCAAGCTCGCCTTTTACGGGCGGCCCGACGAGGCGCTCAAACATCTCGGCGCGTCCTCGTTCAAAGACCTTTACGACAAGCTCGAAGAGCCGATCGAAACGCGTCTCAAGGCGGGCGGCGGCAATCGTCACCAGGTCACCGAACAGGTCGCCGACGAATGGAAGCAGAAATTTATGCAGACGCCGCAGTACCGCAAAAACGTCTACGAGCCGCTCAAACAGCTCGGCAGCCTCCAGTCGGCCGGCGTCCAGAAAAAACGCGGCCTCGGCGTGTTCGGCGCGATCCGCCAGTTTCTGACGCTCTCGCGGCGCTACTGGGAAGTGCTGTTCCGCGACAAGCTGAATCTGTTCATCCTCTTCGCGCAGTCGCCGATCATCGCCTTTCTGACGTATCTCGTGATGGGCGCGGACCAGCCGCGCGACTTCGCGTATTTCGTGCTGTCGCTCGTCGCGGTCTGGTTCGGCACGAGCGTTTCGGCGCGCGAGATCATCCGCGAGCGGCCCGTCTACAACCGCGAGCGAATGGTCAATCTCGGCCTGCTGCCCTACGTGATGAGCAAGCTTTTCGTGCTCGGCTTTATCGTCGGGCTCCAATGTATGTTCCTTTTCCTGCCCTTGAAATTCCTCGATCTGACCGGGTTGATGCCGATGCCGGGCGATCTGTTGGGAATCCCGCAGTTATGGGCGATGCTGCTGACGGCGGGCGTCGGCATCGCGCTCGGGCTGCTGATCTCAGGCTTGGTCAAAACGTCCGAGATGGCGACGAGCCTCGTCCCGCTGATCCTGATCCCGCAGATCCTGTTCTCGGGCCTCGTCGGCATTCCGTCGGGCCTCAACAAGGTCGCCGGCCTGATTATGCCGGCGACGTGGGCGTTCGACACGATGAAGGAATTCTCGGGCCTCAAGGTGCTCCGCGAGGACGGCGACAAGGACGACAAGGACCGCGACTGTTCGAAGACGCCGTGCGGGCTCTATAAAAAGGTCGAGTGGGACAACAAGCAGATCATCAAGAAGGCCGAAAAGGACATCGCCGCCTACAAGGACGACGCCAAGGCCGATATGGACAAGTACAAAAAGGAGATGGACGACTATCAGGACGATATGGCGAAATATCAGATGGGCCAGATCTCCAAGCCCGACAAGCCCAAGCAGCCCGAGATGAAGGAGGTGCCGAAGATCGATCCGGCAAAGGAAGTCCCGAAGGACCTGAGCGGCTACGTCGATTTCCTCCACCCGTGGATGAACGAGGTTTTAAATCAGATAGTTTTAATGCTAATGTTTTTTATACTGGTCTTCGCGACGCTGATCGTTCTTCGAATGCAGGACATCGGATAGCGATTTCGGATTTCGGATTTCGGATTTCGGATTGGTTTTGAAATGGAGAGTTTCGGTTTTTTGCGATGTTTCGCGGCCGGAACACAATTAGTTTTAGTTCCTTATATAGCTTGCCGGAATAATCGGCGTTAAATCGGGAATCATTTATTCGAGGGTTCGCCGGAGATACGAAAACACGCAAAAAAATTAGTGTTTTTGGTGTTTTTAGTGGAAGAATAAAAAAGCGAACGCGACGGAATCGCCGCTTTTCAAAAGAGTTCCGTCGCCGGCTTACCTGCTTTTAATTTCGGCGGCAGTTTTGACGGACGCAACCGGCGGCGGCGAAAACGCATCGAAAAGTTTTGTTTTTTATGAAATTCGTACTTAAAAATATTTTACTGTTCGCGGTTCTGAGCATCGTTTTTTCGGCGATCGTGTCCTGCACGAGGACGCAGACGGCCGGCACCGACGATTCGACGACCGTGAACCCGACCGATAGTTCGGGCGACAAGAGCAAGGGAAATTACCCGCCCGCGCCGTCGGCGATTATGCAGTCCGAGATCAAGCTGCTCGACGGTTCGACCTTCAAGCTGCCCGAAAAGAAAGGCAAGGTCGTGGTCGTCAATCTCTGGGCGACGTGGTGCGGCCCGTGCCGCGGCGAGATGCCGCATTTCGTCGAGCTGCAGGACAAATACAAGGACAAGGGCCTCGAGATCATCGGGCTCGACGTCGACGAAGAGACGAAAGAAGACATCGAAGCCTTCGCCGCCAAAGAAAAGCTCAATTACACGCTCGGCTGGGCCGACAGCAAGCTGAATCTCGAATTCGTCAAGCTCAGCAAACTGCAGGGCATCCCGCAGAGCATCGTCCTCGACCGCGAGGGCCGGCTCAACGGCGTCTTCGCGGGCGGCGGCCCGAAAACCATCCAACAGTTGAAACAGACCGTCGAACGGCTCGTCAGCGAATAATACCGGATTTCGGATTATGTCGATTTCGGATTTCGGATTTCGGATTGCGGATTGGTTGAAAAGACGTTCAATTATTTTAGTTCGGGATCATTACTGGTAATAGGGATTGAAAGAACCGGAAGGATTGGTTTAATAGGACGCGGATAAGCGCGGATCGGGCGGATTGACACGGATGATTTTTAAAGTAAAATCCGCGAAAATCCGCCCGATCCGCGTTCATCCGCGTCCTGTTTTTTGAATCAAACTATGAATTTATGATCTTTATTGAGCCTGTGTAACAGGCGGCAGGGAATAGCTACTGACGCCAGCCTGTAGACGGGTCGCCCCGATGAATCAAAGCCCAGAAGCGGGCGACAAAAAACGAGCGGTGCCGGAAAGATGTACAATCGGCTGTCAGCCGGTTGACAGGCGACAGCCTGTAAAACTGACCCGCATCCGCGAACGCGCGCGGCCAGCATCTCAGCCCGCCGGACATTTCAGGCATTTTCGCCCGCGAACGCGCGCCTCGGGCTGACGGTTCATTCTGTGCGGACGCTTTTCACCCGCGAGCGGGTGCGGCCGGCTGACAGCCCGCCGTACATCGATCCCAAATCTGCTCTAAATTTCATTCCCCCGGTCGCCGTCGGTTAAAACCCGCGCTTCGCCGGACGGGTGAAATTCGGTTATACTCTTTGCGGTTTAAGGCTTTGACGATCGGCGGAGGTGACGGCGAAATGGCGAGAAAAATGTTGGTCCCGCGAATGTTGGCGGTTCTGGCGGTTCTGTTGTTGTTCGGCGCGGCGCTGCGGGCGCAGGACGAAACCGTTCTGGTTTTGGGACAGAAGATCGAGCGCGAGATCAAAGGCGGCGAGAAACTGCGGTTCGCCGTCGACGCCGAGGCCGGTCAATTCCTGCGCTTCCGCGTCTCGCAAAAGGGCGTCGATGTTTTGACCCTCGCCTTCGATTCGAACAAAACGAAGATCGCCGAGGTCGACAGCCAGAGCGGGCGTCTGGGCGACGAGCTGCTCGATGCCGTCGTCGATTCGAAAGACCGGATCGCGATCGAGGTCGGCGCCGGCGGCGGCGAGCCGGCCGGCCGGTTCACGATCGTGCTCGAAGTCGCGAGGGCGGCGACCGAAAAAGACCGCGCCAAGATCGGGGCCGACAAGATCTTCTGGGAAGCCGACGCTTTGCGGCTCAAACGAACCGCCGAATCGCGCCGCGAGGCGATCGTCCGGTTCGACCGCGCATTTTCGATCTATCGCGAACTCGACGACGCGGCGGGCAAAGCCTACGCCGCCTTCAGCCTCGGCCTGACCCGCGAGGCGCTCGGCGATTTCAACAAGGCGCTCGAAAATTACCAAATGGCCCTGCGATTCTGGGAGGAGAGCGGACAGCCCGTGCTTGCCGCCCGCGCGACCCTTCTGATCGGGAAGACTTACATCAGTCTCGGAGACACGCAGGCCGCGATCGAATGGGCGATCAAAGCGCGCGAAGCGATGAAGGCCGTCGGCAACCGGACCGGCGAAGCGTCGGCCGTCAACAATCTGGCGGTGGTTTATTCGGAGCAGGGGAAAAACGAGCAGGCGATCGAGAATTTCAAACAGGTCGTCGCGATCGATCTCGAGCTCGGCCGAAAATTCGACGCCGCGATCGTCTATTCGAACATCGGCATCGGCTATCTGAATCTCGGCGATTTCGAATCGGCTTTCCGAAATCAGGAACGGTCGGTCGCGCTGTTTCGCGAGCTCGACAACAAGGACGAGATCGCCGCCGGGCTGCTCGATCTGGGCGGCGTCGATTTTTCGCGCGGCGAACCGCGCAAGGCGCTGCCGTTTTATCAGGAAGCGCTCGCGCTCTGTCTCGGAAGCGGCAACAAAAACTGCGAGGCGCGGGCCTACAACAATCTTTCGTCGGCCTACCGCTTTCTGGGCGACATTCAGGCGACGCTCGAATATTCGGCGAAAAGCATCGAGATCTTTCGCGGAAACGGGAGCCGCAACGGGCTCGGGCTCGGGCTCAACGAAAGAGGCCTGATCCTGGCGGCGGTCGGGGACGATCAGCGCGCGCTCGCGGCGTTTTCCGAGGCGCTCGAGATTTTCCGCAAGTCGCAGAACAGAAATCTCGAATCGAACGTGCTGCAGAATATCGGCGACATTTATCTGCGAAACGGAAATCCGGCCGGCGCCGAAGAGCAGTACCGGCAGTCGCTGAGCATCCGCCGCGAGATCAGGGCCGCGGACGGGATCGCCGTTTCGCTGAAAAGTCTCGGAAATCTGCAAATCGCCCGCGGCAAACCCGAAGATTCGATCCCGTATTTTGCCGAAGCCCTCGAAATCGATTCGAAGACCGGCAACAAGATCGGGACCGGCCGCGATCTGCTCTATCTCGGGATAGCCGCCCGGGCGCAGGGGAAAAACGATCAGGCGGCCGATTATCTGCGGCGGGCGCTCGCCGGATTTCGCGAGCTCGGGCTCAGGTCCGACGAGGCGTTCGCGCTCTACCAGAAATCGCTGCTCGAAAAGCAGATTGGGAAAACCGACGACGCGATCGCGAGCGTCGAGGCCGCGATCGCGATCGTCGAAGCTCTCCGGAAAAACATCGCCGCGAACGATCTGCAGACCTCGTATTTCGCTTCGGTGCAGAAATATTACGAGCTTTACGTCGAGCTGCTGATGCAAAAAAACCGGGAAACCGGCGATCGCGGCTTTGCCTACAAAGCGCTTCAGGCGAGCGAGATGGCGCGGGCGCGCGGCCTGCTCGACCTGCTCGCGGAAGCCGAAACCGATTTGCGGAGCGGCGTCGACCCGAAACTGCTGGCCCGCGAAAAAGAGCTGATCGAGGAAATCAACGCGCGGGCCGCGAACCAGCTGAAGGCCGTTAACGATCCCCAGAAAAAAGAATATTTCAAAGTCCTGACCGCGGAAATCGAAAAGCTGACGAACGAATACGAAACGCTGCAGGCAGCGATCAGAAAAGCCGATCCGCGGTATGCCTCGATCACCCGCCGAACCGGCCTGACGCTCGCCGAAGCGCAGAAGCTGCTCGACCGCGGCACGGCTTTGATCGAGATCAGGCTCGGCGAGGAACGGAGTTATTTATGGCGGCTCACGCCCGACGGGATCGAGAGCCGCGAGCTGCCCGGCCGGAACGCGATCGAGGCCGCCGCGCGCGAGCTTTACGAGAGCCTGATCGAGCGC
This sequence comes from Acidobacteriota bacterium, assembly GCA_018269075.1. GTDB lineage: Bacteria > Acidobacteriota > Blastocatellia > Pyrinomonadales > Pyrinomonadaceae > JAFDVJ01. The sequence goes on from JAFDVJ010000070.1 coordinate 28,043, forward strand.
AACCGGAAGGTCGAAGCGGAACCGGCGGCGCAGAGATCCGGGAGAATAAGCCGCGCCGACGAAGCGGTCGCCGCCCGGTCGGCCGCGCTGGCCGGCATTTTATTCGGCAAACCGGACGAGCCGCCCGCGAATAAAACGGTCGCCGTCGTCGCCGACGGGATTTTGCAGCTGATCCCGTTCGATCTGCTGCTGCCCGCGAGCGAGATCGTTTCGCTGCCGTCGCTCAACGTGCTCGCCGAAATTCGCGGCCGGAATCCGCAGACCGCGGCCGAAAAGACGCTCTCCGTCTTCGCCGATCCGGTCTTCGATCCCGCCGACACGCGGTTTCCCGAAGGAGTCGCGAAAAACAAACCCGAGACGGTTCCGTCGGGGCTGAAAACGTCGCTCCGCGATTTCGGGCTCGGAGAATATTTTCCGCGGCTGCTCGCGACGCGGATCGAAGCGCAGAGCATTTCCGCGCTGGTTCCCAAAAATCTCGCCGAAACGCAGCTCGATTTCAGCGCCAGCCGCGAGAACGTCACCGATCGCGACCTGACGAAATACCGGATCATTCATTTCGCGACGCACGGCTTGCTCAACACCGCGCGTCCCGAACTGTCGGGCCTCGTTTTTTCGCTCTACGACCGCGACGGCCAGAGCCGCGACGGCTTTCTGCGGCTCAATCAGATCTACAAGCTGAAACTGAACGCCGATCTGGTCGTGCTTTCGGCCTGTCAGACCGCGCTCGGCCGCGACGTCCGCGGCGAAGGTTTGATCGGGCTGACGCGCGGCTTTATGTACGCCGGGGCGCGGCGGATCGTCGCCAGTTTATGGAAGGTGGACGACGCCGCGACGGCCGAGTTTATGAAGATCTTCTACCGCAATATGCTGGTCCGCAAACTGAACCCGGCGGCCGCGCTGTCGCGCGCCAAACAGGAGATCAGACAGATCGCGCGTTTCAAATCGCCGTATTACTGGGCCGGTTTCACGATTCAGGGCGACTGGCGGTAAAAAGTAAAATCCCGGTCGCGGACTGCGGTTAGGGCAACGAAAAGTGCGAAACGGGAGTGGAAAAGTGTTGATCGCCTCCGGAAAAACGTATTTCGCCTTCGGAAGTTTGTAAATCGCCTTCGGAAAAGTAAAATTCGCCTTCGGAAAAGTGCAGGTCGCCTTCGGAAAAGTAAAATTCGCCTCCGGAAAAGTGTTGATCGCCTTCGGAAAAACGGATTTCGCCTTCGGAAAAGTAAAACTCGCCTCCGGAAAAGTGCGGGACGCCTTCGGAAAAGTGCAAGAGGGGTTCGGAAAAAATTTTGCCGGCCAAACCGTTTTCGATTCGTTCGGGAGACGGGTTGTTGATCGAAAAAGATCGGTCGGGGCGGCGAAACGGGTTTTATCAATCCACTAAAAACACTAAAAACACTAAAAAATACGAGGGGTTTTTTTAGTGTTTTTAGTGTTTTTAGTGGTCAAAAAACCATCGTTCGCCGCCGAAAACGTGAAGTTTCCCGGCAACCGTCCGATTTCGATCGATTAAAAATAAAAACCGCGTAACCGAACCCGTCATTCGCCGACCGCGACCTGCGGTTCGACGAGAATCGTCTTGAAGGCCGACAAACTGACGAGGCCCGGAACCGCGCCTTTCGGTTTGTTGACGAATTTTTTCGGCGTGTAGTGGACGGCGACTTTCGGCTGGCGGCGGGCGTCGCTGTAAAAGGCGGCGAGCTGCGCGGCTTCCAAAAGAGTTTTCTGGGGAATCTCGCGGCGGTTCGGATTTTTGACGATCACGTGCGAGCCCGGATAATCGGCCGCGTGAAGCCACAGATCCTGCGCGCGGGCGACGCGAAAGGTCAGAAAATCGTTGTCTTTCGACGCCTTGCCGACGAGGATCTCGAAATCGTCGCTCGACCGAAAACGCCGCGCGCCGTTAAACTCGCCGGGTTTGCGGTCTTTCGATTTCTTCGCCGCCGCGGAAGAATCGGGGCCGAGCAAATCCTGCAGAAAACCCTCGTCGCGCTCCGCGACCGCCCGTTCGACGCGCGTCATCTGCGCGCGGAAATCGGCGAGCTGCGATTCGAGCTCCGCGATTCGCCGCGCGACTTCCTCGCGGGCGTTGCGCGCCTTCGTGTAGCGGCGGAAGAACTTTTCGGCGGCGGCGGTCAGCGAATCGTTTTCGTCGGTCTCGATCTCGACGGTCGGAATCCCTTCATCGAAATAATCGACGACGAGCGTTTTTCCGTCGATCCGGACCGCGTCGGCGAGATTCGCGAGCAAAAGGTCGCCGTAACGCTTCCATTGTTCGGGATCGCCGTGCGCGACGAGATCGGCGCGCAGTTTGAGGACGAGTTTTTCGCGCCGCGCGAGCTCGCGTTTGATTTTATTAACGGCATTGCGCGCCAGATTCTGAAAATTTCGCTCGGCCTCTTTCTCAAGATAAAACCGGTCGAGCGCCTCGGAAAACGTATCGAACCCGTTTTTTGGGAAAACCTCTTCTTCTCCTCTTCTCCTCTTCT
>JAFDVJ010000071.1 GCA_018269075.1 Acidobacteriota bacterium
CATACCCTGTCAAGCGGCGTCGCACCCGTGAGACGTTCGACACCGCTTGCGCGGCGTGGGCCGGCTGACAGCCCGCCGTACATTTAAGGGAAGTTCAGGAAGTTGCGGGAGAAGACAATTTACTTCCCAAACTTCCCAAACTTCCTAAACTGAAAATTATGACGGTGCTGGATTACATCGAGGAGACGACGCCGGCCGAAGTGCGGCGATTATTGACGGCGGCGCATCAGTTTCTGCAGGCGGCGCTGCCGCCGTTCGCGCGCTGCGCGATCAAGTGGCGGATTCCTTTTTACACTCTGCGGCGGAATTTCTGTTATCTCAACCGGCATCCCGACCATATCACGCTCGGCTTCCCGGACGGATTCCGGCTCGCGCCGCGTCCGGGCGTGCTGCTCGGCGCAAACGAAAACCTCAAACGCGTCCGCTATCTCGAAATCCGCGCGCTCGAAGACCTCTACTCCGACACGACCCGCGCCGTCCTCCACGAAGCGATCATCCTCGACGAACTGAAGTTTACAGTGCGTGACAAAACTTGTCTGAACAATGAGCGTTAAATCGTCGAACGTTTGTTTATCCGTCCACTAAAAACACCAAAAACACGAAAGAAATTCAGTGTTTTTGGCGAACGACTTAACAACAAAAAATCCGAAATCCGAAATCCGAAATCCGAAATCAATATTTCCGGTATTCGACGACGAAGCGCGGCACGGGCGGGTCTTCGTCGTCGAGCATCTCCTCGAAGGCGAGCTCGCGAAAGCCGTTTTCCGCGAAGCGCGCGAGGTCGCGGCGCGAGAGCGGCCACGGCAGCTCCGTCGGTTCGTCGTCGTCGGGCCGGCCGCGCGCGACGACGACGAGCCGGCCGTCGAGCGCGGCGAAATTGGCGATCGCGTCGATCACGCGCGGGCGCAGTCCGAGCGGCAGCGGCTGGATCGTGTAGATTTCGAGGACGAACTCGAACGCGCCGAACCATTCCTTCGGCGGGTCGAAGAGATCGGCGGTGAAAAACCGGATGTCGGTGTCGCGGTGCAGCCGGCGCGCCCATTCGATCGCCGTCGGCGAGATGTCGAAGGCCGTCACGCGAAAACCGCGCTCGTAAAGATACCGGGCGTCGTCGCCGAGCCCGCAGCCGACGACGAGCGCGGTGCGGTCGTCGCCCTTGAGACCAATCTTTTCGGCGTATTCGACAAAGAAGCGGTTCGGCTCGAGATCGGCCCACGGGATCCGCCCGTGGTCGCCGGCGGCCTCGCGGTAAAGCGCCTCGAACCACCCGGTCGGATCGTCCTTCCCGCCAAACTCGGCGGCCAGCTGTTTCACGCGTTCGCGGATTTCATCCATAATTCGATTTCGGATTTCGGATTTCGGATTTCGGATTTATCAGGCTTTCGCCCTCGAAATCGATCGTTTCAAATTATACGCTTTCGGGCCCGACCTTAAAACATCCGAACACAGACCAATCCGAAATCCGAAATCCGAAATCCGAAATCCGAAATCATTTCCCGACGATGTAGCTGTCGCGGGTGCGGATGATGAGCCGCGGGCGGTCGACGCGGACGCGGAGCTGGCGGCGGTCGCCGGGCTTGCCCGGATTGGCCGGGTAATAGCCGAGGCTGTACTGCCGGCGGAGCTCTTCGGCGATGCTCTCGAAGGCGGCGGTCAGACCGCCCGGCGTCGATTCCGAGCGGAAGACGCGGCCGCCGGTCGCGCTCGCGAGCTCGTTCAGATAGGCTCGGCCGCGCGCGTATTCGGCGGCCGTCGTGCCGGTGTTCTGCCCGCCGCTGCCCGGGATGCTGAGAATCGGCGGCGAGCTCATCACGCCGCCGCCGCCGAGCCCGATGTTGTCCAAAAAGGTGTTGTAGTAGATCGGGAAGATGACCGCTTCGGATTCCTCGGCGTCCTCGATCGTGCTCTCGTAGTTGGCGGTGACGGACGTCGTGTCGACGCCGTCGGTGAAGAGGACGATCGCCTTGCGGCCCGGAATCTTTTTGAGCCGTTTGCCGAGCACCCGGTCGACCGCTTCGTAGAGCGACGTGCCGCCGCCGTAGCGGGTCTTGCGGATCGCTTTGGTGATCTCGGCGCGGTCGCCGGTGACTTCGGTCAGAAAGCGGACGGACGAATCGAACTCGACGACCATCACCTGATCCTGCGGCTTGAGCTGATCGACAAAGGCGATCGCCGCCGCCTGGATCTGTTCGATCTTGAGCTCGGTCGAGGCGCTGACGTCGATCAGCAGGACGACCGTGAACGGGCTTTCGGACGTCGCGAAATAGGCGACTTCCTGTTCGACGCCGTCCTCGAAGATCTTGAAATTCTTCTGCATCAGATCGGAGATGTAAAAACCGTTGCGGTCGGTGACCGAGACCGGCATCGTCACGAGATTGGTTTCGACCTTGATCGGTTCGTCGTCGCCGCCCTCGGTCTTCGTCTGGTCGGCGGTCGTCGAAACCGGCGCGGAAGCGTTTTTATCGCTTTTTTTATCGTTCTTTTTCTCGTCTTTCTGCCGCTCGCGCGGGATCAGCGAGCGCGGCGCGTTCGGCGCGGATTCGGAATAGCCGATCTCGTTCTGTTTTCGTTGTTCGGCGACGCTCTGCGTGACCTCGACGTCGGGCGTCGGCGACGGCGTCGGCATTCCCTGAATACGGCGGCCCGACTGCGCCGAAACCGACGACAGCAGGCAAAGCATCACGAGCGGCAAATACAAAAGGATCTTCATAACTTTCTACTCTTCGGTCTGATTTCCGGCCGGGGTTGTCCGTTGGATGCGGCGCGGGCCGGCGGCGTGCGCCGTCGTTCGCGGCGGCGCCGATTTTTTTCGCGCGCGGGCCGGCCGGCGAGGACGCGAAAATAACGGTTTTTTCTGTTCAAGATATTGTCCGGAAAAGGTTTAAGAAATAAGAAAAGCGGCCGATAAGTAAACGGGCGCAACCTCTCTTTCGAGGCATCTTTCCGCCATTATATTTGAAAAAGTAGAGTTCAGTAGTAATGATCAACTTAAAGGATTTACGCGTCAAATACAAGATTCTGCTCCTCATGGGAATCTTCGTCACCGGATTTTCAGTCGTCGCCTTTTACGGTTTTTACATCCTTCAGGTCGCGAAGGTCGACGGCAGCTATTACAACGAGATTCAGGAGCTCCAGAATCTCGACAGCCAGATCAACCCTCCGAAAATTTATCTCCTGCAGGCCGCCTACGACTGTCTGCGCATTCAGGGCCTGATGGAAGTCCATCCCGAAAAAGTCGAGGAACGAGTCGCCCGCATCGAAAAGGCGATTCACGAATACGAAGAGAGCCACGCCTACTGGGAAAAAACGCTCGACCCGAACGACCCGGAGCAGAAAGAGCTCCGCGAGATGGTCGTCGTCAAGGCCCACGAGCCGGCGGTCGATTTTATCCGGATCGTTCGCGAAGAACTGATCCCGGCCGCGCGCCGGGGCGATCTGGCGAAGGTCAGGGAACTCAACAACGGGATCCTCTTTGACCGGCTCGTGCCGCACTGGGCGACGCTCGGCGAGGCGCGCAAGGTGACGGCCGAAGAGATCCGGCAAAAGACCGACGACGCGGCGTGGTTCGTCAAGAGCCGGCCGGTTTTTCTCGTGTTTTTCGGCAGCTTTCTGACCGCGCTGACGCTCTTTATCGGCTGGCGGATCGTCAGGATCATCAACGAGCCGCTGGCGGCGGTCGATGAAAAACTGCGCGCGATGGCGGCCGGCGAGGTCGACCAGACGCTCGAATATCGATCGAAGGACGAGATCGGCTCGCTGACCGAATCGTTTCGCGGGCTGGTCGAGTATTTCAAAGAGATCGCGCACCGCGCCGACGATCTGCGGCGCGGCGATTTCGACAAGCTGGTCGTGCCGCGTTCGGAAAAGGACCAGGTTTCGATCAACTTTCTGAATATGACGAAAACGCTTCACGATCTGGTCGAGGAGACCAAGCATCTGAGCGGCGCGGCGGCCGCCGGCGATCTGTCGGTGCGCGGCGAGGCGGCCCGGTTCGAGGGCGGCTATCGCGAGCTGATCGACGGGATGAACCAGACGTTCGAATCGATGGTCGCGCCGATCAACGAAGCGGCCGACCGTCTGCGGCGCGTCGCCGCCAAGGATCTGACGGCGATGATGACCGGCGATTACCGGGGCGATTTCGGCCTTTTCAAGGAATCTTTGAACACCGCGCTCGAAAATCTCAACGACGGTCTGCTGCAGGTCGCCTCGGGCGCCGAACAGGTCGCCGCCGCTTCCGAAGAGATCAGCTCGGGCAGCCAGTCGCTCGCCAAGAGCTCGAGCGATCAGGCCTCGACGCTCGAAGAGGTCAACAGCTCGCTGCAGGAAATCTCGTCGATTGCCGGGATGAACCGCACGAATTCGCAGGAGGCGCAGCGACTGTCCGAAGCGTCGCGGTCGAGCGCCGCCGCCGGGCTCGGCAGTATGACGAAGCTCTCGCACGCGATGGACCGGATCAAGGAATCGTCGGATTCGACGGCGAAGATCGTCAAGACGATCGAGGAGATCGCCTTCCAGACGAACCTCCTCGCCCTCAACGCGGCCGTCGAAGCGGCCCGCGCGGGCGATGCCGGCAAGGGCTTCGCGGTCGTCGCCGAAGAGGTCCGCAACCTCGCGATGCGCTCGGCCGAAGCGGCCAAGAACACGGCGCGGCTGATCGACGATTCGGTCAGAAACACCGAGGAAGGCGTTACTCTCAACAAGGAGGTCTCCGTCCGGCTCGAAGAGATCAACGGCCATATCGAAAAGGTCAACGCGGTCGTCACTGAGATCGTCGACGCTTCGGAACAGCAGAACAACGGCATCGGTCAGATCACGACCGCGACCGAGCAGATCAGCCTGCTCACGCAGCAGAACGCCGCCAATTCCGAGGAATCGGCGGGCGCGTCGGAGGAACTGTCGGCGCAGTCGGAAGAGATGCTGACGCTGATCGGGACGTTCAATCTGATCGGCGGCACGAATGCCGGGAGAAGCCGCGGTCTGAAAAGACCGGCCAACGGTACGGACATTCTCGAAAGAGCCCTGATCTGAGTCGCGGGGCCGATTTTTCGGGTTTTGAAGAGGCGGTTTTGCGGCTGGCTTTCAAATGCGGACCCGGGAATCGGAGCAAAACGAACCTTGCGATTCACAAAAAAGCGAAACGCCGCTCGAACCCGGGCGGCGTTTCGCTTTTTTATTCGTAAGGCCCGTATTGGCGGGCTTTGGTCTTCGGTCTTCGGTCTTCGGTTTGGTCCGCGTCGCGACTGCGATCCGCTGACGATCAAAAACGATCTGGCCAAAAGCCTTTGCAATATGCTATCTTTGTTTCATCGGTAAGATATTGTTTTACACGGGGCTCTGCCTCCAATTGAAAAGACGCGACACGGATCCGGCCGGTCGAAGACGCAAATCAAACGATCTATTAACTCTTCAGACCGATCCGCAATCCGCAATCCGCAATCCGCAATCGACCTATGTTTGATTCGAAAGACATCGTCACCGGGCGCGCTTATCTGATCGAAAAGCCCGATTCCGTCCTGATTCCGCTCGCGCTGTGCCGCGCGTCGTGCGGTTTTCCGTCGCCGGCCGACGATTACATCGAATCGGTCATCGATCTCAATCAGGAGCTGATCCGGCACCCGTTCGCGACGTTTCTCGTCCGCGCGACCGGCGATTCGATGACCGGCGTCGGGATCATGGCCGACGCCGTTTTGATCGTCGACCGCGCGATCGAGACGCAATCGGGCGACGTCGTGATCGCGCGGATCGGCGACGAGATGTGCGTCAAGCAGCTCTTTATCGACGACGCGGGCCGCGTCCTGCTGCTGCCGAAAAACGAGAACTACAAGCCGATCGAGATCACCGAAGACCTCGACTTCGAAATCTGGGGCAAGGTCGTCTGCTCGATCAACAAACATTAGGATTTCGGATTTCGGATTTCGGATTTCGGATTGTTCGGGGGCGAGGCGGTCTGGTTTTCTAAACATTTAAGGAGGGAGGGAGTAACTGATTTTGATGCGTAATCGTTTGTTCGATTAAAGGTTTCGGATAAACGACCGAACCGGAAGATTTCTTTCTCACGGCGGAAAATCGCCGCCGGAAGCCGAAGCGGCTCAACCGCGAGAAATCCGAAATCCGCAATCCGAAATCCGCAATCGTTTTATGGACACTGCCATCGCGCTGCTTGACTGCAACAATTTTTACGCTTCCTGCGAGCGGGTCTTCGACGCGTCGGTCAAGCGCCGGCCGGTCGTCGTTCTGTCGAACAACGACGGCTGCGTGATCGCGCGCAGCGACGAGGCGAAAGAGCTCGGCGTGACGATGGGCAGCCCGCTCTTTAAGGTCGATGCGCTGCTCGAAGAAGCCGACGCCGCCGTTTTTTCGTCGAACTACGCGCTCTACGGCGATATGTCGGGCCGCGTGATGAATCTGCTGCATAACTTTACGCCCGAGATCGAGGTCTATTCGATCGACGAGGCGTTTCTGTCGCTCGAACCGCGCCGCCGATCGCTCGACAATCTCGGCCGTTCGATCCGCGAAAAGATCTACAAATGGACGGGCATTCCGGTCTCGGTCGGGATCGCCGAGACAAAGGTCCTCGCGAAGATCGCCAACCGCCGCGCCAAAAAGGCCGAATTGCAGGCGCAGGGCGTGCTCAATCTGTATCGCTCGCCGCGCACCGAGCCGGTTTTGAAAGAAACGCCGGTCGCCGACGTCTGGGGCATCGGCTACCGCTCGGCGCTCAAACTCAAGGCGCAGAACATCCTGACGGCGTGGGACCTGCGCGAAATGGACAACCGTTTCGCGCGGCGGCTGCTGACGGTCGCCGGCGCGCGCATCGCGCTCGAGCTGCGCGGCGTCAAATGCCTGCCGTTCGAGTTCGTCCAGACCAAAAAACACAACATCACCTGTTCGCGGAGCTTCGGGCAGACGGTCTCGGCTTACGACGACCTGAAGCAGGCGGTGCTTTATTTTCTGACGCGCGCCGGCGAAAAGATGCGCAAACACGGGCTCGCCGCGAGCGCCGTCACCGTTCTGCTGGCGACCGACCGCTTCCGGCCGGTGCCGGCCGATTACGCGCCGTCGGCGACCTATTCGTCGGTTTATCCGACCGACGGCAACCAGGAGCTTCAGACGTGGGCGCTCAAAACGCTCGAAAAGATTTACCGGCCGCATTACGAATACCGCCGCGCGGGCGTCATTTTAAGCGGCCTCGTCGGAACGGAAAAGCTGACGAAACGGCTCTTCGACGACGAGAATTTTCAAAAACAACACAAGCTGATGAAGGCGATCGACGAGATCAACCGGAAATTCGGCAAGGACACGGTCCGGTTCGCGTCGGTCAGAACGGCGGGCAACTGGAAGATGAAACAGGCCCGGAAAAGCCCGGGCTACACGACAAACTGGAACGAGCTGATGGAGGTCAAATAGTGGAGAGTGGAGAGTGGAGAGGGGAGAGTGCGGGGAATTTGTTCCTTTGACTCTCCACTCTCGACTCTCCACTCTCGACTCGAAAAATTATGTGCGGAAGATTTGCGAGCAGGGCGAAGCCCGAGGAAGTGGAAAGGGAATTCAAGGTCGGAAAGCTGAATCCGAAGATATTCGAGCCGCGTTACAACATCGCGCCGACCCAGACGATCGCGGCGGTGATCGAGAGCGGCGGCGCGCGGATCGCCGGCCTGCTGCGCTGGGGATTGATCCCGGCGTGGGCGAAGGACGATTCGATGGCCGCCCGGATGATCAACGCGCGCGCCGAGACGCTGGCCGAAAAGCCTTCGTTTCGCAGCGCTTTCCGCGCGCGCCGCTGCATCGTCCCGGCGAGCGGCTTTTACGAATGGGCGAAAAAGGGCGCGGGCGCGAAACAGCCGTTTTATTTTTATTTGAAGGACAAGGACCTGTTCGGCTTCGCCGGTCTCTGGGAAGAATGGCTCGACAAAGCGACCGGCGAGCTCGTCGAGACCTGCACGATCATCACGACCGAAGCCAACGCGGTCCTCGAACCCGTCCACGACCGGATGCCGGTGATTCTCAAACCGGAAAACTACGACGAATGGCTCGACGAGGACGAAAAAGACACCAAGCGCCTCGGCAAACTCCTCGTCCCCTACCCGGCCGCCGAAATGTCGTCGCACCCGGTCAGCCGCGCCGTCAACAGCCCGGCCCACGATTCGCCTGATCTGATCAAAGCGGTGTGATGCCGGACGTCGGATCGTTACTGTCAAAAAGATTGACGGTCAAAAAAACTGAAACCTCGTGACTGGAGCGCGGGCATCCCTGCCTGCAACGTCGCGCAAGCGCCGTCGAAGCTTCTCAATTTCCGGACGCTGCTCGATGATGAAAAGCTTTTTCGCGCTGTCGCGCTCAGGCGGGCCGAGGATGCCCGCGCTCCAGTCACGAGATTTCAGTTTTGATTTTCGTGGCGAAGGGCGACGGGCCGGCCGTCGTCGAATTCCTTTTAGCGGCAATGATTCGCAATCCGAAATAAAAAATTTCTTGACAGCGGCCGGGCAGTTATGGCAAATATATATCACATTTTATTTTGAGGCCCGGAAAACCTGGGTTCGACGGGCGTTGAAATAAGTTTTTATTTCGTTATTTTCCACTTTGGACGAAAGAAAATTATTTCCCGTTGAGCTGTAAAGATTTCCCAGCTTTCGAAATCGATCTCCTTCAACGCCAGATTAATTTTTCTTCCGTAAAAAGTCGTTTATTACCGGTTGGCGACGGCCGGCGAGCGCTCGTCGATGCCTGACGAACACTTGCCGGGGCTTGACGGACTCTCGTCAGCGCCCGACGACTGCTCGTCAATGCCCGACGACCGCTCGTCAATGCCCGACGAGCCGCCCGTCGGGGCTTGACGAGTGCCCGTCACGGCCTGACGAGCGGTCGTCGGGCGGCGACGAGCGGTGTCAGCGCACCGGCGACCGGTAAATCGGGGTTTGGCGACGGCGTGATTCCAAAGAATCGGGCCGTTTTCCAAAACGTTTCCCGGCGCCGGGAGACGAATTTACGGATTCGGCCGGTTCGCCCGCCGAATTTAACGATCAACGTCGATTACTGAAAAGTAAAGGAGAGATTACTATGGCAAAAGCAAAGAGGTTATCGCCAAACCGGTTGGCGGAAGAAGAAGGATATTTTACGAACCTGAAGAACATCCCGGATTACCATCCGCAGAAAACGGAATTTTCGGTTGCCGAGATCCAGGCGGTCGTCGACGCGATCCGGGCGGGACTGGTCGAGGAAACGCGGCTGATGGCCCGACTGGCCGAAGTCCGCGACGAGCTCGCCCGCAACGGCCGGCTGCTGATGGACAAAAACGACGGCTCGGTGATCCAGGTCGCCGCGCAGTTCGGCGACGATTCGGCCGAGTATCAATCGCTCGGCCGCACCCGCCGCTCCGAACGCGGCACGAACAGTCGCCCGCGCCGGCCCGCCGCGATTAAAACGCCCTGACCGATTGACGATCCGGTCGGATATTTCGAGGCAGAAAGAAAGCGCCGGATGACAAGTCATCCGGCGCTTTTCTTCCCTCGTTCAATGATGGGGTGGCGACTCGATGGCTTTTTCCGTATCATCGATCTCGGAATTTGGCTCGAAGTATGGATTCAACATATGACGGGAAGTTGTTTACGGAAAGCATTGAGAGAATCGGACTATGACTTATAAGTTGAAAAATATAAATACAAGTCGGCATATCGTTTGTTTCAGCAGTATTTCCGGCTCCAATCTTTATTATGCGCTTATTAAAGCGAATGAAAAGGATATTAAGGCATACTGCAGGGAAAGCGATATCGAAAACCTGCTTTTAGATGCCGTTAAACTTCTTCCGGACGGCTTATCTGTCGGTGACTTTCCTAAAATGCTGGCGGATGCGGTGGAAACCGTACTGACAAAGCGTGTTTCCAGGTATCCCGATCTTTTTCATGTCAGCTATGTCGGAATAGCTTTGAGCAAAAACACGGTGTATGTTTGCACGGCCGGAAATTGTCGCGTCCACCTCATTAAAAACGATTTGTTGGTATCGAGTACCAGGGATCATAATTTAATAGAAGAGCCGGTCGAGGGAATGGGCGAACTTAGCTCGGAACCGGGCCTGGCACTCTTTTATAAATGTATCGAAACAAGGCAGATTGTCGCCCTCAAAAGTGAGGTTAGACATCGTGCCGAAAGTATTAAATGGGAGCCTGACGGTGGATTTACCATCCTCGTTTGCTCGGAATCTTTTCATCGCTTTCAGGAGCCTGAAAATTACATACGAAGTTTGTTACGAATGATTGATGAAAATCGGATTAATGATGAAACGGTACAAAACGGATTAATATCCCGAATCGACTATTCTGCTTAAAGCCGGATAAACGACAGGAGCGGTTTGCGAACGGATGAAGAATCTCATAATCTGCGCGCGTATCTACCGGTCTTTTCATTCGGCGAAACGTCATCCGGCTTACTTTTTCAGATCGCGCTCGCACTGGAATTCGAGCGTCGAGGCAGCGTTGGCGATGCGCCAGCCGGCGTCGGTGCGGACGAGATTGAAGGTGTTCGTCCCGCAGTGCGAGAATTTTTCGCCGACGTAGAACGTGTAGCGGCCGGTGACGACGGCCATGTCGCCCATCACGCGGACGTCCTTGTCGGGCATCTTTTCGACGTAGTCGGCCGTCTTCGCTTCGGAAATCGAGGCGGAAGCGATCGTTAAACTCGAAACATTCGATAACAGACCAATCCGAAATCCGAAATCCGAAATCCGACATCCCCATCATTTTTTGTTTTTCGGCAGAAATTCTTTCGGGATCGGATTGCCGGGGCGTTCTTCGTCCCAGCCGGCGGCCGCGATCCACCAGCGCGTGCCGTCCCAGAAAAGCTCGATGCTGTTGATGCCGCGGCCTTTTTCGCGGCCGTCGGCGGTCGCGTATTCGTAGACCGAGAAAACGTGGACGAGGTTGCCGAACCGGCGGACGACGCGGTTGATCTCCTTTTCCTGAAAGCCGGAGTCGACCAGAAAATCGTTCGTCGCGTCGACGTAAGCCCGGTGGCTCATAATCCGCGCGCGGATCTTGCCGGCGTTTTCGCTCAGCGCGAAGAAGCGGACGTCGGGCGTGTAAAGCGTCCGGTCGCGCGACCATTGGCGCGGCGCGCCTTTCGGGCCGGAAATCGTTTCGTAAAACGCTTTGAGGATGCCGTCGAGCGTCGAAACGTCGGCCGGATCGGCTTCGACCGGCGCGATCGCGACCGCCTTCAGATCGCGCTCGCATTGGAATTCGAGCGTCGAGGCGGCGTTGGCGATGCGCCAGCCGGCGTCGGTGCGGACGAGGTTGAAGGTGTTCGTCCCGCAGTGCGAGAATTTTTCGCCGACGTAGAACGTGTAGCGGCCGGTGACGACGGCGAGGTCGCCCGTGATGCGGACGTCCTTGTCGGGCATCTTTTCGACGTAGTCGGCCGTCTTCGCTTCGGAAATCGCTTTGGCGAAGCCGTCGGCGGTGAAGACGCGCGTTTTCGACGCGCCCTGGCCGTCGCGCGGGCGGTCGATCGCGACGAGCTGGCCGTCGGCGATGAAGAGCGCGCGGATGTCGTCGAAGCTCTTCGCTTTCATCGCCGCGAACAATCGGTCAGGCACATCGGCCGCGGCCCGCTCGTCGGCGCTTTTGTCCTGCGCGAACGCGGCCGCGGCGGCGGCGAGCCCGAGAATTAGTGCGAAAATCGTTTTTTTCATAGTGTTTGTCGGTTATTTTAACGCGAAGGCGCGAAGGCGCGAAGACGCGAAGATTTTTTTAAGGTTCGTCGAAAGCCGGGCGATCGGATTCCATTTTTGATAAAAAATTGCGTCCTGGCGGCTTCGCGGCTTCGCGTTGAAAACTATTTCGTCCTTTTACGAAAAATCGCGGCTTCGCGCCGGAAATTATTCCGTTTCTCCGAGAGCGTTGTGGAGCCGTGGCGCGATCTCGTCGAGCCAGCGGTCGAGCTCCGCCTGCGGGTAATAGATGCCCTTGAGCATCACGCCGGCGCGTTTCTGGGTGTTCGTGATGTCGTCGAGCGGGTTCGCGTCGAGCAGGACGAGATCGGCGCGGCGGCCTTTTTCGATCGTGCCGACCTTGTCGAGCGTGCCGAGATAGAGCGACGGGTTGCGCGTCGCCGCTTCGAGAACCGCGTAGTTCGAGAGTCCCGCCTCGGCGAGCGCCTTCATCTCGCGGTGTTCCGTGAATCCGTAGAGCCACAGGAATTCGGGCGTGTCGGAACCGGTCATAATCTTGCCGCCGGCGTCGTAGATCGCCTTGATGAGCTTGTTTTTGATCTCGACCCAGCGCGCGCGTTTTTCGAGCGGGACCTTATTGAGCGGCGTTTTTTTCAGATAATCGATGTAGAAATCCTGGTTCTTTTTCGGGTAGAACTTAAAGTCGGGCTGCGCGCGGATCGATTCCTCGGAGCGCGGCAGGCCGAACGTGTATTTCATAAAATGCTGCGTCGGATCGACGAACGGGTTCGCCTCGACCGTTGCGCGCGCGATCTTCGCGATCTTGCGCTCGTCGACGTAATCGATGCTCTCCCAGTTTTTCGGGTTGTAGATGTAGAGGTCCGAAACCGAGCCTTTCATCGGCGCATCGTCGGCGAGAATCGCTTCGAGATAGCCGTCGAGATGCTCGATCTGCTGGCGCGCTTTGAGGGCGCGTTCGAGGCCGACGAAACGGCTGTCGGCGTGGCCGACGACGCGGATCCCGATTTTCGCCGCTTCGTCGACGGCCGCTTCGTAGACTTCGGCCTTGATAAAGGTCGTGATCTTGATGAAATCGTAGCCGGCGGCCTTCGATTTGCGGACGGCTTCGCGCGCTTCGTCGGGCGTGTTGACGACGAAATCGTTGCCTTGCTCGCGGCCCGTCAGATGCGGGCTCGCCGCGTAGATCGTCGGCGCGACGATCTCCTGGCGGGCGCTTTTTTCGCGCAGCACGAGCTGTTCGGGCGTGCCGATCATAAAGCGGACGCTCGTCACGCCGTTCGCGACCATCACGCGGAGCTCGTCCGCGGCGATCGATTTCGGGTAATCGGCGTCGTCCGAGAGCATGTGAACGTGCATATCCATCAGGCCGGGGATCAGATATTTGCCGCGCCCGTCGATCCGGAGCGCGTCTTTCGGGATCCTGACCTTCGGCCCGATCTCGGCGATCAGACCGTTTTTGATGAGAACGGTCTGATCGCGGAGGACGCGCTCTTTGTCCATCGGAATGACGTTGACGCCGGTAAACGCGACCGCGCGGCTCTGCGCGCGGGCCGGCCCGGCGAGCGCGCCGAATATTAAAAGCCAGATGTAGACGATCTTTTTCATTTTTTTGCTCCTGAAATATCGGATTTCGGATTTCGGATTTCGGATTTGGCGGCATTCAGGCAACCCGGATCAGTACAGCTCGCTTGCCGCAGACGGTACTGACTTATTTCCGAAATCCGAAATCCGAAATCCGAAATCGATTTATTTTTCCATCTCCGTCAAACGACAGATGAATCCCCATCCGCCGCCGAGCTCGCTGACGGCGAGCAGCAGCTCGTTGCGCCCTTTTTTGAGCGGCAGATAGAGCGTGTCGTTTTCCGGGTTGACAATGCCGAGAAACGCCGGATCGCGGAAATACTGCGCGCTCCGGCCGCGATAGATGATCCGGCCGTTCAAAAAGACGCTGACCTCGTCGCTGTAGCCGATCGAAAGACGCCTGATTTCGTCGCGCGCGGCGTCGATCTCGGTGCGCGCATAGACGAGCTTCGCGCCGGGCTGCGGTTCGAGCCGCTTCGCGAAATCGTTGGCGAAAGTGACGCGCGGATGCGGGCTCGCGCGATACCGGTTGATCGCGACGATGCCGGGCGCTTCGGCCTCGACCGTTTGCCACTCGATCGTTTTCATCTCGGCCGGCTCGGGCGCGCGCTCGGGATTGCGCGCGAGCGCGTCGAAGGCGGGCGAAAGGCTCCATTTCGTCAGCGTGCCGGCGGGCATCGGCGGAAGATGCCGCTCCCACGGCGCGGGCGGCGTTTCGCGGACCTCGAAATTCGAAAAATAGGTTTCGCCGGTCAAAACGGCGAGCGCGACGAGCCCTTTCTGCACGCCGCTTTTGAGATCGTCGACGACGAGTGCCGGCCGGTTCATATCTTTGACAAAAAGCCGGGCCTGCGCGCCGGTTATTTCGAGCCGCAGGTGAAACCATTCGTTTTTCGGGATCTCGACCGCGCCGGTAAAGCCCGGGCCGTTGTAGAGCTGCCAGTTGAGGCCGGTATTGAGCACCGGCGTATACTGCATCGCGTCGGGCGCGCCCGATTTGTGCTGGCGCAGATAGATCCACTCGGCGTCGGCGCCGTCGTTCGCGATCCGAAACTGGATGCCGAAAAAACCGCGGCTGGCGGGCGTCGCGACATCGACGTCGATCACGCCGTCGCGCAGCTCGAGATCTTTGACGACCGCCGCCGCGCCGTCGAGCGCGAGACATTTGCGGCCCAGATATTCGGTCGCTTTGGCCCTGCCTTCGAGCTCCCAGCGCGGCGAATCGGGCGGGATCGGGACGCTTTGCGCATCCTGCGCGCCGGCGGTTTGCACGAGCAGGACATTGAGCGCGGCGCCGAGCAGCAGCGGCCCGATCCGCGTCAGCAGCTTTTTGTTTTCGACGAATGACAGTTTCATATATCCTCTTGGCGGCGCGTTTATTTGCCGGCCGGCGGCGCCGTTTTCTCCGTCAACTGCCGGTAGGCGGCGGCCGTCGCGGGCAGGAAGACGTAGTTTTCGAAAATAAAGCGGCGGTGCTGCGAATCGCCCGCGAAGGCCCGGCGAAATTCTTCGAGATCGACGCTCTTGCGCATTTGTTCGAGATTTTCGCCGCGCGCGACCGCCGCTTCCGTCTGGCGTTTGATCGAATCGAGCAGCCGGATCATCAGCCGCACGTAGGACGTGTCGGTCATCACCGGCCCGTGACCGGGAATGATCGTCGCCGCCTTGAGCTTCAAAAGATTTTCGAGCGTTGCGGCGTATTCGAGCGGGTACGCGGTCGAGCCGACGAGCGGGACCGGCGCGACGACGAGATCGCCGCAGGCGACCGTGTTTTCGCGCGGCAGATAGACGACGAGATCGGCGCCGGTGTGCGCGCGGCCGAGAAACAGGATCTCGATCTTGCGGCGGCCGTCGTCGAGCTCGAGCCGGTCGTCGACGGTAATGGTCGGCAGGACGATCTCGAAATCGGGCGCTTCGGCGAGATACGATTCGACGAGCCGGATGTCGCTCGCGTAACCGGCGCGCTCCTCGTCGGTGATCTTCTGCCCGGCGAGATTCGTCCCGCCGGCGATCGATTTCTTCAAAAAATCGACGAAGCCGCGGCCGTTTTCGACCGAGCTTTTGCGGTTCGCCGCGCCGACCGTCGGCAGGTCGGCGAGCGTGCTTTTGTGAGCGATGAAATCGACGTTCGGAAAGGCGTCGCGATAGACGCGGTCGCCGATGATATGGTCTTCGTGCCAGTGCGTGTTGACGACGTAGCGGACGGGTTTCGAGGTGATCCGGCGGAGCGCGGCGAGCACTTCCTTCGTGTAGGCGCTGCTGATGTTCGCGTCGACGACCGTCACCCATTTTTTGCCGACGATGAAGACCGTGTTCGGGTTGAACCACAGCGACGGCGGCTCTTTGCGGATGACCGCGTAAACGCCGCCGGCGATTTTCCGGACCTCGAAATCGGGCGCCGGCGCGTTCGGCGCCTGCGCGGCGGCGAACAGGCCGAGCGCCTGAAGGAAAACGACGATGAATAAAGATTTGACGATCAATTGCTGCTCCGTAATGCTGACTGGAATCAATTTTCGGTCAGTTTACGCAGCGCGGCAACCCATTTGTGACGAGCCGTAAAAAATGCGTGACGGGGGGAAGTTTGGGAAGTTCGGAAAGTTTTGGAAGGGCGCGTACAATCGGCTGTCAGCCGGTTGACAGGCGACAGCCTGTCAAAGCGTATCGCGTCCGGGCGCGATGCGACCGAACTAACGGTCCGTCGTACTTTGGAGGGAAGTTCGGGAAGTTTAGGAAGAAAATCTCTTACTTCCCAAACTTCCCGAACTTCCCGAACTTCCCGAACTATTTACCCGCGTCGGCCTTGCGTTTCTTTTCCTTTTCGGTGCAGGCGGTCGGATCGATCGTCGACGAGGCGTTGGCGATCTTCCAGCCGGCTTCGGTCTTGACGAGCTGAAAGGCGTTGACGCCGCAGTGCGAGACCTTGCCGTCGACGAAAAAGACGTAGCGGCCGTAGACGAGGACGAGATTGTCGAAGGCCTCGATCTCGCGGTCGTACATATCTTCCTTGATCTCGTTCTTCTTCTCGGCGAAATTCTTCGAAAAGGCCTCGCCCGAAAACGAGCGGACGACGAATTTTCCGTCCTTCGTGCGGATCACGGCCGTCAGGTTCGAGTCCTTCGTGAACTGATCGGCGACGCCCGCCGGGTTGTGGCTCGCCATCTCGGCGAACAGCTTGTCGACGACGGCCGCCGCGTCGCGGGCGTCGGGCGTCTTCTGCGCGAAGACCGAAAGCGAAACGAGCAGCGTAAAAATGACTGCGGTCAAGATTTTTTTCATAGATTTTTCCTTATTGTTTCTGCGGTTCGCGAATCCGCGACGAATGGCCGGCGACGAGCTGCCAGCGGCCGTCGCGCCGGACGAAAACGTCGGTGAACCGGCTTTTGACGACCGTTTCGCGGTCTTTTCCGCGATAGGTCGACGTCGCGCGGCCCGTGACGACCGCGGTTTTCCCGTAAACAGAGACCTTCATCTCGTCGACCTCGTGCGCGACGAGCCGGAATTCGCCCGGCGGCTTGTCGAGACTCGCGACGTCCTCGGCTTTCGTCGTCGTCCCGCCGGCCGAATCCGTGAAAATGAACTCGTCGGCTTCGAGCCGCTCGAAAAACGCCTTGTCGCGGCGGATGTTCGCCTGCCCGATGTCGCGCTCGATCTGCATCAACTCGGCTTCGGTTTTCGCCGCCGCCTTTTTCTGCTGCGCCGCCGCCGGAAACGCGAAAACGAAAACCGTCAGAACCGGCAGGACGCGCCACAGATGTTTCATATTTTCTCCGTTCTAATCTCCGAAATTCGATTATTGTCCGTCCACCGGCAGCGGCTTGTCAACCGTCGGGCGCACCGCGCGGTTGGCGAGCTCCCAGCCGGTCGCGAAGATCGTCCGCGCGACGCGTTCCATCTGCTCGAAATTGATCTTTTCGATCGAGTCCGACGGCTGATGGTAATCGGCGTGCGTGCCGTCCATATAAAAGATGATCGGGACGCCCTTGCGCGCGTAGTTGTAGTGATCCGAGCGGTAGAAGAATTGTTCCGGATCTTTCGGGTCGTCGTATTTGTAGTTGAACGAAAGATTGAGGAACGACTTGTTGGTCTCTTCGCTGACCGCGCCGAGCTCGGTGCTCATCATCTTCGAGCCGATCACGAAGACCTCGCCCGGTTTCGGCAGAAACTTGTTGACCGGGTGATTTTCGTCGCCCGGATTCTGGTAGCGGCCGATCATATCGATGTTGAGCTCGGTGATCACTTTATCGAGCGGGACGGTCGGGTTGTTCGTGAAATACTCGCTGCCCCAGAGGCCTTTTTCCTCGCCGGCGTGCCAGATGAAGAGGATCGAGCGCTTCGGTTTCTGCGCGCCTTTGGCGAACGCCTCGGCGATCGAGAGGACCGAGACCGTGCCCGAACCGTCGTCGTCCGCGCCGTTCCAGATCTTGTCCTCGCCGGGCCAGAAGGGATTCATTCCGACGTGGTCGTAATGCGCGCCGACGGCGACGTATTCGTTCTTCAGAACCGGATCCGTGCCTTCGAGCACGCCGACGACGTTCTGCGTGTAGACGGTGTCGGCGCGGGCGGCGACGGTCAGGCTCAGTTTTTTGGTCGGTTTCAGCTCGAACGGCTCGACGAAATCCTGCGTGACGGCCTTGTTGAAGATCATTCCGGCGCTCGCCTTTTCGCCCTGAAAGAGCGCGGCGGCGAGTCGCGGCGACGCGGTGACGACCGGAATCGCGGTCGTCGCGGCCGTCTCCGCGCCGAATTCGTAAGCGCCCTTTTCGGTCTGCGTCCAGCGCGCGCCGGCCCAGCCCGCGAGCGTGCCGAAATTGGGCATAACGATCACCGCCTTCGCGCCCTTGAGCTGCGCGTTGAGCGTCGGGCTCGCCCAGTCGACGCCCTGTTTGCCGCCCTGCAGGTCCTGAAACGTGACGCCCTTCGGCAGGCCGCTCGTGACGACGACGATCTTGTCTTTGACGTCGAGGCCCTGAAGCGCGTCGATGTTTTTCGATTTGATCATCCAGCCGTGACCGGCATAGACGAGACCGCCCGAAGCGCTGCCGGAGATCGTACCGGCGAGAAAATCCTCGCCGTAGGCGTACGACTGACCGTTCAGCTCGAGCCGCGTGCCGGCCGCGTCGACCCGCTTGCGCCGGAGCGGGAACTTCTGGAAATAGGTGCCGTTGTCGCCGGCCGGTTTGATGCCCCACGCGCGCAGGTGATCGGCGATGAACATCGCGGCGATGTCGAGCCCGCGCGACGGCGTGTCGCGGCCTTCGAGCTCGTCCGAGGCGATGAATTCGAGATACCCGCGAAGCTGCGCGGCCGTGATTCCGTCCGTGTTGCCGAACCGCGGCGCGGTCGTCGTCGCCGCCGCGTTCGTTTTCCCTTTCTTCGTTCCGGTCTGCGCCGGGACGGCCGAAACGCCCGAAAAAATAAATAAAAGCAGTAAAAATGCCAGTGATTTTCTCATCGATATTCCTCTTATAAAATTATGTCTCAAATTAAAGGACAGGTCGCCAAAAAAATGTAAAAATTCGAATAAAACCAAGGACCGCCGCCCTCGAAACCCAATCCGCAATCCGAAATCCGAAATCCGCAATCGCCCCGGGTCTGCGCGTGAAATCCGCGAATGGTTATCAATGATGCCAGAGGATGATCTGAAAAAACATTGATGGTTTAGCTTTTACCCGCCGATCTCGACGCGCAGACCCGGGGCGATTGCGGATTTCGGATTTCGGATTTCGGATTGCGGATTGTTTTCTAATCGGAATCGATCGTTGAAATCGAAACATTCGAATTCAGACCAATCCGAAATCCGAAATCCGAAATCCGAAATCCGAAATCGTTTCATTCGCCGAGCGCGATGCCGTCCGGGGCCTGGCCGGTGGCGGCTCGGCCGGAGACTTCGCCTTTGTTTAAGTCGATTTTCAAGACGCCGTCGGTTTCGACGGTCGTGACGTAGACGGTTTGGCCGTCTTTTGAGAAAACCATTCCGAGCGGAACGCTGTCCAGTTTTATACGCTTTATCTCCTTGCGGGTTGCAGAATCGATCAAAATAATTTCCTTCGTCGTCGGGATCGAAGCGAGCAGCAGCTTGCCGTCGGGCGTGAACCGGAGCCGGTAGGGCCGCTCGCCGAGCGCGATTTTGGCGGCCGATTTGTTGGCCGCGGTGTCGATCACTTCGATCGCGCCGTCGGCGTTGAGCCCGACCCAGACCTCTTTGCCGTCGGGTGCGATCGCGATCGCTTCGGGCTGCCGGCCAACCGGGATCTGAACGATCCGCGACGGCGCGGGCGGCACGTTCTGAAACTCGAAGGCGGTCACCGTGTCGGACGCGATGTTGGTCGTGAAAATTCTTTTTTGGTCGGGCGTTACGACGATCATATGGGTAGCGTTCTGTCCTGTTCCCATCAGCCAGTCCACACGATTTGTTGCCGGGTCGTAACGCCCGATAAGCCGGTTCGTTTCCGAGGTGAAATAGATCTTGCCGCCGGCTTCGACGAGCCCGTGCGGGCGCGCGAGCGGCGCGAGATCGACGCGCCGGAGCTCTTTCCGGGTTTCCGTGTCGATCACCGAAAGCGTGCTGCCGGGCGTCTGCGCGTTGCCGTAATTGGCGACGAAGGCGGTCCGCCCGTCGGCCGACAGCACGACCTCGTGCGGGCTCTCGCCGGTCGGCGCCTTGCCGAGCACCTTCATCTCCTGCGGGTCGATCAGCGCGAGCGTGCCGTCGGCCTTGTTGAGCGCGGCGAGCACCGGCTTCGACGTCTGTCCGATGACGATGATGTAGTTGCGCCACGCGATGACGATCGAGAGCGAGAGCAGAAAAAGAATCTTGAATCTGGTTTTATTCGACATTTGACCGGCTCCGTAAAGATGAAATTATTTCGATTGTAAGGTTAATCTTTTTGGATTTAATCGAAAACGATTTTGTGACGAAACGAAACCGGGAAGTGACGAATGGTTCGGAAACCGGGAAGGAGGAATGAAAAATTAAAAATTAAAAATTAAAAATTAATGTCCGGAAACCTACCGATAAATCGGATGGGCGATTGACCATTGTCTCTCCGGGACATTCATTGAATTTTTAATTTTTAATTTTTAATTTTTAATTTTTTATTCATCCCTGATTTTCGAACAGCTCCAGAAAACGTTCGCGGTAGTTGCGCGAGAGCGTGAGCTCGGCGCCGTTGCGCAGAATCACCGAGTAATCGCCGCTGAACATCGGGTGGAGCTCTTTGATGCGGTCGATGTTGACGACCGTCGAGCGGTGGATGCGGAGGAATTTGTCGGGATCGAGCCTCGATTCGATCGCGTTCATCGTTTCGCGGATCAGGTGCGATTCGCGGCCGACGTGGAGCTTTAAGTAATTGCCCGCCGCCTCGATCCAGTCGATCTCGTCGGTTTTCAGGAAGAAGACGCGGCCGACCGATTTGACGACGAGCCGTTCGAGATATTTCTTTTCGGTTTTGAGATCGGCGATCAGCGAGGCGAGCCGCTCGTCGAGCTTGCCGCGCTGGCGGTTCTCGATCAGCTCGCGGGCGCGCGTGACGGCGCGCTGGAGCCGTTCGCGGTTGAAGGGTTTTAAGAGATAATCGAGCGCCGACGCGTCGAAGGCCTGGAGCGCGTACTGGTCGTAGGCGGTCACGAAAACGATCGTCGGCGCGGTTTTCGGGTCGAGCGCGCGGACCACCTCGAAGCCGGTTTTTTCGGGCATCTGAATGTCGAGAAAGACGAGGTCGGGGCGCTCGTTCTTGATAAACTCGATCGCTTCCGCACCGTCGCCGCATTCGCCGACGACGGCGACGTCCGCCTCGTCGCGCAGAAAACGCCGGACCCGCTCGCGGGCGAGCGGCTCGTCGTCGACAATCAGCGTTCTGATCTTCATATTTTTATAAAGTGAAAAAGTGAAAAGTGAAAAAGTGAAAAAGTTGAAAAGTGGAAAAGTGAAAAAGTATAAAAGTGAAAAAGCTCAGGTTTATAAACGAGAGCGCCAACTTTTCCCCTTTTCCCCTTTTTCACTTTTTCACTTTTCCAATTTTTCACTTTTCCCCGTTTAACTCCCTGAACGGGATCGTCAGATCGACCCGCAGGCCGGTCGCTTCGGCCGGCTGCAGCTTGAATTGATGCTCGCTGCCGTAAAGATGCTTCAGCCGGCGGCGCGTGTTCGAGAGGCCGACGCCCTCGGAAAGATTTTCCGGGTCGTTGGCCGGGACGCCGATCCCGTTGTCGGCGACCGTCAGCTGCAGGCTGCCGTTGCGGCGGAGCGCGCCGATCCGGATCTCGCCGCCGGTCGAGCGCGGCGCGAGGCCGTGCTTGATCGCGTTTTCGACGAGCGGCTGGAGGATCATATTCGGGACGCTCGCATCGAGCGTGTCGGGCGCGATTGTCATCTCGACTTTCAAACGATCCTGAAAGCGCATTTGTTCGATCTCGAGATATTTTTTCAGGAATTCGAGCTCCTGCTTGAGCGGGATTTCCTGCACTTCGAGCTTTTCGAACGACATCCGGAGCAGGTCCGAAAGATCGCCGATCATCCGTTCGGCCGATTCCGGGTCGCGGTAGATGAGCTCCGAGATCGCGTTGAGCGTGTTGAAGAGAAAATGCGGGTGGAGCTGCATTTTCAGAACCTGGAGCCGGGAAGTCGCGAGCCGCGCTTCGAGCTTCGACGTGACGAGCTCGCGTTCGCGGTACTTCTGATAATAGCTGTAAGCCGATTTGATGCCGACGACGCCCCAGTAGATCAGGATGCTGAGATGCAGGTTGATGAAGATAAAGTATTGATAGGCTTCGAGAAAACTCGGAAACTGGCGGTTCGGCGGGTAGCCGAGCCGCGTCAGAAAAAACGTGTCGATCGCCTGCTGGAAAAACGCGACGACGAGGCTCGCGCCGAGATGCACGAGCAGCGACCGTTTCCATTTATCGGCTTCGAACGGAAATTTTCTCGCGAGCCGGAGAATCAGCGGGCTGAGGGCGAACCAGACGTAGCCCGAAACCATCTGCCACATCAGGATCTGCCAGAACGGCACGGGATTTTTCGAAAGCTGATTCTGGAGCGCGAACTGGCTCGTGAAAAAGAACCCGAACAGCGTCCACGTCGCCCAGATCGCGATCCATTTCACCCATTTGCGGTCGATCGGTGATTTTTCGGCCATTTTCTCATTGAACCGCAAAATCGCCGGCGAGGCAACAATTTTGTGATGAACGGCGAAAATTCGCTGACCGGCCGCTATTTCGAATGTTTTTTGAGCCGTTCCTCGAAGAGCCGCGTCGAGACCGTCAGGAAATCGTAGTCGGTGATCAGCCCGACCAGCTTCTGTCCCTTGACGACCGGCAGACAGCCGATGTTCTTTTCGCGCATCAGATGCAGCGCGTCGAGCGTTTTCGTCTCCGGCGTGACCGTCACGAGGGCTTTTCGCATAATGCTCTTGACGGCGATCTCCTGATTGGTTTTCGGCACGTTGAGCGAGAACAGCTGGAGCAGGTCGCGGTGCGAGACGATGCCGACGAGATGGCCGTCGGCGTCCTCGACCGGCACGTGCCGGATATGTTTCCAGTCCATCAGGTTGACGGCGAGATCGATCACGTCTTCGGGCCGGACGGTGAAGAGATCGCGCGTCATAAACTGCTCGACCGTCCGGTAATTGTCGATCCAATCGGTCTTCTGCTCGATCTCGGCGAGCTCCCACCGGTGGAGCGGCTCGCCCTTGCGCTGGTGCGCGAGCATCGCGGCGGTCAGCGTCCGCATCCGGATGTTCGGTTTCGCGGCCTTGTCCATCATCGCCAGCGAATCGAGCATCCACTGCGAGCCGGTTTTCTCCATCGACACCCGTTCCTCGAGAATGCCGAGATATTTGTCGATGTCGTCGCGGTCGATGCCGGCGGAGCGCAGACCCTCCTGCGCGCGCGGCAGCAGCTCTTCGAGAATCAGGCGCTGGGCGCGGTAGCTCTTGCCGTCGATCCACGCCGTCTGCGACTTGAGCCCGAACCGCGCCGTGCTGAAGAAATTCGTCTTCGCGTCGTCGAACGTCATCCGCGTCTGCGTGACGTCGCCGAATTCCTCGGGCAGCGCGATCATCAGGCCGAGGAAGAACGCGGAGTTGGCGATCTCGTCGACGACGGTCGGCCCCGACGGCAGAAAGCGCGCCTCGATCCGGAGACTCGGCCGCCCGTCGATCACGCCGTAGCAGGCGCGGTTCCAGCGCCAGATCGTGCCGTTGTGCATCCGCCACGCGTTGAGCGCCGGAATCTGGCCCTGTTCGAGCATCTCGAGCGAATTTTCCTCGAGATCGCGCGTCAGGATGATCCGGAACCGCGCGACGTCCTCGTGAAAGACTTCGAGAATCGAATCCTTGATCCAGTCGCGGCCGAACGTGACGCGCGCCGGGCGGCTCCGTTCCTGCTGAACCATCGAGCGTTCGTCGGTCGAATGCTGAAAGACGGCGAGCCGCGTCTCGTGCCAGAGCCGGTGGCCCATCAGGATCGGCGAATTGACGGCCGACGCGAGCACCGGCGCGGTGATCGCCTGCGCCCAGTTGTAATAGCGCGCGAAATCCGTGTTCGGGACCTGCAGATGGACCTGAAAGCTGGTGTTGCAGAATTCGGTGAAAGTGTCCTGCAGATGGAGCCGGATCTCGTCGAGCCCCTTGATGTGGACGATCCGCTCCTCGCCGTGGAGCTCCGTCAGCACGCGGTTGAGCTCCTTGTAGCGGGCGCTCGGCGTCAGATTTTCCTCCTTCAGGTCGGAGAGCTGAATGGTCGGGAGAATGCCGCATAAAACGGCGTCGGCGCCGAATTTTTTCGCGGATTTTTTGACGATGCCGATGATTTCGTTGAGCTCGCTTTCGAGCTTTCGCAGACAATCGCCCCGGAAATCGAGCGGCGTCAGGTTGGCTTCGAGATTGAACTGCCCGATCTCGGTCGTGAGCCGCGGGTCTTTGGCGGATTCGATGATCTGCAGAGCGCGCGGCGTCGGGTGAAACGACGAATCGACGAGAAACATTTCCTGTTCGGCTCCGATCCGCAGGTGATCGGATTCCATCAGGCCGGTCGCGAACATTTTTTCGAGCGCCTGCAGGTCGTTCAGGACCTCGCGCGTGAAATGCCGCATCTGATCTTCGTCCGACAGCGTCGTAACTTTTTTGTCTCCCATATTTCCTCCGGTTTTCGATTAATTCGAAATTATTGATTGACTCGACCAACCCGCAGAAAAGGCTTGCGGAAATAAAATTGGGGAAAAAGTTAGGGGATATGCTTGAACAAGCTCAGGGAACAACCCGATTATAAGGCATAAATCGAACAAACGAAAGAGCGATTGAGGGTTTGAGGCGGCGATTCGGCGAGTTGTTTGAAAAGATCGGCCGGGAGCGGCGCGGAATGGCCGGAAAAGAACGAAAAAAACGCGCGGATTTCACCCCGCGCGTTTTTTTTCGTCACTTTTCGAAAGGCTTACGGCCGGTCGGTTTTTCCCGGGCCGGTTTCGACCTTCAGCTCGGCGGCGGCACGACCCCTCGTAGAGCCGGATTTTCGGGAAACCGGGCAGATGTTTGAGGATCACGTATTCGCGGCTCGCCTCGCGGCTCGTTCCGCAGTAGACGATCAGGTCGTCACCGGCGCCGACGCCGGCCGCTTCGAAGATTTTCCGGATTTCGGCGAGCGGTTTCAGCTTGGGCGGGTTCTTTTCGTCCGTCAGCGTCTTCCACGGCCCGCTTCAATCTTTCGGAAAAGGACTTTTCGTGTCGAATTTGCGGCGGCTGACGACGAGCTTGTCGTGCTGCCAGCGGCGTTTTCGAAAACCGAGCAGGTGGAAGATCTGCAGCGGGAAGAGCCGCGCGATGCGGGTGTTGATTTCGAGCGTCTCGTCCTCGCGCATCGAGACGCGGACGCCGGGCAGAAAGCGCATCAGCGAGGCGACGCTGCGGCGGCGCAGCCAGCCCGACAGCCGCAGCCAGAACGGCGCGATCTCGCGGCCGAGAAAAAAGCCGTCCTCGCCGAGTGCCTGGTAAAGCGGCATCAGGATCATTCCCGATTCGCCGGCCCGGACCTCGCCGTCTTTCTGCCGCGCGAGCAGGTCGCCGCGCCGGACGGGCTGAAAATTGTTGAAGCCGGGTTCCATTTTGAACTCGTCGGCCGCCGTGATCGCGTGGCGGTAGCGAATCTCGACGACCCGCGGCCGGCCGGTCGTCGCGCGCAGAAAATTCTCGTGTTTGCGGATTTCCGGGTAATCTTCGGGGCTCAGAATGCCGGAGTTGGCGAGCGCCAGCCAGACGAGCGCCTCGTGCGTCCGGATCGTCTTCTCGGCGAAATGCTGGCCGCCCTCGTAGCCGAGCGTGACCGCGCCGCGGTTGTTGAGATATTCGAGGATCGTGCCGTCGAGCTGCTCCTCGATCCCGAGCAGGATCGTGACCGGAAATTTCCGCGCGAAGCTGCGGTTGCGCAAAGTGTCGCCGACGGTCGCGAACGGCACGCCGTCGGCCGAGGTCGAATGCAGATCCATCGCGTAAACCTCGGCGCGCGCGGTCTTTAGCGCCCGGTTGAGAATCGTCAGGAGCTCGGTCTGTTCGCGGTCCTCGGCGCTTTTCGACGGCGGCGTCGCGCCGGGCCGGTTGCGGGCGACGTTTTCGATCGTCCAGTGCCGGTTGAGATCGCTGTCGATGAACCGGATGCCGCGGCCGAACGCGCGCGTGTTGCCGGCGAGAAAAAAGACGCGGCCGCGGAGCTTGGCCGCGAGCCCGGGCAATATTCCGGCGATTTTTTCGAGCGCGATCACGCCGCCCGCCTCGTTGCCGTGGACGCTGCCGAAAACGATCAGCGTCGGGCCGTTCGCGTCGCCCGTGAATTCGCCGATCAGATGTTCGCCCTCGACGACCGTCACGGATTTGGCGGTCGCTTGTCCGGTTGTCGAAAATGTTCCCAGCATAACAATTTATTCTAACCGATAACGTGCGCCGGGTTTAGTCGGCAGAAATTAAAATGCCTGCGTAACGTCTCAAAGAATTGTTATTTTTCCGGCCCGGCAGGGCTGTTTCGTGCTACAATGGCCGCGTTCCCGAAACGTCAAACCAATCGAGCAGGTCATTAACCGTGATGTCGAAAAAGAAAATTTTCCGTCGTGTTTTTTCGTTGTTTATGTGTCTTTTCCTACCCGCGCCGCTCGCGCTCGCGTTCGACACCGCGCCGCATTACGATCTGACGCGGACGGTGCTCGCCGAACGCGGGTTCGGCGGCGACGCGATCGGGATCGCCCAGGTCGAAAACTGGCTCACCGATTACTATTCGAGCAGCCCGACGATCGCGAAGACGAAAGGCGCGGAATTCGAAAAGCTGCACTGCGACAATCTTTACACGACGGCCGAGGTCGCCGCCTACTGGGCGCGGCTGCTCGCGAACGTCCGCGCGGCGGTCCGCGAGGCCGCCCGCGACGGCGACGAAACGGCGCTGCTGGCCGCGCTCGGGATGAGCCTGCACGTCGTCCAGGATTATTACGCGCATTCGAACTGGGTCGAAACGCACCCGCGCGGCGCGTTCGATTTCTACCGGACGGAAACCTATCTGAGCGCGCCGCCCGCGCCCGACGCGCGGCTTTTCACGGGCAAATATCCGGCCGACCGGAAGCTCGGCCCGAGCGGCGGCGCGGTGCCGGCCGGCGCGCTCGCGCACGGCGATTACCGGACCGGGCTCAATCACGATTCGCCCGTGCGGCCCGGTTGGGACGAGGCCTATGTCTTCGCTTACGCGGCCTCGCACGAGCTGGTCGAGCTGGTCGAAAAATGGACCGAGGAAGCGCGTCCCGGCTTTTGGGAACGCGTCCGGTCGCTGACGCTTGCGGCCGCCGACCGCGCGGCGCTCGATTTCGATTTGCGGGCGGCGCAGAATCTTTCGATGTGGATCCGGGTCCGCGACGCCGACGGGCATTGGAAGGGCGATAAAAGCGGGCTCGCGCGGTTTTTCGACACGTTTACGAGCAAATGGGTCGGGCGCGATTCGTCGCGGTTCGTCAAGCTGAGCGCCGACGGCCGTCTTTTGACCCGGCTCGCGGCCGGGCTTTATACGCGGGAAGCCGCGCCGGCGCTCCCGAAAACGAAGCCTTTCGCCCTGAATCGCCGGGCCGTCCTCGTGCGGACGACGCGGATCGCCGAAACGGACGACGTCGGCCGGCTCGAACCGGCGATCGATCCTTCCGGCAAAGCGGATTTCTACGCAGTCTTCACGATCGGCGGTCAGCTTTATCGCGAGCGCGTCATTCAGAACGAGAAGTCGGCGATCGACCCGTGGTTCGAGATTCATTTCGTCGATGCCGGCCTCGCGGCGGTGCCGGTCAATATCGCGGTGCTCGACGAGGACGACTGGGACGCCGGCGGAAAATACCGGGACGACGTGATCGACATCAACCCGCAGCCGGGAAAAACCGGTCTCGACCTCGTTTTTCACCCGCTCGACGGCTCGCTGACCGGCGACGTGACGGGCGTTCACGCGACGCGCGCGACCGCTTTTCTGACGACCGGCGCGAAGCCCGACAAAAATCGCGCCGCCTTCAGCTGTTTTATCTGGCAGGCGGCGCTTCGTTGACGGCTCGATCCGCGATTGTCGGGATCAGAGAAGATCGAAAGCCTTACAAATCGGCGGCCGGATCGGCGAGCGCGAGCTTCTGGAACGGCGTTTCGGCCGGATACCAGAAACGCCGGAGCCAGAACCACTGGACCGTGCCGAGCAGCGCGAGGACGATCGTGTTGAGATACACGCCGTCGCTCGAAACCGGGTCGAGCTCGAGCACGTACCACGCCGCGCCGACGACCGCCGCGCCGAACACGCCGGTCGGCAGCGCGAGCACGAACAATAGCGCGTCGAGCACGAGCATCGTCTTCAAAAGTCCGGGCGATTCGCCGCCGGACCAGTAAAAATAGGCGAGCAGAAAGATCGACAGGAGAGCGACGACGGACCAGATGCGCGGTAGAATTTGTTTGATGTTCATAAATTTTTTTCCTCCAGAGATTGGCGGTTTTTTAGACACCGCCGCGCCGGTCTTTGTTCCCGCAAAAAAAAAACGCCGGGCCGCTTTGCGCGACCCGGCCGGTTCGAACGTCGGGAATCGATCGGCTACTGCTCTTTGAGCTCCGCGTCCGGCAGCTCGTCGATCGAGATCAGCTTGCCCCAGTAATCCATCGTCCCGTGGAGATGCGCGCTCGCCTGAAACCGCGCCCAGTTGGCGGCGGTCAGCGCGGTCTTGTAGAGCTTGTTTCGCCCGCCGAGCTCCTTGCATAAAAGATTGTAGGTCTCGGTCCGGCCGGCCTCGCGCGTGCGGACGTTGTCGACCGCGACGTCGGCCCAGCGCGGGTTGAAATCATTGCCCTCGGTCGTCTTATCGCCGGCCGCCACCCATTTGTCGATCAGATACGTGTAGCGCGTCTTGTAAACCGGCACGTCGCGGTAGATCGTTTCGGTCCGGGTCCGCGTTTTCGTGACGGTCCGGTATTTCGTGCGGGTGCAGTATTTGTCCTCGAAAAAACCGTTTTTCTTGCTCGTCCGGCCGCAGACATAGCGCTCGGTGCCGTCGGCGACCTGTTCGGTGTAGGTTTCGGGGACGGTTCGCGTGCCGTCGGGCACCTTGTCCGTGTGGTGGAGCGCGCGGTCGCTCGACTGGACGCGGGCGGCCGCCGGCACCTCGCCTTCCCACGCGTTTTCGGTGACGGTCCGGTATTCTTCGAGCGCGATCGTTCGCCGCCATTCGAGACCGGAGACCTCGACCTCGACCGGATATTTCAGCGTCGAAAGATAGATCAGGACGGCGAAGATCGCGACGAACACGAGGCCGACCGCGCCGAGGCCGAGGAGCAGAAATTTCACGAGCCGGCCGCTCAGAAAGGATTTCGGCGGCGGCGCGGCGGCCGGATTCGCCGCGTTTCGGGCGGCCTGCTGCGCTTTGAGCGCGGCCTCGGACCAGTCGCCGACGCCGCGCGTTTCCTCGACGAGCTGCCGGTTTTTCTCCGTCCGCAGACTGCCGCAGCCCGAGCATTGGGTCTGCGCCGCGAGACAGCTCGTGCCGCAGTACGGGCAAACCCAGTCGGCCCCGGCGCGGGCCTGCGCGAGGAGCATCTCGTCGGCGACCGTCGGCGCGTCGTCGTCGAGAAAAAACTCGACCTTTTCGCTGCGCTTGATGCCGCACGACAAACAATTCAGATCGCGGCCGCGATTGACCGACGCGCACCGCTCACACCGCCATTTTCCTTCGTAGACTGCCATAATTCTCCACTATAAAAGCGCGGAAGCGTTTTGAAAAGTATCAGCGGCGGCGGCGAATTATTTTCGGATCTTTTCGAAGCCGTCGGTTTTCACCGGAGCTTGCCGGCTTTTTCGAACAGCGCTTTGATCTGCGGGTCGCGGATCAGCGCGCGAAACCGGACGGCCGTTTTCGATTCCGCCAGATTGCCGTTCATCTCGTCGAACGATTTGGGCTTGACGAGCTCGGTTTTATTGTCGTTATACATCGCCGGCGCGCGGCGGAAATCGCCGTTTTCGTCGAGCGGGTCGAGCTCGGAAAAAGGACAGTGGACCGGCAGGAAGGCGAAAACCGCTTTGCCGTCGGCGACGCTCACGCGGATCACCGGGAAATTGATCGCCATCTGCGAGACCGCGTCGAGAAAGATGCCGCCGTATTTGAATTCGCCGTTCGTTTCGACGATGAACGGGTGAATATACAAAATTCTTTCGAGCGGGTTGCCGTAGCCCATCTGCGACTGCAGCTTTTTCAGCCCCTCGACGCCCGCCCCGCGGCTTTCGACCGTTTTCAGCGCCTCGACCAGCCGGTCGGTCGCCGGTTTGGTGAGCGTGATCGTCGCCCGGTTCCAGTCGCCGCTTTCGACGTCGTCGAGCCCGGCGACGAAGAGCGGATTGCTCAGATCGGCCTTTTCGAGCGCCGCCATCGCCGGATCGGGATCGTAACCCATTTTGAGAGAAAACCAGTTTTCGCGCAGGACGACGAGCCGGAAATCGGTTTTGGCATCGGGTTTTGACTCGGTTTTGGCGGGCGTCTTCGTCTGTCCCTGACAGCCGCTCAGAAAAGCTCCGGCGATCAGAAACACCGCGCCCAGCAACAGAAAATTTTTCATCGGAACTACTCCATTTAGATTTCGGATTTCAATTTTTTTCGTGTTTTTTCATCGGGGGGTGTTTATTTTAGGAACGATTCCGGCCGCCGCTTTTTGCGGTGCGGGACGTTTTTCGACGAAAAGCGGCCGCTCTCCAGTTTAACACGCTTTTATGGATGGATTTGAGCGGCCCGCGGCCGATCGGCGATCAGGAGGGGAGTCTGTTTAATTTTATAGTTTGAGGCCGCGAACGCTTTAAAAACGATCCGCTAAAAACACTAAAAACACGAAATATTTTTAGTGTTTTTAGTTTTTTTAGTGATGTTATGAAGCTGA
>JAFDVJ010000072.1 GCA_018269075.1 Acidobacteriota bacterium
CCGAGACCGGTTCCCTTGCCGACGCTCTTGGTCGTGTAAAACGGCTCGAAGATCTTCCGGAGCGTTTCTTCATCCATCCCGATGCCGGTGTCGCCCAGCTCCAGCCGCGCGTAACTGCCGGCCTTTTCGTAGGTCTGCGGCAGATCGTCGGCCTTGAGAAAGATCTTGTCCGTTTTGATCGTGATCGTTCCGCCGTCGGGCATCGCGTCGCGCGCGTTGACGAGCAGGTTCATCAAAACCTGCGAAATATGGCCCGGATCGGCCTTGATCGCGAGCGTTTCGGGCAGCAGCTCGAGAACCAGCCGGATGTCCTCGCCGATCACGTACTTGAGCATTTTGAGCGTTTCGGCGACGGCCTGGTTGAGATTCAGTTTTTCGGGCTGAACGATTTGCGTCCGGCTGAACGCGAGCAGCTGGTGGGTCAGCGACGACGAGCGGTCGCCGGCCTTCTTGATCTCCTCGACATAGTTGCGGACCGGGCTGTCTTTGGGCAGCAGGCGCAGACCGAGGTCGCCGTAGCCCTTGATGACGGTCAGCATATTGTTGAAATCGTGGGCGATGCCGCCGGCGAGCCGGCCGACCGCTTCCATCTTCTGCGACTGCCGGAGCTTTTCCTCGCTTTTGCGGAGCTCTTCCTCGGCCTTCTTTCTTTCGGTGATGTCTTCGCTGAAGATGATGATGCCGCCGATCTCGTTCGCCGAATTAAACCACGGGCGGACTTCCCATTTGAGCCATTGAATCGTCCCGTCGGCCCGCACGAATTGATCTTCGTCGGATTTTTCGACCGCGCCGGCGAGCACGCTCCGGTGAATCTGCTTCCAGCGGTCGGTAATTTCGGGAAAGATCTCGTAATGGCTGCGCCCGAGAACGTCGCCCTCGATCCCGAGATCCTGCAGCCAGCGGCGGCTGACCGCCAGATATTTCATTTCGCGGTCGAACATCGCGACGGCGGCCGGCGCGAACTCGACGAACAAACGCAGTTTCGCTTCCGACTCGCGCAGCGCGTCTTCGGCTTCCTTGCGCGCCGAAATGTCCTGTATGGTGCCGACCCGGTAAGCGACTTCGCCCGATTCGTCGCGGACGCTGACGAGATCGACCTGCACGGGGAAGAGTTTTCCGTCCGCGCCTTTGATCAGCGAATTATGGTGTGCCGTTCCTTCGCGATCGGCGGTCACGACCGTTTCTCTGACCACATCGTGGAAATCCGGTTCGTAGATCGAAAGAATCGGCTGATCTTCGATCTCGTCTTTCGACTTCCCGCAGAGCTGCGCGAAAGCCGCGTTGACGGCGATGATGCGGTTGGTGCGCGGATCGCCGAGCGCGATGCCGTGGGCGCAGTTTTCGAAAGCGGCAGCCCATTTTCGGAGCTCTTCCTCGGCCGCCTTGCGCTGGCTGACGTCCTCGATCACGGAGATGAAATACTGCGGCGCGCCGGCCGTATCGCGGACGAGCGACACGGTCTTGTTGATCCAGATCACCGTTCCGTCCTTGCGGACGTAGCGTTTTTCCTTGGTGTAGGTTTCGATCTCGCCCTTCAGGATCTTCCGGAAAAGCTCGATCCCGTGGTCGCGGTCGTCGGGATGGAGAATGTCGTGAAAGGTTTTCTCGGCGAGCTCTTCCCGGGTGTAGCCGGTCATCTCGCACAGCCGCTCGTTGGCGAGCAGCCATTTTCCGTCCGGCGCGATGTGGGCGATGCCGACCGCGGCGTGCTCGAACGTCGCCCGAAAACGCTTTTCGGCTTCGCGCAGCGCATCGGCGGCCCGCTTCTTGTCGGTCACGTCGCTGATCAGCACGAGCCGCGAGTTTTCGCCCTCGATGTCGAGCCGGTGCGAAGCGGTCTCGACCCAGATTTCCGAACCGTCCTTCTTACGGTGCTTCCACGCGCCGTAAAAGGTGCGGCCGTCCCGGTTCTGCCGGACTTTTTGCCTGATCTCCCGCACGTCTTCCGGGTCGGCGATGTCGGCCAGCGTCATCGCCAGGAATTCCTCGCGCGTGTAGCCGTAATGCAGGCAGGTCGCCTCGTTGACGTCGAGGAATTTGAGCGTCGTGAAATCGTAGATGACCATCGGCGACGGGTTGTCTTCGAAAAGCAGCCGGTAGCGCGCCTCGCTCCGGCGCAGGTTTTCCTCGGCCCGCGAACGCTCGGTCACGTCGTTGGCCATCATCAGCCGCGCCGTGCGGCCGTTGAAATCGAGAATGTGCGAGGAAATCTCGACGTTGATCAGCGCGCCGTCTTTTTTCCGGTGGCGCCAGATGCCGGCGAGATTGAGCGATTTCCGGGGGCTCGAAACGATGGCGAGCAGGGCCGCGACGTCTTCCGGCGGCCGGATGTCCTTGATCGTCATCGCCAGAAATTCTTCGCGCGAGTAGCCGTAATAATCGACGGCCGCGTCGTTGACTTCGAGAAAGCGAAGCGTTTCGAGGTCGTAAACCCACATCGGCACCGGGTTGTTTTCGAACAGATCGCGGTAATTCTCTTCCGAATCGCGCAGCTTTTTCTCGGCCAGCTTGTGCGACGTGATGTTGGTGTGGGTGACGACCGCGCTGCCCCAATCCGACTGGAGCGGCGTGCAGTTCAGATGAAACCAGCGTTCCTCGACCGGCGAATGACACGGGTATTCGATCGCGAAATAGCCCGACCGGCCGCCGAGCACGCTTTTGATCCCGTCGTAGGCGGCCGCCGCCTCGTCGGAAAAAAGTCCTTTCGACATCCGGCAGGTTTCGAGATAATTGACGCCGACGCCGGTTTTTTCGAGGATCGTCGTCTGCTCGCCGGCATTATCGACGGCGAACCGGCGCCACGCTTCGTTGACCGCGACGATCGTGCCCTGATTATTGAGCACGGCGATGTGCGAGGGCATCGAATCGAGCACGCCGCTGCTTAAACCGTTGGATTTGCCCGATCCGTTCGCGGACGCCCGGCGGCTGGCCGGATCGTGAAAGTAACAGACGACGCTTTCGGCGCCGTCGAAGAGCGTCATCCGGTCGAGCTTCAGATCGTAGGATTCGAAGTCGCCGGTGTCGCGGCGGCGGGCGATCGCGTTGCGGGCCTGATAGGATTCGCCCGTCGCGAGCGTCTGACGAAGGCGCTCGACGAATTCGGTCGCGAACGGCTCTCTCCAGATGAGCTGCGAAAGCGCGTCGAAATCGCGGCCGATCGCGGGTTCGACCGATTCGAAAATCCTTTGCGCGCCGGCGCTGATCTCGATCAGCCGAAATTCGCGGTCGATGATGAAGACGCCGAACGGCGCGTTTTTGACGAGATTAAGGAATGTTTCCCGAGATTCAGCCATAATTACAGTTATATTTCGGAAGGCATTATCTGGCAATTATTTTCAAGCGCCGGCCCGGGTAGAAAAATATTACTTCCCCTTAACAAAATCTCTTATTTTACGATTGCCCGGCTTGTTCTCGTGGATGATTTATAAGGCCTTTTTAGTCGTGCCTCGGGTGTGAATGATTCAGAGCGAGATCGTTCGAAAGATTCAACAACCACAATATACACCAATCCTCGGGCCGTGTCGACTTTTTTTTACCGCTTAAACGCCGATTTTTACGAGCAAAAAACCGGCCGGACGAGCGACAAAAAAAGGACCGGCCGGCGAGCGGTCGATCCCGTATCTTTATATTCGCCCCGGACAAAGTCCGATCATCCGGTTTTGAGCCGCAGGAACCGGCGTTTGCCGACCTGCAGGAGCAGCTCGCCGGCGAGCTCGATCTCGGCGCCCGCATTCGAGGCCTTTTCGCCCCCGACCCTGACGCCGCCCTGTTCGATCAGCCGTTTGGCCTCTTTTTTCGACGGCGCGAGCCCGGTCTGCAGCAGAAGCTCGGCGAGGTTGTACGAACCGGCCGCGAGCGTTTGTTCCTCGACCTCGTCGGGCACTTCTTTTTTGACGAACCGCGCGACGAAATCGGCTTCGGCCGCGTCGGCCGCTGCTTTCGAATGAAAGTCGGCGATGATCATTTTGGCGAGCCGGACTTTCAGATTGCGCGGGTTCTCGTCGGACGCTTTCATCTGCTCGATCTCCGGCGGCGTGACGTCGGTCAGCAGCTCGTAGTATTTCCACATCAGCTCGTCGGAAACGGACATCACCTTGCCGAACATCTCGGCGGCGGGCTCGTCGATGCCGATGTAGTTGTTGAGCGATTTCGACATCTTCTGGACGCCGTCGAGCCCTTCGAGCAGCGGCGTCGTCAGGATCACCTGCGGCTCCTGCGCGTATTCGCGCTGGAGGTTGCGGCCGACCATCAGATTGAACTTCTGGTCGGTGCCGCCGAGCTCGACATCGGCTTCGAGCGCGACCGAGTCGAAGCCCTGCGTCAGCGGGTAAAGCAGCTCGTGGAGCGAGATCGGCCGCTCTTCGCGGAGCCGTTTCTCGAAGTCGTCGCGTTCGAGGATCTGCTTGACGGTGACGCGCGAGCAGAGCTTGACGAAATCCGCGGCGGCGAATTTGTCCATCCACTCGGAATTGAAGCGGATCTCGGTCCGCTCCGGGTCGAGCAGCTTGAAGATCTGTTTCTTATACGTCTCGGCGTTCGCGTTGATCTCCTCGCGCGAGAGCGGCGGGCGCGTCGCGTTTTTGCCCGACGGGTCGCCGATCAGGCCCGTGAAATCGCCGATCAGAAAGATCGCCGTGTGGCCGAGCTCCTGAAAGGCCTTCAATTTGCGGATCACGACCGTGTGGCCGAGATGGATGTCGGGCGCGGTCGGGTCGGCGCCGAGCTTGACGCGCAAGGGTTTCCCGGTCTTCGCCGCGCGTTCGAGCTTTACGCGCAGATCGTCCTCGCGGATCAGATCGACCGCGCCTTTTTTGATAAATGCGATTTGTTCGTCGATGGTCATAGTCTTAAAATTCAATTGAACTATTTTGCACGAACCCCGGGCGATTAACAAATTTGACGAGTCCGCAGTCTCGAGTCTTAAGTCTTGAGTCGAAAAAAGAAAGACCGGGATTCGGGGCTTGGGATCGCCGACCGAGGACTTATGAAAAACATTTTAGCAAACACGAAACTCGCCTTTATCGGCTGCGGCGTGATGGCCGAATCGATCGTCGCCGGGCTGCTTCGAAAAGAGCTCGTCGCCGCCGACCGGATCGTCGCCTCGCACCCGCGCAAAGGCCGCCGCGCGGAGCTTAACGAAAAATACGGGATCGCGGTCTTCGAGGAAAACGCCGACGCGGTCGAAAACATCCGCGCCGGCGAGGACTCGATCGTCGTCCTCTGCGTCAAGCCGCAGCGGCTCAAGGGCGTTTTGGACGAACTCCGGGGCACGGTCGCGCCCGACCAGACGATCGTTTCGATCATCGCCGGCGCGAAGATCGAAACGATTTCCGAGGCGCTGGGCAACCGGCGGATCGTCCGCGCGATGCCGAACACGCCGTCGCAGATCGGCGCCGGCATCACCGCCTGGACCTCGACCGACGAAGTCTCCGACCGCGAAAAAGCGCAGATCAGGGCGCTGCTGACCGCGCTCGGAAAAGAGCTCCACGTCGAGACCGAAAATATGATCGATATGGCGACGTCTTTGAGCGCGACCGGGCCGACCTATATTTTTCTGGTGATGGAAGCGCTGACCGACGCCGGCGTGCATCTCGGCTTTTCGCGCGAGATGGCGAAGGAGCTGGTGCAGGAAACGATGCTCGGCTCGGTCAAGTTCGCGATCGAATCGCACAAGCATCCGGCCGAGCTGCGGAATATGGTCACCTCGCCCGGCGGCACGAGCGCCGACGCGATCTACCAGATGGAAAAAGGCGGTCTGCGGACGGTTCTCTCGAAAGCCGTCTACGCCGCCTACCAGCGCGCCGTCGCGCTCGGACAGAAAAAATAGTTCGGGAAGCAAATGTACAATCGGCTGTCAGCCGGTTGACAGGCGAAAGCCTGTAAAACGCTTCGCCCCCGCGCGGCGCGGCGGACGCCTGACCTACGCTAATCCCCCACTTCCAAAACTTTCCGATTTTTTTTTGAATCCGATTTTAAATCCCTCACGAATTGGTAATTAAGGCTGGTTTCGGCCGAATAATTTTTTTGAAAAGAGTGAGGGATATATGAAGAAATTTGTTTTAGCGATATTCGCAATGGTTTTTGTTTTCGGTGTGAATGGCGTTTCGGCGCAGATGAAGGACGACAATCCGATGGTCGGCGGCGCGGCGATGTATAAGACGAAGGACATCGTCGACAACGCGGTCAATTCGAAGGATCACACGACGCTCGTCGCGGCCGTTCAGGCGGCCGGTCTCGTCGACACGTTAAAGAGCAAGGGCCCGTTCACGGTCTTCGCGCCGACCAACGCCGCGTTCGCCGCGCTGCCGGCCGGCACGGTCGACACGCTGCTCAAGCCGGAAAACAAGGCGCTGCTCCAGAAGGTTCTGACCTATCACGTGCTGGCCGGCAATTACGATTCGAAGTCGATCGTCAAGGCCATTAAAAAAGGCAAGGGAACGGCGACCTTCACGACCGTCGCGGGCGGCAAGCTGACGGCCAAGCTCGACGGCAGCTCGGTCGTGCTGACGGACGAAAAAGGCGGAATGTCGCGCGTCACGATCGCCGACGTCAAACAGTCGAACGGCGTCATCCACGTCGTCGACGCGGTTCTTCTGCCGAACTAACACGGAACGCCGGCAGGATGCCGGCGTTCCCGGTAAAATGAAACGGCCCGGTCGGATTGCCTCTTCGGGGCGACGCGGGCCGTTTCTCTTTAGTTGTAGAATTTCTGGCGACGGCGGTCGATTCGATTACGGATCAGTATCGGGAACAATTTCTGCGCGATCCGCGGGAACCTTTCTCGATGGAAACTTACGGTTCGATTAACGTTTCTGCCGTCGTTTGGGTTTAGGGAATTATCTCTACTTCATCCCGGCCTCCTCCGTTTTCCGCTTTTTACGCGTCAAACCGGTCTTGCGCTGCGATTTGCGGACAAAGCCCAGAGCTTCGTAAAGCGCCGAGTCCTCGCCGTAATTGTCGTCGGCCAGCACGCCGACGATCATCCGTTCGATCATCGCGAGCGTCCGGACGTCGGCGTTATCGCGCCGCACCTCCAGCTGGTCGCGTTGAAGATCGACTTCGATGATCTGACGACGCGGCTCGAAGCTTTCTTCGGCCTGGGCCAGCAGCTCCGCGAGTCCGATTCCCTTAAACTTCGCATCGGGGGCCATCGTGCGGACAGCGTCGATGGCGCGTTCGATGATTTCTTTGACATATTTTGGTGCTACACCCATATTTTTATTCTTTAAGTTGAAAGAATACCGATCGAGATTTTTATCAGGATCAAAATTTAGACGCGAAAAAAAAACCGCTTTTGCATTAGAAAAGCTGAAAAATAAAAAATAATTGAAAAAAGTTTCTTATACTGCTTTTGAGAGTCCGAAGAGGCCTGTTCGAAGTACCGATATCTTCATTTTAGTGCCGTCGCGGTTAAAAAGATTTGACTGGCTGACGAATATTCGTCAAACCGCCGCTTGACGAAGCAAAGAACGATTCGGAATAGGTGACAGGCTGAAAAAACTCGGGCAGCCGGACGGATTCACAATGACCTGAAATTACTTTCGGAATAGCTGAAAGCTGATAACTGAAAGCTGATAACCGGCTATTCGTTATCAGCTTTCAGTTATCAGTTATTCCGAAAATTACCCTTTCACAGCTTTGTCAGCCTACTTATCACCTGTCACCTATCACTTATCACCTATTCCGGATGTTGTCTTTCCGCATCCCGATCAGATCTGCCGTATCTGTTTAACCTTAAGGTAAACTTTTTCTTCAAAATACCCCGGAATCGCGGTCATAAACTCGAATATCGCGATACAAAGCTTTAGTATCGCGGAATTAAAGTTTAATTTCGCGATATTAAGCTTTAATATCGCGATACAAAGCTTTAATATCGCGATACAAAACTTCAATTCCGCGATATTGAACTTTAATTTTGCGATATTAAACTTTAATTCCGCGATACCGGCTTTATGTATTACGATTCCGGAACGAATTTTCCCGGCGTCCGGAAAAGATCGCCCAATCCGTCATCCGACGAACCGGTTCGGAAAAACCGTCTTCGGAATAGATGAAAGATGATAGATCGAAGATGATAGATTCGGATCGGGCGGAACTCGAAAACCGCCCGAACTTCCTAAACTTCCCAAACTTCCAAAACTTCCCGAACTATTTCTTAGCGTAGCTTTTGTAGATCGTCTCGATCCACGCGTCGGTTTTGATGAAGCCGCCGCCGAAGTCCTTGTATTTTTCGGGCAGGCCCGCTTTTTTGATCTCGTCGAGCGTTTTCTTTTTCTTCATCGCGTCCGCGACGATCTTCGACGTTTCCTGAAGCATCGCGTAATAGGTCTTCAGATCGTCGAGCGTCGAGACCGGGCCGTGACCGGGAATCAGTTTGGCGTCGGCCGGGATCTGTTTGATCAGCGTTCCGACGTTGTTGACGAGCCCCTGCACGCTGCCGCCGTTTTCGAGATCGACGAACGGAAATCGGCCGGCGAAAAAGTCGTCGCCGAGATGGACGACGTTCGATTTCGGGAAGAAGATCACCGAATCGCCGTCGGTGTGGCCGTTCGGATAATAGACGGCGCGGACCTCCTCGCCGTTGAAATGGATCGAGACCGATTCGGCGAACGTGATCATCGGCAGCGCGGCCGACGTGTAGGGCTGAACCTGCTCGCCGAAGATCGTGTTGACCTGCGAGAGCCGTTTCCGGACGTTGGTCTGCGCGACGATGATCGAATCCGGGCCGAAAATCTGATTGCCCTCGGTGTGGTCGCCGTGCCAGTGAGTGTTGAAGACGAAGCGCGGCCTGTCCGACCCGAGCTCCCTGAGCGCCGCGCGCAATTTGTCGTTGACGGCCTTGTAATCGTCGTCGACGAGCAGGATGCCGTCGGGCCCGACGAGCGCGCCGATGTTGCCGCCGCGGCCCTGCAGCATATAGACATTGCCGCCGACCTTCGTCGTTTTGACGGTCACGTCCTGTTCGTTTCCGAAATGATTGTCGCCGCCGTGCGCGCGGACGAGCGGCGCAAGCATACTCAAAGCAATAAGTAATGACCAGATTTTTCGCATTGTTTACCTTCCGAATGATTTTTTCCGTCAATGATAGCAGATTTTTTGAATCCGTTTGATTTCCGAACGCGAAAATTCCGGCGAATAGAATTCAAAAACGATCTGTAAAAAGGAGAACAAAAATGAAAAGAATCCTGTCAATTCTGGCAATCGCTTTATTCTGCGGCACCGCGGCCTTCGCTCAAATGGCGAACGGCGCGATGGAAACAAAGGAAAAATCGCTCTACGAACGGCTCGGCGGCTACGACGCGCTCGCCGCCGTCTCGGACGATTTCATCACGCGGCTCGCGACCGATAAATTGCTCGGCCGCTTCGTCGTCGGTCTGAGCGACGATTCGAAGAAAAAACTGCGGCAGCATTTCGTCGAATTTCTGTGCAACGCGACCGGCGGTTCGTGCGTTTATATGGGCCGCGATATGAAAACCGTACATACCGGTCTCGGGATCACCGAAGACGATTGGAATCAAAGCGTTAAACTTTTGGTCGAAACGCTCGATAAGTTTAAAGTTCCCGAAAGGGAAAAGAACGAAGTGTTAACCGCCGTGAGCAGTTTGAAGAAGGACGTGGTCGAGAAGAAGTGATCTTCGACAATCAGACAATCTCTTTCCTTTGATGGATTTCCGGTCGTTCGCCGCCCCGCGCGAACGACCGGAGCCCG
The DNA here is from genome assembly GCA_018269075.1 of Acidobacteriota bacterium. Classification (GTDB taxonomy): domain Bacteria; phylum Acidobacteriota; class Blastocatellia; order Pyrinomonadales; family Pyrinomonadaceae; genus JAFDVJ01. The sequence goes on from JAFDVJ010000072.1 coordinate 9,710, forward strand.
ACACCCCGCCGCCATTCGCCGGCCCGTTCGGCCCCTTCAGCCTCGTCGCGGACTCGCCGCCCCCGTAAATTTCTATCCGATGGCACATCTATTGCTGTCACGTTCAACCACAAAGGACGAATGACGTTTATGAAAAACATAATGACGACGGAAGTTTTGCAGCAGACGCTGATCGAAGAAAAGCAGGGTTTTTTCAAACGGCTTTTCGGCTGCTGGCACCAGCGAATGAGCCGGCCCGTGACGAGCGACAATACGACCTTTTGCTACTGCAAGGACTGCGGCCTGCGCCGGAAATACGACATCGAAACCGGCCGCCCGCACGGCGCGTTCTACTCGGCGCGGCCCTCGAAGGCGATCTATTTCGTTTAATGTCTGAGGTCCCGAGTCTGAAGTCTTGAGTCCCCGCAGCGGCCGCCGCGTGCCGAGCGCCGCAAGCCTCCGGCCGGCGACCGGACGGCAAAGCCTAAACTCTTCAAACACAACGCTCAAGCCCGGGCCGCCGGCCCAAAATGCAGGACGCCGGCCCAAAACTCCCATCCGTTTCTCCCAAAGCCCCGCCCCACAGAATTTCGTCCGCCCCGCCTCGCCCAAAATCCGAAATCCGAAATCCGAAATCCGAAATCAAATGTATCTGCCGCGCGACATCCGGACCGCGCCGGTCAGAAACGGGTTCGTCATTCGCTCGCGGCCGACCGTCGTTTCCGGACCGTGACCCGAATAGACGACGAAATCGTCGCCGAGCGTCAGGATCTTATTGGTGATCGAATCGATCAGCTGATCGAAATCGCCGCCCGGCAGATCGGTCCGCCCGATCGAGCCCTCGAACAGACAATCGCCGACGAAGACCGCCTTTTCCCGTTCCTCGGCGAGCACGACGTGGCCGCGCGTGTGGCCCGGACAATGAAGCACTTTAAACTGTAAATTGCCGACCGCGTAAAGCTCGCCGTCCTGCCAGTTGCGCGTAATCGGCGGCGGCGCGGGGTAATCGAAGCCGAGAATCGCCAGCTGATGCCGCGGAATGCCCATCATCAGCGGCTGTTCGGGCAGGCCGCGGTAAAAGTCCTCGTCATCTTTATGAAGCAGGATCTCGGCGTCGGGAAAGCTTTGGTGGATCGCGGAGATGCCGCCGATATGATCGAAATGGCCGTGCGTCAGCGTGACTGCCTGGAGCTCGAAGCCGTTGTCTTTGATAAACGCTTCGAGCCCGGCCGAGGCCGCGCCCGGATCGATGCAGATCGCGCGCCGCGTCTCCTCGCAGACGACGACCCGCGTGTTTTGTTGAAAAGGCGTCAGAACGAATTTTTCGACGATCATTTTTTTTAAGTCTTGAGTCTTGAGTCTTGAGTCTTGAGTCTTGAGTCCTTTGTCATTTGGCCGAACGCTTCTCGATTATGTCGGAAATCGTTTCTGAGGTCCCAGGACTCAAGACTTAAGACTTAAGACTCAAGACTCATTTATTCACCAGTTTATCCAAATATACAGCGGCCTCAAAATCTTCGGTTTTTCGATCCTGCAGAATAAAAAGGATCGCCTGCCGGTAGGTTTCGGCCGTCGGGACGCCGGTAAAGCACGGCGTTTCGAGCTCGGAAAGGCTCAGATAGCTGAGCAGAATGCTCAGAAGCATCCATAAAAGCGTTTCTTCTTCGGTACCGATCGGGTTGTAGCGGTAAATCTTTTCGCGGTCCCGGTCGAGCCCCTCACAGATCCGCGAAAATTCCTCTTCGCTGATTTTCGCCATAAGTTGAATTATAACCGCGGGCGAAACCGGTTGAAAACCCCGGCGGATCTTTCGGCCGGCGATTGGCCCGGAAACGATTTCGGTTGAATTAAAACAAGACATTTTACTGTTTGATTTTCAAAACTGTATCGAATAAATACAGTCAGCTTTATTTTCGGCCGTTTTCGCAAAAAACCGCTAAAACAAGGCCTTGCCGGAGTTTAGCCGATTTGCCCCGCGCACCGGCTTTATGGCACGCGCCTTGCTGTAAAGAGAGCAGTAAGGAGACGGTCGAGAGGCCGGCTTCAAACGAACAAGGGGCAGGTCATTTTAAGGTCATCGAACAAGGGTTCCGACAAGCCGAAAAAACGAATTTTCAAAATGCGACGGCTTGTCCGGCAGGGGCAGTAATTTTGACAAGGGGATCAAAAGGGATCAGCGGCAAAAGGGCTGGCTTACTTTCGAAAGATCGTAGTTAGCGGAATTTGAGCCGGCCTTTTTCAAACCGCAGCTTCGGGAACCGCGACGCCGGAAAGATTTGATAGTTTTTTATTTTGTTCCGATCAGTAATCGGATTTGGAGATTGATCTTTGATTTTAGTTTTGAAAAGTAAAAGATTGAAGTGCTTTCAATTTATTATCGGGTGAACGTTTCATTTATCTTCTAATCTCATATTCAAGTTAAATAACGCTTCGATGTTTTGCTTTTCAAACCTTAACCGGGGCCGGATTCATCCGGCCCCGGTTAATTTTTTTAAATCGTTTCTTCATACATCAGATAATACGAGGCCTTCATCCCGAGCTTTTCGTAGACCTTCTGCGCGCCCTCGTTTTCGCGTTCGACATAGAGCCGGAAACCGCAGACGCGGCGATCCCTCGCGCGCTCGCGGACGAATTCGTAAAGCCGCCGGTAAACGCCGCGGCCGCGCCGGTCGGGCAAGACGTAGACGCTCTGAATCCACCAGAACCAGCCGTCGCGCCAGTCGCTCCATTCATAGGTGACCATCAACCCGCCGACGATCCGGCCGGCTTCCTCGGCGACCGCGTAAAAGCCTTTTTTATCGTCGTCAAAAACCGCTTCGACGCCGCGCCGCAGGACGCCGGCATCGAGATTTTTGCCCTCGGTTTCGAGCGCCATCGCCTGATTGAATTCGACGAGCGCCGGGACATCCGTTTCTTCCGCCAAACGTATCTTCATAATTTCTTCTTTTCCCCGTTTTCAGGTCTTCTCAAATGTTACGGGTTTTGACCATTAATTCAAAACATTCTTGCCTTTTTACCGGAAATGGAGTTACTATTAGCTTGCATTCCAAGATAAGCAGTTTGACAAGTCGGTCGGTCGGACGGAAGGTCTTTCGAGAGTTTTTACGAGAACCGCCAGACTTCGGAAGTTTTAACCTTTTTTCTAATTAAGGGAGGTGAATAAAGCATTATGTATCTGCTTTTAGCTTTGGTTTCTTTATTGATTACGGCGGGTTCGTTTTATTATTTTCAGGCGAAAGACGGCGGTACGTTGTTTTTGATCTCCGGAATCGTTTTCGCGATTTTGACCGCGGTCTTCGGCGTGATTTATCTGTCGTCCAGACTGAATAAAACGGATGATATTCATATTACTGAATAACTGTCGAGTGGTTTTAGATTGAGAATATGACAAGCGGCGATTGATCGGATCTTTGATTTCCGCTTGTCGTTTTTACCGTTTAATCGGGCACGGTAGGGTTGTGTCCGTTTTTTTTTGACTTCTTTTCTTCATTCCGCCAGCCCCGGCAATCCCGACATTTCCGTCTCATTCCGCAAAAGCCGTCGCCCGGCTTAGGATTTTCGCGTCCGAATACGATATAATATTGACAAAAATGTAAAGATTCATAAACTTTATATTTTGAGCTGAGGAAAGATTTTAAGAAAATGCCGAAAATTGCCGATATCCAAGAAACTCCGAACCCGAATGCCGTCAAGTTTATCCTGAAGGAGCCGGTCAGTTACGGGACGTCGCATTCGTTCAAAACCGCCGCCGACGCCGGGGCGGATCCGCTCGCCCGCTCGCTCTTCGAGCTCGGCGACGTCGTCTCCGTCTTTTATATGGACAAGATGATCACGGTCGAAAAGGCGGACGAGGCCGACTGGGACGACGTGCTCCCGAAACTGGCCGTCCCGATCCGCGCGGCGGAATCGGCCGTCGGCCGCAACGGAAATGCGGCCGGCGCGGCGCAGGCCGTCGGCGGCGCGCTCGCGGCGGCGCTCAGCGACGACCCGAAGATCGCGCAGATCAACGAGCTGCTCGACGAACGAATCCGCCCGTACCTGGCGAGCGACGGCGGCTGGCTCGAAATCGTCGGTCTGGCCGGCAGCACCCTCCAGATTCGTTACGAGGGCGCCTGCGGAAGCTGCCCGTCGAGCCTCACGGGCACGCTGATGGCGATTGAAAATATGATCAAAGACGAGGTCGATCCGGAAATCGAGGTGATCGCCGTTTGATTTTCGACGAAACCGTCCTTTACAATCGAAATGTGTCCCCGCACGTGTTTTCCGATTATCTCGACCGGCCGGTTGTCTTTATCCTAAAAGAATTTCTTGACATAAAACCCCTAAATTGTTCATAATCTTAAGGTGGCATGTCGGAGAATGCTGCATCTCGTCTTTAGGGTTCATACATCTACACCAGACCGCCAGTTTTTTAATCCCGGAAATGCTGTGTTTTCAACAAACGGAGGAGAAATAAAGTGAATAGTGAAGAACTCGAACAAAGTTTGCGGACTGAATTCGAGAGTTATCTCAAAAATGTCCTTGCCGAAATGAGGCAGGAAGTGTCCGAGTTTCAAAAACAATTTGAAGCCGAATTTGAAAAACACAAGGCTCAGCTTGACGAAGTTTTTCAGAACCTTTCCGCGCGGGTCAACGCCGACCGCACGCTCGACGCGAGCTTCACGGAATCGGTCGTCGAGCATCTGCGCCTGTCGCGCGACGAAGGCGCGCGGATCACGGCGATGGCGATCGCCGAAGCCGAGGAACTTGAAAAACAAAACGTCATCGAACCGGTGATCGAAACCGTCGCGACGCCGCCCAACTACGGCGAGATCCGCGACGCCATCAACGAAATCAGCAGCAAGACCACGCAGTCGGCGATTCTCAAGACGCTGGTTCATCACGCCGGGCAGTTCACGCCGCGCGGCGCGTTTTTCATCATCAAAAACGAACATCTGGTCGGCTGGCGCGTTTTCGGAAAAGACGGCGCGACCGCCGACGAACATACGGTCCGCGAAGTTTTCTTTCCGGTCGCGGCTTCGACCGTACTCGGCGAAGCGATCCGCTCGCTGGCCGCCGTCGAAAGCACCTACGGCACTTACTCCGACGATTCGATTTATCTTAACAAGCTCGATTTCGGACAGCCCGATCATATGTACGCCGTCCCGCTCGTCGTGCGCGGACGCAGCGTCGCCGTGCTCTACGCCGACTGCGGCACCGATGGCGGCCACGTCAACGTCGACGCCATCGAAACGCTGGTCCGGGTCGCGAGCCTGACCGTCGAGATTCTCGCCTCTTCGCGCGGCGCGCAGACACATCCGGACGGCGCGGCCGACGAAGCGCATCATTTCGAAGAGCCGGTCAAACAGGAAGTCGCCGAAAGCCCCGCGACAGTCGAAGCGCCGGTCGCGGAACCCGCCCCGGCCGTCGCCGAATCGTATCATTTCGCGGAACCGGCCCCGGCCGTCGAAGAGACGCCGGCCGAACCGGAACCGACGCCCGAGGAAAGCTTCGCTTACACGGCCCCGGTCGAAGAGAGCTATTCCTACCAGCCGATCGCCCAGCCGACCGAAGCGTTCGAAGAGCCGGCCTATCAGGAGCCGATCGAATCCGACAGTTTTTCCTTCAAACCGAGCGTCAAACCGGAAGCCGAACCGGCGCCGGTCGAAACGGAAAGCCATCAGCCGGTCTTCGAAACGACGCCTTCGTGGAACCAGACGGTCGAAACCGAAGACTATTCTCCGGCTTCCTACGAAGCGCCGTCCTACGAGATTTCCCAGCCGCCGAGCTTCGAGGCCGAGAAACCGGCGGAACCCGAATACGCGCCGGCCGCGACCAGCGAATACCAGTTCGAGACCACCCAGTCCTACGAGCCGGCGCCGGTCCATTACGAAGAGCCTGCGCCCGTCCAGACTTTCGAAACGCCGGCGTATGAAGCCCCGGCTTACGAAGCGCCCTCGTACGAAACGGAAAGCTACGCGCCGGCCAACGGCGCGGCCTACGAGCCGGCCGTCGCGGAAAACGGCAAGGCGGAAAGCTATTCGGCGCCGGTCGAAGCGCCGGTCGAAGCGCCGGCCGAAACGGTCGTCAAGCAGCCCGCGAAAAGCCGCTTCAGCGACCGGAACGTCGATCTGCCGATCGAGGTCTCGGAAGACGAGCGCCGCCTCCACAACGACGCCCGCCGGTTCGCCCGCCTGCTCGTCTCGGAAATCAAGCTTTACAACGAGCAGAAGGTCAAGGAAGGCCGCGAAGCGAGCGATCTTTACGAGCGCCTGCGCGAAGCGATCGACCGATCGCGCGAGATGTACGACAAACGCGTCCAGCCGCCGGTCGCGGCGAAGTTCGATTACTTCCATTACGAGCTCGTCAGCAATCTCGCCGAGGGCGACGCCGGCAAGCTCGGCGCGTCGTATCCCGGCGCGAACAACTAACGCTCGAAACAGACAAAAGAAAAAGGCGAACGACGCTAGCGTCGTTCGCCTTTTTCTTTTGAACGCCGAATTTCGCGTCTATTCGACGACCTCGAACTGGACGTACTGCGTCGAGATTTTCCGTTTCTCCTTCGCGAGGTTGTCGATCACGACGATCTGCAGGATATAGTCGCCGGGCTGCATCGTCTTCAAAAGATTGAGCGCGCCCGCCGATTTGACCCGCGCGAAATCGGTCTGCCCCGTGACGTCGATCGGCAGCGTCTTCCCGTCGAGCAGCAGCTTGCCGTCGCGAAAGACGCGGACGCGCGCCGTCAGGTTCGGTTTGCCGGTTCCTTCGACCCGCGCGTTGTAAACTTCGAAACCGTAGCGCAGGATCGTGTCGCGCCGGAACCGCCGGAGCGAAGTGTCGTTCATCGGGTTGGGCCGGTCGACCGGCGCGCTCTGCTGCCCGCTCGGAATGACGGGCGTTTCCGCCGTCAGCAGCTTCCACTGCGCCTCGTTCAGATTTTCCAGCACGATCCCCGAAACCGTCAGCCGGTCTTTTTTCAGATTGGGCACCTCGATAAACTGCGAAGCCGAGCCGACCTTGCCGTCCTGCGCGTCGCGAACCGCCACCCGAAATTGATACGGGCCCGGTTTCTTGATCGGCAGCGTGAAATAATAAACGAAACCGTCCCGCAGAATTTTTTTGTAGGTTTCGCCCCTGACCGTGATCGTGTAGGTCTTGGCGATCTGATCGACCGGCGCGCCGTTGTCGCCGAACGTCACGGCGAGCACGTCGATGACCGCTTTCTTCGCGCCGTCCGCTTCGTCCGTAAATTTCAGATCCTGCGCGCGGACGTGCAGGAGCGGCCGGATGTACGAGCCCTGTTTGACGTCGTTGCCGAACAGCGTGTTGAGCCGCAGCGAGATGTCGTTGACGGCGAACGGCGAGACGAGCGCGGTCTGAATCTGCTGCGCCGGCGTCTGGACGACCGGCGCTTTGACGGCCGTTTTTTCGGCGACGTTGAAAAACCCGCTCCGGTAGCGGACGGTGAGGTCTTTATTTTTGACCCGCACATCGAGCTTGTTGAAGCGCCGCGTTTTCGGGTCGAATGTGTCCGAATCGGGCGTGTAGCCGAGCAGATAATAACTCTGATCGTCGAGCACCTTGCGGACGCCGCCGTTGAGGTCGTTGCTGTTGACGACCGCGAAACCACCCGTCTCGCGGGCCAGATATTTGAGGCCGTCCTGCGTGTCGGTGAGCTCGGCGCTGCGGTCGGAAAGCGCTTGCTGAAGCCTGTCCGGCGTCGCGTTGACGTCGTCTTCGGCCGTCAGCGCGGTCGTCTGCAGACCGCGCGCGTCGATCGAGTAGAAGACGACCGACGCGCGGTTGGCCTCGTCGATCAGCCGGCGCAGAAAATCCATCACGAGGCCGCTTTGCGTAAAGCCGTCCTCGTCGCGCTCGAACAGCTTGAAGCCGTCGCTGAAGAGGATCACGGTCTTGCGGCCCGGAAGCTGGCCCATCCCGCCGACGATATAGCGCAGCGCGCCGAGCGTGCCGGTCGCGAAATACGCGCCCCGCGAATCCTCGGCGGCGTTTTCGGCGTTCTCGCGGGCTTCCTTTTCCTCTTCGGTCTCGTCCTCGTCGATGATCTTCTCGCTGTCGCGGAGCGGCGCGAACGCCCCGATGTTGCCGCGCCCGAGCGGGTTCCAGACGACCTTTTCGATCGCCGCGTAAAGCTGCCGCTTGTCGGACGTGAACTGCTGCAGCGCGCCGATGCCCGCGCCGGTCCGGATGATCGCGACCAGATCGCCGTCCTGCATCTGCTCGTCGACGAATTTCTTGAGCGCGCGGCGCACGTAGTACGCGCTCTGAAACGAGAGCGAGAGATCGTCGACGACGAGCGCGAAGGTGCGTCTGACCTTATCGGGCCGGAGCTCGGCCGTCGGCACCGGGATCGCCAGTTTGTCGTTCGGGTCGCGGACCGGCTCGGTCTTTTCGCGGACGTTCGAAACGAACGAAAAATTCGTCAGCTGCTGTTTTTCGCCGTTCTCGTAAACTTCGAAGTCTTCAGGTTTTAGGCCGGTCACGACCTTGCCTTTCGAATCGGTCACGGTGACGTCGATCTGGATCAGGTTGGTTGAGATTTTGACGACGTCGTCATCGGCGGGCGGCGTCGGCTGCGGCGTTTGCGAAACGGCGTTCAAGGTCAGGACCAGAGCCGCGAGCAGCGCGAGAATGATTTTCTTCATTTTTTGTCCCTCAAAATCCGGACGCATCCGGTCGCCGGAATTCCGCCGGCCGCCGATTCGCGTCGAAATCAGACCCAGAATCGGCAAATTTTAGGAAAAACCGGTTTTCTCTGTTATCATATAACGAAAATCATCCGCCTCAAAGGTCTTTCGGCGTTTGCGGCCGGACAAATTTCCCCGCTCGTGACGCATCAAATTTTCGGAGTTTCTACCATGTCAAAATCTAAGTTCCGCCGTGTTGACCTTTATTCGTTTCTGAGCGCTTTCGGCTTCGCCCTCGCGCTGCTCGTCGTTCCGCTGACGACGAGCTGTTCGGCCTTCGTCCGGCCGATGAGCGACGACGACGCGCTCAAAACGCTGCGCGAATTGACGAAGGACGGCAAACTGCCGCCCGAAGGCATCGTCGCCGACATCGAAAACCGTTTTTCGCGCTCGAAACCGGGCGCGCTCGCCAAGCTGCTGCGCGCGCGGATCAGGTTCGAGAATTCGGATTTCGACGGCGCGGCGCAGATCCTCGACACGAACGTCTTCCGCGAAAAAACGAAGCTCGCCGACTACGCGCTCTGGCTTCGCGGCCGCGCGCTCCAGTCGGCCGGGAAACACGCCGAAGCGATGAACGTGCTGATGCAGCTCGTCCGCGACTACCCGACCTCGCTGCGCGCCCGCGACGCCCGGATTTTATGGGCGAACTCGGCGCTCCAGAGCGGTCAGGTCGCCCAGATTCCGCCCTTTCTGCAGGAGCTCGTCGACCGCAATCAGGCCGACGCGCTGCTCCTGACGGCGAAGGCCTACGAAACGAGCGGCGATCAGGCGAACGCGCTCCGTTTTTACCGGAAAACCTATTTTTACGGCGCGGGCACGAACGAGGCCAAAGAAGCCGAAACCAAGCTGACCGCGCTCGGCCAGCCGCTCCTGCCGCAGACCGCCGAAGAGGCGACGGTGCGTGCCGATAAGCTCAACGCCGCCAAAAACTTCGCCGAAGCGGCCGCCGCCTACACGACGCTCGCCGCGGCCTTTCCGAACGCGCTGACCGCGGACGTCAACCTCCGGCGGCTGATCACGTTCTCGAACGTCAAAAATATGACCGAGGCGCAAAACGCGTTCAATCTGATCCCGGCCGGCGCGAAAGAAAAAGAGGAAGCCTATTATAATCTCGCGCTCGGCTACGCGAAAAACCGGCTCTGGGCCAACGCGCGAACGACCGCCGAGGAGATGCGCCAGCGGCTGCCGGCCGCCAGGCTGACGCCGAAAACCTGGATCGACGCCGGGATGGCCGCGCGCGACGCGAAAAGCAAAGCGGACGAAAATTATTTTCTCCAGACGGCCGTCGCCGCCTTTCCGAACGCGGTCGACGTCGCGAAGGCGCAGTTCGAGCTCGCCTGGCTCCAGCACGACGGCAAAAATTACCAGCTCTCGTCGCAGATGATGCTCGAACATCTCGCCCGCTACGTCGACAAGGATTCGACGAACCGCGGCAAGGCCGGCTACTGGGCGGCGCGCGATTCCGAGCTCGCCGGCAAAACGAACGAGGCCTGCGCGCTCTACGACGCGACCGTTTACCGTTACGGCTCGAACTGGTACGGCTATCTCGCGCTCCAGCGGCTGACCGCGATGCGCGGCCGCGGGCAGTGCCAGTCGGCGCCGAATTTTCCTTCCGGCTCGCTCGTCCCGAAAGCGGTCGCCAATCTCAAGATCGTCACGGTCGCCGCCGAAACTTCCGGCCAGAAGGAACAGGAACGGATCGAAAAGGGCGAGGACCTGAGCGTCGTCGGCCTTTTCGACTGGGGCATCGACGAGTTTAAGGAAGCGCAGAAGACCGCCGGCAACAGCCCGCGCGTCAACCTCGCGCTCGCCAAACATTATCGTCTGAAAGGCGATCAGGTCAACGCGCTGCTCTCGCTCGCGAAGAGCTATCCCGATTACGCGCAGATGTTTCCGGAAGAACTCGGCCGCGAGGAATGGGACATTTTTTATCCGCTGACGAACTGGAGCGACATCAAATACTGGGCGGCGCAGCGGCGGCTCGACCCGTTTCAGGTCGCCGGCTTCATCCGTCAGGAAACGATCTTCGACCCGCGCGCCAAATCCGGCGCGAACGCCTACGGACTGATGCAGCTTTTGATCCCGACCGCCCGCGCCGTCGCCAAGAAATACGGCTCGTCGGTCGGCGCGATCACGCCCGAAACGCTTTACCAGCCGGCCGCCAACATCGAGCTCGGGACGGCCTACATCCGCGACCAGTTCGATAAATTCGGCCGCGTCGAATACGTCGCCGTCGCCTACAACGCCGGGCCCGGCCGCGTCCCGCAGTGGACGGCGAGCCTGCCGGCCGAGATCGACGAATTCGTCGAGGCGATCCCGTTCAAGGAAACGAAGGGCTACGTGCAGGGCATCATTCGCAACTCGGCGCAGTACCGGCGGCTCTACGACGAAAGCGGCAATTTCAAGCCGAACGTCGGCTCGCGCCCCTTACGCGGCGAGATCGATTCCAAACCGCGCGAGCAGTTCACGGCCGAATTCCCCGACGTCGACGTCGACGACAATCAATCGGAATAGGGCGATTTCGGATTTCGGATTTCGGATTTCGGATTGTTTTTTGGCGAAAAGTCCTGCCGTTAAAAGAAAATAATCCGCTATCCGGCGATTGGTTGTAAGTAACCAACCGAAACTTTCGCCTTAGACCAATCCGAAATCCGAAATCCGAAATCCGAAATCGACCTCATTTATCTGACCTCGAACCGCTGCGGCGCGAGCGTCGCTTTGGCCGGTTCGTTGTAGTAGTCGTAGACGACCGACGGCGCGCTCTGGGCGTTCATCCCGAAACGCGGCCGGAATTTGAACGAAAATTCGCGCGGCGCGGAATCGAGCCACGAATAGACGACGAGCCGGTCGGGCAGAATGTCGTAGCTGCTCAAAACTCCGTCCGTTTTCGCCTTTTCGAGGCTCGCCCGATCGACTTCCGCGCCCGGCGGCAGACCGATTTCCGCGAGCGTCATTCCGTACCGCGGATTTTTCCGGCGGACGCGGACGCGGGCCGTGATCTCTTCGCCGATCTGCGCCCGCAGCTTGTCGAAATCGACCTGAAAATCGAAATCCGGCGAATCCTCTTTAACGGTCTGCCAGTCGACGTAATACCGCGAGACGACCTGCGCCGCCGTCAGATTCGAGCCGCCCGTCAGTTTGACCTCGACGCGGTTTTCGCGATCCGCCATCCAGCGTGTCGCGTCGAAGGTCAGCGGCTTGCTCAAGCCGCCGTTCGGAACCGGAAATTCCTGCACCTTTGCGCCGTTGACGAAGATTTCGGCGCGCGCGTTCCGATTTTTTCCGTCGTTCTCCAGAATGCTCTCGAACAGAATCAGTGCGTCGAGGACGTTGAGGGTCGTCTGCGTCGAATACCATACACCGTGGCGGTCCTTGTTTTTGAGCAGGTACAGCATCGCTTTCGAAACCAGCTCGTCGTTCGCCGCGCGTTGTCCGCCGGTTTTGATAAGCAGCTGCAGGACGAGCGCGGTCGTCTCGATGTCGGCCGTCGTGCCCCAGCCGTTGAAGGGCGTGTTCGAGGCCGTCCACAACGCGCCGTCCTTCGAAAACTGCGCCGTCCGGCGGAGCTTTTCGGCCGCTTTGGCGGCGATTTCCGGCTCGTTGAGGGCGTCGGCCGCGAGCCCGAAATTGGCCAGCTCGGCGGCGTCTTTGATCTCGTCCGGATGCGTCTGCAGATAGGCGACGGCCGCGCCGAGCGCTTTCTTTTCGGCGTCGCCGCCGTCGGCCGTCCGGGCCAGCGAACGGGCGACGTAGGCGGTCAGGTTCCCCCAGCTGCCGTCCGGCATCTGCTGTTCGAGCAGCCATTTCCGCGCGCGCCCGGCGACCGCTTCGTCGACATCGGTAAAATCCTGCGCGTCCGCCAGAAAACGGAGAACGTAAGCCGTCAGCGCGACGTTCGGCCGGTCGGTCGGCCCCCAGTAGGAAAAACCGCCGCTCGGCGTCTGATAGTTCAAAAGCCGCTTGTAGCCCTCGTCGAGATAGGCGCGGGCCTGCGCGACGACGCGCGGATCGACGCCTTTTTTCAGCTCTTTTTCGATCTTCAGAACGAGCAGGTTCGGATAGGTCGACGAGGTCGTCTGCTCGCCGCAGCCGTGCGGCCGCTCGAGCAGTCCGTCGACCGATTCGGCGACGTGCGTCAGCATATTCGGATAGATTTTGATCTCGGTCTTTCGCGTGTCGGGATACGCGGCCGCCGGAAAGTTGACGTCGAACGCCGCTTCGCCGCCGAACAGATTCGCCGCCGTCTCGACGATCTCGCGGCCGTTCGGGCGAACCGTGACCGGTTTTTCGATCGCGTCGGCGTCTTTTCCGGCAAGCGCCGTGACGCGCTGCCGTCCGTCCGTGACGGGCGCGGTCGCTTCGAGTTCGAAGACCGCGTTGGCCGTCGAATTCGGCGCGATCTCGATCGTCCGCGACGCGCCGCCGAGATTTTTCGACCAGCCGTTTTCGGTCATCGCGACCGCGACCGTCCGTTTTTCGTCGGTGTAATTGCGGACGGGAACGGGCAGCGCGATCCGGTCGCCCGCGGTCAGCACGCGCGGCGGGTCGAGCTCGGCGAAAAACGGCTGAAACGTTCGCAGCTCTTTTTCGACGAGGCCGAAATTGCCCTCCGCGTCCGAGCCGACCGCGTAGAGCTTCCACGTCGTCAAATTGTCGGCCATCTTGAATTTCAGCGACGCCGCGCCCTTCCCGTCCGTCACCAGCTCGGGCGCCCAGACGAGCGTTTCGGCGAAATAGTCGCGGACGCGCGGCGTGAACGACGGCTGAATGCCCGGAACGAGCGCGCTGCTGACATTGGTGCTGAACGAAGCTTCCGTCGTGTCGATTAACGTGGTCGACTCGGCGGTCACGTCGACCACCGAACTGACCGACCCGACTTCGAGCATCGCGTCGATCTCCAGCAAAACGCCGGCCTCGACCGTCAGGTTGGTGATGACCAAAGACTTGAAGGCCTGGCGGCTGATCTGCAGCGTATAAACGCCGGGCGGCAGATTGTCGATCAGAAACTCGCCCGATTCGTCGCTGCGGACGGTGCGGATCGCGAACTGCGACGAATTGAGGATCTTCGCCTCGGCGCCGGGAATGACCGCGCCGTTCGGATCGAAGACCGTGCCGCCGACCGCGCCGTTCGCCGATTTGACCGCTTTTTCGCGGACGCTCTTTTTGTTCGACGCGCCGCCGTTCGCGAAATTCACCTCTTCCTCGCTCGTCGCCCCGGTGAAATTCGCGAGCTCGAAATCGTCGTAAGTTCCGCGCACGCCGTCCTGGCCCATACTCCGCACGGCAAAGGTCAGGAGCTTTTGCTTGACGGCCTTGAGATCGGGTTTCCGGTAGGTCAGGATGTTGGCGATCCTGAAAGCCGCTTTTTCCTCGACGTAGTACGGGCGGCCGTAAGCGTCCTTCTGCGCGTCGAGATCGAAGCCGCTCGCCCGGAGAATCGCGCGCATCTCGGCCGCGGTCCGCGGAAACGTCTTCGCGGTCGCGACGTATTCGTTGAAGCCCCTGATCAGATTCGCTTTCGTCGCCACAAAATAATCGGACTGCGCCGTCCAGACCGTGAAATCGTCCGGCTCGTCGACGCCGGCGACATCGACTCTTCCGTCTTTTCCGTCGCTTTTGACGGTCAGCCGGTAGTTCGTCCGGTCGACCGTGAACTCGAAGCGGTACGGATGGTTCCACGGGTCGCGGAGCGCGTCCGGGTCGAGATTTTTCCGGAGCAGCTCGGCCCGCAGAGTTTGATAATCGGTGATGAAGCCGCCGGTTCGCTCCGTGTAATCGCGCATCGCCGCGCTGATCAGGCGGCTGGTCTTTTCGAAATACGGCCATTTCACCTCGAAGACGATCAGATCGTCCTTCGTGTCGGGAAGCTTGTCCGCGCCGGGACTCCAGATCGTCAGCTTTTGAAAATTCCGGTCGATCGCGAAATCGCTCCGAAAGGCGCTTCCCCACGCGTCGCGGAGCGCGCCGAAATCGATCTTCCGCGTCAGCAGCAGCGTTCGCAGCGAATTTTCGTCGGTCGGGAACGTTTCCTGTTCGCGATAGATTCGGTCGAGCGCGTCGGCGACCGGATTCATCTTTTTGCGGAAATACGGCGTAAAAACCGCGTCGAGATCGTCGCGCAGCGCGCGGCTGCGGGCGATGTCCAGCCGGTATTCGGCCGTCCCGAGCGCGAGCTCGATCGCCAGCTCGCGCCCGGGCGCGAGCGGCTTCGACAGATCGAGATTTTTCAGATCGCGGACGGTCATCCCGCCGTAAACCGCGTCGAGATCGAGAAATTTCGCCAACCGGCCCGGAAAGGCGCGGTTGAGAAACGAATTGCGGTCGCTGCTGTCGCTTTCGACGCGGGCGCGTTCCTCGACCGCCCGGTCGAGCACGAGCACGCCGAGCGCGGTCTCGGCGAACCGGCCGGCGGCGTCGCGGGCGCGGAATCTGACCTCGACGTCGGCGCCCGGCCGGTAAACGTCCTTCGGCGTCGCGGCCTCGATTTCGAGGTTGGTCGGCGTCGGGTAAATGATGTTTTTGACGCCGGTGACGAGCTCCTCGCCGTTCTCGAACCAGGCGGCGATCGCGATCCCGTTTTTGAATTCGGCGCGGTACGGCACGACCAGCTCGGCGCGCCCGCCGGCGAGCCCGGCCGCGGTCGTGTAGAGCAGCCGGCCGTCTTTGAGGACGTCGACGAAAACCGTGCCTTTCGGTTTGCTCGACGTCAGCGCGACCGCGACCGGCTCGCCCGGCCGGTAAACGACCTTGCCGGTCTCGACGCGCAGCGCTTCGCGGTCTTCCGTCCGGATCCCGTCTTCGAGAATTCCGGTCGCGCCCTTCCCGTCGGCCGCGATCAGCCGGACGTCGAACCGGCGGGCGTCCTCGACGGTCAGCCGGAGCCGCGCCGCGCCCTCGGGATTCGTCTTCACGTGGGCGAGCCGGACGCCCTGTTCGGATCGGTCATTGTCCGCGCCGCCGGCCGCCATCTCGTAAACGTCGACGTCGCAGCTCGCCGGCCTGCCGTCGGCGTAAAACGTCGCCACGAAAAATTCGAGCGGCAGCCGGCTGCTCTGACCGGACGTGTCGCCGACGAGATAAACGTGGATCGGGTCGCGCGTGATCCGCAGGTCGAAACGCCGCGGCTCGGTCCGTTCGGTCGTCGGGTCGGTCACGTAGGCCGTAAAATGCAGATCCCTGAAGCGGCCGTTCCGGTCGGGATCGAAATCCTCGAACGCTTTCGAAAGATCGATCGCCGCCGAAAATTTCCCGTCGTCGTCGAGCGTCCCGAAAATTTCGCCGGCCGGCTCGTCGCCGCCGTTTCTTTTCGACGAAACGATCCGGACGCGGCCGCCGGCGACCGGTTTGCCGAACAGATAGCGGCCGTCGATCGCGACCCGCGCCGTCGTCTGTCCGGGCAGATAATATTTGCGGTCGGGTTTGGCTTCGACCGCAAAATTCGGCAGCTCGTAGCGCGTGATCCGGATCCGTTCGCGGCTGACATCGTCGTTTTCCGCGTTTTTGACGGCGATCTCGTAATTGCCGAGCCGGATGTCTTCGAGAATCTTCCACGCCGTCGCCGCGATCCCGAAACGCGAGGTTTTGACCTTTTCCGTGAAAACAGCCTCATCGGTCTCCTCGTTTTCGATCTCGATCGTCCATTCGGCGTCTTTGAGCGGCCGGCGGTTGAGATTATAGGAGTAGAGCCGCAGGTTGACGGTCTGTTCCGGCCGGTAAAGCGGCTTGTCGGTGACGATCTCGGCAAAGCTTGCCGCCCAGCCGGAAAGATCATCCGACACCTCGCGCGTCAGATTTCCCCGGCGGCCCGTGACCGTCAGTCTGAGATTTTCGCCCATCTCGAAATTCGGCACTTTGAATTCGAGCAGCGCGCGGCCGTCCGCATCGGTCAGGACATTTTCGGCCCTGATTTTATCGGGATGATTCTTGATTTCGAGCGTGCCGTCGAGCGCGACGCCGGCGACGCCTTTGCCGTTCGCCGGATTGAGCGCCGCGACGCGGACGCGAAAGAGGCTTTCGGCCGCCGCGCCCTCGGTCGAGATCGTTTCGAGTTCGAACGCTTCGGGCAGAATCTGCGAGAACGAAACGAGGCCGTCCGTTTTCGCCCTGTCCGAAACGATCGCGTAACGCAGCCGGTACCAGAGCAGCGCGTCGCCGTCCAGCAGGCCCGGCGGCGCGTCGAGCGCGATTTCGACTGTCGACCGGCCGCGCGCGAGCGTCTGCGGTCGTTCGACCGCGGCGACGACCGCATCGTCCGGCGCGAGAATTTCGAGCCGCACCCGCGCAGAAATTTCGTCGCCCGGATTTTCGACGGCGAGCGCGAAATTCGCACGCGTCCCGTCGAGCGCGAGCCGCGTCTCGTCTTCGATCACCCGCAGCCCGCCGGCCGCCGTCGGCGAAATCTGCGCAAACGATGAGGATAAAAGCAAAACGATCGTGAAAAGGTAAATTATTCGCCGCATACTTCTTTTTTTAGTTCGGGAAGTTTGGGAAGTAGATTATCTTCTTCCGAAACTTCCTTCAAATGTCCGACGGACTGTCATTTCTGTCGCCGCGCCGCGCGGGTGTGACCCGCATTTACAGGCATTCGCCTGTCAACAGTCTGACAGACTGTTGTACGTTTTCTTCCCAAACTTCTCTTTAATGTACGACAAACTGTTAGTTTATCGACGCGCCGCGCCGCTTCGGTGCAACTCCGCCTAACAGGCTGACAGCCGGCTGTACGTTTTCTTCCAAACTCCCCGAACTCGTAATGATCAAGCCGGCTCCTCGTAAAAAAATCCGAAATCCGAAATCCGAAATCCGAAATCCGAAATCGTCCTAAACTATTTTATCGTGAAGCGCTGCGGCGCGAGCGTCGCTTTGGCTTCTTCGTTGTAATAATCGTAAACCGTCGAGGGCGGCGTCTGCGCGTCGATGCCGTAGCGCGGTTTGAATTTGAAATTGAATTTCGTGCCGCCGGCCTTCGACCACATATACAAAACGATCCGGTCGGGCAGAATGTCGTAGCGCGTCAGGCTCCAGTCGGCGTCCATCGCCGCCTGCAGCGATTCGCGCGAAACGTCCGCGCCGGGCGGCAGGCCGATCTCCGCGAGCAGCATTCCGTAGCCCCTGAATCCGACGCGTTCGGCCTCGACCGAGCAGTTTATCTCCTCCATCACCGCCGCCGTCTGCCGGTCGCATTTGTAATCGAGCCGGATCGCGCGCGACTGATTGACGTTCCGGTTCGAAACGTCGGAATCCTTCCAGTCGATGTAGTGCGACGCGACGAGCTGCGACATCAGCGCGGCGTTCGACGCCGAACGGACCTCGACGCGGTTCGCCGACGCCGTCAGTTTTTCCGACAGATCGAGCACGACCGGTTCGATCCGGTCGGACGAGACCGCGATCGTCTGAAATTCCGCGCCGTTGAGCATCACCTGAATCGAATCGGTCGCGGCCGTCGTTTTCGCGTCGGCGAGCGCGGCCAGAAACGCGTCGAGGACGTTGACGGTCGTCTGCGTCGAATACCAGACGCCGTAGCGGTCCTTGTTTTTCAGCAGAAACATCGTCGCTTTCGAGATCAGCCCGTCGTTCGTCGCTTGCGGTTTGCCGGTTTTGATCAGCAATTGAAGAACGAGCGCGGTCGTTTCGATCCGGCCGGGCGTGCCCCAGCCGTAAAACGGCGTGTTGGTTTCGAGCTTCCAGTAAACGGAATCGCCTTCGGAAATCGCCATTTTTTCGAGCCGTTCGGCGACCGCCGCCGCTTCTTCGCGATCGCCCGTGTCGAACGCGGCGAGCCCGTAGAGCGCGAGCGCGTAGGGCTCGTCGATCTCGGCGTTGCGCGTCCGGAGATAGCCGAGCGCTTTCCCGAGCGCGGTTTTGTCGGAGTTTTTGCGCATCGCGAGCGTCCGCGCGACGTAGGCCGTAAACAGCTTGGTGCGGCTCGCGTCCTCGGCGTTTTCCCAGTAGTATTTCCGAACCCAGCTGCCGTCCGGTTTCTGCTGGCGGACGAGCCAGTTTTCGGCGCGCTCGACGACCGCCCGATCGACTTCGACGAAGCCGTCGGCGTCGGTCAGAAAACGCAAAACATACGCCGTCAGCGCGATGTCGGCCGCGTCCCTGCCGCCCCAGTAGGAAAAGCCGCCGTCGGCCGTTTGATAGCCGAGCAGCCGTTCGTAGCCTTTTTGCAGAAAACGCTGCGCTTTCGGCCGCAGCTTCGAATCCTCTTTGACGAATTTCAGGATCATCAGGTTCGGATAGGTCGACGAGGTCGTCTGCTCGCCGCAGCCGTACGGCCGTTCGAGCAGGCCCTCGACCGATTCGGTGACGTGCGAAAACAGGTTCGGGTAGATTTTCAGCTCGGCCTTTGGCGTTTTCGCGAGCGCGTTGGCCGGAAAATCGACGTCGAAGATCTCGTTCTGCCGCGAGAATTTCGATTCCGTGCGGACGACCTCCTCGCCGTTCGGCCGAACGGTGACCGGTTTTTCGACCGCGTCCGAGTCCTTCGCGGCGATCGCCGTCACGCGCTGTTTGCCGTCATTGACCGGCGCAATCGCCCGAAAGCCGAAAACCGCGTTGCCGGATTCGCCCGAGGCGACCTCGAGCTGCTGCTTCGGCGCGGTAAACAGTCTGAACCACGGGCTTTCCGTCATCGAAACGGCGACCTTCTGCTTTTGTTCGGTGTAATTGCGGATCGTCACCGGCAGCCGGATCTCGTCGCCGTCGGTCAGAAAGCGCGGCGGTTCGAGATCGGCGAAAAACGGCTGAAAGGCGGCGACTTCCTTTTCGGTGACGCCGATCTTGCCGTTCTTCGTCGAGGCGATCGTGTAGAGCTTCCAGGTCGTGATGTTGTCGGCCATCTTGAACTTGAGCTCGGCGCGGCCGTTCTTGTCGGTCAGGATTTCGGGCGACCAGACGAGCGTTTCCGGAAAATACTGGCGCAGGCGCGGCGTCGAATTGCCCTTCAGCGGCACCAGCTCGCCCTGCGGCGTCTTGATGTATTCCTGACCGTCGATGATGAAGACGTTTTCCGCTCCCGACGCGCCGTCGAGCTGAAAGCCGCCGGAAAGCCGTTCGGGCCGGGCGTTCTCGACTTTCAAAAGCGACGAAAACGTCGTCCCTTTCGGCAGCGAATTAATCTGCTGAGAGGTGATATTGGTTTGCATCTTCGACTCCGTCGTATCGACCGATACGGAATCGGCGGAAACCGTGACGGACTCGCTGACCGCGCCGGCTTCGAGCGTCGCGCGAAGCTCGACCAGCGTCTGCGCGGCGATCCGTATGTTCTCGTAAATCAGCGTCTTAAAGCCCGCCGCGTCGATCTTCACGCGGTAATTTCCGGGCGTCAGGTTTTCGAGAAGGAAAGTGCCGTCGTCTTTGGTTTTCGTCGAAACATCGATCCCGCCTTCGCCGGTCGCGGTCACCGACACGTTCGGCACGACCGCGCCGGCGGCGTCCGAAACCGTCCCCCGAAGCGCGCCGCTCGCGCCCGAAAAAGCCAGCGCCCGAACGTCCTTCGTCAGATATTTCGTCTCCTTCGACTGCTCGCTCAGAACGCCCGTGAACGTCGCCAGATCGTAGTCGTCGCCGCCGACGGACTGGTTCACTCCGCTGCTCCGGATATGAAACGTCAGAACTTCCTCGGTGACGGGCGTGATCTTCTGTTTGCCGTTTTCGACGACCGTTTTGTCCGAATAGCGCGGCGTTTTTTCAAAGCCCAGATAAACCGGCCGGCCGTCGCCGTCTTTGATCGTCGAAAAATCGAGCCCGTTTTCCTTTAAGAGCTGTTTGAATTCCGCATCGTCGCCCGGAAACGGCCGTTTGCCGCTGTTGACGGTCCGGCTGAAAATCCGGTTGATCGCCGCCTCGGTTTCGGCAAAGTAGTCGACCCGGCTTATCCAGACGTCGAAATCGTCGCGGTTCCAGTAATACGGCTCGTAGTAACCGTTCGGGCCGGTGCTCGAAAAACGAACCGCGTAATAGCGGCCGTCGGTTTCGAACGTGATCCGGTAATCGCGGTTCCAGCGGTCTTTGAGCCGGTCGAGATCGACGCCGCGCGCCGCCAGTTCGGTCTTCAGCGTCGGCAAATCGCGGATAAAGCCGCCGGTTTTTTGATGATATTCCGCGACCGCCGCGTCGACGATTTGGCCGGTCGCCCGAAAATACGCGAAGCCCGCGCGAAACACGGCCGAATCGTCTTTGGTCCCGAATTTCTTGTCGCTGCCGGCGGTCGTCAGCGTGAAGACGTCCTCGGTTTTGTCGACTGCGAAAGCCACCCGGTAATTGTTGCCCCACGGATCGCGCAGCGCGTCGAAATCGACTCCGCCGGCGGCCAGAATCCGGCGCAGCGAATCTTCGTCGGTCGGATGCGCAAAGTCGTTCTCGTACCGCTTTTGCAGGACGTTTTTGAGCGTTTCGATCTGCTTTTGGAAATATTCCGCGTAAACCGAATAGGGGTTCGATTTCCATTCGCGGCTGCGGTAAATGTTCGGATAATAGTAACTGTCGGCGAGCATCGCTTCGGCCGCGAGCTGCATTTCGGCCGACACCGGTTTCGACGGGTCGAGCTCGTTGAGATCTTTGAGCGTGATGCCGCCGAACGATTTCTGATAGCCGAGCCAGCCGCGAAAACGGCTGAAATAACTGCCGAAATCGGCGTCGGTGCGGGCGCGTTCCTCGACCGCCTTGTCGAAAACGACGACCCCGAGCGCGCTTTCGACCGCTTTGCCGACGCTGTCGAGCACCGAAAATTTGACGCTTGCCTCTTCGTTCGGCTTGTAGCTCGCCGCCGAAAACTGCGCGTCGAGACTGAGGTTCTGCCGTTCGGGGAAAATGATGCCGTGCGAATCCCGGATCAGATTGTAATAGCGGTAATAGCTATTTTCGCTATCCGTTTCGAGATAGGCGGCGAGCGTCAGCTCGCCCGTGAAATTCGGGTCGTAAGGCAGTTTCACTTCGCCGCGGCCGTCGCCGTCGAGCCTGACGAAGCGCGATTCGACGACCGACCAGTTTTTGACGACGTCGAGAAAGACGTTCGCGTTTTTGATCGTCGAACGCAGCCTGATCCGGACGCTTTCGCCGGGTTTGAAGATCGTTTTTTCCGTCTCGAGCCGGAGGCCGTCGCGGTTGCCGTAATAATAAACCGTCTGCGAATCGGTGCCGGTTTGTCCCTTGTCGTCGCGGGCCCTGATTTTCAGATCGAGATTGCCGTCCGAAACCAGCGTATCGAGCGGCGGAATTTCGACTTTTCCGGCGCCGAGCGTATTCGTCCGCAGACGCCGGACGGTTTCGAACGGATCCGACGAATAGGCCTTCCGGCCGCCGATCTCGACGTCGCAGACGGCCGGCGTCCCGTCCGCGTAAAAGGTCGAAACATACGCAATCGACGGCAGCCGGCGGCTGAGATCGTAAAATCGGCCGGTCAGATAAACGTGAATCGGTTCTTTCGAGATCCGCACGTCGAACCGCCGCTGCTCGGTGCGGTTGGTCGTCGGGTCGGTGAAATAAGCGGCGAAATGCAGATCTTCGAAATGCTGCCAGCGGTTGTCTATCAGATTCGACTGCGCCGGGCCGAGATCGACCCTGACGACGTATCTGCCTTCCGCGTCGGTCGCGCCCTCGAACGATTGTTTTTCCTCGACGTCGTATTTCTGCGCGACCCAGTTCCAGCGCCGGCCGGCTTCTTCAACGACGCGCACTTTGCCCTTCGTGACCGGCTTGCCGAAGAGATAATCCGCGCGGACCGTCACTTCGGCCTTGTTTTCCGACGGCAGATAAAAGGTCTTGTCGGTCTTGACGCTGACGCCGAACTGCGGCAGATCGTAGCGCGAAACCTTAAATTCCAAAGAGTTGCCGTCGATCTCGTCGTCGCCCGCGACCTCGACGCGGTAGCTGCCCAGTTTGGCGTTGTCGGGAATCTTCCACGAGATCGCGGCGATCCCGAAATCGGAGGTTTTGACGGTTTCGCGATAAAGAACCAGACCGCCCTCGTCCTTAATCGTGAATTCGAGAGCGCTGCCGGAAACGACCGTCGAAGCGGCGTCGAAATAGAGCGCGCGGACGTTGAACGATTGTCCGGGCTGATAGATCGGCTTGTCGCCGGTCAGAAAAAGCGAGCCCTTATTCTCCCTCGAACTGAGATCGTCGTTTTCGAATTCGCGGACGATCCCGTTTTTCCGGCCGACGATCTTCAGATGTCCTTCGTCGAGCTTTTTACCGGCGGGAAGCTCGAAATCGAGCACGGCGAAACCGTCGTCGTCGGTTTCGCCCGCGGCCTTGAGTTCGAGTTTGTCGTCGTCCGCATCGGTATCGAGATCGAGCTTCAATCCGCCCTCGATTTTGACGTTTTCGACCGGTTGTTTCGTCAGCGGCCGGAGCGCGCGCACGCTGACGCGGTAACGTCTTCCCGAATAAATATTTTCGCCGGCCGCAATATGCAGTTCGAAAACGTCCCTGATCAGCTCGGACAGCGAAACGAGCCCGTCGGCGACGGCGTTTCCGCGTTCGCCTTCGATCCTGTAATGCAGCCGGTACCAGACGAGATCGTCGCCGGCGGTTTTCAGCAGATCGGCGGCCGGCATTTTGATTTCGTAGGTTTTCTTCCCCTTCGCGAAATCTTCGGAAGCCGCCGCCGAGGCCCGAACCCGGCCGGCCGGATCGAGCAGTTCGACGCCGATCCGGCCGCCGGAAATCTTATTCGGGCTCTCGACGACGAGCGCGACGAGCGCCGTTTCGCCGTTAAAGGAAATGGTTGATTCAGATTCGTTGACGGTTTGAGCTTCGGCGTCCAAAAGACACACCGACAACACCGCGACCAAAAGGAAAAGTATCTGTCGCATAAAGACTTACCTCAAGTTTTTGTCAGATTTTAAGAGTTTTGCGAAACCGTCTAATGGATGCCCGAGGGTTGCGGAATGGTTGCCCGACGGGGAAAAAGAAGGGGAGAAGAGGAGAGGAGGAGAAG
>JAFDVJ010000073.1 GCA_018269075.1 Acidobacteriota bacterium
TTCAAAAAAACAATCCCCATTCAACGCTCAGCTCTTTGATGCACTCGACGAAATATCGGGTGTTTTCGACCGGCGTTTTCGGCAGAATTCCGTGGCCGAGATTGAAAACGTGGCCCGCGCCGCCGCCGTAACTGGCGAGCACGCGCTCGGTTTCGGCGCGGATCTTTTCCTTCGGCGCGAACAAAACCGTCGGGTCCATATTGCCCTGCAAAGCCTTTGCGCCGTTTATTTCCCGGCGGACGTCGCCGATCTCCTTCGTCCAGTCGACGCCGAGCGAATCGCATTTGAGCTCGGCGAGCTTCGCGTAAGAGCTGACGCCCTTCGCGAAGACGATCACCGGCGCGCCGTTCGTCTCGAGCCGGTCGCAGATATAACGGATATACTGCAGCGAAAATTCCTCGAAATCCGCCGGCGAGAGGATTCCGGCCCACGTGTCGAAGATCTGGACGGCGTCGCAGCCGGCGGCGAGCTTCGCGTTGAGATACTCGACGACCGCGTCGGCCAACAGCCGCAGCAGTTTATGCGCGGCCGCGGGATCGGTGTAGATGAACGATTTGACGACGTCGAAATTCTTCGAGCCTTTCCCTTCGACCATATAGGTCGCGAGCGTCCACGGGCTGCCGGAAAAACCGATCAGCGGCACGCGGCCGGCGAGCCGTTCCTTCGTCACTTTGACGGCGTCGATGACGTAGCCGAGCCGTTCGATGAGGCCTTCGGTTTCGAGCTTGTCGATCGCCGCCGCGTCGCGCACCGGCGCGTCGAAGATCGGGCCTTTCGATTCGACGAGCTCGAGATGCATTCCCATCGCTTCGGGGATCACGAGGATGTCGGAAAACAGGATCGCGGCGTCCGTTTTGATGATGTCGATCGGCTGGACGGTGACCTCGGCGGCCAGTTCCGGCGTCTTGCACATCGTCAGAAAATCGTATTTCTCGCGGACCGCGCGGTATTCGGGCAGATAGCGCCCCGCCTGCCGCATAATCCAGACCGGCGTCCGTTCGGTTTCCTGCCGTTTGCAGGCTCTGATGAATAATGAATCTTTGCTCAAAATGGTCTTCCCTTCTTTTTCAGATATTTTATCAAATCGGCCGCGAAATCCCCGGCCGTCGCTTTTCCGGCCGTCAGATCGGTCTTCAAACCGCGTCCGGCGAAAAAATTCGCGGTCGTCCGGCCGATCGCGGCGATCTTCGTTTTTCGCAGAATTTCCGCGCCGAGCTGTTCGAGAAAGCTTTCGGCGCCGCTCGGGCTGAAAAAACAGGCCGCCGCGATTTCGCCGGCCCGCGTCTTTTCCGCGATCTCGCGTTTCGACGCGTCGTCGATCGTCAGGCCAACCGTGCGGTAAACGACCGCTTCGTCGACCGCCGCCGTTTGCTTCAAAAATTCCGTCACCGCGCCGAGCGATTTTTCGCCGCGGATAAATAAAAACCGCCGGCCGCGCAGCTCGTCGGGCGGAATCGCGACGAGCATTTCCCGCGCCGTATTGGCTTTTTCGTCAAAGAACAGGTCGAGCCGCCGGTCTTTCAACAGCTCGCGGCTGCTGTTCCCCAAAACATAGACCCGGCCCGGAAAAACCGGCTTTTTATCGAAAACTTCGCGGACGGCGATCGCGGCCGCGCGGGCGCTCGTCAGAAAGATGCCGTCATAATTGTTCGCCGAAATTTTCGCGGCCAGATCGGGTAAATTATCGAGTTCCGAGGTTTCGATCGTCGGACAGTTCAAAACCGAAAAACCGTGTTCGGTCAGAATCCGGCTGAAATCGTCGTATTTTCTGACGACCAGCACCGACGTCATCAGAAAATCACCTCGCCGCCCGCGCGCGCCGCGTCGCTGCGCGCTTCGCCGAGGATTTCGGCCGCGCCCGCGGCGAGACATCGTTCGGCGAGCGCGACGCCGATCCGTTCGGCCTCGTCCGGCGAACCGCCGAGCTCGTCGCGGATCACCCGCGCGCCGTCGACGCCGCCGACGAAGCCCCGTAAAAGTATTTTTCCGTCGTCCCAGACCGCGAGCGCGCCGATCGGCACCTGACAGCCGCCTTCCAAACGCCGCAGAAACGCGCGCTCGGCCGTGATGCAGGCGTCAGTCGCCGTGTCGTTGAGCTTTTCGAGCATCGCGGCCGTTTCCCCGTCCGCTTCGCGGATCTCGACCGCCATCACGCCCTGCCCGACGGCCGGCAGCAGGATGTCGGTCGGAATCACCTGTTTGATATGTTCGTCGAGCCCGAGCCGGTGGACGCCCGCGTAGGCGAGGATCATCCCGTCGAGATCCGACGCGAGCAGCTTTTCGATCCGCGTCGGGACGTTGCCGCGAATCTCGACGATCTCGAGATCGGGGCGGTAATGCAGGAGCTGGCTTTTTCGCCGCAGGCTGCCGGTCGCGACGCGCGCGCCTTCGGGCAGCTCGTCGAGCGACGCGTAATTTTTCGAGATGAAGACGTCGTTCGGCGTTTCGCGCGCCGAGACCGCGCCGATCTTCAGGCCTTCGGGCTGCGCGGTCGGCAGATCCTTCAGACTGTGGACGGCGAGATCGATCTCGCCCGCGAGCAGCGCCGCTTCGATCTCTTTCGTGAACAGTCCCTTATCGCCGATTTTCGAGAGCGCCGTATCGAGCACGGCGTCGCCCTTCGTCTTGATGATGCGGATGTCGAATGTGTTTCGGGGAAAATGTTTTTCGAGTGTGTCCTTCGTAAAACCCGTCTGCCATAACGCCAGCTTGCTGCCCCTTGATCCGATGATAAATTTACGCTCCAACTCCAAACCTCGCTTCAAAAGCCGCGTTCTTCATCGCGGCCAGTTTTTCGACCACTTCGAGATGCCCGCCGAAATCGGTTCCCTTCTGCATCGCCAGCTTATGAAGATACGGCAGATTGCCGAGCAGGAACTCCTTGACGCGGACGATCTCCTTCTGCGTCGCGGCGTCGGGCTTCGCGCCGTGGTGCATCGTCGCCGGCAGCAGCGGAAGCGAGTAATACCAGATCAGAAATTCCGACATCTCCTTCATAATGATCTGCTGCACGAGCGGCAGATCGGCCATCCGGCGCTGGTGATTCTGATCGACGATCGCGTTCAGATCGTCGATGTTTTTTAATTCCACATTATCGCATTCGGCCGCCTCCGGCGCAATATCGCGCGGGACGGCGATGTCGATCAGCAGGATCCGGTTGGTCTGATGCGCGAAATCGGCCTTTTCGAGAATATGTCCGGGCGCGCTCGTCGAGCTCACGACGAGGTCCGTTTCGTTGAGGTAATTCTTAAATTCGGCGTAATCGACGACCTCGCCGGCAAACTCGCCGTCGGCCCGCAGACTCGCCAGCAGCGCGTCGGCGTTGGCCCGCGTGCGGTTCGTGATATAGATTTTGCCG
The DNA here is from genome assembly GCA_018269075.1 of Acidobacteriota bacterium. Taxonomy (GTDB): domain Bacteria; phylum Acidobacteriota; class Blastocatellia; order Pyrinomonadales; family Pyrinomonadaceae; genus JAFDVJ01. Next base: position 3,359 of record JAFDVJ010000073.1, read on the forward strand.
ACCTTCTTCTTCATCAGGTATTCGGCCGTCAGCCGCGCCATACTGCCCGCGCCGACGATCATCACATTCTTGTTCGCGAGCGTTCCGAACGTGTGGAGCGCCAGCTCGACCGCCGCCGAGCTGATCGAGACCGCGCCTTTGTGAAGATTCGTTTCGGTCCGGACCTGTTTGCCGATCTTGAAGCCGCGCTGGAACATCTGGTTGAGGATCTTGCCGGTCGCGTGAAATTTTTCGGCCAGCTGGAACGAATCGCGAACCTGCCCGAGAATCTGCATATCGCCGATGATCTTCGAGTCGAGACTCGTCGTCACGCGGAACAGCTGCTGGCAGGCGGCGCACGAGATCAGACCGAAAAAGTCCTCGCGGCGGACGTGGCCGCGCGCCTGTTTGAAGTCGATGACGAGATCCTTGTAATAATCGAGATCGAGATCGGTGCGCCGGGTGACGCCGTAAATCTCGATTCGGTTGCAGGTCGAGATGACGACCGCTTCGTCGGTCGTTTTGCGCAGCTCGGCGAGCAGCGCCGGCACTTCCGCTTCCGACACGTAAAGCCGCTCGCGAACTTCGACGGCCACGGTTTTGTGATTGATTCCGATTGAAAAGAGAACTGACTGACTGCTGCTTGTTTCCAAGGTCTTTCTATAAATAAATCCGTCGGACCGGTGAGCGGTCTCGGCGGTTTTATTCCCCCCACGAAAAAATAAAGTTTATCAAAACTCGCCCCTGATCGAACGGCCCCGTCTATTAAGACGACTTATCAAATTAATTAGTCACAGGCGCGTTTTTTTATATTTCGAACGGCCGCCGGTCGATAAATCGCGCTTGAGCCGGAACTTATCGCCGAAAAACGACTCCCTCTCAAAGAGTCTTGTTCGCGCGAAAATAAATACCGGTTTCCCGAATATCGTCGAAAATTTTCAAAAGCGTTTATCTGCCGGGCGCTGATTTCGCGTCGAACGCCGAAACTCTTTTGCGGGATCCGGCTGTCGACTAAAATCACTCGTGTCGGACGCAAATCGTATTCCACATCGGGAAGTCCCGAAAAATCGGACTTTTTTATCCGCTTAACGAAAAGGCGCGAAAATTTTCGCGGCCGGCCCGGCGTTTTTTTCGCGGATTCCTGTGCAAAGCGCGGAATTTTTCCGCGTCCGGCGGCCCGTCCTCCCGTCAATTAACGCGGATTTCGGGGGTTTTCCGACTCAGGCCGGCGATTTTTTTCGCGTTCGGCAATTTCGGCCTCCGTTTTGCGTCTTTAAATTGATGAATCGATTAGCGTTACCTAATATAATAAAAAATATGTCCAGAAAAATTTTCGCAACGATCGCCCTGCTGGTGTTTTCGCTGACCGTGCTGCCGGTTTCCGGTCAGCGGCTCGTCTGCCGCAAGCCCGGACTCGCCGCCGTCCGGCCGATTCCGAAGCTCGAATACGAATGCAACGAGGATTTGACCGAATCCGCCGACGAAGTTCTGACCCAGCCCGAACGGCTTGAAGCGCTCAAGGATTTCCGGAATGAGCTCGAAAAGCTCGACGACGCGGCCTGGTGGAGCACTTCGACCGAAGAGCTCGACTTCTGCGCGTTTTTGGGAAAAACCGGCTCGCGGCGCGGCGATGACGATGAATTCCTGTTCAGCGAGCCGAATTACGAGCTCCGCGGCAATAACCGGTACCGGCTCGTCGTCGCCAAAGACCCGTGTTATCAGGTCGGCTTCGGCGGCTCGAACATCTTCCTGCTGAACCGCGTCGGCCCGAAGGTCTACGCGACCGAAGTGATCGACGGTTTCTACACGCGCGCCGATTTTCCGCTCGAATTCGACTACGCCGTCGAAAACGGCGAGACGATCGTCGAGATCGCCACCCTCAGCGGCGGATTGTCCTCGACCGACCGGAATTATTACTTTTCGATCGACCCGAAAACGCACCGCGCCGTCCCGAAAAAAATGTTCCGCGTCGACGGCAAGCTGACCCATATCATCGAATCCGAAACCGTTCTCGACGATCCCGCCGATTACGGGCTGCCGCCGAAGGCGCAGACGCTCGAAATCATCAAAAATCACCGGCTGACAAAGAGCTTTTATCTGGCCGGCCTGCGGGATACGGAAGGCTCCAAGCGGAAAGGCCGGTATTTCGCCCCGCAGATGCGCTGGAACGGCAGGTTTTACCAGTAACGCGGCGGGGTTAGTAAAATCGTCTTTCGCGGGCCGCCGGAAGTTCGGGCGGACGCGATGTTTTATTCAACGCCGAGGCGCAAAGGCGCAAAGGCGCGGAGAATTGCCGGATCGGGTTTTCCGCGCCTTTTTCATCGCCGGCCGAAAAGAGTTAAGATAAAGACGATTTCTTATGGAAAAGATCGCGAACTTTATCGGCGGCGAATTCGCCGCGCCCGCGGCGGGCGGTTATCTCGACAATTTCGACCCTTCGACCGGTGCGGTTTACTCGCTGATCCCGGATTCCGACGAGCGCGACGTCCGAAATGCCGTCGCCGCCGCCGAACAGGCGTTTCCCGTCTGGTCGCGGATCAGCGCCGAAGCGCGTCACGACCACCTGATGCGCGTCTCGGCGCTGATCGAGCGCGACCTCGACCGGCTCGCCGAAGCCGAGAGCGTCGACAACGGCAAACCGAAACTTTTAGCGAAAACCGTCGACATCCCGCGCGCCGTTTCGAACTTTAAATTCTACGCGACGGCCGCGATGCACGCGGCGACGGAAGCGCACGAAACCGTCGGGCAGGCGATCAACTACACTCTGCGCCAGCCGGTCGGCGTCGCCGGCTGCATCTCGCCGTGGAATCTGCCGCTTTATCTCTTTTCGTGGAAGATCGCGCCGGCGCTCGCGGCCGGCTGCCCGGTCGTCGCCAAACCGTCGGAAATCACGCCGATGACCGCTTATCTTCTGTCGAAGATCTGCGCCGAAGCCGGACTGCCCGCCGGCGTTCTGAACATCGTCCACGGGCTCGGCGCGAAGGCCGGCGCGGAGATCGTCCGCAACCGCCGCGTCAAAGCCGTTTCCTTTACCGGCGGCACGCAAACCGGCGAATGGATCGCCCGCGAGGCCGCGCCGCAGTTCAAAAAACTGTCATTGGAATTAGGCGGCAAGAACCCGAACATCATCTTCGCCGACTGCGATTACGACGAGATGCTCGCGACGACCGTCCGCTCGTCGTTTTCGAATCAGGGCCAGATCTGCCTGTGCGGCTCGCGCATTTTCATCGAACGCCCGCTTTACGAGCGTTTCAAACGGGACTTCGTCGCGCGCGTCGCGGCGCTCCGGATCGGCGACCCACTCGACGACCGAACCGACGTCGGCGCGGTCGTTTCCGAGGCGCATCTCGAAAAGGTGCTCTCCTATATCGAGCTCGCGAAAACCGAGGGCGGACGAATTTTGACCGGCGGCAACCGCGCGCATTTGAGCGGCCGCTGCGCCGGCGGCTGGTTTATCGAGCCGACGGTCATCGAAAATCTGCCCTATGACTGCCGCACCAATCAGGAAGAGATCTTCGGCGCGGTCGTTTCGATCCAGCCGTTCGACACCGAGGAGGAAGTCTTGCGCTATGCCAACTCGGTCGAGTACGGATTGTCGGCGACCGTCTGGACGGAAAACCTCTCGCGCGCGCACCGCGTCGCCGAACGGATCGAATCCGGCATCGTCTGGATCAACTGCTGGCTGCTGCGCGATCTCCGGACGCCGTTCGGCGGAATGAAGCAATCCGGCGTCGGCCGCGAAGGCGGCTTCGAAGCGCTCCGGTTCTTCACGGAAGAAAAAAACGTCTGCATCAAACTGAAATAACCGCCGCCAGCCCCGCTCCGGTCGGCCATCGCCCAACACGTCCGCGCAGCGGACGCAGGGGTCAGAAGCGTCGGCGACAGCCGATGCACCGTGTGCCGGCTGGGCTGTCCGAGTCGACATCAGACGATCATCATCATCGCATCTTGCTATCGACCATCCACAAGCTCACCCCCATCATTACACCCACGCAGCGGTGCATCGGCTATCGCCGACGCTACTGACCCATCCGTCCGCTCTGCGGACGTGCTCGACTCCGAGATGCAGATACAGCCGAGCACGATCGCCCAACACGTCCGCGCAGCGGGCGCAGGGGTCAGTAGCGTCGGCGATAGCCGATGCACCGTGTGCCGGCCGGGCTGTCCGAGCCGACATCCGACGATAGAGCATCGCCCAATCCGACTCAATCATCACACCGGCGCGGCGGTGCATCGGCTGTCGCCGACGCTACTGACTCATCCGTCCGCTCTGCGGACGCGCTCCCTCATCGCGTGTCGACTCCGCCTATCAGGATCGCCCAACACGTCCGCGCAGCGGGCGCAGGGGTCAGTAGCGTCGGCGACAGCCGATGCACCGTGTGCCGGCCGGGCTGTCCGAGTCGACATCAGACGATCATCATCATCGCATCTTGCTATCGACCATCCACAAGCTCAACCCCATCATTACACCGGCGCGGCGGTGCATCGGCTGTCGCCGACGCTACTGACTCATCCGTCCGCTCTGCGGACGCGCGGACAGTTTGTCCGGCATTCCGCATTTGATTTCCAATCTTTTTTATTCCATAATGAGTCATCCATAGGTCCTAGTTGGCTGCACAGGCGACGGTTTACGCCGTCGCCATTTATTTTTATTACCGAGGAGCCGACTAGTTATGTGGAACGACACCGATATCCCGCTTGCTTATCTTATTTCATTTCGCTGTTACGGAACGTGGCTGCCGGGTGACCGGCGCGGTTCGATCGACCGGTTTCATAATCGTTATCAAACGCCCTACCGCGCGCCGAATCCGTCGCTCAACGCGCATAGCGCCGCCAATTTAAAGAGCCCGCCGGTTTATCTCGACGCCGAAAGACGAAAGATCGTCGAGGAGGCGATCCGCGAGCTCTGCGACGCGAAAAACTGGCTGCTGCACGCGATCAACGTCCGCACGAACCACGTCCACAAGGTCGTGTCGATCGGCGAAGACCGTTCGAGCCGCGCGCTCAACGCCCTAAAGGCCCGCGCCACGCGCCGGCTCCGCGAAAATAACCGCTGGAATTACGACCACAGTCCGTGGGCCGAAAAAGGAAGCCGTCGCCGTTTGTGGAATGAGCGCTCGATTGCGACTGCTATCGAATATGTCCTAAACGGTCAGGGCGCCGAATTGCCCGTTTTCGATTAACGCGGTAAGATAGGCGGAATGGCGATTGCGGATTTCGGATTTCGGATTTCGGATTGCTCGAATCGGGGCCGGCTTGTCGACCGGGCGCCGGTTTTATTGATAGTAAGAGAATGAACGTCGTACCAAAATCAACCCGTTTCCACGAACGCACGAAAATCGAAGTGCCGCTCGACGTGGTCTATTCCGAAAACGCCGGCATCGTCTGGCGCGAACGCACGAAAACCGAGGAAGTCACGATCTGCGGCGGCGGCTTTTTGCTGCACCGGCCGCTTGAACCGAAGCGTCTCGTCAATCTCCGGATGCCGCTGCCGAAAAATTTCCGGCTCTACGATTTCGGCAAGGAAAAATACGAGATCTGGGGCCTCGTCCGCTACGTCCGGCTGCTCGACCAGGAAGAGCCCGGACAGATCCGGATCAAGGTCGGCGCGGCGCTGACCGGTCACCGGCCGCCGCCGAGCTTTCTCGTCGATCCGACGACCGTTTACGACCTCAAACCGATTCTCCGAAACCAGAGTTTGTGGGAACTGCGCGAGCTCGAACGCCATACCGGCCGGTATATGCGCTCGCACGAGGAACGCCGCCGGATCGAGATCGACGTGATCCTCGACGTGATCGGCCCCGACGGCCGCGTGATCGAATCGGTCGCCGGCGAGACGCACAACATCAGCGAAAGCGGAATGGCGCTGACGGCGCGTTTCGAAGCCGGCTTTCCGCTCTACATCGTCGTCAAAAACCCCGGCCGAAGATTCCGCCAGCTCGCCAAAGTGCGCGCCATTCACCCGTCCGACGACGACGAGCGGTTCCGCCTGCATCTCGAATTTTTAAGCGGCAAATGGATCGTCTAGTTTCGAGTTCCGCCTTCAGGCGGCCCTGTTTCCCGTCCCCGAAATATTTCGAAAATGCGGCGAAGGCCGCCTGAAGGCGGAACTCAGAACGCGGATTTTTAATCTTTTCGTGTAAATTTTTTTATTTTTTTGGCTAAAAAATTCTTTTTTTTAGCCAATTTTTTCTTTTTTTTGGCTAAAAAATTCTTTTTTTTGGCCAATTTTTTTATTTTTTTGGCCAAAAAATTTACTTTTTGTGCACAAAAATTCTTTTTTTTAGCCAAAAAACTCTTTTTTTTAGCCAATTTTTTCTTTTTTTGTGCACAAAAATTTTCTTTTTTGGCCAAAAAAAAGAATTTTTTAGCCATAAATTCGACCGAATTCGCCCGTCGGGAAAATTTTCGGGCCGGTTCCGGCGTAAAAAACGCTATAATCCTGACTATGAGCAGCGAAACACAACCGATCAGGATCGAAACCGGCGAGGAAGTGGCGTTCGAATTGATGAAATTCATCGCCGAAAAGGAAAACCGCGAGCTCGCGTCCGACGAGGTGCGCGATTATTATCTCGATCTGTTCGTCGAATGCGCGGCCGTCGTCTACGACGGCGAGCGGGCGGCGTAAACGGCCGCGTCATCCGTCCGGCCTGCGGCAAACTCCGGTTTGTCCGGCTTTTCCGCGTCCCGAAATAAACTTAAGACCGTCAGGCCCGTCCGGCTTTCCGCCGAAAAAACGCTTCGAACCATTCCGCGCAAATCCGCGTCTGATCTGCGGACGATCGGAAAGACGAGGATTCGCGATTGAAAAGAAACGACCGGACCGAGAAAAGTTCAGGCGCAAGAACAATTATTAGATTAGACCAATCCAATTCCCCTCCTTCCGAAGGAGGGGTGGCGCGAAAGCGCCGGGGTGGTCAGTTCGCGGGCAATCAACCACCCCGCCCCGAAATTCCCCTCCTTGGTAAGGACGGCAACCACCCCGCCCTGCGGGCACCCCTCCTTGGTAAGGAGGGGAATTTCGGGGTATTTGTTTGGTAAGTCCGATCTCAAATCGCCGGGAGACTCGTTTTCGGAACGGGCAGCCGGAGAAAGTCGTCAGGCGACCCGCGTTTTGATCCTTTCGGCAAATTATCGACCGGAGCTTTCAGCTGATAACCGGGGCTTTAAGTTTGAACGGAAAAAGAAATATGAATCATCTATTTCAAATGGTCAGATTCAACGAATCGGAAAATTATTATTCGAATATCGACGATATCGACATTGATATCTTAAACGAATATTCGCAGAACTTACTTCACCACGCCGTGGCGAAAGACCGGGTTGAAATAGCCGTCGATCTTATTGCGAGAGGCATAAACGTAAATCAAAAAGATTATAACGGTCAAACGCCTTTACATTATGCGGCCGTCCATCGACGAACCGAGATCGTCCGCGAAATCATCAACGGAGGCGGAGATGTCAACATTCGTGATAATTACGGCAACAATGCGCTTTGGACGGCGGTCTTCAACGCCAGAGGAAATTATGAGATCGTTAAATTGTTTACAGACAAAGGCGGTGATGCCCTTACCAAAAACAAGGCCGGGAGATCGCCTTTAGATTTTGCCAGACAAATAGGGGATAAAAAGCTGATCGAAATTTTAACTCGTTCGTCAGTCTGAGAAAAATTATGAAATTTATTTACGCATTTACGGTTATGCTCGCGCTCTGCGCGGGCGCGTTCGGGCAGTTGAAGCAGCCGCGGGAAGCGGTGCTCGATCGTTTTCTGCGGTACGCGAAGATCGACACCCAGTCGAAAGAAGATCAGGAGACGGTGCCGAGCACGAAAAAGCAGTTCAACCTCGCCAATCTGCTCGCCGGCGAATTAAAGGCGCTCGGCGTCGAAAACGTCCGCGTCAGCGAATTCGCGATCGTCTACGGGATGATTCCCGGCAATCTCGCCGACAATTCGAAAGTCCCGACGATCGGTTTCATCTCGCATATGGACACCTCGCCGGCGGTTTCGGGCGAAAACGTCAACGTCGTGATCCATAAAAACTATCAGGGCGGCGACATCGTCCTGCCGAACGACAAGACGCAGGTCATCACGGCCGAGAAAAATCCCGATCTCAAAAATCTGATCGGCGACGACATCATCACCGCCGACGGGACGACGCTTTTGGGGTCGGACGATAAGGCCGGCATCTCGGAAATTATGACGATGATCGACATCCTGCGCGAGAATCCGCAGATCAAGCACGGCAACATCGCGATCGCGTTCACGCCGGACGAGGAAGTCGGCGGCGGGATCGAAAAATTCGACGTCGCGGGCTTCGGCGCGAAATACGCCTACACGGTCGACGGCGAAGAATTGGGCTCGATCGACAACGAAACCTGGAGCGCGCGCTCGGCGACCGTCACTTTTACCGGAAAATCGACGCATCCGGGCTCGGCGAAGGGCGTGATGATCAATTCGGTCTACGCCGTCGCGGATTTTCTCGGCCGCTTTCCGAAAGATATGCTGCCCGAGACGACCGAGGGAAGAGTCGGGTTCGTGCATCCGTATGTCGGGACGCTCGACGTCGAATCGTCGAACGTCAAGATCCTGCTCCGCGACTACGAGATCGCCGGTCTCGACGCGAAAGAGGCGCTGTTGAAAAAGATGGTCGCCGAAACGCAGGCCAAATTCCCCGACGTCAAGATCGCGATCGACGTCAAGCAGAACTATCTCAATATGAAGGAAGTTTTGAAGGACATCCCGCAGATCACCGACAACGCGATGGAAGCGGCGCGGCGCGCCGGGCTGACGCCGAAGATCACCGCGGCGCGCGGCGGCACCGACGGCTCGAACCTGACGTTTCGCGGGCTGCCCTGCCCCGATCTTTTCACGGGCGGCCATAATTTCCACGGCAAGCTCGAATGGAATTCGCGCAAAGGTCTTGAGAAGTCGACGGAAACGCTCGTCAATCTGGTGCAGATCTGGGCGGAGAAGAAGTAGTTTTTTTAACGCGAAGGCGCAAGGGCGCAAAGGCGCAAAGTTTTTTTTGGGTTGGGCGAAAGTCGGCGCGGTTTAGAGCTGCGCGGCTGCGGCTTTGTGCCTCGGCGGGAAATCTCTCGTTACACTAAGGATGCGTTGGCCGGTTTAACTGTCCGCGAAAAGCACTAAAAACACGAAATGATTTCGTGTTTTTTTGTGCTTTTAGTGGACGGTTAAACAAACGTTCGCAACTCGAGCGATCATTCGATGATTGGCGGTTAAGCCGATAATTGCTCTGTTTTTTATAACATCCCGGAATTGGAAAGTGAAACTTCTGGTTTTCCCGTGGAGGCGCGGAGTAAAAAGAGAATGTAATCTTCCGACCCCGAAAACCTTCCCCGAAAAACCCTTTGCGCCTTTGCGCCTTCGCGTCTTCGCGTTAAAATCTAAACCCGAACCTATGAGCGAAGAAAAAGGAGTCGTCAATTCGTCGAAAGCGCCGGAACCGGTCGGGTTGTACCCGCACGCGCGGCGGGTCGGGAATCTTTTGTTTCTCTCGGGCGTCGGCCCGCGCGAGCGCGGCTCGAAAAAGATCCCCGGCGTCGAATTAGACGAACGGGGCGCGATCGTTTCCTACGACATCGAAACGCAGTGCCGCTCGGTCTTTCAGAACGTCCGCTGGATTTTGGAAGACGCCGGCTCGTCGTGGGAGCGGATCGTCGACGTGACCGTCTTTCTGACGAATATGAAGGCCGATTTTAAAAAGTATAACGAGATTTACGCCGAATATTTCCGCGAAAACCTGCCGTGCCGGACGACGGTCGAGATCAACTGCCTGCCGACGCCGATCGCGATCGAATTAAAAGTGATCGCGATGATCGATTGAGAAAAAAGCTTTGAGTTCCGCCTTCAGGCGGCCTTCGTTTCGCCGGCGATGCTCTTCGAAAAGCGGGAAAAAGCCGCCTGAAGGCGGAACTCAAAACTCAAAGCGGGAAAAAGCCGCCTGAAGGCGGAACTCAAAACTCAAAAAAAAGATGATGATCGAGATCAAAACGGAAATCGACGTAACCGAAAAAAAGGCGGTTTTCGATCTGTGGAACGCGGAATATCCGGCGTCGATCGGATATGAATCGACGGCCGGGCTCGACGCGTTTCTGGACGGGATCGGCGACAAGCGGCATTATCTTTTGAGGGATGCGGACGGAAATTTGAAAGCGTGGCTGGTCGCGTTCACGCGCGACGGCGAGCGTTGGTTTTCGATCATCGTCGATTCGCGCGAACAGAAAAAAGGTTTCGGCCGGCGGCTGCTCGACGAAGTAAAAAAACACGAAACCGCGCTCTGCGGCTGGGTCGCCGGGGGCAGCGACCAAAAAAAGCGCGACGGCTCGCCGTATCTTTCGCCATTGGAGTTTTACCGGAAGATCGGCTTCGCGGTGTTTCCCGAAATCACTTACGAAAAGGGCGGTTTTCGGGCCGTCAAGATCAAATGGACGCGCTGACGACAGCGAGGGGGAAACCTTTTCGGAATAGATGAAAGATGATAGATCAAAGATGACAGATCCGGCGGCTTTTCATCTATTATCTTTCATCTATCATCTATCATCTATTCCGGATCGCTTGATTATTTAACTGGAATTTTTCATTCATCCGGGAATGACGATGAAATTTCTGCTCAGAAAAGCCGTTTTGGACGACCGCGCGCGGCTCGCGGCGCTGATCCGCGAATCGGTGCGCGGACTCGCGCCGGGATTTTACGACGCGGAGCAGATCGAGCGCTCGATCGAAACGGTTTTCGGCGTCGATACCGAGCTGATCGACGACGGCACTTATTTTATCGTCGAAGCGGAGGATCGACGGCTCGCCGGCTGCGGCGGCTGGAGCAAACGGAAAACGCTCTTCGGCGCGAGCGATTACGAAGCGAGCCGCGATCCGGGCTTTCTCGACCCGTCGACGGACGCCGCGAAGATCCGCGCTTTTTTCATCCACCCGGATTTCGCGCGCCGCGGCGTCGGCACGCTGATCCTCGACGAATGCGAGCGCGAGGCGCGCGCGGCCGGCTTTAAAACCGCCGAAATGATGGCGACGCTGCCCGGCGTGCCGCTTTACCGGGCGCGCGGCTACCGGGGCGACGAGGAATTCGAAGTCGCGGTCGGCGGAGGCGTTTCGATTCGCTGCGTCAAAATGCGGAAAGATCTTAATACGGAAAAAATAAATCAACCTATGAAATACGCGGCCTTTCTGCGCGGCATCAATGTCGGCGGAAAAACGATCATCAGAATGGAAGCCTTGCGCGCGACGTTCGCGGCGCTCGGGGTTTCGGGCGTCAGGACCTATATTCAGAGCGGCAACGTCGTCTTCGAAGCGGACGAAACCGACGAAAGCGCGATTACCGAACGAATCGCGGCGGCCGTCGAGCGCGATTTCTTCAAAACGCCGGTGATGGTGCGCTCGATCGACGAGATCGCGGCGATCATCGACGAAAACCCGTTCAAGGACGAGCATTTCGAGGAAAAGCTCTTTCACGTCGTCTTTCTCGACGCGCCGCTTTCCGAAGAACAGACCGCGCTTTTGCTCGCGAAAAACGGTCCGACCGAGGATTACGCCGTCCGCGGGCGCGAGATCTACTGTTTTCTGCGCCGCAACGTCTCGGACAGCGCGCTCGGGAAAGACTTTCTCGGCAAAAAGCTGAAGGTCGCGGCAACCGGGCGCAATCTTCGGACGCTCGGCAAAATTCTTGAGCTGGCCGGCGAAAAATAAAGTTATTTTTTCCGTTTGCTTGCGAAAAACCGGCGTCCGAACCGTTTCGCCGGCGAACGGTTCGGCTTATAATGATCGGGCGGGAGTGAAAATTTATGACGATCAGAAGACCTTTTAATTTCAAAGCGTGGATCGACGAGCACCGGCATCTCTTAAAACCGCCGGTCGGGAACAAATGCGTGTACGAGGACGCCGAATTCATCGTGATGGTCGTCGGCGGCCCGAATTCGCGGAAGGATTATCACTTCGACGAGGGCGAGGAATTCTTCTACCAGCTCGAAGGCGACATCACCGTCAAAGTTCAGGAAGAAGGACGCGCAACGGACGTCCCGATCCGCGAGGGCGAGATCTTTCTGCTGCCGCCGCGCGTCCCGCATAATCCGGTCCGCGGCGCGAACACGATCGGACTCGTCATCGAACGGCAGCGCAGACCGGGCGAAATGGACGGATTATTATGGTTCTGCGAAAACTGCAACGCGAAACTGTACGAGGAATATTTCCAGCTCGACGACATCACGACGCAGTTTCAGGGCGTCTTCAAAAAATTCTACGGCGACGAGAATCTGCGCACCTGCCGCGAATGCGGCGCGGTGATGCAGCCGCCGCCGGTCGTCAGTTGAACATATCTTTCCAACGGACTTATGAAATCGACATACCTTACCGGAACCGTTTTCGCAATCATTGTTCTCGGGCTGCTCGCCGCCTTTCCGGGACGGGCGCAAACGGGCGCGAAAGAATGTTTCGAGGTCAAATATCTCGACTTTTTCGGCCTCGACCGGATGGAGGATTTTTCGTGGTCGAACGCGGAGCTCGACAAACTGCTCGCCGCCGAGAATAAAGCGCTTTTCCTGATTCCGGCGGCGGTCAGGCTGTTGCAGAAGATGCATCCGGCCTGCGGGAAACCGCTCGATCCGGAAAATTTCGACCGCGTCGTGCGGTTCTATTTCAAGCTCCGCGACGCGGACGCGATAGTGCTCGCCGGGAAGACGCCGGCGCAGAAGATCGAATGGATCCGCGACGATTTTTACCGGCTCGTCCGGAACGACAAAATCCTGCCCGCGCTGATCTACACGACGGACGACGGCCCGCTGGCCGGAGAAACTCCGCGCGCCGTCCCGCCGGCGAAACTGATCAAACAGATCCCGGCGGATTTCGGCCGGCTGGAAATCGCCGCGTTCGACGAAAAGATTCTTCTGAGCGCGTTCGACCGGCAGAACCGCCCGCTCTGGCAGCGCGTGATGAAGGGCGCGACCCCGGAGCGGTATCTGCGTTCGCTCGAATTCAAAACGCTCGAAAAACGCTCGCTCGGGTTTGTCGGAAACTTCTTTGCGGGCGGCGAGCGGCTGACGCTTTATCTCAAACCGGACGGTCGTTTTCTGTTTTACTATCATTCGTGGTAAGTTTGCGAAAAGCTCCGGCGGTTTCAACGCAAAGGCGCGAAGACGCGAAGACGCGAATTTAACTGAATTTTTTCGGATCTTCCCTAAAAAAATTTTGCGCCTTCGCGCCTTTGCGCCCTCGCGTTAAAAAACAACCCGTTTCAAAGCGATCAGGATATGCTGAAAATCTGGACGAACCACAGTTTCACCGACGGCGACGAAAGCGAGATCAAAACATTTCGCGAACGATTAAGGGACTATGAGCTGAGCGTTTTTCCGCCCGACGAAGACGGCACGAGCGGCGCGGCGGCCGAAAAGCTGCGCGCGGCCGACGTCGCGTTCGGCACGCCCGACGCCGGCGCGGTGATGGACGCTTCGAATATCAAATGGTTTCAGGTCAATCTCGCCGGCTACACGCCCTACGACCGCGCGGATTTTCGCGAAACGTTCGAAAAAGAGCGCCGAATTATGACGAACAGCTCGGCCGTTTACGTCGAACCGTGCGCGCAGCACGTTCTGGCGATGATGATGGCGCTCGCGCGGCGGCTTCCCGAATCTCTGGACAACCAGCGCGGGCCGCGGGAATGGCATTACGACGAAACGCGCGCCGCGTCGTATCTTCTGAACGGGCAGACGGCGCTGATCCTCGGTTTCGGAACGATCGGCCGCCGCGTGGCCGAATTGCTGACGCCGCTCCGGATGAAGCTGATCGGTTTTAAGAGAAAAATTCGCGGCGACGAATCGATTCGGATCGTCGATCTGTCGGAAATCGACGCGGCGCTGGCGCTCGCGGATCACGTCGTCAACGTCCTGCCGGCGAACAACGAGACGGCGAATTTTCTCGACGCCGCGAGATTCGCGCGGATGAAGCCGGGCGCGCGCGTCTACAACATCGGGCGCGGGACGACGCTCGATCAGGCGGCGCTCATCGACGCGCTCGACAGCGGACGGATTTCCGCCGCTTATCTCGACGTCACGGATCCCGAGCCGCTGCCGAAGGAGCATCCGTTGTGGACGACGCCGAACTGCTTCGTCACGCCGCACTCGGCCGGCGGCTTCGCGCTCGAAAAGCGCCGTCACGTCGAACATTTTTTAGAAAATCTCCGCCGCTTTGAAGCGCGCGAAGAGATGATAGACCGGATTTATTGAGTCTTGAGTCCTGAGTCGTAAGTCTTGAGTCGGGATCGAGCTTTGGTTTTTGACTCAAGACTTAAGACTCAGGACTCAAGACTGTTCCATTATGTTGAAAATCGACGTACACACGCATATTCTGCCGCGCGAGATTCCGCGCTGGAAGGACAAATTCGGCTACGGCGGCTTTATCGCGCTCGATCATCATCAGCCGTGCCGCGCGCGGATGCTCAAAGACGACGGGCAGTTTTTCCGCGAGATCGGGGACAACTGCTGGTCGGCGGAAAAAAGGATCATCGAATGCGACGCTTCGGGCGTCGCGGTGCAGGTGCTCTCGACCGTGCCGGTGATGTTTTCCTACTGGACGAACCCGGCGGACGGTGCGGAAATTTCCGCGTTTCTGAACGATGGGATCGCGGAAATTGTCGCGAAATTTCCCCGCCGGTTCATCGGTCTCGGGACGGTTCCGCTCCAGGACACGGCGCTCGCGGTCAAAGAACTCGAACGCTGCCGAAAAATCGGTCTCGCCGGCGTCCAGATCGGTTCGAACGTCAACCGGCTGAATCTCGGCGAGCCGCGGTTCTTCGAATTCTTCGCCGCCTGCGAAGCGCTCTCGATGCCGGTCTTCGTCCATCCGTGGGAAATGATGGGCGAAAATGACATCCGGAAATACTGGCTGCCGTGGCTCGTCGGGATGCCGGCCGAAACTTCGCGCGCGATCTGCAGCCTGATCTTTTCGGGGACATTGGAAAAGCTCCCCAATTTGCGGATCTGCTTCGCGCACGGCGGCGGCTCGTTTCCCTTCACGATCGGCCGGATCGAACACGGCTTTCTCGTCCGGCCCGATCTCTGCGCCGTCGACAACGCGGTCAACCCGCGCGATTATTTAGGGAAATTCTGGCTCGACGCGCTCGTCCACGACCCGCTCGCGCTCGAATATCTGGTCAAACTCGTCGGCCCGGAACGAATCGCGCTCGGCACCGATTACCCGTTCCCGCTCGGCGAGCTCGAACCCGGCAAACTGATCGAAGAATCCGCTTTCGACGACGCCTCGAAAGCCTCGATGCTCCACGGCGCAGCGCTCGAATGGCTGGGAAAGAGTGGAGAGTGGAGAGTGGAGAGTGGAGAGTGAGTTTGTGGAGTTTGGGAAGTTTGGGAAGTTTGGGAAGTTTGGGAAATACCGTTTTTCCCCGGACTTCCTAAACTCATTCCCCGAACTCTCCACTCTCCACTCTCCACTCTCCACTTTTTTTCCCGTCTCCACTCTCCACTCTCCACTCTCCACTTTTTTCCCGCTTATGATTCCAATCATATTTTCCCCGGCGAATTCGTCGTAAATTTGAATCGTTGAAACTCATAGGAGGTAATTATGATGGAAAATTTAACGACGAAAACGGTGCGCGAGATCGCGCTCGAAATGCCTTTGACGACGAAGGTTTTTGAAACTTACAAGATCGATTACTGCTGCGGCGGTCATCGGAGCTTTGCGGATGCCTGCACGCTCGCCGGCGTCGATACCGATCAGGTGATGCGGGAAATCTCCGCTTATTTCGGGAAAACCGAAGCGACGCCGCTCGACTGGGTGAACCGCGCGAGCCTCACGGAATTGATCGAATACATCGAGGGAACGCATCACGTCTACACGCGCGACGAGATCAAGAACCTCTCGCCGCTGATGGTCAAAGTCGCCGGCAAACACGGTCCGCACAACCCGCAATTGTTCGCGCTCGAACAGCTCTTCTGCGAGCTGTGCGGCGATCTGGCACCGCATTTGCATAAGGAAGAGCAGGTTCTGTTTCCGTATATTCGCGATCTGGAAGATTTCAAAAGCGGAAAAGGCGCGCTTTCGGCCTCCTGTTTCGGGACGGTCCGCAATCCGGTCGGAATGATGATGCGCGAGCACGACACGGCCGGCGACCTGTTGAGAAAGATGCGGGCGGTATCGAACGATTATCAGCTGCCGGAAAACGCCTGTCCGAGCTTTACGGCGCTGTTCACGCGGCTCGAAGCCTTCGAAAAGGATCTGCACCAGCACATCCATCTCGAAAACAACGTGCTCTTCCCGAAAGCGATCGCGCTCGAAAACGAAATCTTCGAGCTCGCCGAAAAATAATCAGGGGGTTTAGTTTATTACCGGTTTTGAATTTCGGTCTTTGATCTTTGATCTACGCTTTAATCTCAAAGGCCAAAGCCCAAAGATCAATGACCGAATTCAACCGGAAAATAATCAGACCCTAAAACCAAATTACTAACTAAATTGAAAATACGAGGAAATCGGACCCCGAAAACTTCGAGCAATCCGAAATCCGAAATCCGAAATCCGAAATCGAAATATGTCCGCCAACGTCTCAGCCATCCCCATCAAACGCAGCGTCAACGTCCGCGCGATCGCGCTGCCGGTCGAACACGGCTCGTGGGGCTTCGTCTTCGAACCGCTCCTCGCCGCGCTGCTCGTCGCTTTTTCGCCGTCCGCGATCTGGATCGCGCTGACGGTCGTCGGCGCGTTTCTGACGCGCCAGCCGCTCAAGATCTACTTAAATGACCTGAAAGCCAAACGCAGTCTGCCGCAGACGGCGGTCGCGCTGAAATACGCGCTCGGCTACGGCGCGCTCTTTCTGGCCGGCCTCGCGGGCAGTCTGGTCTTCGTCCGGTTCGACGCCTTTCTGCCGTTTTTATTTATTCTGCCGCTCGCCGTCTATCAGATCTACTGCGACGCTTCGCGCAGAAGCCGCGAGCTTTTACCCGAATTGACCGGCGCGGTCGCGATCTCGTCGTCGGTCGCCGTGATCGCGCTCGCCGCCGACTGGACGCCGGCGGCGGCGGCCGCGCTCTGGGCGATCTTCGTCGCGCGGCTGATTCCCTCGATCCTTTACGTCCGGAATCGTCTGCGGCTCGAAAAAGGCAAGGAATTTTCCTCCGCGATGCCGGTCGCCGCCAATCTCGCGGCGCTGATCTTTCTCATATTTCTGACCCGGATCGGTTTCGGCTCGCTCCTGACCGTTGCGATGTTCGCCGTTCTGTTCGGCCGCGCGGCCGTCGGATTGTCGCCTTACCGCCGGAAGGTCAAGGCGATGCGGATCGGCGTCTGGGAAGTCGTCTACGGCTCGCTGACTGCAATTTCGGTCGTCCTGGGTTATTATCTGAAGATATGAAAAGCCATCTTCCTTCAAGCATTTACGGGCCGGTCGAATCGTGGCGCCTGGGGATTTCCCTGGGCGTCGACGTGTTATGCGTCGATTCGATCTGCTCGTTCGAATGCGTCTACTGCCAGCTCGGCCGGATCAACCGCGTGACGAAGACGCGCGCGGTTTTCGTGCCGACCGAAAAAGTGCTGGCCGACCTCGAAAACGCCGACTGGCCGCGCGCCGACGTGATCACCTTTTCCGGCAGCGGCGAACCGACGCTCGCCGCCAATCTCGGCGAGGTGATCGAACGGATCAAGCTGCGGACGCACAAACCGATCGTCGTGCTGACCAACTCGACGCTGCTCTACGATCCGCAGGTGCGGCGCGAGCTCTACAAGGCCGACAAGATCTTCTGCAAGCTCGACGCGTGGTCGGACGCCGTCTTAAAACGAGTCGACCGGCCGACCGAGGGCGTCTCGCTCGAAACGATCATCGCCGGAATTTTCCAGATGCGCCGCGAATTCGACGGTTTTCTGGCGATCCAGACGATGATTCTGAGGCCGCCGAATGAGTTCGAAACCGAAAAGCTCGCCGAAATTCTCTATTCGATCAGGCCCGACGAGGTCCAGCTCAACCTGCCGACGCGGCCGGTGCCGAAGGAGTATTTTCTCGAAACGCGCGGCAACAGCGTCGGATTCGCGGACGGCGGCGCGAAGATCAAGACAATTCCGCCGGCCGAGCTCGAAAACCTGCGCGCCAAATTGTCAGAACTCACAAAATTGCAGATAATTACAAGGTAGGCGTTTGCTTATCCGCGAATAAAAAAAATTTATATGCATGAAGTAGATATCGATCTGGTGGAAATGTCGCTCGACGTGATCAAGTTCGCCATCAATCGCATCACCGACACCAATCCGAAGCTCGGTTTTCCCCGCAAGGAATCGGAGCTCGCCGAGCTCTGCGGCGAGACCATCACGCCCGACGGCATTTCCGGCGAAAAGGCGTTCGCGCTTTTTCGCGACGTTCTGATCAAGGCGAGCGTGCCGATCAATCACCCGCGCCATCTCGCCTTCGTGCCGGCCTCGCCGACGCGTTCGGCCGTGATGTTCGACCTCGTCACGTCGGCGGCCAACGTCCACGGCGCGTTCTGGCTCGAGGGCGCGGGCTGCATCTTCGCCGAGAATCAGGCGATGAAATGGCTCGTTTCGCTGACCGGAATGCCGAAGGGCGCGTTCGGCGTCTTCACGAGCGGCGGGACCGAAGCGAATCTCTCGGCGATGGTCGCGGCGCGCGAAAACTGGCGCGCCGCCGACGAAAGCAAAAGATCCGTCCGCGGCATCGTGATCGCGGCGATCTCGGCGCATTCGTCGGTTCGCGCGATGGCCAAGGTGATCGACGTCGACGTCGTGTCCGTCCAGACCGAAGACCGTTTCGAGGCCGCGCAGCTCGAAGCCGCGCTCGCCGGACTGACGCCCGACGAGCGGAGCCGCGTCTTCGCGGTGATCGCCTCGGGCGGGACGACCAACGCCGGGATCATCGACGATCTCGACGGCATCTCGCGGATCTGCCGGCGCGAGAATTTCTGGTTTCACGTCGACGCGGCCTACGGCGGCGGCGCGCTCGCGGCGATTTCCGTGCGCCATTTGTTCAAGGGCATCGAAAACGCCGACAGCGTGACGATCGACCCGCATAAATGGCTCTTTTCGCCGTACGACTGCGGCGCGGTTCTCTACCGCGACCCCGAACAGGCGAAGCGGGCGCACGCGCAGGAAGGCTCTTATCTGGATATTTTCTCGGACGAGGGCGCGAAGGGCTTCAACCCGTCGGATTACCAGATCCAGCTGACGCGCCGGATGCGCGGGCTGCCGCTCTGGTTCTCGCTCGCGATGCACGGCACGAACCGCTACACGAAGGCGATCGAGCGCGGCATCGAATTGGCGAAGATCGCCGGCCGTTTGATCACCGGCGCGCCGCATCTCGGGCTCGTCCGCGAACCGAGCCTCTCGTGCGTTCTGTTCCGGCGGTTCGGCTGGAAGGCCGAGGATTACCGGAACTGGACCTACCGGAATCATAAATCGGGATTCGCGCTCGTCGCGCCGACGAAGGTCCGCCACGGCAGCGAATTCGAAACGGTCGCGCGGTTTTGTTTCATCAATCCCGACACGACCGAGGAAGACATCAAGGCCATTCTGGAAACGATGTTGTAGGATTTCGGATTTCGGATTTCGGATTTCGGATTTTTCCGTTTCGGGCAGGTGCCGTTGAAGGGCGGAGGGCCTGGAATTGAGAAGCCGAAGATTGGGGATTCGACGTTCGATCAAAGCTCAGAATCAAAATTATGAAAGCAATTGTCAAAAGCAAAGCGGAAGAAGGGCTCTGGCTCGAAGACGTTCCCGAGCCGGAGATCGGCATCAACGACGTGCTGATCCGGATCAAGAAGACCGGCATCTGCGGCACCGACGTGCATATCTGGAACTGGGACGCGTGGGCGCAGAGCACGATCAAAGTCCCGACGATTCTCGGTCACGAATTAGCCGGCGAGATCGTCGAGGTCGGCTCGAACGTCAACGACTTCTACGTCGGCGACATCGTCAGCGTCGAGGGCCATCTGGTCTGCGGCCGCTGCCGCAACTGTATGGCCGGCCGGCGCTACAAATGCGCGCACACGCTCGGGTTCGGCGTCAACACGAACGGCGGCTTCGCCGAATACATCGCCGTCCCGATGACCAACATCTGGAAGCACAACCCGGACGTCGATCCGGAGGTCGCGGCGATCTTCGACCCGTTCGGCAACGCCGTCCACACGGCGCTCGCCTTCGAGGTCTTCGGCGAGGACGTCCTGATCACCGGCGCCGGCCCGATCGGGATTATGGCGGCGGCCGTCGCCAAACACGCCGGCGCGCGTCACGTCGTGATCACCGACGTCAACCCGCACCGGCTCGAACTCGCCCGCAAAATGGGCGTCACGCTCGCCGTCGACGTCCGCGAAACGTCGATCGCCGACGTCCAGAAAGAGCTCGGGATGAAGGAAGGCTTCGACGTCGGGATGGAAATGTCCGGCAACCCGCAGGCGTTTCGCGATATGCTCACGAATATGACGCACGGCGGCAACGTCGCCTTTCTGGGCATCCCGCCCGACGAATTCGCGATCAACTGGAAGACCGTGATCTTCAATATGCTGACGATCAAGGGCATCTACGGCCGCGAAATGTACGAAACCTGGTACCAGATGTCGGTCCTGCTCGAGGGCGGCCTCGACATCTCGCCGGTCATCACGCACCGTTTTTCCTACCGGGATTTCGCCGAGGGCTTCGAAGTGATGCGCACCGGCAACAGCGGCAAGGTCGTGCTCGACTGGAGCGAAATATAGGGATTTCGGATTTCGGATTTCGGATTTCGGATTTTTTGTCGATGAAGGGTTTTCGTTTTTTTGAAGTTGTCCGTGACCGGCGGACGATATAGGCCCGTTTTCGTTTGGAAGCGGGATCGATGGTTTCGGGAAGTTCAGGATTCAGGCTCGCGCCTTCCCGGACTTCCCGATTTATTTGATATCGTTTTGAATAATGTGCGTCAGGGCAGCCTTCTCATTCGAGAAATCCGCCATCGCACATCGGACATCCGACATCGGTATGGGGTGGAGTTATGAAAAAAAGACTTTTAGTTTTCTCGGTCTGTTTGCTGGCTCTGACGATTTTCGGCGGATTCGGCACGGTTCGCGCGCAGGGTTCGGCGGCCGTCCGGCGGGCGACGTGGCAGACTTCGGTCGACGATTCGAGCCGCGGCAACGTCGTTCTCGGGATTCGCGACAAATGGGGCTCGCTCGGCCGGTTCACGGCCTCGTTCACGGTCACCGGCCCGAACGGCAAAACCTTTCGCGGCCGCACGACGACGACCGGCGACGAATGGGCCTACATCAATTTTCCGGGCGAATTCAGCGGCGGGGCGAAGGCCGGCGGAACGTACCGCGTCGTCTTTTACGCCAACGGCGTCGTCATCGGGCGCGACCGGTTCAGGTTTCGTCCCTGAGCGCCGGAAACGGGCCGAAACCCGGCCGGACGCTTATTTTTTGATTGACCGAAACCCGTAGCCGGCCAGTTTTTCGGTCGCGCCGTCGGGCTTGACGATCGAGACATCGATCGTGTAGTCGTCGTTTGCGAGCACGGCGGCCGGCAGGCGAATGATCAGTTTGCGGCCCGCCGCGGCGGCCGTTTTCTTTTGCCAGACGGTCGCGCCGTCGCCGTTCTGGACGACGATCGCGAATTCACGGGCCGTCGTTTCGGGCAGCGCGAGCGCGATCACCGCGGTTTTCGCCTCTTTCGCGAGCGCGAGCTTCGGCAGATCTCCGCCCGACCGCAGACCGCCGACGGCGAGCGCGAGAAAGGCCGTCCGGTTTTCAACGGGCGTCGGCGTCGGGGTCGGCTTTTTAACGACCGGCGACGCGGCCGGCGTCGGCGAATTCGCGGGCGTCGGCGAATTTGCGGGTGTCGGCGTTTTCTCCGGAACGTTCGCGGCGGCCGGCGAGGAAACGGGCGCGGTCGCGGTCGGCGTCGGAGTGACGCGCGCGAGCTCGTCGGCCGGTTTGAACAATTTCGGCAGCAGAAAGATCCCGCCGACGACCAAAACGGCCAGACCGGCCAGCGCGAAACCGAGCCGTCCGAAATTGAACCACGTTAAAAAAGAGGCCTTTTTGTCGACCGCCGGCGGCGGCCGGTCGGCCAGATGAACCGCCAGCGTCCGCGAAAATTCGAGCCGTTCGCGGCGGTGCGGCGCGGCGAGATAATGCTCTTCGAAGAGCTTTTTGTCGGCCGCTCCGAGCGCGCCGCGCGCGTAATCGTCGAGCAGGTCGTTTTCGGCCGCCTGAAAGACGGAAAACTTCGCTTCGTCGCCGAAATATTCGCTCTCCAGCCGCGCCGCCTCGTCGTCGCCGAGCGCGCCGAGGAAATACCGCCGGATTTTTTCGCTTTCGTTTTCCATCTCCATTTATAAGTGACGATTTTTCCCAAGTGTATCGCCGGATCGGCAAATTAACGGCCCGAAAAATTCTTTCCGGATGAAGAACGCCGTTTTTGGGGAAGATTTAGACCGCGGTTCGTGGCGGCCCTGCGTGTCAGGCTTTGAGCTTTCATCCTCGAAAGCCACGAACCGCGCGAGCTACATCTTCCCCAAACATTCCAGAATCAACTGCTCGATCTTTTTCCGGAGCCGCGTGATCCGGTTGCGGAGCGCGGTCACGTCGATCCCGAGCCGTTCGGCGAGCGCGAGCCGACCGGCTTCGCGCGTGCCGGCCCGCGGCTGGTGATAATCGAGAAACAGCTCGCGGTTTTCCGGCGGCAGCTCCGCCAGCGTTTTCCGCAGGCATTCGAGACGGCGCTCGTTTTCGGCCCGGTTCTCGCGCTCGACCGCGAGCTCTAACGGGTTCGGCGCGACCGGAACCGCCGCCGAGCGTTCGACGTCGTCGAGCGAAACCGTTCGCGGCTGCTGCCGCCGGTATTCGCGGAGGACGTTGACGGCGAAACCGCGAAAATAATAATACGGGTCGGCCGATTCGATTTCGCCGCCCCCGGCGAGCCGCGCGGCGACCCGCGAGATCGTTTCGTCGGCAAGGTCGGCGGCGTCGGTCGGGCCGGCCTGAAATTCGAAAAAGCGCCGGATCTTCAGACGCAGCGCGTTGAATTCGGCGTTCCGGTTTTCCGCCGGAAACAGCGACATTATTTGGGTGAAGCCTTCGGTCCGCATCCTTTGCCAGTCTATCTCCACTCGCCGTAATGGACGAATGCCGCCCAGTAAAACGGCGCGCCGAACTGAGTTTTTTTGAGCATCGCGAGCTGCGCCAGCCGCATCGCCGCGGCGGGCGAACGGCCGTCGCGCAGGACGCTGCGATAAAATTCGGTCATCAGCTCGGCCGTCGCGTCGTCCTGCACCTTCCAGAGGCTCGCCGCCACGCGGCGACTGCCGGCATACATAAAACCGCGCGTCAGCCCGATCACGCCCTCGCCGCGGACCTGCCGGCCGAGGCCCGTCCGGCACGCCGACAGCACGACGAGCTCGGAATTCAGACGCAGGTTGTAAATCTCCTGCAGGCTCAGCAGACCGTTCTGCGGCGCGCGCCGGTCGTCGTAAAGCGAGAGCACGACGCCCGACGACTGCGGCGTCTCGGCGTTGAAGACGCCGTGCGTCGCGAAATGCAGATAGCGAAAGTCCCGCAGCTTTTCGGCCGTGGCCGCGTCGAGACTGGCCGCGAAGTCGAGCGCCGCGAATTTCTTCGAGTTATCCGCGACGAGCGCGAGGATCTGGTTGGCCTCACGCCGCGAATAGAGCAGCCGCTGGAGCTTCTGCGGCCCGTTTTCGCGGCGTTCGTCGAGAAACTCCGGCCCGCCCTCGCCGCGCGTCGCCGCCCCGTCGACGGGTTTGACGGCGGTTTTGACCTTCTGAAAACGCGGATCGTCGGTTTCGTAAACCGGATCGGCGAAGACCGCGAGCGTCTTTTCGGCCGGCTTTCGCTTGCTCAGCACGCCGCGCTGGACGGCGAGCACCGAAACCGACGGCAAAACCGTGAGCTCGTTGGTTTCGATCAGATAGCGCGGTTCGTCCTTCGATTTCCGGAGCGCGGCGAAGGGCACGAACTGAAGCGCGCCGTTGGCGACGATCGCCAGCCGCCGGCCGCCGAATTCGGCCCCGGCGCGGCCGAAAAGCGTGTCGCTCAGATCGGCCGTCGCGGTCTTCAGTTTATCGTCGGCGGCCCGAATCTCGGCGGCGGCGGCGGTCTGCTCGCGGACGGTCAAAAGCCGGCGGAAATTCCAGACTTTGGCCTCGATCTCGGTTTTTTTCGGCAGCTCGTAGGTCCTCAGCGATTCCGGCGTGAGCGCGAAAAGATAGCTTTTTTCCTCGCCGAGCGCGAATTCGAGAAGCAGCGTGTCCGGGTCGAGCTGTTTCCGGATCTCATCGAACGAGAGCGGCGCGGGCTGCGTCAGCGCCGCGAAAGCCGGGCTCGTGACGGCGATCTGCGCCTCGGTTTCATCGTATTCGGCGTTCAGCCGCCTGAGCTCGGCGCGCGCCTTTTCGAGCTGTCCGGGAAGCGTGAAGCTCGTCATCATCTTCAGCAGGACGGAATTCTGCGCGTTCAGCTCCTGCCGCAGCTTCTTTTCCTTTTCGAGCAGATCGGGCGCGACGCCGCCGCGGACGTCGGTTCCCGATTCCTGCAGCTGGTTCAAAAGGCTCCGCGCGCGGGCCCGTTCGGCGGCGGCGAGCGCCAGTTTGTCGAAGCCGGCGCCCGGCCGCTGCGCGTCGAGCCGCATCAGCAGATCCGTGTAAAATTCGTAGTAATTGGCGACCGAGGCGAAGAACGCGACCCGCAGCGCGTCGGTCGGAACCGCGCCGTGACTGTCTTCGATAATCTTCAGCGATTCCTCGATCCGGGTCCGCGCGGCGTCGAGATTGCCGCGCCGGCTCTCGATCTCGGCCAGCCCGAAGAGCGCCGCCGACTGCCGCCGCGTCTGCTCGATCCGGCGGCCCGAGGTGAGCATCTCGTTGAAAACCGCCTCGGCCTTGTCGATTTCGCCGACCGAGAGATAGGTTTTGCCGAGCGCGGTCTGGAGCAGCATCAGCAGCGACGGTTCGCGCAGCGTCCGAAAGATCGTCTGCGAGGCCTCGAGCGACTCGACCGCTTTCGGGTAATCGCCGGTCGTGTCGTAATAAAGTCCGAGCGCCCCGAGCGCGAGCGCTTCGGCGAGCTTCGACTTGATCGCGCGGCTCTCGTCGAGCGCCGCCGTCAGGATCGGCCGGGCCTGATCGGTTTCGCCCGCGCCGACCAGCACCGCGCCCTGCCCGACCAGCGCGAGCGCCGCGTTTTCCGCGCTCTTTTCATTCTGACAGACCGTCCGCCCGTTTTTGAAGAGCTCGCCGGCGAGCTCCCAGTTCTGCAGATTATACTGGAGCAGCCCGATCGTGACGATCGAGTTGCAGTCCGGCGGCAGGCGAAACCGTGCGGACGCTTCGGTCAACTCCGCGTAGGTTTCGAGCGTCCGCTTGACGTCGCCCATCGAAGTGTAGGCAACGATCAGGTTGCGGAGACCGACGAGCTCGCCGTAAGCGCCGTTGATCCGGAAGATCTCGACCGCCCGCCGGGCGAAGGGTTCCGACTCGGGCACTTCCCCCAGATATGTCATATGAATCACGCCGATGTTGATCAGACACGGCGCGGCCGGGCCCGGATTAGGGAGCCGCTCGGCGGTCTCGACGCATTTCCGGAGGTTCTGCTCGGATTCCGGGAGCCTGAGCTGACCGAGATAGGCGTTGCCGATATAAAAATAGGCGTTCGCGACCCGCTCGGGATCGTCGAGCTGTTCGAAGATCGTCAGTGCCTGCATCATCAGCTCGATACCGCTGCCCCTTTTGAGCGTGTTGTTGAGCTCGCCCTGTTGGATCAGGATTTCGGCCTCGGCCGTCCGGTCGCCGAGCCGGCGGGCGAGCGCGAGCGCCTGCTCGCTGCGGTCGAGCGCGGCTTTCAGATTATCCGCGCCCTTGCGATTTTCCAGACCCTGCGCTTCGCGCCGGAGATCCAGCATCGCGACGCAATCGCGGTCGGCTTCCGTCGCCGGCCGGCGTGCGGCCAGCGTGAGCGTCGTTTTCTGCGGCTTCGCCCCCCTGAACCGGAATCTTATTTCGACCCGGTAAACGCCGCTTTCCGGCGCGATCAGACAAACACTTCCGCGAATGCCGACCCTGAAATAATCGTTTTCGACGAGTTTGGTCCCGTCGGGCCGGTAAACGGCGAGCGGCTGGTCGAAAAAATTCGCGAAATCGAGCCGCGCGAAATCGCCCGCTTCGAGCGTCAGATTCGCCGTGTAGTTCGCCCGGTCGAGCAGGAATTCGTTGACCTCGCCGACCCGCAGCTCGGGCGTCTGCCCGCGCGCGCCGGCCGCCGCCGCCAGCAAAACGGACAGAAAACTCAACCGAACGACCAGTTTTATAAATCTCGAACTCATCTTGCCAAGCAGGTAAAAACCAGAAGATTTTACCACAGAAAACGATTATTTAAAGCCCTTATTTGTTGTCAGGATTGCGGGAAAAACGCACCGCCCGAAAATTTGCGCGCTTCCGGAGCGGGCGCCGGATTCCCGGTTTCCCTCTGAAATCGGGTTGGAGTATGATGAAAGTAATAACCGGAAAATACGATCGACAAGATCAGAGAACAGATTTCAAGGATGAATAAAATCGTTACAAAAACCAGGCTGGCCGAGCAAAAATCGGATTTTCTTTATTGGCAGTCAAGGAGCTACGCCGAACGGCTGGCGGCTTTGGAAGAAATCCGCCGCGAGTATAACGATTGGAGATATACCGATGCTGAACAAAGATTTCAGAGAGTTTATCGAGTTGTTAAACTCAAACAAAGTTAAATATCTGCTGGTCGGCGGCTACGCAATCGCGTTTCACGGGCATCCGCGTTGAATTTGCGGAATGTTACAAAACGAAGGTCGAAGTCGAAATTGACGAATTAAAAATTCCCGTTATCGATCTTGAAAATCTCAGGAAAAACAAAAAAGCGTCCGGACGCTTGCAGGATTTGGCAGATTTGGAAAAACTGAGCGAATGACTGACAACGTCGATAAATTTATATCAACTGCAAATGCCGGTTTTCCGCGAAGGACGACCGGACGAGCAGCTTAAGTTATTCATTAAATCAGAGAATTAAAACTATTTATTTACAATAAAAACTATGTACGGCAAAATACAAAATCAACTCGAAAACACGATCAGCGAGATCCGGGAAGCCGGGCTTTACAAGTCCGAGCGCGTCATCGAAAGCCCGCAGGAGGCGCGGATCCGGGTCGGCAGCGGCGAGGTCCTGAATATGTGCGCCAACAATTATCTCGGGCTCTCGGATCACCCGGCGCTCGTCGAGGCCGCCCACCGGGCGCTCGACGAATGGGGCTACGGTCTCTCCTCGGTGCGCTTTATCTGCGGCACGCAGACGATCCACAAGGAGCTCGAACGGAAGATCAGCGAATTTCTCGGCACCGAGGACACGATTCTCTACACGTCGTGCTTCGACGCCAACGGCGGTCTGTTCGAAACGCTCCTCTCCGAAGAGGACGCGATCATCTCGGACGAACTCAACCACGCGAGCATCATCGACGGCATCCGGCTCTGCAAGGCGCAGCGCTGGCGCTACAAAAACGGCGATATGGACGACCTCGAGGAAAAACTGAAGGAAGCGGCCGGCACGCGCAACCGGCTGATCGCGACCGACGGCGTCTTCTCGATGGACGGCTACATCGCGAA
>JAFDVJ010000074.1 GCA_018269075.1 Acidobacteriota bacterium
CGCCGACGACCGGAAAATCCCGGTGCTGATCCGGTTCAGGACGGCGAAGGGCGAGTTTAAGGCGTCGCTCGCGAGTCTCCAGAATCCGGAGCCGGTGATCGAGCCGACGCCGACGCCGGTCGCGACGCCGACGCCGAAACCGACCGCGACGCCGAAACCGACGCCGACGCCGAATGTCGACAATCTGCCGCTGTCGGCGAATCTGCCGTTCGTCCTCGGCGAAACGCTCGAATACCGGATCACTTCGAACAACCAGAACGTCGGCACGTTCGTCCTTCAGGCGAAAGAGCGCCGGACCGTCGATAAAAAGGACACGCTTTTTCTCAACGCGACGATCACCAAGGCCGAGCGGGCGGGCGGTTTGTTCAATCCCGGCGACGCGATTCTCGCGCAGGTCAACGCCGAATCGCTCGCGCCCTACCAGTTCGAGGTCAAGTTCACGGGGTCGCTGAAGGGCTTCAACCAGTCGGTCAGGTTCGACCAGACCCGCGGGCTCGCTGTTTTCGGCGGAACGAATCAGGCGCAGATCCCGCTCAACACGCACAGCCTGCTGTCGCTCGCCTACGCGATCCGTTCGTTCAATCTCAAGCCGAGCAAGGACGCGAAAAACCCGATCAACGACACGCGCGTCGCCGTCTTTTACGGCACGCAGTTTTATGTCTTCACGCTCCGGCCGCTCGAGGCCGAGCTGATCAACCTGAGCGGCGAAAAGACGGCCGCCCAGATGATCACCGTGATCACCGGCAATCCGCAGCTCGACGCCCTGAACCTGCGGGTCTGGCTCGCCAACGACGAGAAACGAACGCCGCTCCGGTTCGCGATCGGCGCGTATCAGGCCGATCTCGTTTCCCAGACCGTCGTCCCGCCGCGCTGAGGAAGCCCGGCCGGAACGGAAACGATCCGCCGTAAGATAAAATCGCCGTCGGGCGAAGACCGGGTTTTCCGCCGGTCTTCGCCCGATGTTTTTTGCCCGTCGATTTTTTAAAACAAATTGATTACTGCGTTTTTTAAGTTTAGTCACAATGTGATCTTTGGTCTTTGATCTTTGACCTTTGAAAATGAAGCAAAAATCAAAGATCGAAGGCCAAAGACCAAAGATCGAATTTGTTTGTAAATTTAAAAACCAAAGTATTGATATTCTCCGGTCAGAAACACCCAAAAATCGTTTTTTTACATCGAGCTCGGAAAAATTCGCGAATAATCCGAAAATAATGGCCTTTCGGACACGATTTGGCCACAATTGTAATTGAAATTCATTTTCAATTAGGCTACACTGTAAATCAGCGTGGAGACCCGAAAAAAATTCCGAGCACGCTTCGTAAAAGATATGATTCTGACCAACCTGCCGATCGGCGAAATCGCCAAAGTCGTTTCCGTCAACGGAAACAATGCCGTCACCCGGCGTTTAATGGAAATGGGCGTCGTCCCCGGCGTCGCGCTGAAGATCGTCAAGACCGCGCCGTTCGGCGATCCGATCGAGGTGCGCCTGCGCGGTTACTCTCTCGCGATGCGGAAATCCGAAGCCGATTCGATCGAAGTCAGCGAATGAAACCCCCGAAATCAACGACCCGCGAACCGGCCTCGGGCGTCGCGACGGTCGAAGAACCAAACGCCCGAAATCCGCGCGGCCGGCTCGTGATCGCTTTGGCCGGCAATCCGAATGCCGGCAAGACCACGCTCTTCAACGCCTTAACCGGCCTCAAGCAAAAAGTCGCCAATTATCCGGGCGTGACCGTCGAGCGCAAGGAAGGCATCTGGCAGATCGGCGGCGAGCAGGCGCTGCTGATCGATCTCCCGGGACTTTACAGCCTCGACGTGACCTCGATCGACGAGCAGATCGCCCACGACGTCCTGACGGGAAAAGTCCCGAACCTGCCGAAGCCCGACGCCGTCATCGCGGTCGTCGATTCGACCAATCTCGAACGCAATCTCTATCTCGTCACGCAGCTGCTCGAATACAACATCCCGGTCGTGATGGCGCTGACGATGATCGATCTCGCCGAAAAACAGTCGCTCGAGATCGACACCGAAAAACTGTCCGCGCTGATGCAGATCCCGGTCGTCGCCGTCAAGGCGGTCCGCCGCGAAGGGATCGCCGAACTGACCGAAAAGACTTTGAAATCGGCGCACGGCCACCGGATCCCGCGGCTGCCGTGGCTCACCGAATCGGAATTCGCCGAGACCGTCACCGAGGAGGACGTCCATCTGAGCCTGACCGGCGACGCCGGTTCGAACCGGCGGATCTTCGCCCGCTACAACTTCATCTCGGACGTTTACCAGGAATCGGTCCGGGCCGTCGAAACGCACGAGCGGAGCGTCTCGGAAAAGATCGACGGCGTGCTGACGCATAAGATCTTCGGGCTCGTGATCCTCGTCGGCGTGCTGCTCCTGGTTTTCCAGACGATCTTTTCGTGGGCCGAGCTGCCGATGCATCTGCTCGAATCGGGCGTCGGCGCATTGGGCGAGTTCGTCAAGACGCAGATGCCGCCGGGCGTGCTGACCGATCTCGTCGCCGACGGGATCATCGCCGGCGTCGGCGGCGTGATCGTCTTTCTGCCGCAGATCCTTTTGCTGTTTCTGTTTATCTCGCTGCTCGAAGATTCGGGCTATATGGCGCGGGCGGCGTTTCTGCTCGACAAGGTGATGAGCAAATTCGGGCTCCACGGCAAGGCGTTTCTGCCGCTGATGAGCAGCTTCGCCTGCGCGATCCCGGGCATTATGGCGACCCGCACGATCGAGAACCCGAAGGACCGGCTGGCGACGATCCTGATCGCGCCGTTTATGAGCTGCTCGGCGCGGCTGCCGGTCTACACGCTGATGATCGGCTCGTTTTTCACCGGCCAGACCGTGTTCGGCGTCGTCTCGCTCGGCGCGGTGCTGATGCTCGCGATGTACGGCCTCGGGATCGTGACGGCGATCACGGTCGCCTTCGTGCTCAAGCGGACGCTTTTGAAATCGCCGCCGCCGCCGTTCGTGATGGAGCTGCCGCCGTACCGCGTGCCGAATCTGCGGAGCGTTTTCCAGAATATGTTCCTGCGCGCCGGGCTGTTCCTGAAGCGCGCCGGGACGGTCATCCTCGCGATCTCGATCCTGCTCTGGGCGCTGACCTATTTCCCGCGCACCGCGGCGCCGCCCGCGGCGAATCAGACGACGGCCGCGGGCGAAGCCGAAACCGGCGTCGGCGAAGAATCGCGGCAGATCCAGAACAGCTATGCCGGCCGGCTCGGGCGCGTGATCGAGCCGGCGATCCGGCCGCTCGGCTTCGACTGGAAGATCGGCGTCGGCCTGATCGCGAGCTTCGCCGCCCGCGAGGTGCTCGTCTCGACGCTGAGCATCATCTACAACGTCGGCAAGGACACGGAAGCCGACAGCGCAACGTTGACGCAGGCCATCCGCGACGCGAAAAAAGACGACGGGACGCCCGCCTGGACGCCGCTCACGGCGCTCACGCTGATGGTCTTTTTCGTGCTCGCGATGCAGTGTATGTCGACGATCGCGATCGTCCGCCGCGAAACCAACTCGTGGGCGTGGACGCTGTTTATGATCGGCTATATGACCGGCCTCGCGTACGTCGCGTCGCTGATCACGTATCAGGGCGGTAGGCTGCTCGGGTTTTGAAAGTGAGAAAGTGAGAAAGTGAAAAAGTGAAAAAGTGAAAAAGTGAAAAAGTGAAAAAGTGAAAAAGTGAAAAGGTGAAAAAGTTTTAGGGAAAGTCGATGGAAGTTCAAAATGTCATTGTCGGGGTCATTCTGCTGGCCGCCATCGTTTACGCGGGCAATCAGGTCAGGCTGAAAGTGAAGGCGCTCGGGTCGAAAAGCAAGAGCTGCGATCTGAACTGCGGCTGCGACCGGAAGTAGCCCCGGAGCGCCGGCATCTCGGCCGGCCAACGTCGCTGCCAGCGGCGTCAAACGTTTCATTTTTCTTTAATCTTCGTGGTTGTGTATCTTCGGAGCGTTTTGCAAACGCTTGGCCGGCCGAGATGCCGGCGCTCTCGGTTTCACCCGGCGATCAGACCGGCGGCGTAAAGCGTCGCGGTCGCGAGGATCAAAAGGGTCAGCAAAAAGGTCAGCAGCGTCGAGAAAACGGTGTGCACGACCTTTTTCCGGCCGGCGAAATAGCTGACGACCAGCCAGCTCGCGAACGAGGCCCAAAGGGGCGAAAAAAGCGCGACGAGCCGGAACGGACCGGCCGCGGCGAGCGCCGTTTCATCGGCCAGAGCCCCGCTCCGAAACAAAAACAGCATCGTCAGAATCAGCAGCAGGTTGACGCCGACCGAGACCGCGGCCGACGCGGTCAGGATCAGTTTCCAATTTAAATCTCTGAAAAACATCTGTGAAAAATAAAACGCCGAAGCTTTTCAATCCGACATTCTTGACGGCGGCCTATGGTTTGAAATACCTTAACATACAAAGGTTGAAGGTTGAAGGAAAAGAGATGAGCGCATTATTTTCATCCGTCATTCTTCCGCCGTCATCTCTCTAAATCGAATGGACAACAGGATTCACCGGGAAGTCATCGGCGGGCATCTGCTCGTGATCGGCGGGGCCGAAGACAAATACAACGAGCGTCGAATATTGAAGAAGTTTCTGGAACTGGCCGGCGGCGAGCGGGCCGAGGTTCTGATCGTGCCGGTCGCCTCGGATTTTCCCGAGTTCGCGGCCGACGTCTACGTGCAGGCGTTCCGGCGGCTCGGCGTCGCCAACCCGCGCGTGCTCCGCGCGACCTCGCGGCAGGACGTCGTTTCGGCCGACGCCGACGCGCTGCTCGACGGCGTGACCGGCGTCTTTATCACCGGCGGCGACCAGATGCGGCTCGTCTCGGTGATCGGCGGAACGGTTTTCGCGCAGAAACTGCGGCATCTTGTCACCGAGACCGACATCGTGCTCGCCGGAACGAGCGCCGGCGCGGCGGCGATGTCGACGTCGATGATCGTCCGCGGCGAGGCGACCTCGCACCCGCAGCGAAACTCGGTGAGCCTTTCGCCCGGTCTCGGCTTTTTGAAAAACATCATCATCGACCAGCATTTTACGGAGCGCGGCCGGATCTCGCGGCTGATCACGGCCGTTTCCTACAACCCGTACAATCTCGGCATCGGGATCGACGAAAACACGATGATCATTCTCGACAAAGACGGCATCCTCGAGGTTTTCGGCGCCGGCACGGTGACGATCGTCGACGGCTCGCAGATCACCTACAACGAGATCGCCGAAGTCGGCGACCATCAGGCCTTCAGCGTCTGCGGCGTCAATCTGAACATCCTCGGCGACGGCCTGCTCTACGATTATTTCGGCCGCGCGCCCGTCCAGCCTCCCAACGAATTTCTGCTGCCGGATCTTGAGTAAAGGGATTTGCGATTTGCGGTTTACGATTTGCGATTGTTTCAGGGCGGAGCGGGGGATGACGGAGAAGGAGCTTTTGGAGAGAACGAAACAGTTTGCTTTACGAGTTATTAAACTCGTTAATGCATTACCGGACAATGCCACGGGCCGGGCAATCGGAAATCAATTGATCAGATCGGGTACTTCGGTCGCGGCCAATTACCGGGCGGCCTGCCGCGGACGGTCGAAGGCCGAATTTATCGCAAAACTCGGAACCGTCGAAGAAGAAGCGGACGAAAGCTGTCTCTGGCTTGAATTGATCATCGAAAGCGAATTGATGCCGGCCGGTCTGGTTATGAGTTTATTAAAGGAAGCAAAAGAAATTACGGCGATAATGGCGGCATCGAAGATGTCCGCCCGGAAAAACAGATAAATTGCAAATCGCAAATCGCAAATTGCAAATAACTTTATGGAAATCCTGGAAATCAGAACACTGCGCGGCCCGAATTACTGGAGCGGATACTGGAAAAAGCTGATCATTATGCGGCTCGACATCGGCGAGTACGAGGAGCGGCCGTCGCATAAGATCGACGGTTTTTACGGGCGGATGATGGATTTGATGCCGTCGCTGCTGTCGCACGGCTGCAGCTACGGCGAGGAAGGCGGTTTTCTCCGCCGCGTCAAGGAAGGCACGTGGGCCGGCCATATCATCGAGCATTTCGCGCTCGAGATGCAGACCCTCGCCGGGATGGATGTCGGCTACGGCCGGACGCGCGAAACCGACGAACCGGGCATCTACAACGTCGTCTTCGGCTATCTCGAAGAAGAGGTCGGCCGCTATGTCGGGCGCGCCGCCGTCCGGCTCTTCCTCGATCTCGCCGAGGGCCGGCCGATCGAGGAAGTCAAGGCCGCGCTCGCCCGGGACATTCAGGAAATGCGCGAGATCCGCGAGGACGTCCGCTTCGGGCCGTCGACCGGCTCGATCGTCGAAGAGGCCGAAACGCGCGGCATCCCGTACATCCGGCTCAACGACCAGTCGCTCGTCCAGCTCGGCTACGGCGTTCACCAGAAACGGATTCAGGCGACGACGACCTCGAAGACGAATATGATCTCGGTCGACATCGCGGGCGACAAATCGGCGACCAAAAAACTGCTCGGCGAGATGGGCGTGCCCGTCCCGAAAGGCTACCGCATCCGCGACCTCGACGAGCTCGAAGAGACGATCGACGCGATCGGCTGGCCGGTCGTCGTCAAACCTTTGGACGGCAATCACGGCAAGGGCGCGACAGTCGGCATCCGCGATCTCGAACACGCCCGCGCGGCGTTCGAAAAGGCGAAGGAATACTCGCGCTGGGTGATCGTCGAGAAGATGCTCGAAGGCTCGGACTTCCGCGCGCTTGTCGTCAACAACCGGTTGATCGCGGTCGCCGAACGGATTCCCGCGCACGTCGTCGGCGACGGCCGACGGACAATCCAGCAGTTGATCGACGAGACGAACTCCGACCCGCGCCGCGGCTACGGGCACGAAAACGTGCTCACGCAGATCACGATCGACAACCAGACGCTGCGCTGCATCGCAAACGCCGGCCACACGCTCGAATCGGTGCTCCCGGCGGGCGAGATGCTGACGCTCAAGACGACCGCGAACATCTCGACCGGCGGGACGGCGATTGACCGGACCGACGAGGTTCATCCCGAAAACGTCTTTCTGTTCGAGCGGATCGCGCGGATCATCGGGCTCGACATCGCCGGCATCGACATCATCGCGACCAACGTCGCCGAACCGCTCCGCGAAAGCGGCGGCGGGATCATCGAGGTCAACGCCGCGCCCGGTTTCCGGATGCATCTCGCGCCGAGCGAGGGGATCGGCCGCAACGTCGCCGAGCACGTCGTCGAGATGCTCTTTCCGCCCGGCGTGCCGTCGCGGATTCCGATCTTCGCGATCACCGGGACCAACGGCAAGACGACGACGACGCGGCTGATCGCGCATATCTTAAAGGGCAGCGGCAAGACGGTCGGCTTTACGACGACCGACGGCACCTATATCCAGAACCAGCAGATCGTCACGGGCGACAACACCGGCCCGGTCTCGGCGCAGCTCGTCCTCAAAGACCCGACGGTCGAGGTCGCCGTCCTCGAAACGGCGCGCGGCGGCATCATTCGCGCCGGTCTCGGCTTTGATTTCTGCGACGTCGGCATCGTCCTCAACGTCGCCGAGGACCATCTCGGCCTGAAGGACGTCAACACGCTCGAAGACCTCGCGCGCGTCAAATCGGTCGTCCCGCGCGCCGTCGGCAAACGCGGCTACGCCGTGCTCAACGCCGAGGACGAAAACGTCTACAAGATGAAGGAGCTCGTCGACGGCCACCTCGTCTATTTTTCGATGGACGAAAATCACCCGAACATCCGCCGGCAGGCCGAGCGCGGCCGGATCTCGTGCGTTTACGAGAACGGCTACATCACGATCCTCAAGGGCAAATGGAAGGTCCGCATCGAAAAGGCCGTCAACATCCCGCTGACCTACGGCGGCCGCGCCGAGTTTATGATCCAGAACGTGCTCGCGGCGACTTTGGGCTGCTTCGTCCACGGCGTCTCGCTCGAAGACATCCGCGTCGGGCTGACGACCTTCAACGCCGGCACCGCCCAGACGCCGGGCCGTCTGAACTTCATCGAGATCGGCGACACGACCGTCCTGATGGACTACGCGCATAATCCGGCCGGCATCACGGGCCTGACGAAATTCATCAAGAAGCTGCCGAACAAATACCGGACGGTCGTCATCAACGGCACCGGCGACCGGCGCGACGAGGACATCCGCGAGCTGGCGCGGATCGCCGCCGAAACGTTCGACCGGATCGTCCTCCGGCGCGGTAACTATCTGCGCGGCCGGAGCGAGGAAGAAATGACGCAGCTCCTGCAGGAAGGCATCGCGCAGAGCGAGCACAAACCGCAGGTCCGGATCATCCCCGACAGCCGCGAGGCGATCCGCCACGCGATCAAGCACGCCCGCAAGGGCGAGCTCGTCGTGACGCTCGCCGACCTCGTGCCGAAGGACATCTCCTACGTTCTCGAATACCGCGACGAGGTTCTGCAGTCGAAAGCCGATGTTTGATCACTGCTTTCGATGATTTTTTGATCGACAAAAAAACACTGAATCACGGCAGCGTGATTCAGTGTTTTTTTGTAAATGCTCCGGCCCGCTCGCCGAAAGTTATTTGTAAATCTCGATGACCGGTTCGCCCGCCTCGTCGACGAAGCCGCGGTACATTCCCTCGGAATTGAACGGCAGCACGACGCGGCCCTGCCCGTCGACGGCGATAAAACCGCCCTCGCCGCCGATCTTCGTCAAATTATCGATCGCCTCGGCGGCCGCGTCTTCCAGGCTCAAACCCTTGTATTTCATCCGCGCGGCGACGTCGAAGGCGGTCACGCCGAGCATAAAGAATTCGCCGTGGCCGGTGCACGAAACGGCGCAGGTCGCGTTGTCGGCGTAGGTGCCCGCGCCGATCACCGGCGTGTCGCCGATCCGGCCGAATTTCTTGTTGGTCATTCCGCCGGTCGAGGTCGCCGCGGCGAGATTGCCCTTCGCGTCGCAGGCGACCGCGCCGACCGTGCCGAGCGGTTTCGCCTTCCGCAGTTTGGGCGCCGGGCTCGTCTGGATCCGGCTTTTACCGGCCGCATGGTCGAGCTGGACGCGGCCTTCCTCGATCGCTTTGAGCAGCTGGAGATAACGGTGCTCGGTGAAAAAATATTCGTCGGTTTCGAATTCGACGCGCATCTCGTGGGCGAACTCGTTCGCGCCCTCGCCCGCCAGCAGACAGTGCTCGGTCTTTTCCATCACGAGCCGCGCGAGCCCGATCGGGTTCTTGACGTTGCGGAGAAAGGCGACCGCGCCGGCCTTCAATTTCCGGCCGTCCATAATCGCGGCGTCCATCTCGTTGCGGCCCTCGTGCGTGAAGACCGAGCCGCGGCCGGCGTTAAAGAGCGGAAAATTTTCGAGCTCGACGACGGCCGCCTCGACGGCGTCGAGCGCCGAGCCGTTTTTGTCGAGGATTTCCCAGCCTTTTCGGAGACTCGCTTCGAGGCCGGCCCGGTATTCGACTTCGAGCTTCGGGGTCATTTCGGATTTCAGGATCGTTCCCGCGCCGCCGTGGACGGCGATTGCTTTTTTGTGCATAGGTATATTTTGAACGCAAAGACGCAAAGGCGCAAAGGCGCAAAGGTGTGATGACGGTTCGGTTTTCAGCCGCCGAACGATTTCGGCTGCCTTTCGACCGGCGAATTACGCGCCGCCTAAAGCCGCTAAATCAATCAATAAAAACAATTAAAATCCCTTTGCGGCTCCGCGCCTTCGCGCCCTTGCGTTAAAATCTCAAATTTTCAGTTTTCTGAGCCTCAGGGCATTCATAATAACCGACACCGAGCTGAATGTCATCGCCGCCGAGGCGATCATCGGGCTCAGCAGAATCCCGAAAAAGGGAAACAGGACGCCGGCCGCGAGCGGCACGCCGAGCAGGTTGTAGACGAACGCGAAGAACAGGTTCTGGCGGATGTTCTTCATCGTCGAGCGCGAGAGCGTGCGCGCCTTGAGAAGGCCGTCGAGATCGCTTTTAAGGAGCGTGATGTCGGCCGATTCGACGGCGACGTCGGTGCCGGTCGCGAACGCGATGCCGACGTCCGCCTGCGCGAGCGCGGGTGCGTCGTTGACGCCGTCGCCGGCGAACGCGACCCGTTTTCCGGCGGCCTGCAGCGCTTTGACCTTGGCGGCCTTTTCGGCCGGCGTGACGCCCGCGAAAAATTCGTCGATGCCGAGCTCGCGGGCGACGAAACGGGCCGTTTTTTCCTGATCGCCGGTCATCATCACGATCCGGACGCCGGCTTCGTGCAATGCCGCTACCGCCGTTTTCGCCGATTCCTTGAGCCGGTCGGCGATCGCGATATAACCGGCGCTCGCGTCGTCGATCAACACCTCGACGACGGTTTGTCCTTTTTCCAGCAGCTCGTCGATCCGCGGATCGGCGGTCGCAGGTTTTTCGACCCGCACGCGGCGGCCGTCGACGGTGCCCGCGATGCCGACGCCGGTCGTCGATTCGAAATCGGCGACCCTCGCCGTTTCGAGATTTTTCGCGGCCGCCGCTTCGATGATCGCTTTGGCGAGCGGATGCTCGCTCGATTTTTCGAGGCTCGCCGCCAGCCGGAGCAGCTCGTCTTCGAAAATTTTCGAGTTTTCGTTCGTCAGGATCGCGGCGACGGCCGGTTTGCCCTCGGTCAGCGTGCCGGTCTTGTCGACGACGATCGTG
The DNA here is from genome assembly GCA_018269075.1 of Acidobacteriota bacterium. GTDB lineage: Bacteria > Acidobacteriota > Blastocatellia > Pyrinomonadales > Pyrinomonadaceae > JAFDVJ01. The sequence goes on from JAFDVJ010000074.1 coordinate 10,619, forward strand.
TCGGTCTTTTCGAGCGTTTCGAGCGCCTCGGCCTTTTTGACGAGGACGCCGTGTTTCGCGCCGTGGCCGGTGCCGACCATAATCGACATCGGCGTCGCGAGCCCCAGCGCGCACGGGCAGGCGATGATCAGCACCGAGACGGCCGCGACGAAGGCATAGCTCAAACTCCCGAAAATCAGCCAGACGGCGAAGGCGACGACCGCGACGAGGACCACCGCCGGGACGAAATAAGCCGCGACGACGTCGGCCAGCCGCTGGATCGGCGCGCGGCTCCGCTGCGCCTCGCCGACCATTTTGACGATGTTCGCGAGCAGCGTTTCGCCGCCGACCCGGTCGGCCCGCATCAAGAGCGCGCGGCCGCCGTTGAGCGTGCCGCCGATCACCGCGTCGCCCGCCGTTTTTTCGACCGGGACGGGCTCGCCCGTGACCATCGATTCGTCGATCGCGCTCGTCCCTTCGAGGATCACGCCGTCGGTCGGGATCTTTTCGTTGGCGCGGACCCGCAGCCGCGCGCCGGGCTGGACGTCGCCTAAGGGGATTTCGGCCTCGGTGTCGTCCTCGAAGACGACCGTCGCGGTTTTCGGCGCGAGGCCCAACAGCTCGCGGATCGCCGTTCCGGTCCGCGCGCGGGCCTTGAGCTCCAGAACCTGACCCAAAAGGACGAGCGTCGTGATGACCGCCGCCGATTCGAAATAGACCGGAACCGTGCCCGTGTGCGGGTCGTGCATCGAGGCTGGGAAGAGCTTCGGAAAGAGCAGCGCGACGTCGCTGAACAGGAACGCCGCGCCGGTGCCGACGGCGATCAGCGTGAACATATTCGGGCTCTTGTTCTGGATCGACTGGACGGCGCGAACGAAGAAGGGAAAGCCGCAGTAGAGCACGACCGGCGCGGTCAGCAGAAACTCGATCCAGAGCACGGCCCGGGGCGAGATGAAGGCGTGCAGGTCGACGAACATCCCGCCCATCGCGAGCGCGAAGACCGGCAGCGTCAGCGCGAGCGAGATCAGAAAGCGCCGCTTCATATCGAGATATTCCGGGTCGGGCTGATCGTCGAGCGAGATCACCGTCGGTTCGAGCGCCATCCCGCATTTCGGACAGGTGCCGGGGCCGATCTGGACGATTTCCGGGTGCATCGGACAGGTGTATTCGGCCTCGCCGCCGCCGCTCATCGGCTCGGGTTCGGCTTTCGGGTTCAGAAACCGTTCCGGTGCCTGCCGGAACTTATTCAGACAGCCCGTCGCGCAGAAATAATAGGTCGTCCCGCGATAATCGAATTTGCCGGCCGCCGTGTCGGGCCGGACGAGCATCCTGCAGACCGGATCGACGAAGGTCTGAAAATCCTCTTCCTTCGGTTTGCGGCGGCCGAGCTGCGCCATCGCCGGCGCGGGCTTCGGCGCGGCAAACTGCGCCCGGAATTTCTCAAAGCAGCCCTTCGAACAGAAATAAGTCGTTTTCCCGGCCAACTCGAATTCGGCCGCCGCCGTTTCCGGCGTGACCGTCATCCCGCAGATCGGATCGATAAATTGGCCCTCGCCGTTCGTCTGATGTTGATGGTTTTCGTGCATAATCTTCTCCGCTTTCTCCAAGCTGAATTTATTCTACAACCTGTCAGCCGCTGTCAGGTCAAGCGAAAAAATGATAAAAACGAAATTCGGCGAATTGAACGGTCGAAATGTGAAAGGCATAATAGCGTTTGATCTTCGACCTTTGGCTTTGGATGGATTTCGGAGAACCGTAATCCAAGACCAAAGACCGAAGACCGAAGACCGGGGATCAGTCACGATAAAATGTTTCAAATCATCCGTCAGGCCAGCCAACAGTCAAGCGACACCGCCGAATTCATTCGTCTGCTCGAAAGCGAGACGGATTTCCTTGTCCCCGAAGACGAGATTTTCGTCGCCCGCGCGCCGGGGCGGCTCGACGTGATGGGCGGGATCGCCGATTACTGCGGCTCGCTCGTGCTCGAAATGCCGACCGCCGAAGCGACCTTCGCCGCTTTGCGGAAGATCGACGAGCCGGTTCTGCGGATCGTCAGCGGCGAGGCCGAAACGCGCCGTTACGAGATGCCGCTCGACGTCTTTTCGAAAAACGGCGCGCCGGTCGGCTACGCGGCCGCCCGCGATTTTTTTCGCCAGAATCCGGACGATCACTGGGCGGCCTACGTCGCCGGCGTGTTTCTCGTCCTGATGCGCGAAAAGGGCGTCCGGTTCGACCGGGGCGCGCAGCTCTTTATTTCTTCGAACGTCCCGCAGGGCAAGGGCGTCAGCTCGTCGGCGGCGCTCGAAGCGGCGGCGATGACGGCCGTTTGCGCGGGCTTCGGGATTGCGCTCGAACCGCGCGAGACGGCGCTGCTCTGCCAGCGGGTCGAGAATCTCGTGGTCGGCGCGCCGTGCGGCGTGATGGATCAGATGACGGTCGTCTGCGGCGCGGAAAATCAGCTGATGGCGATGGTCTGCCAGCCGGCCGAGCTCGGCGAACCGGTAAATATTCCGGCCGAAATCGGTTTCTGGGGCATCGATTCGGGCATTCGCCATTCGGTCGGCGGCGCCGATTACGGCTCGGTCCGGACCGGCGCGTTTATGGGCTATCGAATGATCGTCGAACTCGCCGGGCTGAAAGTTTCGAACGAAAACGGTCTCCGGATCGACGGCGACCGATGGCGCGGCTATCCGGCGAACATCACGCCCGCCGGGTTTGAGGCGAACTTCCGGGACAAAATACCGCTCGAAATGACGGGCGCGGAGTTTCTCGCAAAATACGGCGGCATCACCGACACGGTGACGAGGGTCGATCCCGAACGAACCTACGCCGTTCTTCATCCGCTCGCTCATCCGATCTACGAGCACGCGCGCGTCCGGCGCTTTGCGGAGCTGCTCGGCGGCGAAATCGACGAGCGAATTTTGATCGAGCTCGGCGATCTGATGGGCGGGTCGCACCGGAGCTATTCGGCCTGCGGGCTCGGGTCGGACGGGACCGATCTGCTCGTCGAGCTGGTCGAAAAAACGGGCGGCGGGCTCTACGGGGCGAAGATCACCGGCGGCGGCAGCGGCGGGACGGTCGCCGTCATCGGCCGGGCGGGCGCTGAGGCAGCGATCGCCCGGGTCGCCGCCGAATATCGCCGGCAGACCGGCCACGACCCCTACATTTTCCGCGGCTCGTCGCCCGGCGCCGCCCGGTTCGGACATCTGGTGATTCGGGCCGAAACCTGAAATTTAAGTCTGGTAATTTGTTTTTTAAGTTTAGTAACAATGTGATCTTTGATCTTTGATCTTTGACCTTTGTGGATGAAGCAAAGATCAAAGATCAAAGATCAAAGGTCAAAGATCGAATTTGCCGGTAACCTTAAAAAAACAAAGTATTTAGTGTCCTGAATCGCGGAGGGCTTTTTTATCGATCTTGCCGATCGCCGTGACGGGCAGCGCGGGGCGGACGACGACGCTTTTCGGCATCTGAAAACGGGCGGCGCGGCCGGCGAGCCAGTCGAGGATCGCCCGTTCGTCGATCTCCGCGCCGGTTCGCGGGACGACGAACGCTTTGAGCCGCTGGCCGAATTCGGCATCCGGAATTCCGACGACGGCCGCCTCGGCGATGTCCGGATGTTTCAAAAGGATCGTTTCGAGCTCGATCGGGTAAACCTTTTCGCCCGCCGAGACGACCATCTCGTCAGATCTTCCGCAGTGAAAATACAGGCCGTCAGAATCGCAATAACCGAGATCGCCGGTGTCGACGCGGCCGCCGATCGACCAGCGGCTTTTGATCGCGATCCGGCCGATCTCCAACGGCGGCAGCTCGCGACCGTCCGGGTCGAGGATCTTCAGATCGACGCCGGCGATCCGGCGGCCGATCGTTCGCGGGTCGCGGCGCAGGTCGGCCGGCGTCGCGAGGATCGAAAAACCGGCTTCCGACGTTCCGAACAGATTAAAAAGACGGTCGCCGAGCGTGTCGAGCGTCCGTTCGACGAGCGCCGGCGAGATCGGCGCGCCGCCCGTCACGACGCACCGCAGCGAGCCGAGCGCGTTCGAATCGTGATCGAGCATTCTTTGGAGCATCAGCGGGACGAGCGTGACGATCTCGATCTTTTCCCGCGCGATCAGCGCGCAGCCCGGTTTCGCGTCGAACCGCTCGCGAAAATGCATCCGGATGCCGAGCAGGACCGAGAGGATGACGGCCGCCAGACCGAAGCCGTGATAGGCCGGCGTCGCGATGTAGGCCGAGCGGTAGCGGTCGAGATCGAGCCGCACGAGGAGCGCGAAAAACGGGCTCAGAAAGTTGACGACCGACGGCTTGCGGCGCGCCGCTTTCGGCCGGCCGGTCGTCCCGCCGGTCATCACCGTCAGGTTGCCCGCGCCGCCGCGTTTGAGCTTAACCCCATTTTTCGCTTCGATTTTCGCCAGCGTGTCGATCGACGGTTTTTCGTCGTGATAGGCCGGAACCGCGCGGACGCCGGTTTCGGCAACGAGATTTTCGGCGGCCCGGTCACAGACGATGAGGTCGAACCGGTGGCGTTCGACCAGCCCGGCGAACTGTTCGGGGCCGATCTCGGCGTTGATCAGAAAAACGTCCGCGCCGAGCCGCGAGGCGGCGAACAGCGCGCGGATCAGCGAAGCGTGATTGCGGCAGACGAAGGCCGCTTTCCCGCCGTTCCGGAGGCCGAAATCGGTCTGGAAAACCGCCGCGAGCCTGAGCGCCTGATCGTATAAATCGCGGAACGACACCGAATCGCGCTCGTCCGTGAGCGCGATCCGGTCGCCGTAGGTGCGGGCGGCCCATTTGAGCAGCAGCATCAGGTTGAACCCCTCGCTGAGCGCCGCGCGGGCAAAACGAACGAGCCCGGCCGGCGTCAGGAGTCCGATCCGGACGAGTTTTTTGACGGCTGCGAGCCAGAAAATCGGAGTTTTTTCGGGGGAATTCATGGTTGCTTCGGGGTTTTTATTGCTTGATAATTTTCAGCTGAATTCGATCTGCGGGCTTTGATCTTTGACCTTTGAAAATAAAGCCGAAGATCAAAGACCAAAGACCAAAAATCAAAAATCAGGAGTCAGTCGACGAACCGGGCGGCGATCGCTTCCCACGGCCGGCGAAAGACGGCCGAGGCGACTTCGGCCGGAAAGAGCCACCACGGCGCGAATCGTCGCCGGCGCGTCAGCAGCAGTCTGCAAATGATTCGCGCGACGTGGCGCGGGTGCATCGCCGGCGCATTCCGGTAGGCGGCGGTCGGCTCGATCATCCGCGTTCGGACGAGCGGCAGATAGACGGACGTCGGCGCGATGCCGCGGCGTTCGAGCTCCGGCGCGGCGCAGCGAAACCATTGATCGAAGGCGGTTTTCGAAGCCTGGTAGGCGGCCCAGTAAGGCGCCGGCGCGAGCGCCGTGTTGACGGCCGAGACGTTGACGATCTGGCCTTTGTTTTTTTCGAGCGCGGGAATCAGGCCGAGCGCCAGCCGGACCGGCGCGAAATAGTTGAGCGCCATCGTCCGCTCGAAATCGTGAAACCTGTCGAGCGATTCGTAAAGCGGCCGGCGGATCGATTTGCCGGCGTTGCTGACGAAGACGTCGACGCCGGCCGGCAGCCGGCCGAGCTCGCCGAGCAGCTCTTCGACCTCGTCCTTTTTCGTCAGATCGACCGCGAAAACGGTCGCCCGGCCGCCGTTTTCATCGACGAGCTTTTTGAGCGCTTCGAGCTTTTCGCCGGTTCGCGCGACGAGGATCAGATGCGCGCCCGTTCCGGCCAATTCGTCGACCAGTTCTTCGCCGATGCCGTAGCTCGCGCCGGTGATCAGCACCGTTTTGCCGGCGAGCGCGGTTTTCAGCCGCGCGGCCGAATAACGGGCGGGCGCGAAAAACAGGGCGGATTCGAGCAGGCTGTAATCGTATTTTCCCGGCATAACTCACGGAACGAAAGTCCGTGATAATTATGCGGCGTCGGGCGGGGAAATTTAAAGCCCGCGCTGAATCCCTTTTTCGTGGGCGGTTCGGAATTATATAAAAAGCCGCGAGAAAATTGGGGACGTTTTCATTCAGAATGTTCGATTGGTTGGGCTTGCCGGCGTTGCCGAAAAAAGCCGGTCAGTGTGCGGAACCGCCCGGCAGGGCAATTTTAGATGCGCGTCGTTCTCTTCCCGACAGGCGAAGACTATCGTTCACGCCGGGTCGGCGGCGACCGACTCGATCAGGTGGCAGACGGACGTGCCGTTGGGCATCGCGTCTTCGAGCAGCGACCAGTCCGCGAGCGCGTTTTCCATCTTTTTCTGCATCTTCTGCAGCTCGCGGATCTTGCGGCGGTTTTCCTCGATATGGCGGACGATGATCCGGCGGACGGACGGGCAGGGCGATTCGCCGTGTTCGGCCTTGTCGAGGATCTGCGTGATCTCGGCGAGCGTGAAGCCGAGGTTTTTGGCGGCGACGATGAATTTCAGCCGGGCCGCGTCCGTCGGCTGGTAAAACTGGTAGTTGTTGGTCGAATTGCGGACCGGCCGGAGCAGCCCGATCAGCGTGTAATGCCGGACGGTATAAACCGGCAGCCCGGTCGCCCGCGCGAGCCGCGAGGCAGTCAGGGGATTTCGGATTTCGGATTTCGGATTTCGGATTGGTTCGGATTTCATAATGCTGTGTTTAGCTTTACCGAATATCATATAACATTGCCGCAGCCACAAAAAAATTTGTTGCGGACAAATCCTTTTCTAACCGAACCAATCCGAAATCCGAAATCCGAAATCCGCAATAAAAAATGGCTTTGACCGGAACGTCAAAGCCAGAAAAATATTTTTTGCGGAGTGATATTTGGCCCGCCTTGTTTGGGTTAATAATATGATTAATCGAGCCGGTTTTCCAGAAAAAAAATGCGAAAAGCTGCGAGCGGCCGGAAAAATTTTGAAATTCGCCGATCGTGAGCAGTTTTCGACGAGCCGTCTCCCGGCGTTTCGCATATACCGTCGCCGTCGCCGGCCGTTAGCGGAAATCGATTTTCGAAAACCGGCCGCTGATCGGGAGGCTGATTGTCGTGCCGCCCGCCGTCAGGGATTCGTCGAGCAGCCGCAGCTGGAGCTTGAGCCGCACCTCGGGGCGTTCGAAGCCGTTCGTGAAGCGCAGCGTGCGTTCGAAATCCTTGTCGCGGAGCGTCTGGAGCAGGCTGTCGAGATAGGAGATGCCGGGATAATAGGCGCCCGCCATCTGCAGCTCGCCCTGCCGGTAACCGCCGTAGCTGCGGAATTTGGCCATCACGAAAGTGGCCTGCGCGAGCTCGTTGAGCGGGCCGGCGAGCGGTTCGAGAAGCCGGAACGATTCGCCAGGGTCGAGCTCGGCGAACGCCGAGGCGAGCGTCGCCGTCCGGTTGAGGTCTTCCTGCGATTCGGGCGTCGAGTCGATCGTCTCGCGGGCGGCGCGGAGAATGCCGAGCGCCGCCGACAGGTTTTTTTCCCGGTCTTTCTGATAAAGCCGCTGGGCGAGATAGATCAGCGCGGTGAGTTTTTGATTATCGTCCGTGATTTGAGAAGCGAAGCCCTGCGCGGCTTCGAAACGGTCCTCGCCGGCCGCGCGGATCGCGAAATTCGAGTAATACTGCGAGAGATATCGGTCGCTTTCCTCCTCGGTGATGTTCGTCCGGAGCAGTTTTTCGGCGAGCTCGAAATTGCCGTTCTGGGCGTATTTGTCGGCGGCCAGCCGGTACAGCTCGTTGCGGTAGCCGGGCGAGAATTCCGGGGCGCGGGCGACCATCTCGTCGGGCGACGCTTCGGCCGTCGTGAGCTTCGAATATTCGAGGCCCTCGGGCGTTTGATACTGGTTCTGGAGCTTGTCCTGTTTTTGTTTGGCCGCCGCGAACCGTTCGGGCAGCCGCTTTTCGAGCACGGCCTGCGCGTTCCAGTAGCCGTTGAGCTGCGCGGTTTTCGGGTCGAGCCAGAAATCGAAGAGTTTGCCGGCGAGATCGCGGATCGTCTTTTCGGGGACGCGCAGAACCTTGTCGGTCGGCGCGGTTTCGCGGCCGAAGCGGCCGATGAAAAGGCCGGCGGTTTCGGCTCCCTGCTGGTCTTTCGCGAAGTCGATTTCGAGGAGCCGCGCGGCGACGTCCGGGGCGAGCTTTTCGGCGGTTTCGGGATCTTTCGAATAGATCCGTTCGAGCAGGTTGACGGTCTCGTAGGTGATCCCGCGTTTGAGGCTTTCGCGGATCCGTTTGACGGCCGTCTGCGGATCCTGGAGCGCGGCCTCGGCGAGCAGCTTCTGCTCGACGGTGATCTCGGCAAAGGCGTATTGGCCGCCCATCGACGCCGTCGATCCGCCGTATTCGGCGACGGCGCGGGCGAGTTTTTCGGGCCGCGTCCGGAGCATCATTTCGAGGGCCATCCCGGCGTCGCGCGCGCCGGCCGCTTCGAGAATTTCGTGGCGCGGCGACTGGCCGTAGATGAGCGCCTGAAAATACTGCATCCCGTTCTTTTCGGCGGCCGCTTCGGTCTGCGCCGTGATCAGCTCGGCGGCGGCCTCGTCGAACAGCCGGCGGGCCAGTTTCTCGTCCGTCGTCCAGTAGGCGTTCGCCGCGTGGGCCAGCACGAAGGCCCGGTTTTCCGGCAGCTTGAGCGTTTTGGCGTCGGCGACGATCGTTTCGAGGAGCTTCGCCTGCCGCTTCATTTTTTCGGCGTTCGCGTCGTCGGGCGTCTGGGTCAGCGCGGAAACGGCCAGCAGCACGATCGTGAAAAGCGCCCGGATTCGGTTAAATTGCATCGGATTTTCTCCTTCGTTCGACAAAAGACTGACTTTCTAAAAGAGTAACGGAAACCGGAAAAGGTTGCACCGGCGGGAATTTTTCGCCGGCGGTTTCGATTTCACGGACCGCTTTCAGAACGCGCCGGATCGGCGCGGCTTGCGCCGTGGCTGGGAAAAAGCCTGAATTTAACGCCGAAAAAATCGGGAAGCGATTCGTTAACGGATCAGCGCGATCATTTCTTCGACGGCGCGATAGAGGCCCGTGAAGACGGCGCGGGAGATGATGTTGTGGCCGATGTTGAATTCGGTGATTTCGGGAATCGCGGCGAGCGCGCCGACGTTGCGGTAGGTCAGGCCGTGGCCGGCGGCGACGATCAACCCGAGCTCGCTCGCGTATTTGGCGGCGCGGGCGAGCCGGTCGAGCTCGGCCTTCGCCTTTTCCGCGCCCTCGCCGTGAGCGGCGCGCGACGCGAGCGTCAGCTCGGCGTATTCGGCCGTGCAGAGCTCGACTTGCTGCGCGCCGGAGTCGGCGGCGGCCTCGATCTGGACGAGCGTCGGGTCGATGAAATGGCTGACGAAGATGCCGGCGTTCTTGAGCTGCGCGGTGACGCTTTGGATGCCGACGAAGTTTTCGGCGACGTTGAGGCCGCCCTCGGTCGTGATCTCGTTCGGGCTTTCGGGGACGAGCGAGACGGCGTCGGGCCGCGTGTCGAGCGCGATCAGCGTCATCTCGATCGTCGCTGCCATCTCGACGTTGAGATAGGTCGTGACGACGTCGCGGAGCAGCTCGATGTCGCGGTCCTGAATATGGCGGCGGTCGCCGCGCAGATGGACGGTGATGCCGTTCGCGCCGGCCTGCTCGCAGATGACGGCGGCGGTGATGATGCTCGGTTCGATGGTCTTCCGGGCTTCGCGGATGGTGGCGACGTGATCGATGTTGACGTTTAGCTTGGCAGACATTGTTTATTTAAGGTTATACCGGCCCTCGCGGGCGTTTTTTCGAATCAGGTTGAGCTCGCCGAACATCCGCCGGGTGTCGCGAAAGACGCTGACCTTCGAGCCCTCGACGTTGTTCCAGCGAACCGGAATTTCCCGGAGCCGCAGATGGTGGTATTCGGCGACGAACAGAAATTCGACGTCGAAACCGAACCGGTCGATCGTCATCAGATCGAGCAGCGGTCCGAATTTTATCATATTAAAGGCCTTGAAACCGCATTGCGTGTCGGAAAAACGGAGCCCCGACATCGTCCGGATGATGAGATTCATCACTTTGCCGCCCTGTTCGCGCCGCCACGGCTGGTGCGTCCCGATCAGGCTCCGGTCGAGCGCGCGCGAGCCGAACGCGACGTCGTATTCGCCGCGGCGGAGCGGCTCGACGAGCTTGTCGAGCTCTTCGATCGGCGTCGAAAGATCGGCGTCGCTGAACAGCGCGATGTCGGCCTTCGCGGCGGCCAGTCCGGTCCTGACGGCGTAGCCCTTGCCGCGATTTTCTTCGTAGCGGACGACCTGCGCGGGAATTTTCGGAAAGCGGGCGGCCGTTTCGCGGGCGACGGCGGCGGTTTGGTCCTTCGAACCGTCGTCGACGACGATCACCTCGGCGTCGAGTTTCCGCTTTTCGATGAAGGCGAAAATCTCCGCGAGCGGCGCGCCGAGGCGCGTTTCTTCTTCAAAGGCGGGGACGACGATGGAAAGCTCAGGTTTCATCCGGCAAAAGCACAATGTTAAATTCTTGTATTCAAAAAGTAAATCGCGACCGGCCGGTTTACGGAAAATAATCCCGGCCGCCGCCGCCAAACGACCCGACAACGCGAACGGCTTTTCCGACAACTAAACGGTATTGATATTTTAGTCGAGAGCCGAGAGTCGAGAGTCGAGAGTCCGAATCAAACCCGAAGATCATAGATTCGGTCTCTGACTCTCCACTCTCGACTCTCCACTCTCGACTCGTCTTTGTGGTATAGTTTTTTAGGTTATTCCGGGAGTTTTCACAATGAGCAAGAAATTCGCCGTTTTCGTCATAGTTTTTATCGCGCTCTGCGCGGTCGCCGGCGGGCTTTTCGGGCGGTTTACGAAATCGTCGGCCGATACGTCGGTGACGCCCGAGCGGATCGTCGCCGATTATCGCGAGGCGCTCGATCTGATCGACAAAAACTATGTCGGCACGATCAATCACGAACAGGTTTCCGAGAAATCCATCCAGAGTATGCTCTGGACGCTCGACCCGCACTCGTCGTTCTTCACCGCCGAAGAGCTGCGCAAGATGAACGAGGAACAGGCTTCGGAATTTTACGGGATCGGCGTTTCGATCCTCCAGCACCGCGACGGCGTCTACGTCCAGTCGATCGTGCCCGGCACGCCCGCCGACAAGGCCGGCCTCCGCTACGGCGACAAGTTTCTGACGATCGACGACAAGGACGCCAAGGATTTCACGAGCGCCGAAGTCTCGAAAAACGTCCGCGGCCCGAAGGGCACGACCGTCAACGTCAAGGTCGCGCGCGCCGGCCAGTCGCAGCCGGTCGAATTCAACATCGTCCGCGGCGGCGTGCCGTACCCGTCGATCCGCAATTACTTTATGCTCCGCGACGACGTCGGCTATGTCGGCCTCGTCGGCGGATTTCAGGGGACGACCGCCGACGAATTGGAACAGGCGATCAACGATCTCAAGAAAAAAGGGATGAAGAGCCTCGTGCTCGATCTGCGGAACAATCCGGGCGGTTTTCTGCAGCAGGCGATCAAGGTCGTCGGCTATTTCGTGCCCGAGGGCAAGACGGTCGTCTCGGTCAAGGGCCGCTCGCGCGGCGAGAAGATGACCGACCTTCCGACCGACAATCCGAAGACCGAGGATTTTCCGCTGATCGTGATGATCAACGGCGGCTCGGCCTCGGCCTCGGAGATCGTCGCCGGCGCGATTCAGGACTACGACCGCGGCGTCATCGTCGGCACCGACAGCTTCGGCAAGGGCCTCGTCCAGCGGCCTTTCGATCTGCCCTACGGAACGGGAATGACGCTCACGACGGCGCGCTACTACACGCCGTTCGGCCGCTCGCTCCAGCGCGATTACTCGAACGGCTCGATCTACGAATACTACACGCACGGCGGCGAGACCGACGAGAACGGCGAATCGACCGACGCCAAGCCGAAACCCGCCGGCAGCCCGGTGACCGCGGCGAACGGCCGCGTGCTCTACGGCGGCCGCGGCATCGAGCCCGACGTCCGCGCGCCCGCGCCGGCCTTTACGCCGCTCCGCGGCCGGCTCAACGAAGCGGCCTTCTTTTTCGTCCGCCAGCTCGTCGCCGGTCAGGTCAAGGGCTTCGAAAACTACCGCCGCGACAAGCAGAGCTTCGCGACGACGATCGACCCGAACGATCTGCAGGTCAACGATCGTTTGTTCGAAGCCTTCCGGAATTTCGTGACGGGCGACAAGGCGAACGGCCTCTCGGCCGACAATATCAACAATCAGGCCGATTACGCGAAAACGCGGATCCGCGAAGAGCTCGCGACGGCCAATTACTCGAACGAGGCCGGCGCGCAGGTCCTGCTCGAAGTCGATCCGCAGCTTCTGAAAGCGCTCGACTCGCTGCCGGACGCGAAAAAACTGGTCGCAAAGAACTGATTTTCATCGCCCGCTGACCGGGCTGAATTGATCCGCAAAACGAAAACGCTTCCGGAAACCGGCCGGAAGCGTTTTTTTTCATCGAAGAGGCCGCCTTATTCGACGACCCGCAGGATAAAGCATTTCAGATAATGGGTTTCGGGCATTCCCAGAAGCACCGGATGGTCTTTCGCCTGCATCCGTTTTTCGACCAGATGAGCGCGCCGCCGGGCGTCGCGCAGAGCCTGCTGGAGAGTGTCGAGAAAAAGCTCCTCGGTAAAGTGAAACGAACAGCTGCAGGTCACGAGAATCCCGTCCTGATTCAATAATTTCAAAGCCCGCAGGTTGATTTCGCGGTAGCCGCGGACCGCCGCGTGGAGCGCCTTGCGGTTTTTCACGAAGGCCGGCGGATCGAGCACGATCGTGTCGAATCTTGCTCCCGCCTTTTCGTAATCGCGGAGCGCGTCGAAGACGTTGGCGGTCTCGAATTCGACGTTTTTCAGCTCGTTCAGTTCGGCGTTGCGCCGGCCGAGCGCGACCGCTTCGTCCGAGATGTCGAGCGCCGTCACCCGTTCGCAGACGCGCGCGAGATTGAGCGCGAAGCCGCCGTTAAAGGTAAAGCAGTCGAGCGCGCGGCCGAAGGCGTAATCGCGGACGGCGCGGTGATTTTCGCGCTGGTCGAGAAACGAGCCGGTTTTCTGGCCGGCGAGCGGCGTCACGAAAAATTTCACCCCGTCCTGTTCGATGACGATCTCGTCGGGCGGCGCGCCGGCGAGCACGCCGGTCTGGAGCGGCAGCTTTTCGAGCAGCCGGACCTTGACGTCGTTGCGCTCGACCACCGCGGTCGGCGAAAACTCCTCGCAAAGGAGATCGACGAAGACTTCCTTCAGCTTTTCCGTGCCCTGCGCGAGCGTCTGGATGACGAAGACGCCGTTGTAGTCGTCGACCGTCAGCGACGGGATCAGGTCGCCCTCGGAATTGACCAGCCGGCGGGCGTTCGTGCCGGCGTTCGGCGGGCGGCGGCGGGCGGCGGCGCGAAGCTTCGCGCGCCAGAATTCACGGTCGACGGTTTCATTGCCGGTCGTGAAGAACCGGAGCGCGATTTCCGACGAATCGCTGTAAAAGGCCTGCCCGACCGGATTTTTAGCCTCGTCGAAGACGGTCACGACGTCGCCGCCCGCGGCGTCCGTTTTTTGGAGGTCGCTTTTGTAAATCCAGAGATGGCCGGCGCGGACGCGTTTCGCTCCGCGCGTCGTCACGAATGCTTTTTTCATCAGGATAGAATTTAACCGATCGTGAATTTTTTCGCCAATTCGCGGTTCTTTTCGGGGCGCGGGGTGGTCTCCGGGCGAAATTGGTTATATTCTGTCATTAGGGGCGGTTAAGTTTCTACGACGGGGATGTTTAAGGCCTCGCCGGCCGTCGGGAAAGCGGCTCCGCCGGCGGAGGTTAAATTCCTTTGACAATTTACTCGGGCTTTTAGAAAATTTCGGCTCTCTATTGTAAAATACATTTTTTGCTTTGCTAACTTCTAATATGTACAAACAAATCGGAATCTTAACCGGCGGCGGCGACGCCCCCGGCCTGAACGCGGTGATCCGCGCGATCGTCAAGACGGCGATCGGCGAATTCGGTATGAAATGCATCGGCATCGAGGACAGTTTCGAGGGAATTTTAGGCGAAACTCATACCGTCAAGCTCAATCTCAAGGCCGTCAGCGGCATCCTGCCGCGCGGCGGAACGATCCTCGGAACCCGTAACCGCGGCAGCTTCACGAAGGTCGTCGACGGCAAAACGATCATCCCGGAGATGCCGATCGACGAAGCGCTCGAAAATCTGAAAAAGCTCGACATCGAAGCGCTCATCGTGATCGGCGGCGAAGGCACGCTGGCGATCGCCGAACAGTTCAACAAGCGCAGTTTTCCGGTCATCGGCGTACCGAAAACGATCGACAACGATCTCTCGGCGACCGAGCTGACGTTCGGTTTTATGACCGCGATCGACATCGCGACCGAAGCGCTCGACCGGCTCCATACGACGGCCGCGTCGCACGACCGGGTGATGATCCTCGAAGTGATGGGCCGCAACACCGGCTGGATCGCGCTCCACGCCGGAATGGCCGGCAGCGCCGACGTCATTCTGATCCCCGAGATTCCGTTTTCGTTCGATTCGATGCTCGACAAGATCCGGCAGCGCGAGAAAACGGGGTCGCGCTTTACGAACATCGTCGTCGCCGAGGGCGCGGTCGAGGTCGGTACGCAGCCGATCTATATGGACAAGGAAGCGCTCCGGCTCGGCGGCGTCGGCAGCCATCTGCGGCGGCGCGTCGAGGCCGAAACCGGCAAGGAATCGCGCTGCGTCGTGCTCGGTCATCTCCAGCGCGGCGGCAGCCCGAACGCCTTCGACCGGATGCTCGGGACGAACTTCGGCGCCAACGCGGTCCGCGCGCTGGCCAACGGGCAGACCGGCAAAATGGTCGCCCTCAAGGCCGGCGAGGTGATCACCGTGCCGCTCGCCGACGCGGTCAAGAATCTCAAGAACGTCTCGGTCGACGGCCAGCTCGTCCGGACGGCGCGCGACATCGGCATTTCTTTTGCCGCGCCGAACGAATCGAAACTTTAAATGGTCTTGAGTCTGAAGTCCTGAGTCTGGAGCCGGTCGATTTCAGAAACGACCGGTTGACTTTGGACTTAAGACTAAAGACTCTAGACTAGAAGAATATGGAATCAGTCAGAAAAAAATTACAGGACGAACTCGCCGCGCTCGAAGACGAACTTCACTTCAAGCTGCCGCGGGAGATTCAAAAAGCCAGGGAATTCGGGGATTTGCGTGAAAACGCGGAATACAAGGCGGCGCTCGAGCGGCAGTCGATCGTGCAGGCGCGGATCGCGCAGGTCCGGCAGCGGCTCGGCGAGGTCGAATCAATCGACATTTCGAAACTTCCGACCGACCGGGTCGCCTACGGCTCGACGGTCGTGCTTTACGACATCGACACGGAGGAAAAAATCACCTACCGGCTCGTCACGAGCGAGGAAAGCGATCCCGAAAACGGCAAGATTTCGACCGTTTCGCCGATCGGACAGGCCTTGATGGGCCGCGAAGAGGGCGACGCGGTCAAGGTCAAAACGCCGAAGGGCTTTCGCAATTTCGAGATTTACAGATTGACGACGATTCACGAGGGAGAAGATTAAAAGCGGGCGGCGGGCGGAGAGCGGAGAGACCGTAAACTCGCCGCTTGACGCTCGCCGCTCTTCACTCAAAAAAAATGTTTGGAGCGAGCATCGGACGGGGAGCAATGCGGATCATCAACGCGATGGTGCGCGGGTTGGCGTCCGCCGGCGTCCATCCGAACATCCTGACGACGATCGGCGTGCTGATCAATCTCGGCTGCGGTCTGTTGTTCGGGATCGGCGAATTTTTCTGGGCGGGGATCGTGCTGATCGTCGCCAACCTGTTCGATATGCTCGACGGCAACGTCGCGCGGCTGACCGGCAACGTGACGCGGTTCGGCGGCTTTCTCGATTCGTCGCTCGACCGCGTTTCGGATATGGTCTGCTTTCTCGGGATAATGCTGTTTTACGCGTCGAACACGCCGCAGCATTCGATTCTCAACGTCTTTCTCGCCGGCGCGGGCTGGATCGGTTCGGTGATGGTCTCGTACACGACCGCCCGTTCGGAAGCGCTCGGCGTCAAGGCGAACGTCGGTTTTCTGCAGCGGCCCGAGCGGATCGTCCTCTTCATCATCGGCGCGCTTTCGACCTGGGACTGGAACTCGAACTTCTTCCTGTTCAACCGGATGCCGCAGGTTTTGTGGGTGCTCGCGGTCGGCTCGATCTGGACGTTCGTGCACCGGATGTTTTTTATCTGGAAGGAGTTTCGCCGGCTCGAGGCGGAACAGGACGGAGAGTGATTTTGTTACGGAAAAGGGTGTATGGAATGGCTTTCTAAATTTTGGACGACTTTGTCGTGGGGACAGATCGGGCTCGGGGTGGGGTTGTTCTTTCTTTCGCTCGGCTTCAGTTTCCTGTCGATCGGGATCGTCATCGTCAAGGTTCCCGAAAATTATTTCAGCTCGCATTATGAACGCGATTTTCTGCCCGGCAGTCCGTTTCTGATCCGCTGGGGCGTGGTCATCCTGAAAAATATTTTCGGCGTGATTCTGGTGCTGATCGGCATTGTCCTGTCGCTGCCCGGCGTTCCGGGGCAGGGCATTCTGACGATCCTGACCGGCCTGATAATGATCGACATCCCCGGCAAGCGGCCGTGGGAGGCGCGCATCATCAAACGGCCCGTCGTTCTGGCGGCGGTCAACAATTTACGGGCGAAATACAACAAACCTCCGCTGATTTTAGATTAAAATGGGACTTTTCGACATATTTTCACGCAAAAAGAAAGCGCCGACCGAAAGAGAAAGACGGGAGTTTTTGCTGAAAAACGGCAGAATCACCGAGGGCACCATCATCGATTCCGACACCCATTCGAACGGCGACGAGATCGTTTATTATTTTTACACAATTCACGGCGTCGATTTCGAATCGAGCGACCACCTGACCGAGGAGCAGAAACAGAATCCGCTCAAATACGCGCCGGGGGCCAAAGTGAGCATTCGATTCGACCCGAAAAACCACGGGAATTCAGTTCTCGATTAAAAATTTATGTTTAAGAAAATCTTAATTGCCAATCGCGGTGAGATCGCCTGCCGGGTGATCCGTGCGTGCCGCGAGATGAAAATCAAAACCGTCGCGGTCTATTCCGAGGCGGACAGAAACGCGCTTCACGTCAGAATGGCCGACGAAGCCTATCTGATCGGCGCGCCGCCCTCGGCGGAAAGTTATCTCCGCTGGGAAAAGATCATCGACGTCGCCAAAAAATCGGGCGCCGAGGCGATCCATCCGGGTTACGGCTTTTTGTCGGAAAACGCGGACTTTGTCCGTCACGTGACCGCCGAAGGCATCACCTTTATCGGGCCGCCGCCGGAAGCGATGGAGGCGATGGGCGGCAAGATTTCGGCCCGCCTGATCGCGATCGACGCCGGCGTGCCGGTCGTTCCGGGCACGACCGAACCGCTCAAGTCCTACGAGGACGCCCTCGAAACCGCCCGCCGATTCGGGTATCCGGTGATGCTCAAGGCGTCGGCCGGCGGCGGCGGCAAGGGAATGCGGCTCGTCGAGCGCGAAGAGGATCTCAAATCGCTGCTCGAAACCGCGCAGAGCGAGGCCCGGGCGAGCTTCGGCGACGACGCCGTCTACGTCGAAAAAGCGGTCGTCCGGCCGCGCCACATCGAGATTCAGGTCTTTTCCGACACGCACGGCAACCACGTTTACCTCGGCGAGCGCGAATGTTCGATCCAGCGCCGCCATCAGAAAGTCATCGAGGAATGTCCGTCGCCGATCAACGATCCGGAACTGCGCCGGCAGATGGGCGAATGCGCCGTCAAGGTCGCCGCCGCGGTCGATTACGTCGGCGCCGGGACGGTCGAATTTCTCGTTTCCGACCTCGACCGCTCGTTCTACTATCTCGAAATGAACACGCGGCTGCAGGTCGAGCATCCGGTCACCGAGCTCGTCACCGGCATCGACCTCGTCCGCGAGCAGATCCGCGTCGCGTGGGGCGAAAAGCTCTCGTTCACGCAGGAAGACGTCAAGCTGCGCGGTCACGCGATCGAATGCCGTGTCTACGCCGAAGATCCGGACAGCAACTTTATGCCGTCGCCCGGCAAGATCACGCGGCTCCGCCTGCCGCAGGGCAGCGGCGTCCGCGACGACGGCGGCATCTACGAGGGCTCGGAAATCTCGATCTACTACGATCCGATGATCTCGAAATTCGCCGTCTACGGCCGCGACCGCGCCGAGGCGCTCGACCGGATGCGGCGCGCGCTCCGCGAGTACGAGGTCGGCGGCATCAAGACGACGCTGCCGTTTTTCCGCGAAGTCGCCGAGGACGAGGAATTTATCGAGGGCCGGCTCGACACAGGCTTTATCCCGCGCTTCAACGCCCGCAAAAAGGCCAAAGAGCTCGACGAAACCGAGCGCGATCTGGCGCTGATCGCGGCGGCGCTGGCTTTTTCGGCCAAAGCTCCGGAGAGCTCGACGAACGGTCACTCGAACGGCCGTCAGTTTTCGAGCTGGCTCCTGACCGGCCGCAACGGCTCGGTCGCGCATCTGATCTAAGGTTAAATTAGGGAGAGGTTTTGTTTATGGAAGAATTTTTGAAGACCCTGATGGGGAAAAAGATCGACGTTTCCTGCGGTTCGAACGCGTCCTTCCGGGGCGACGTGATGGACGTCAAAAGCGGCATCCTGTTTTTGCGCGACGACGACGAAAAGGTCGCCTACGTGGCGATCGACAAGATCGCCGTCATCTGCGAGGTCCGGGAACATCAATCGCGGCCCGGTTTCGTGAGCTGAAGCCGGATCGAAGTCAGGGAAAAAGGCCCGTCGCCGAACATTCGGCGGCGGGCCTTTGATATTTCGCGGGCGGCGGAATTATTTGACCATCGCGTAATCGGCCGGGATCCGGCGAAAACCGACGATCCGTTTTTCCCAGTAGCCCTTGAACGGCGAGTAGGTGATGCCCTTGCTCGACGAGGCCTGATAAAAGCCGTTTTCATCGGCGACGATGCCCATATGGCCGAGCTTGTTGAAGAAGACGAGCGTCCCGAACTTGAAGCGGTCGTCGCCGTAAACCGGCTCGAAGGTCGACCACAGCGAACGCGCGCTGGCGCGGGTGAAGGGCATTCCGGCGTCGCGGAAGACGCTCCAGACAAAGCCCGAGCAGTCGTAGCGGTTCGGGCCGGTCGAGCCGTAAAGATAGGGAATTCCGAGCTTGGACTGGATCGATTCGAGCAGCCGCTGGTTGGTCGTCGGCGCGTAACTGAGCCGCGGGTTCGACATCAGCATCGAATTGGTCGGCTGAAGCGAACTGGTCGGCTGGGTCGAGGCGGTGTTTTTGACGAGCGGTTTCTGGGCGTTGGGCTGGCCGACGACGATGATCTGGTTGGTCAGCGTCGGGCGCGACGAGACGGTGGTGACGGGCGACGACAGGACGGTGCGTTTGAGCCGATCGGTCGAATTCTGGACGCTGGTCGGCTGGCTCTCGGGGGTGGTCACGATTCTCGAACGGGTCTGGGCGCCGGCGACGGCGACGAGCAGGAGAATGGCGGACAGACACAGCGAGATACACAAACGGTTTTTTAAAATCATCAAAAAATTACTCCATATTTTTATATTTAGGGGATTGTGGCCGATCGTAGATTTGATCGGGCCGGGCAAACCGGAATTTAGAATAAAGCGAAAATTAAACGGTTTTTGAACCGGTAGATTTAGCCGAAAGTCTTGAATTTATAATAAATTATTTTTGTTCTAAATATTGGTTTGCGTTATTAGTGTCGCCTAAAAGAGCGGAAATGGCAAATCGCCAAATCCATTTTACCTTTAAATGAGGTGGTTTTGGAAGATAAATTTCTCCGGCGCCGCCGAAAAAAACGGAATGGGGTCCTGGTTTCCAAGACCCCGCCGCCTCTCCTCCGCCTTTGCCGTCCTTCAGTTGTCCCGTATGTCAATAGACAGTTTCAATCAATTTTCGTTTCCAGAAAAATGAAAAAAGGATCGAAAAATTTTCTTCGATCCTTTCCGAATGATTGGTCGGCGCGCGCCGCTTAATCAGGCCGAGAACGACGTTCCGCAGCCGCAGCCGCCGGTCGCGTTCGGGTTGTCGAACGTGAAGCCCGAGCCCATCATACTGGTCGTGTAGTCGATCGTGATGCCGTTCAGATACTGGGCCGAAAACATATCGACGAAAAGCCGGACGCCGTCCTTGTCGAGCACGAAATCGCCGCTCCGCGATTCCTCCTCGATGTTCAGGCTGTACTGGAATCCCGAACAGCCGCCCGGCACGACGCGCACGCGAAGCCCGGCGGTTTCCGGCAAATCCTCTTCATTCGCCATAAAGTTCTTGATTTCTGAGACCGCTGACGGTGTCACGACGATCTCGACGGTCGGTGCTGCTACTGCTGACATTTATTATCTATTCTCTCCTAATAATTTATCGGTTGAAATTTCAGATTCGTAAGACGAATCTTTACTTTATTATCAATATTACACGTCCCGGCTGAAAAAAACAACCTTCACGGGTATTCGGAGAGGCCGGCGGTTTCCCGCGAGTGCGGAAAGTCACAGCGCCTGATTGATCGAATTTAACGATTTTACGAGCATTATTGTCCCGTAGTTTTTGTTTTTCATAGTATCGGTATTGGTAATGTAGCCGATGGTCGCCGTGCATCCGGCATCGGGTGTTCCGATTATTCCGCCCGAATAAAACACCATTGCCCGGCAGGACGCGAGGACCGCCAGCGGGGCTAAGGGAAAGCCGACTCCCGAGGCCGCCAGAAAAAATCCCTTGACGATTCCCATCCCGACGCCGATCAGAATCACCGAAACGCTTCCTCCGGGCAAGATATGGGCGGAGGCGCTGTAAATCAGACAGGCTCCCTGCATATCGTCGAGAGTCAGATTCCCCTTGATCAGCGGATTGCCGTAAACAACCCCTGAACTATAGATGTCCTTGGTCGCGAATTCCAGACTGGCTGAAGCCAGTCCGACACAGATTCCGGCAGATGCGTAGTTGAATTCATACGGATTGTCAGGCGCGCTCAGGGGCGCGAGATAAATGCTGCCGGCTCCTGCCGAAAAGCCGTTAGACTTTATTGCCAGACTGAGATTGAGGCCGCGCGATGTGACGAACTGCCAGCCGGTGTCGAACAGATATGGTTTTTTACTCATTGTTTGTCCTCCTGAAAAAAATTATCCCCGAGAAAGCTGAAAAAGATTTCGGATGTTAATTTCTTCTTTTTGAGGTAAAATGTCCTCAAATCGCGGCTCAAATTTTCTAAAATATTCTAAAACGATGCGCGAAAGTGAACCGGGCGGCCAATATATTTTCGATGATTTCCGGCTCGACACCGCGAAAAGACTGCTTTTTCGCGGTGCCGGCGAAGAGCCGATTTCGCTGACCCGGAAGGCTTTCGATGTTTTACAAATACTGGTCGAAAATCACGGAAAGATCGTTTTCAAGGAAGATTTGATGGCGCGGGTCTGGGCCGACAGTTTTGTCGAGGAGTCGAACCTGACCCAAACGATTTCGGTACTGCGAAAAAAGCTCGGCGAAAATCCGAATCAGCATCGGTTTATCGTCACCGAGAGCGGCAAGGGATATCGTTTTGTCGCCCGGGTCGGGAAATCCGAGGAAGACCCGTTAATTTCGATCGCCGAAAAAAACGGGACCGAGGCCGGAGTCTCCGAAAACGGGCAAAAAAAACGGCGGATTCTGATTTTTTCACTCGTTTTGCTGGCGGCGATTTCGCTGGGCGGCGCGGCCTTTTTTCTTCGAAATGACGGCGAACCCGCGGCGGCCCGGCCTTCGTCGGCAAAGGAAGTCAAAACGATCGCGGTTTTGCCGTTTCGCAATTTCGAGCCGAATCCCGACGACAAACTGCTCGGGATCGGAATGGCCGATGCCGTCATCAACAAATTGAGCCGTCTCAAAAGCCTCGTCGTACGGCAGACCGATACGGTCGTTCGTTACGCGGACGCCGCGCCGGAAGCCGTAACGGTCGGCAAAGAGATCAACGTCGACGCGGTTCTGGAGGGCAACATTCAAAAGGCCGGCGGGCGGATCAGGGTTTCGGTCAGACTTTTCCGGGTCAGCGACGGCGCGCTGCTTTGGGCCGATAGTTTCGACGAGTCGGAAAAAGACATTTTCGCCCTGCAGGATTCAATCTCCGAAAAAGTCGCCCGATCGCTGTCGCTGGAGTTAAATGCCGATGAGCGGGAACAGGTCAGACGCCGTTACACGGAAAACCTCGAGGCCTATCATCTTTACACCAAGGGACGCTTTTTCTGGAACAGCCGGAGCAGTGACGATTTGCGAAAGAGCATCGCGTACTACGAACAGGCGATTGCGAAGGATGAAAATTACGCGCTGGCGTATTCCGGGTTGGCGGAGACCTACGTTCTGCTGCACACGTTCAGCCAATCGCAGGACCGGGAAGCATTTCCGAAAGCGAAGCGGGCGGCCGAAAAGGCGCTCAGCCTCGACGAGAATCTGGTCGAAGCGCGAACCGCACTCGCTTTGTATAAAGAGCAGTTCGAATGGGATTGGCCCGGAGCCGAAACCGAGTTCAGGCGGGCGATCGCCTCGAATCCGCATTACCCGACGGCGCATCAATGGTTCGGCGAATTCCTCGCCTTTTTCGGGCGCACCGAGGAAAGTATCGCCGAAATGGAAAAAGCCGTCGAACTCGATCCGCTTTCGCTTTCGACAAATACCGCGCGGGCTTTTCCCTATCTGGCTTCACGGGATTACGACCGGGCCATCGAAAAAGTAAGAACCGCCCTCGAAATGGACAGAAATTTCCCGCTCGCCCTATATTATCTGGGCCGGAGTCTGGACGGCCGGGGCGATTACAAAAATGCGATCGTCGAGTACCGGAAAGCCGTCGATTCCTCGGGCCGCAGCTCCTATTTTATTTCCGCGATGATCCGCGCCCTGATCAAAAACGATCAAGTCAGCGAAGCGAAAACCGCGTTTGCGGAAATCGAGCAGCTCGCCCGCAAGCAGCAGGTTTCAAAATACGTTCTGGCCCGGAGCCTGATCGCGCTCGGCGAGAGGGAAAGGGCCCTCGCCGAGCTTGAAAAAGCATTGGACGAACACGACTCGCTGATGATCGTGCTGACGATCGATCAGGGTTTTGACGACGTCCGCAATGACTCGCGGTTTCGGGAAATTCTCAAAAAGATGCGGCTCTGAAAATTATCCGGCCCGCGAGACGATCTGGAGCTCGGGCTTCATCGCTTCGATCGAGACCTGCCGGGCGACCTCTTCGGCGACCTTGCGAAACGCTTTGGCCTGCGGCGAATCCGGTTCGGCGATCACGACCGGGACGCCGGCGTCGCCCGATTCGCGGACTTCGAGGCCGAGCGGGACTTCGCCGAGGAACGGCACGTTGTATTCGGCGGCGAGCCGGCTTCCGCCGCCCTCGCCGAAGATGTGATAGCGTTTTTCGGGCATATCGGGCGGCACGAAATACGACATATTCTCGATCACGCCGAGCGTCGGGACGGCGACCGTCTCGAACATCTTGAGCGCGCGGCGGACGTCGGCGATCGAAACGGTCTGCGGCGTCGTCACGAGCACCGCGCCCTGGACCGGCACCAATTGCGCGAGACTGAGCTGGACGTCGCCGGTTCCGGGCGGCATATCGACGATCAGGTAATCCAGTTTGCCCCAGTTGACGTCGGTCAGAAACTGGCGGACGATGCCGTGGAGCATCGGGCCGCGGAGGATCATCGGCTTGTCGGCCGGCGCGAGGACGGCCATCGAGATCATCCGGACGCCGTGGGCTTCGAGCGGGGTGATCTGGCCGTTGAAGGCGCTCGGCTGCTGGTCGGCGAGACCGAGCATCAGCGGGACGTTCGGGCCGTAGACGTCGGCGTCCATCAAACCGACCTTCGCGCCGTCGAGCGCGAGCGAGACGGCGAGGTTGACGGCGACCGTCGATTTGCCGACGCCGCCCTTGCCGCTCGAGACGGCGATGATGTTCTTGACGTTCGGGAGCGCCATATTGCCGGAAATGCCGCGGCCCTTCGGAACCTCGGCGTCCATCACGACCCTGACGCTGCGGACGCCGTCGAGCGCGCCGACGAGCTGCCGCGCCTCGGTTTCGAAGGCTTCCTTGACGGGACACGCCGGCGTCGTCAGGACGATCCGGAACGAGACGTCGCCGCCGTCGATCGTCAGATCCTTGACGAACCCGAGCGTGACGATGTCCTTCCGCAGATCGGGATCGACGATGTGTTTGAGCTGGTCTAAAACCGCTTGTTCGGTAACTTGATTCATAGTTGTCTAAAAAAACGCGTTTGAATTAAACTTTAATTCTACAAAAAATATCGCGCAATGGACAAAACCGGGGACGCAAAGCGGAAGGAATTTTTAAAATTGGCCGAAAAAGCGGCCGGCTGCCGGCTCTGCCCGGCGATGGAGGACCGGACGGCCGTCCTCAGCGAGCTCAACGGCAGTCTCGGCCCGCGGGTCTTCTTCGTCGCCGAAGCGCCCGGCCGGCAGGGCGCGGACCGGACGCGGCGGCCTTTCTGGGGCGACAAATCGGGGCAGAATTTTCAACAGATGCTCGATTCGATCGGGCTCCGGCGCGAGGAAATCTTCATCACCAACACCGTTTTGTGCAGCCCGCGGAGCGAGACCGGCGCGAACCGCAAGCCGTCGAACAAAGAGATCAAAACCTGCGCCGGTTTTCTGGCCGCAACGATCGCGCTGATCGACCCGAAAATAATCGTCACTTTGGGAACCGTCGCGCTTGAAGCGTTGAAATCGATTGAGTATCATCAAATTACATTGAAGCTCGGCGTCGGCCGAATTTACCGGTGGAACGGGCGTTTTCTCATCCCGCTTTACCACCCGAGCCCGCAGACGATCGCCTCGCACCGGCGTCTTCCCGAACAGCTCGCGGATTTCCGGGCGGTCGCCGAAGCAATGGAAAAAGGGTTATGAAGCTTTATCTATTACTGATACTCACGCTTCTGGCGGCGGCCGCGGCGCCGGCGCAGAAAAAAACGTTCATCGGCTACAAACACAAGGGCGTCGTCGTCGGCGAAACGCTGCCGAACGGCGTCAAGGATCTCGGCGGCGGGCTGCTCTCGAACGAAAACTACGGCGTTTCGCGCTTTTCGAAGGGCGGCAAGTTTTATCTCTGGCTCGAAAAGATCAGCGGCCGCGACACGAAGGGCGTCCCCGACTGGATCGTCAAGGACGTTCTCGAATTCGACACCCTCGGAAGAAATCAGGAATTTCTTTTTTCATACAGCTCGGTCTGCACGATCGACGGCGCGGCCAATCTCGACACCATCGTGCTCGCCGAATTCCGCCCCAAGAAAAAGACTTACAAGGTCCTCAAGGCCTGGAAAGCCAATATCAAAAGGGAAAAATTCGAAAAACTCTCGACGGACGGCATCCGTTGCCGGTCCGAAAAATCGTCATAGATTATGAAAGACATCACATTTTACTGGCTTCCGAACTGCTCAACGTGTCGGAAGGCCAAAAGCTATATCGAACGACACGGCATCCGCAATTTTCCGCTTCGCGACATCAAGGACGAACCGCTGACCCGCGAAGAGATCGTCGAGCTGACCAAAATGCTCGGCGGGGCCGAAGGACTTTTTTCGCGGCGGGCGGTCCGCTACCGCGAATTGAAGCTGAACGAGCGCGAGCTTTCCGACGCCGAGATGCTCGATCTGATGGTCGAGGATTATACTTTTTTGAAAAGACCGGTGCTGGTGATCGACGGCCGGGCGATCGCCGGCTATTTCGAGAAGTTCTGGAGCCAGTTTCTGGAAGAGAATTATTATCAATGAACGCCAATGATCTGAAGCTTTACGAAAAGATTCACGAAGGAACAAAATGGTTTTACCCGCAGGAGCGCGGGCTGATCGCGGTTTGGGGCCGCGAAGCCGTCCAGTTTCTGAACGGTCTCGTCACCAACGACGTCGCCAAAATCGAAGACGGCGCGACGCTGCTCGCCGCGTTTCCGAACGCGCAGGGCCGGCTGCTCGCGGTCGTCCGCGTCCGGCGCGCGGGCGACGAATTCCTGTTCGAAACCGAAGGCGCGACCCGCGACAAGGTCTTTCAGAACCTGTTCCGGTTCACCTTCGCCGGCGATTTCTTCGTCGAGGACCGATCGGAGAATTATCAATACTATTCGATTTCGGATTTCGGATTTCGGATTTCGGATTTCGAGGGGATCGGCTTTTCGGATTTGCGGCGCGGCGCCGGCGTCTTCGTGCCGGTTGACAGGGCGGCGGATTTTCGCGGCTTCGCGGAAGCTGAAGGTTTTGCGGAGATTCCCGATGAAGTTTTCGAAACGCTGCGGATCGAGCGGGGAATTCCGCTTTACGGCGTCGATATGGACGAGACGACGATCGTCCCCGAACTCGGGCTCGACGATTTGATCAGCTACACCAAAGGCTGCTACATCGGGCAGGAAATCATCGCCCGCATCCATTTCCGGGGCCACGTCGCCAAACGGCTGACCGGTCTGATCATGTCGGATTCGGCGACCGCAGCCGGCCCGGATCTGTCAGTACCGGCAGCGGTCGCAGCCGGGCCGTCCCTGTCAGTACCGGGAGCGCCGGCGACCGGCCCGGATCTGTCAGTACCGGGAGCGACAGCGACCGGATCCGGCGCCGAGCTCAAGTCCGCCGACGGAAAAAACGCCGGCCGGATTACATCGCGCACGTTCTCGCCGAAGCTCCAAAAGACGCTCGCGCTCGCCTACGTCCGGTACGACTATCTCGCCGAAGGCACGGAGTTGACGGTCAACGACTCGCCGGCGACGGTCAAAGATCTTCCGTTTACCGGCTGAAATATTTCCTGTTTCTGGTGTTTTGACGCAGAACCGTTCGGCACGTGCTCAAAAGCGCTTTAACTAATTTTTGAGACAAAACGCCGCGAAATTTGCCGGTCAATAAAACGACCGGCCGCCGAGCGGTTGGTTTTGATCCACGAAACACACTAAAAACACTAAAAAGACACGAAAGATATTTTGTACTGCATTTTTTAAGTTTGGTAACAATGTGGTCTTTGGTCTTTGACCTTTGATCTTTGAGAATGAAGCCAAAATCAAAGATCAAAGACCAAAGACCTAAAGTTCGAATTTGGTAATATTTAAAAACCAAAGTAATCAGTGTTTTTGGTGTTTTTGATGGATCAAAAAAACGTTCGCCGGGCTGACGATTCGGATTTAATCGAAAACGCGATTCACAAACCACTCGCCGTCCCGGTCGATTACCGTGCCGGTTATTGCGATAAGGTAATCTGAGTCCGGAGGCCGAGACTGTTGTCTGAAGTCTGAAGTCATTCGGCGGCTGTTTCGATTTCGTCATTCGCGCGGATTTTATCGATAAAATCTTTGCCTGAAACCGAAAGCCCGCGAAATCGAAAACCGACTTAAGACTCAAGACTTAAGACTCAGGACTCAGATTAAGTTACGTCACGACCGATGCGTTTTCAGCGTGAACTCCGATAAGTTAAACCCAACTCAAAAAATCAGGGGCCGGCGATTTTAATCGGAATTGCGGAAACAACCCGCCGTGATGGGTTATAATGGACGATAAATGAACGTATCACAAATCAACGCCAACGATCTCGACATCGATTTCCCGAACGCCAAACTGGCGTACACGATCATTCAATCTCTGCTGGCGAGCAACGAGGCCCTGAGCGACCTGCTCGTCGTGATGGCGCACGCGCTCGACGAGGACACGATCAAAGCCCTGACGGCGACCAGCGAATGGCAGCACTACATCGAGGCCAAACGCGAGCTCGAAACGACGCACCAACAGATCGAAAAATTCACCGAAGAATTAAAAAAACTCGAAAAATCAATGCCGTCGTCGTAACGGCATTGCGTTAGATGATGCGCTGATTGCTGATGAAAACGTATCGAACGGATGCGTCGGAGGCCCGTTTTCCGAAGACGCGAAAGCGGACTGGAGCGCAACCGTCCCGGTTGCTATGAGCGCGACAGCGCGAACAAACGCCGCGCTTTCTGCGATGTTTTAAGCCGTTGAAGCGTTTGACACCGCTGGCGCGGCGTTGGCAACCGGGACGGTTGCGCTCCAGTCCGCCGCCGCGTCCCGAAAAGGGATTTTATCACCGATCACCGGACAATCTCCGGCGGGCGAACCGATCGACTTGTCTTCGATATCGTTCGAACGTTTTTGATCCGCCGTCCCTCCGCGCTTCGCTCGTATCTTGGTGTAAATCCGCCGATTGCGGTAAAATAAGCGAAAGATTCGATGGGTCGGGGAATTATCGAAACGGGCGGTGGACGGCCTTCGGTCTTTGTCGAAAGATCGTTTCATTGAACTAAATTATCATTCATAACCGTAAAAAAAATCAGATGTTTGACTTAATCATTATCGGCGCCGGACCGGCCGGGATTTCGGCGGCTTACGAGGCGCAAAAAGCGGGGCTCGACTATCTGGTCGTCGAAAAGAATCTGATCGGCAGCACGATCTATCAGTATCCGATCGGGCTGACCGTCTTTTCGACCGTCGACGAGCTCGAATTCAACGCGGGCGAGCTCCGCCCGGCACGCGAAAAGCCGACGCGCGAGGAGCTTTTGAACTATTACGTGCGGTTCGTGCTCGACAATAATCTCAACGTCCGGACCGAGGAAGAAGTCCGCGGCGTCGAAAAATTATCCGACAATCATTTCCGGATCACGACCGATAAAGACATTTACGAATCGCGGGCGGTGCTTTTCGCGATCGGCGCGATGGATCACGTCCGGCGGCTCGGCGTGCCGGGCGAGGATCTGCCGAAGGTTCATCATCTGTTTCGCGAAACCTTTCCGTATGTCCGGAAAAACGCGATGGTCGTCGGCGGCGGCAATTCGGCCGGCGAAGCGGCGCTCTTTCTCGCGCAGGCCGGCGCGAACGCGATCCTCGCGATCTTTCGCGCGGACTGGGAAAATAACGATCCGAAACAGGGCTGCATCAAATACTGGGTCAAGCAGCCGCTCGAAGAAGAGCTCTCGAAGGAATGCCTCAACGTCTATTTTCTCAAACGCGTCGTCGAGATCCGCGACCGCGAGATCGTCCTCGAAAACGAGGACGGCCGGATCGAGACCTTTCCGAACGACGTCGTCTTCATCCTGATCGGCGCCGACGCCGAGCTCGGCCTGCTGACCAATCTCGGCGTCGAGACGCGTCCCGGCCGCTACGGGACGGTGCCGGTTTACGACGAGGAAACCTTCGAGACGAATGTTCCGGGCGTCTACGTCGTCGGCCATTTCACCGAAGCGCGGCATATCGCCGGCGCGATCAAGACGCCGAAGAAGATCGTTCCGCTGATCGCCGCCAGGCTCAAATGATGTCGGATGTCGGATGTCGGATGTCGAAATTCGAGAGATTTGTGAGGGGATTTTATGAAAAGTAAGAAAATAATCGTTGGGTGGTGGCTGTCGATCATTCTGGCGGTCGGCGGGCTCGCGGTTTTCGGGCAGGAAAATGCGACGAGCGGCGTGATCGGGACCGACGACGGTTATCTGCTCGCTTACAACGGCCTGAAGACCTCGTTTCACATCGAATTCAAAGGCCGGGATTTCGAGAAGAAGGATTCGAATCATCCGGCTTTCTGGATCGACGGAAAGCTGATTCAGGTGATCCCGGTGACGCGCGGCGATTTCTGGAAGCCGCAGCCCGACGCGAAGACCGAACCGACCGCCGAAGAACTGCTCGAAGCGCACCGGAAATGGGAGAGCGATTATATCGGCGGGCAGCTCGGCATCAAGCTCGCCGTGACGAGCGAATACCTCGAAATCGGGCCGCAAAGAAAGGCTTTGTTCTGGTCGTTCCCGATCCCGAAGGATCTCGGAGCCCCGGTATCGCACCAGCTTTTCCTGACGACGACGCTCGGAAAAGACGTGCTCGTCCTGTCGGCCGGGCCCGAAAAGGCCGAGGACTTTCAAGCGTTCAAAAGCTATCTGCTGAATTCGATGAAGACCTTGAAAACGAGCGAAAAGCCCTACGACATCAAGGATCTCGCCGATAAAATAAAAGCCGGCAAGCCGATCGATTAACCGGCTGAAACGTGAAGCCAAAAGACCGGCGCGGCCGGGAAAACGGGCGACGCAGAGCGTCCGGAGAAAGAAAAACCGCGAATCGCCGCCGGTCCGAAAAAAAGTTCGCGGCCAGCGTTCCGGTTCGTTCCGGGCGGTCTGAAATTGGGCTATAATAAAAGATCAATCCATAATAAAGGAGCTGCTATGAAATTAAAGATATTCGCCTCATCGTTGTTTGTTTTGTTATTCGTCCTCGGCGCTCTGCCGCTCGCCGCCCAGAAGGTCGAGACCGCGCCGGCCGAGCCCGAAATGGGCGTTTTTATGATCCGCACCGACACCGGCGCGCTGATCATCAAAAACAGTCCGAAGCTGTCCTTCACGCTGGAATTCAGGGGCCAGGAGATCAAGACGCTCAAATCCGACCATCCGGTCTTCCGGGTCGACGGGCGGCTCGTTCAGGTCGTCAACGTCGATTTCGAAAACTACTGGCAGCCGGCGGCCGGCGCGAAGACCGAGCCGACCGAGCAGGAGCTGCTCGAAGCGCACCGGAAATGGGAGAGCGATTATATCGGCGGCGAACTCAACTCCCGCCTGTCGCTGACCTCGGAAAATCTGGAAATCGTCGGGAAGAAAAAAGCGCTGTTCTGGTCGTTTCCGATGCCGAAGGATCTCGGTTCCGATTATTCGCACACTCTTTTTCTGACGACGCTGATCGGGAAGAACATCCTCGGGCTCAACGCCTCGGTCGGGCTGACCGACGACCTGAAGGAATTCAAGGCCTATCTGCTCACCGTGATGAACACCTTGAATTTAAGCGAAAAGCCGTTTAACATACAGGAAATCTCCAAAAAAATTAAAGAGAAAAAGCCGGTCGATTAAACCGGCTCGCAGAATGAATTTATGACTCTTGCACGCGCCCGTGAAATCCTCAAAAATCGTTTCGGGTACGATTCTTTTCGAATGAACCAGCAGGCGGCGATCGAAGCCGTCCTCGCGAAAAAAGACTGCGTCGTCCTGATGCCGACCGGCGGCGGAAAATCGCTCTGCTACCAGATTCCGGCGCTCATTTTCGACGGGCTGACGCTCGTCGTCTCGCCGCTGATCGCGCTGATGNNGATCAGGTCGACGCGCTCCGGGCGAACGGCATCGAGGCCGAATTCCTCAATTCGACGCAGACCTCGCGCGAACAGACCGAGGTCTTCCAGAAGATCAAGCGCGGCCAGACCAAGATCCTCTACGTCGCGCCCGAAAGGCTTTTGCAGTCGGGCGACCAGTTTCTCGAATTTCTCCGGAACATCGACGTCTCGATGTTCGCGATCGACGAGGCGCACTGCATCTCGAGCTGGGGCCACGATTTCCGACCCGAATACATCCAGCTCGGCCGGCTCAAGCGGCTCTTTCCCGAGATTCCGGTGATCGCGCTGACGGCGACCGCCGACCGGCTCGTCCGGAAAGATATTTTCGAACGGCTCAACATCCCGCAGGCCGAGCTCTTTCTGTCGAGCTTCAACCGGCCGAACATCTATTATCAGGTCGAGCCGAAACGCAATTCCTACGCGCAGCTATTGGATTTCCTCGAAGCGCGCCGCGACGAGAGCGGGATCATCTATTGTCTGAGCCGCGCCGGCACCGAAAGCTTAGCCGCCGATCTGAAATCGGAAGGCTACAGCGTCCTGCCGTATCACGCCGGGCTCGACAAGGAGACGCGCGACCGCAATCAGGAATTGTTCTTGAAAGACGAGGTCAAGATCGTCGTCGCGACGATCGCCTTCGGGATGGGCATCGACAAATCGAACGTCCGGTTCGTCGTCCACTGCGATCTGCCGAAAAACATCGAGAGCTATTATCAGGAAACCGGGCGCGCCGGCCGCGACGGGCTCGAAAGCCACGCGCTCTTGTTTTTCAGCTGGGCCGACGTCATCAAGATCAAGGGCTTCGCCGAGGTCGAGGGCAACAAGGAGCAGACCGAGATCATGCTCCGCAAGCTCAACCGGATGGGCGAATACGGCGATCTGAAAAGCTGCCGGCGGCGCTATCTGCTCAATTATTTTTCGGAAGAGCTGCCCGAGAAATGCGACAATTGCGACAACTGCCACAAGGATTTCGAGACCTTCGACGGAACGATCATCGCGCAAAAGGCGCTGAGCGCGGTCTATCGCACCGGCCAGCGGATGGGCCTCAACTATCTCGTCGATTTTCTCCGCGGCTCGAAATCGCAGAAAATCTGGGACGAGCATAAATCGCTCAAGACCTACGGCGTCGGGGCCGACGTCTCGCGCGAGGAATGGTTCGAATATTTCCGCGACCTGATGGCGCAGGGATTTCTGAAACAGTCCGACGGCCAGTTTCCGGTCGTCAAGTTGACCGAGCGCAGCGACGACGTCCTCAAGGGCCGCGTCCGCGTCGAGCTGATCAAGGTGACGGTCCGCGAGGAGAAGAAACAGTCGCTCGTCGCCGACGTTTCCTACCCGTACATCAAGGAGCTTTACGAGGAATTGAAACGTGTCCGGACGGTCTTCGCGCGCGCCGAGAACGTGCCGCCCTACGTGATCTTTTCGGACGCGACGCTCGTCGAGATGGCGACGTTTCTGCCGCACGAAGCGGCCGAGATGCGGAAGATCTCGGGCGTCGGCGATCTCAAGGCGGAAAAATACGGCGCGGATTTCGCGGCGGCAATCAGGGATTACTGCGGGCGGAACGGGCTCGAATCGCGAATCGAATTGAAAACGCCGAAGCGCGAGCCGAAAAAACGGACGCGCCGCGACGCGAGCGGCAAGGATACCTATCAATACACGCTCGAACTGTTTCAATCGGGTCTTTCGGTGGGCGAGATCGCCCGCCGCCGCGAGATGACGCGGAGCACGATCGAGATGCATCTCGTCCGCTTCATCCCGACCGGCGAGATCGAGCTGTCGGCGCTCGTCCCGGAAAACAAGGTCGAATCGATCAAAAACGCGATCGAGAAATACCGCGACATCGGCGCGCTCTCGCCGATCAAGGAATTCCTCGGCGAAAACTATTCCTACGGCGAAATCCGCGCCGTCTGGGCGACGATGTAGGGAGCGCCGGCATCCCTGGAGCGCCGGCATCCTGCCGGCCAACGCCGCGCCAGCGGCGTCAAACGCTTCATATCCCCTTAAAGGTCGTGGTCGGGTATCGGCCCGATCATTGCTCAAACGCGCTGATAATGATTTTTGATCCAAAACGCCGCCAAATTTGCCGGTAAATGATAAGGCCGGACGATGAAGGGTTGTTATTTTTCCACTAAAAACACTAAAAACATTAAAAAGACTTGAATGAAATTTAGTGTTTTTGGTGTATTTGGTGGATAAAAACCGGCTCTTCGCCGGGCTGACGATTCTGATTCAATCGAAAACGCCGAACAACTCCGTACTTTTACAGTCCCTTCGCAAATTGTTTTTGAAGCTTGCCGGACAATTCGGGAAGTTCGGCAATCAATCTGGCGAGTATGCCAAAAAGTTCGGAGGGTTTCCTGAATCAGTCCGGACGTTTGCCGAACAATTCGGAGAGTTTGGCAAATAGATCGGCAAACTACCGGAATTGATCGGGAAGTTTCGCAAATAGATCGGCAACCTTTCCGAATAACCCGGGAAGTTTGCCGAATTGTTCGGCAAACTCTCCGAATTGTTCGGCAGGTTTGGAAAATTAACCGGCAAACTCTCCGAATTAATCGGCAAACCGTCGGAATTAATCGGCAAACCGTCGGAATTAATCGGCAAACCCTCCGGATAATTCGGCAAACCCGGCGAAAAGAATGAAATCGGTACGGCGAGCGGCAGCGAGTCGCGTTTCTTTGTCTGAAACTTGTCTGAAAAGAGCCGCTCACCGGACTGATTTGTCCGTCAGGCGGCGGCCGCGCCGGGAACTGACGGTCGGTTCGTCGATGCTTTATAAAAACGGCCATTCGCCGCTGACGAATTCGAGGTTGAGCTTGACGGCGCCGTCGTCTTCAAGCGGTTTGACGCGGCGGATGCGGGCGAGCAGGCGGATGTCGCGGTCGGGGCTTTTGACGAGCCCGTAATCGGAGCAGCCGGATTTCAGCTTCGTGACCAGCGCCGCGCCGCTCTGGCTGATGTCGAGCGTTTCGGCGACGGTCGTCTCCATCACTTCGCCGTCGTTGTCGAGCGTTTGAAAAAGCAGCGCGAGCCGGTAGTTTTCGCGGGTTTCGAGCGCCCGCGAATAACGGCCGCGGCGGCGCGGGATTTCGCGGAAATGCCAGAACCCGCCGCGCGGCAGGATCGGGTTCAGGTCGTATAATGTCAGCGGGTCGCGGCGAAAGCTCGCCGGCGGATTTTTCCCGATCAGCGCCGCGCCGATCCGGAACATAAACCGGTCGGGCGTTTCGGTCTCGACGATCCGCACCGAGCTGACGATCGCCCAGACCTCGTAGCGCGGCTCGCCGAAATCGTAGAGCCGCAGATGCTTCGGCATCGCCATCCGGAGCCGGACGAGCCGTTTCGGTTCGAGCGGCCGCGACAGCAGAAAATCGACGCCGCAGGCCGTCACCTCGTTGGTCAGCGAACCGGCCGACAGTGCGGCGTCCTCCTCGAAAAAATCGACCCGCACCGGCAGCTCAAGCTTTGTGCGCTCGTGAAATCTGGTGGATTTTTCGATGTTTCTGACCATTGCCCTGATATATTTATCGGTAATTTTCGAAAAGACTAAAGCCTGAAACGTGTCCGTGTAGGGAAATTCCGCAAAACGGAGCGCCGAACCGGAGCGCCGGCATCCTGCCGGCAAACGGCGCGTAAGCGGCGTCACAACGTTTCATACCACTTGAAGTTCGTCGGTAATGAAACGTTGTTTGCGTTTTTCAAACGCATTGCCGGCAGGATGCCGGCGTTCCGTGGGCGGGATGCCGGCGCTCCGGCGGCGAAAAAAAAGACCGGCTTCGAGGTTCGAAGCCGGTCTTTTCGCTCGATCGCGAAACGAATTACTGCTTTTGGGTTCTGACGAAAACCTTCGTCGGCATTTCCTTGAACTTCTCGGCGATGTTGGACGGGTTGATCTGGTAGCTCGTGATGTCGAGCACCTCGTCGTCCTTGCCGCCGGCGGTCTGCGTCCATTTGAAGGGCAGCTGGAGGCCGTCGACCGCGCGGAAGTCCGAGAACTTGACCTGAAATTCGGTCATATCCGGGGCTGCGACGGTTTTGCTGAAAACCTGGACGTCGTTGTTGCCGTCGGGTTTCGGGCCGTCTTTCCTGAGCATCACGATCATCGGCTTCGGCGCCTGGTAGGAGATCATCCGCGGAAGTCCCGTCGATTTGTCGAGATAGAGGTTGATCGCCGGTCCGCCGTCGCTGGCCGCGACGATGTCGCAGGCCGCGCCGTCGACGCTGCCTTCGCCGACGTAGGTGTAGTTGACGTCAACTCCTTCGGGCGCGGTCGCGAGCAGCGCGAGCGTTGTCCGGAACAATTCGTTCGTCCGGAACTTGACGCCGTCGCCCTCGCCCGACGCGTTGACGACGATTCTTTTCAGCTCGCCGTTCGGCGGGCCGTCGCTGGTGACGGTGACTTCCTTCGTATTGCCGTCGCCCTTGCGGACGATGATCCGGTCGTTTCCGTTCATTTCCTGCGTCGTGCCGTCGGCTTTCTTGATGACGATCTTCTTGACGCCGCCCTGTTCCGTGCCGTCCTCGGTCTTCCACTGGACGTTGCCGCCCTCGCCCTGCCGCATCACGACGACGTCGACCTGTTTGTCGACGATCTTGTCGCCGGCGCCGTTCGGGTCGCCGATGCGGACCATCCGGCTCATCTTGTTCGGGAGCTCGAAATTGATCTCGGCGTCGCCCTGATCGGTGCGGGCGACCCCCTCGATCTGGAAGGTCTTCGTCGCTTTGCCGAGAATCGTCATACTGCGGACGTTGTTGATCGCCGCGTCGCCGCCGATCGCCTGCCGCGCCCGTTTGATCAGTTCGACGGCCCGGTCGTCGGATTTAAAGCGCGCGCCGGCGCGTTCGACGAGCCCGCCCAAACCGAGAAAGAATACCGAAACGCATAAAACAGTCAAAATAAATTTTTTCATAATTTGCCTCCAAAGAATCATTTTAGTCGTGCTGACAAATTGGATTGTGCCATTGAATGTAACCCGAATGGTTAAGAGGACGCAAAGAATTTGTTAAGAATGTAAAATGTTTTGTAAAACCATTTACAAAGCAAATCGGAAAATGGACAATGGAAAACGGAAAAATCCGGCGGATTTTCCGGCTGTTTTATGAAGCGTTCGTGGTTATCGATAGTAATGGTGACGGGGCTGCTCGGGCTGCTCGGCGTGCTCGCCGGGCTCCAGTACGTCTGGCTCGGTCAGATCAGCGAGGCCGAAAAGGACCGGCTGCAGCGCCGTCTGCAGACCGACGCCCAGCGCTTCGTCGAGGACTACAACCGCGAGCTTCAGGGCGCCTATTTCAATTTTCAGTCGGACGCGGAGCTATGGACGAAAAAAGACTGGGCGCAGTTTAACCGGCGCTACGAGTTCTGGCGCGGGAAGACCGCTTATCCGAATCTGATCGCGGGCTTTTATTATCTCGAAAACCGGCCCGGCGCGGCGCCGCTCGTCTACGACCGCGAACGGGGCGAGTTTCGCGAAACCGTCCGGACGGACGAGCTCGAACGGTGGCGGGCGCGGGCCTTCGACGGCGGAAACGCGGCGGCCGGCCCGGTCGACGCCCGGGATTTCGCGCTGCTGATGCCGGTTTACGACCAGTCGCCGACCTTCGACCGGATCCTGATCCGCAAGGAAAAAAAATCGGCGGATTCCGCCCCGCTCACGATTCCGGACAAAAAAGGCACGCTCATCATCCGGCTTGACCCGGCGGTCATCAAAAATCAGATTTTGCCGGATCTCGCCCAAAAGCATTTTCCGGGCGGCGATTTCAATCTCGCGGTCAGCGACGAGGACGGCGCGAAGGTCTTCGAGACGAAGGAAGTCGCGAAGGCCGACGTGAGCCTCAAATTATTCGACCTCGCGCCCGACAATCTGGTCTTTTTCGCCAACCGCGACCTCAGCGCGATGCCCCGCAAAGTCGACGTCAAGGGCGTGATCGTCAACCAGCGGGTCGATACGATCTCGACCGTCCGGACGACGACCATCAACGCCAACGCGCCGCCGTCCGAGGCCGGCCGGAAGACCCTGAAGATCGAGGTCGACGGCGAAAAGCCGCGGACGGTCATCGAAAGCGGGAATCTGTCAAACGCGGGCAGCTGGACGCTCGACGTCCAGCATTCGGCGGGCTCGCTCGACCGCTTCATCAACGCGACCCGCAATAAAAATCTCGGCGTCGGCTTCGGCATTCTCGCCCTGCTCGCGGTCAGCGTCGTGCTGGTCTTCGTCTCGGCGCAGCGCGCGCGCACGCTGGCGCGGCGGCAGATCGAATTCGTGTCCTCGGTCTCGCACGAATTCCGGACGCCGCTCGCGGTCATCTGCTCGGCCGGCGAAAACCTCGCCGACGGCGTCACGAAGGAGGAAAAACAGGTTTCGCGCTACGGCAATCTGATCCGCAGCGAGGGCCGCAAGCTCTCGAAGATGGTCGAACAGATCCTCGAATTCGCGGGCGCCAACGCCGGGAAAAAGAAGTACGATCTGCGCCCGCAGAAAATCGGGCCGATCCTCGAAAGCGCGCTCGCCGAATGCCGCCCGCTGTTCGACGAGGCGCAGTTCACGGTCGAGCGCGAGATCGCCGAAAATCTGCCGCTCGTCCGCGCCGACGCGGCCGCGCTCGGGCAGGCCGTTCAGAACCTGCTCGGCAATTCGGTCAAATATGCGAACGGCGAGAAATGGCTCCGCCTGACGGCGGCCGACGGTCAGGGCCGCGTTCGGATCGTCGTCGAAGACCGCGGCATCGGCATCGCGGCGGCCGATCTCAAACATATTTTCGAGCCGTTCTTCCGGGCGAAGGCGGTCGTCGACGAGCAGATCCACGGCAACGGGCTCGGCCTCAGCCTCGTCCGCGAAACGGTCGCCGCGCACGGCGGAAAGATCGCCGCCGAAAGCGAGCCGGGCCGCGGAAGCCGCTTCACGATCGAGCTGCCGGCGGTCAAAAACGGCGTGTCGGAGGAATAGGCGAATCCGGGGTTTCAGGGCGATATGAAGGTTTTACTGGTAGAAGACGAAGAGGGATTGATCATCACGCTGACCGACCGGCTCGAATCGGAAGGCTTTACCGTCCGGTCGGCGACCGACGGCGAGGCCGGCCTGCGGGCGGCGCTCGCCGAAGCCTTCGACCTGATCATCCTCGACGTGATGCTGCCGCGCAAAAACGGCTACGACGTCTGCCGCGACCTGCGCCGGCAGTCGGTCGAAACGCCGATCCTGATGCTGACGGCGCGCGGCGAGACGATCGACAAGGTGCTCGGCCTCAAACTCGGCGCGGACGATTATCTGACGAAGCCGTTCGAGATCATCGAGCTGCTCGCGCGGATCGAGGCGCTGCTCCGCCGCGCGCCGAAGACGTCGGCGCATTCGCCCGAGACGTTCGCGTTCGGCGACGTCGCGCTCGATTTCAAACGCGCCGAGGTGACGAAAAACGGCGCGCCCGTCGAGCTCTCGGCGATGGAGTTCAAGCTGCTCCAGTTTCTCGTCGAAAACCGCGGCGCGGTCCACACCCGCAACCAGCTGCTCGACGAGGTCTGGGGCTACGACGCGATGCCGTCGACGCGGACCGTCGACGTCCATATCGCGTGGCTCCGCCAGAAGCTCGAAGACAATCCGAAATACCCGCAGTTCATCCAGACCGTTCACGGTCTCGGCTACAAGTTCATCAATTAAAGGGGCGTGACCGGTCGGGTCTGCGGTCTTCGGTCTTCGGTCTTTGATCTTCGGTTTTGAACAGACCGGAGATCAAAGACCAAAGCCCGCAGATCCTGACCGTTATTTGGCAAGTTCGGTGAACGCCGAGCCGGCGGCCGTCAGCGTGACGGCGGTCGGCGCGGCGTTGACCGGGAAATTGAGCGGGGCGAAGGTCAGTCCCTTCGATTCCGCGTTCAGGGTGTAGTTTGCGCCGAACGGGACGCCGGCGAAGCGGCAGTTGCCGAGCGAATTGGTTTTCGCGTAAACGGTCGTAAAGCCGCTGCCCGAAAGGCTGACGAGCGCGCCGCGGACCGGATTGCCGGCGGCGTCGAGAACCCGCACGTTGACGCCGACGTTCGCCCCGACGCCGGAAACCGGCAGCGTATAATTGACGACCGTCGAATTGACGCCGTTGGTGATCTGGACGGCGCCGGTGAAGCTGCCGAGCTGATTGGCGGTGCCGCCGAGGACGGCCGAAGTTCCGCCGCTCGTCAGCGTCACGCCGCCGAAACCGCCGCTGTTAAGGAGAAATGTGTAGCCGGCGAAGTTGTCGGCGAGCGTGAAATTGTAAGGCTGGCTCAAAGTCGCCGTCGGGAGCTGGGCGACGAAGACCGCGCTGCTTTCGACCGCGCCGATGTCGACCGTCGTGTTGGCCGGCCGCGCCGCGCCGCGCTGGTCGGACGTGACGGCGACCGTCGGGTTGCCGGCCGCGCAGGACAGATCGGTGACGCAGTTCTGGCCGGCGTCGAGCGCGGGCGAGCCCGAGAGCGGAACGTAGGACAGTCCTTTGCCGCCGTAGAAACCGAGCGGCGAAAGCACCGGCGCGACGTTCTGCAGATCGGAAGCGATCCAGCCGGTCGAGATCCCGACATTGCCGACGAGATTGTTGCCGAGCGAGGCGACCGCGCCGGTCACGTCGGGCGAACCCGCCACGCCGTTATTGGCGGCGAAGATCGAATTGCGGACGTTGACCGGGTTCGCGCCGCTCTTGTGGAACGCGCCGTTGAGCGTCGAAGTGTTGGCCGAGACCGTCGAATTGGTGATGTTGATGACGGTGCCGTTGAAATAGATTGCGCCGCCCGAGCCGCCGTTCGCCGTGTTGCCGGCGAAGGTCGAATTGACGATGTTGATCGTCCCGTTGGCCTGCATCGCGCCGCCGCCGGTCGTCGTCGAGTTGCAGGAGTTGTTGTAGATCGATGAATTGTAGATGTTCATCGTGTTGCCGGCGAAGTTCTGCATTCCGCCGCCCGCGCCGGTCGCCGTATTGCCGAAAACCGCGCTGTTGGTGAGGGTCAGCGTCGCCGTTCCGGCATTGTTGAGACCGCCGCCGTTGGCCGCCGTGTTGTTGGCGACGATCAGCCCGTTGAGCGTCAGCGTGCCGCCGCTGTTGTAGACGCCGCCGCCGCGGCCGGTCGAGACGGTGCTCGTGCCGGTGCCGCCGGTGACCCGCAGGTTGTTGATGGCGGCGACCGATCCGGTGTTGTTGGTGAACACGCGGCTCTGGCCGTTTCCGCTGACCGTCAGCTTGTCCGCGCCAGGCCCGTTGATCGTCAGCGTGCCGGCATTGGTGATGATCAGGTCCGTGCCGCCGAGAGTGATCGTCTGCGGCGTGTTGAAGAGCGCCGAAAACTCGATCGTGTCGTCGGTTCCGGCGGCCGCCGCCGCCGCGATCGCCTCCCGCAGACTGCAGTCCGCGTCGCACGTGCCGTCGTTGGTGTCGGCCGTTTTCGTAACGGTAAAAGTGGCCCCCGCCGCCGCCAGACAGGCGCCTAAAATAATCGCTAAACCGGCAAGAATACTCGATAGTCTAATCATTTCTTTTTCTCCGTATGCTGAATTTAACTGCTTTCCTTTCAGTTTATGCGGAAGCGCGGCGGTTGCCAAGCATTTTCGTGCGAAATATTGAAGCGCACGGCTTTAATGGTTGCCATTTGGACGACTTGATGCCACAATTAGGCAAAAATCCGATAATATTTCAGTCTTTATTTTGTTGACAAAAACAACATTCAATCATTAAGGAGAAGAGAAGATGAAAATTAAATTTGGTTCTTTGGTACTGATGGGGATTTTGGTTTTTTCGAGTCTGGCGATTTTCGGTAAAACCACGGACACCGGCCGGATTACGGTCTCACCGTCCGTCACGCAGCCCGCCGCCAACGCTCTCTGGCTTAACTACAACTCCAATATGGAGTATTGCACGGTCGTTCTCGACAACCCGAACAGCAACCTGAACGTCCGGACCTGGGAAGGCCGGATTATCGGCAAACTGCGTCACGGAACGCGCGTCTGGGTCAACGAGTATTCGGACAACTGGGCGCGGGTCAGCGTCAAGCGGGGCCGGAGCTGGGTTTCGATCGGCTGGGTCGACAGCAGCTATCTGTCCTGTTAATTTGTTTTCGGGTTTTATAAAAAAAGGCGGAAGAACGCGTGTTCTTCCGCCTTTTTTCTTTATAATCCAGGCTGCCGGTTTTGAAAGAATAGAAAACGCTGGCCCACGAACAGCACGGATTAAACGGATGTTTTTCAATTTTCATAAGAGTTTCCAAACAGCTTCTTAGCGATAACTTTGGATCCATTCTGGAATCGGCGGAAATTCTGAAGAAGAATATTTGAATGTTTCAAAAATACCATCCCCATCCTTATCAAAATAAACCAGTACGATAGACATCGATAAACGGGCTTCGATTTTCCCGTTTTGATCTGTTTTTACCCAATTGCCTCGCATCAAATAACAAAAAGGCTTGTCTTTAACCGAAAATATTTTCAAATCGCGGATAAGCCAGGACTTATCTTCTATGCCCGAAACGCGGGGGGCATCATTAAATGTATTACCATCAGCAACTTGAATTACATCTTTATCTGGCAGGTACTCAGCTCGATTTACCTTTATTTGAGAATCATCTATTTTGACCTCTATGCTTTTTTCAGATTTTTTTGTGAATGATGATACCGATGGTAATTTCCAACCATCGGTATTAACTAACTCATTAGAATCATCTCCAACCTTAATATTAGATTGAACGTTTTCATTTTCACTTTTAACAATTGAGGCTCGCTCAGAATTAGTCTGAAAGTTATAAACAGTTTGCTGACAAGAAATATTTACCGAGATTAAACTCAAGAAACATATTAATTTTAAGGATTTGCACTTAAGTACCATAAGAAGTTCGCGCTCCGTAAGTTAAAGTACACATTATTACAAAACTCACCTAACATTCAGAACCGTTCGGCACGATCATTGCTCAAATGCAGTTTTAATGATTTGTGAGACAAAACGCCGCCAAATTTGTCCGTAAATGAAAAGACCGGCCGGCGAGCGGTTGTTTTTCGGTCCACGAAACACACTAAAAACACTAAAAAGACACGAAAGAAATTTAGTGTTTTTGGTGTTTTTGGTGGATAAAAACCGGCTGTTCGCCGTATTGACGAATCAAATTCAATCGAAAAACGCGGTTCACGAACGAATCGCTGCGCCGGTCAATTACCGTGCCGAATTAGGGTTGTGGCTTCTATTTATGTCGTTTTTCCCAATTTTTATGAGACCATCAACCGTGATTTTCGCGCGCAAAAAATATTTCTTTTCATAACCGGCAACTTGGATTTTATAATTTGTTTTGTCAGGCCTTGACCTGATAAGGCAGGACGTAGATCGCGACCGCCAGAAAATGCAGGATGCTGCCCGACAGCACGAAGAGATGCCAGATCGCGTGGTGATGCCGGATGCTGTGCCACGCGAAAAAGATCACGCCGAGCGAATAGGCGACGCCGCCGGCGATGACGAGCGCGATCGGCGCAAAACCGAGGGCAGCGAACAGCGGCTGGACGACGATGACGCCGATCCAGCCCATCACGAGATACGAAAGCACCGAAAGAATCGGGAACCGGCGGCCGAAAAACACCTTCGACAGGATGCCGAGCAGCGCGAAGACCCAGATGAAGACGAACAGTCGCTGCCCGATGCCCTCGCGGAGCACGATCAGCGTGAACGGCGTGTAGCTGCCGGCGATCAGCACGTAGATGCAGCAGTGATCGACGAGCTGCAGGATCTTTTTCTGCTTCGGCGAGGTCGCGCCGTGATAGACGGTCGACGCCGCGTACAGGATGACGAGCGACAGGCCGTAGAGAATGCTGCTCGTCAGATACCAGAAATCGCCCCTGATCCCGGCCATCACGACGAGAAAGATAAAACCCGCCACGCTCAGAAGAAGCCCGAACCCGTGGGTGATCGTGTTCGCGAATTCCTCGACCGTCAATTCATTCAGTTTCGCTTTCAACATAAACAGACGGATTTAATTATAGCGCGAAAGCCGCCGGACGATTGTAATTTTTTTGTCAAATCGCGGCGCGAACCGAAAAAAAACGGGCGGCGAGCCGCGAAAGGCCGCGGTTCGCCGCTTTTGATATCGAAAAACAGGGAATTATCTGACCGGTTTGCGGACGGTTCCGCCGGAAACGGGCGAGAAGTCGAGATCGTCGAGATCATTGGCCGGCGTGACGACGCGCGGCTCGTAGCGGAGGCCCCTGGCCGCGACGCCCGCGACGTAGGCCCGGCCGGCGGGAATCTCGTCGAACCGGAAGGCGCCGAAATTGTTCGTCCGCCGCGTCAGGACCCGGCCGTCCGGATCCGTCAGGCTGACGGTCGCGCCCGTCACGCCGGCTCCGAAGGAATCCGTCACGCGGCCCGCCACCGAAACGCCGGCCGCCGACGGGGCGAGAAAATTGCCGGCCCAGACGACGTTCATCGGCAGGAAGGCGTTCAGCGAGATGTCGATGCCGCCGAGATAGGTGCCGGCCGCGTTCCAGTGGTGGATTTTGTTCATATAGGTGTCGGCCGCGTAGACGTCGCCGTTCGGGCCGCGCGTCACGCCGAAATAGCCGGACGCCGGGTCGGGGCTGTAAAAGGTCCGGATGTAGGCGCCGTTCGTCGCGCGCTCGTAGACGACCGCCGCCGAATCCTGCGGCGCGTAGCCGAACATCGGGCCCTCGGTCGTCAGGACGGTGTTGGTGACGGAGTTGTACTGCATCGATTCGGCCGCGATCTGGCCGTTGTCGAGCGTGATCGTCGAGAGCAGATTGCCCGACTGGATGTCGTAAACGTCGATGATCCCGGGCTGCGATTCGCCGCCCGCCCAGAGCACGCCGCCCGGCAGGACGGCGATCGCGTCATAGG
This sequence comes from Acidobacteriota bacterium, assembly GCA_018269075.1. GTDB lineage: Bacteria > Acidobacteriota > Blastocatellia > Pyrinomonadales > Pyrinomonadaceae > JAFDVJ01. Next base: position 54,514 of record JAFDVJ010000074.1, read on the forward strand.
TTTTGGCCGCGAACGAACGGATGTAGGTGCCGCCGCCGGTAAATTCGGCGGCCGAATAGCTCGAATCCTGCGTCCCGATGTAGAACATATTCGAAGTGCCGGCCTTGATCTCCATCGGAAAGCCGAGATTGGCATCGGTAAACTCGGTCAGGATCGTCCCGGCCCGGTTATAGGTGCGGACGGTCTGGTTCTGGCTGACCGCGACCAGACTGCCGTTGGCGAGGATGTCCAGACCGCAGACGTTCGGGAAATTGTTGTCGAGATAGCGCTGGAAAACGAAATTCTGATCGTAGACGGCGATCCGGCCGTTCATATAATCGGCGACCAGAAAATCGGTCGCCGCATACTGCGCGCTCGCGGTCGGGATATTCAGAAAGAAAAGGAAAAGTGCGAAAAACGTAAACAGGACGGACCGTTTGCCCGTCGCGGTCATTGAATTGATTTTGAACATTTGCTGGCTCCTGTCAGATTTAATTCGAAACTGTGTGAGTTTTCAGGTTGCCGCCCTGTGTGGAAGACCGGAGGCCGGGGGATCGGCAGCCGGGAAAGATAATGTTCAAATTTTGTGCCACGCCGCCGGCGAGCGCCGGCCGATCGGTAAAAACAGGGAAACAAAGCTATTTACCGTTTAGCGGGAAAAAGATGGAGGCCGGCCCCGGCGCGAAGGGCCCGGCTTTTCGGCCGGCCGCCGTTTATTTTCGGACATCGAAAGGCCGAAAGCCGTCGGAAATTTGACACCGGATCCGGCGGCTTTCGGGAAAATCGGCGGAGGCGGCTACTGTTCCCCGGCGCTGAAATCGACCTCGCCGAGCTCCGCGCCGGCCGTCACGACCCGCACGGACGGCTCGAAGACGAAGCGTTTCGAGGCGACCGCGACGATATAGACCTCTCCCGCCCGGAGCTCGCCGAACCGGTAGCGGCCGAACGAGTTGGTCAGACAGGTTCGGCTGACGCCCCGGCCGTCGGTCAGCCGGATCGTCACGCCGCGCAGGGCCGTGCCGCGCGCGTCGGTCACCCGGCCCGCGAGCGCGGCGGCCGCCGACGTCGGCGTGAGATTGCCGACCGCCCAGTCGGAAAAATCGGTCACGCCGGCGGCCGTGATCGTGTTGAGCCCGGGATCGAGCGTCGACGGGTAAAGCCGGGGCCCGAGAACGCCCTCGATCCGGTAGAGCTTGTAGGAGGCCTCGCTGCCGGCGATATCAAGCGGGTCGAGATAATGAAACGTCAGGTCGGCCGCCAGATCGCCGGTTTCGGTCAGCGTCCAGTATCGTTTGAGCGAGCTGCCGGGGAACAGATTCGGATGCGTTTTCTGCGAAGGGACGATCGTCAGCGCCGAGGGCGAAACGCCCAGCGCCGTGACCGCGACGTCGACCGGCGAATATCCGTTGGCCGAGCCGACGGGATATGTGAACGAGCCGGTCGCGCAGAAATTCTTCTGGGTCGGGCCGACGACGTAGGCCGCCGGGCCGCCGCCGTTTAACGCGCCGCCGCAGTCGATCAGAAGGGTTTTGACGGTGCGGATTCCGTCGAGCGAAACGCTCCGCCCGTTCGGGACGACGACGTCGTGCGGTTTCGCGAACGTTCCGTAATCCCAGGTCGGGGCCGTCGACCAGCCGCCGTTCGCGACCGCCGTATAGGTCGGGTTGAAGATCGTCACAAGGCCCTCCGCGCGCCGGCCGACGACGAGGGTTTCGTCGGCCGGATCGAAACCGAAAACCTGGATCGGGCCGCCGCCCGCGGCGCTGCCGAGGACGCTGTTCGAGTTCGTCACCGGCCCGACCGTCCCGCCGTTGCCCGCGCCGTAGGTGACGGCGCCCGAATTGGCGAGCGGGCCGTTGTCGAAATTCGGGCTCCGGACCGCGTAATTGCCGTTCGGCAGCGCCGTGACGGTGAAGGCCGTGCCGAGATTGTCGTTCGATTTCGTGCCGACGAGCGAGGTGGCCGCCGAAACGGCGGGCGGACAGCCGCCCGTGCCGCTGCACCAGGTCACCGAGCCGGCGTCGATCGCCGCGCCGTTGTCCCAGCCGCTGTTGCCGACCACGAAATTGCCGTTTGTAAGGACGGTCACGCCGCTGAGGCCGGCCCGTTCGTTGAGGGCCGTTCCGATGAGCGAGTTGGCGGCCCCGACGAAGCCAGTCGTGCCGCTGACTCCGTTGCCGAGCGTCACGGCCCCGGCGTCGGTCAGCCCGGCGTTGTTCCACAAGGGGCTCGCCACGACGTAGTTGCCGTTGGGGAGGGCGGTGACGTTGGTCCCGACCCCGTCGCCGGCCGCCCCGCCGATCAGCGAATTGGCGATCGAAACGAAGCCGGTCGAACCGCCGAGGCCGCTGCCCCACGTGGCCGCGCCGATCCCGCTGTTGAACGCCTGACTTCTGACGACGTAATTGCCGTTGGTCAGCGGGACGGCGCCGGCGCTGCCGATCTGGTCCTGAGCCAGCAGCCCGATCAGCGAATTGACGGAAGACACCGCGCCGACCGTCCCGCCGAGACCGCTGCCCCACGTCGACGCGCCGACGTTCAGCCGCGGGCCGTTGTCCCAGTTCGGGCTGTTGACGACGTAATTGCCGTTGGTCAGGACGGTGATCCCACCGTTGTTGAGTCCGCCGAGATTGTCGTCGATCGATGAGCCGACCAGCGAATTGGCGGCGGTGATCGGCCCGACCGTGCCGGTCGCGCCGTTGCCCCACGTGACCGCGCCGGCATTGATCACGCCGCCGTTGTCCCAGACCATACTGCGGACGACGTAATTGCCGTTGGCGAGCGCGAAGGTACCGTTGTTGGCGGCGACCGCGTCGCCGGGCGACGCGCCGACGAGCGAGTTGGCGGCCGAAACCGTCGCGCCCGCGCAGCCCGTCAGCCCGCTGCACCACGTCGCCGCTCCGGCGTTGAAAACAGCCCCGTTGTCCCAGTGCGACGAGCCGACGACGTAATTGCCGTTCGAAAGGGCGACCACCCCGTCGATCCCGATCTGGTCGTCGGCGGTCGAGCCGATCAGCGAATTGGCCGGTGAAACCGGGCCCGCGCAGCCGGTCGCGCCGCTGCAGAGAGTCACCGCGCCGACGTTGGCGGTCGCGCCGTTGTCCCAGTTGACGGCGGCGACCGCGTAATTGCCGTTGGCCAGCGGAAAAACGACGCCGAGCTGGTCGTCGGCGGTCGAGCCGACGAGCGCGTTGGCGGCCGAGACCACGCCGCTCGTGCCGTTTGCGCCGTCGCCCCAGACGACGGCCCCGGCGTTGGCGGCCGCGCCGTTGTCCCAGTTCGGATTCTGGATGACGTAATTGCCGTTCGACAGGATGATGACGAATCCGCCGACGTTGTCGAAGCTGCTCGCCCCGACGAGGGAATTGGCCGCCGAAACCGGGCCGACGGCGCTCCCGTCGGCCCGGCACCAGGTGACCGCGCCGGCATCGGCCGCCGCGCCGTTGTCCCAGCTCTGGCTGATGACCAGATAGCTGCCGTTCGGCAGCCCGGTCAGCTGAAGGCCGACCTGATCCGAGGCGGTCGAACCGACGAGCGAGTTGGCGGCCGTCACTGTGTTCGGGCAGCCGGTCGTTTGCCTGCACCAGGTGGCGGCTCCGGCGTCGACAGCGGAGCCGTTGTCCCAGAGCGGGCTCTTGACGACGAAGTCGCCGTTCGCGAGCACCGTCACGCCGCTGCCGCCGACGTTATCACCCGGCGCGGTGCCGGTGAGGGTGCTGATCGGCAGCCCGGTCGCGCCGCTGTAGAGATAGACCGCGCCGACGTCGGCGACCGGGCCCGGCGCGTCGTAGGTCGGATCGGTGACGACGATATTGCCGTTCGGGAGGACGGTCACGTTCGCGGCGAAGCTTCCGCTCGACGGGGGCGCCGGAATGTCGGTCTGCGAGGCGGCCGCGGCCGCGGTCGAGCCGGCGGCGAACAGCAGCAGCATAACGATGAAGCGGGAGCGGGCGAATAATTGTTTCATAGTTCAAGTCTTTCCTTTTCAATAATTGGTTTAAGGGGGCCTGAACGAGAATCTTATGTCACCGGCGGCTTCGGAGTCCTGAGATTTCGGTGAGAAATGCGGCGAGTGGGGCGCGACGGGGCAAAAATTTACGAAAACAAACGGGCGAACGCCGGCAAAACGCCGGCGCCCGCCGAATCGATCGGGAATTATGGGATATAGGCGGCCGGCACCGGCTGGTCGCCGGCGAGTCTCCACCGGGCGGCCGCCGGCTGTCGCTGGTGCGCCGGAAAACGCAGAACGACGCGGTTTTGATTCAAACCGCGTCGTCCTGATGGAACGGAAACTTCGACCGGCCCGCGCCGGCTGTTAAAAGGGAACTATTTGATCTCGGCCGTCGGCCGTTCGCGGCGCGCGACGCCCGAGGCGTAGGCGGCTTCCTCGACCGCTTTGGCGACGGCTTCGCCGACCCGTTTGTCGAAGACCGACGGGATGATGTAGTCGGCGTGGCGCTCGTCGTCCGAGATGATCCCGGCGATCGCGTGGGCGGCGGCGAGCTTCATCGCCTCGTTGATCCGCGAAGCCCGGCAGTTGAGCGCGCCGCGGAAGATGCCCGGAAAACAGAGGACGTTGTTGATCTGGTTCGGATAATCCGACCGGCCGGTCGCCATCACCGCGACGTGGCCGGCCGCCGTTTCCGGCATAATTTCCGGGATCGGGTTGGCCATCGCGAAGACGATCGGGTCCGGCGCCATATTCTTGAGATCGTCGAGGTCGATGACGCCCGGCACCGAGAGGCCGAAAAAGACGTCCGCGTTCTTGATGACTTCCTTGATCGAGCCCTGTTCCCTGTTCGGGTTGGTATGCCGCGCGTACCATTCCTTGACCCAGTTCATATGGTCGGAACGGCCCTCGTAGATCGCGCCGGTCGTGTCGCAGCCGATGATGTTTTTGACGCCGGCCGCCATCACGATCTTCGAACAGGCGACGCCGGCCGCGCCGACGCCGTTGACGACGACCTTGACGTCCTCCATCTTTTTCCCGACGATCTTGAGCGCGTTGATCAGCGCGGCGAGGACGACGACCGCCGTCCCGTGCTGGTCGTCGTGAAAGACCGGGATGTCGAGCTCGTTTTTGAGCCGGTCCTCGATCTCGAAACAGCGCGGCGCGGAAATGTCTTCGAGATTGATGCCGCCGAACGCGACCGCGATCCGCTTGACGGTTTCGACGATCTCGTACGGGTCTTTGGTGTCGAGACAGATCGGGAACGCGTCGACGCCGCCGAATTCCTTGAAGAGCTGGCATTTTCCTTCCATCACCGGCATCGCCGCCGCCGGGCCGATGTCGCCGAGGCCGAGCACCGCCGTCCCGTCCGAGACGACCGCGACCGTGTTTTTCTTGATCGTCAACGTGTAGGCTTTTTCGGGATCCTTATGAATCGCCTCGCAGACGCGGGCGACGCCGGGCGTGTAGGCCATCGACAGATCGGCGCGCGTTTTGAGAGGGATCTTCGAGACGGTTTCGATCTTGCCGCCGATATGGATCAGAAAGGTGCGGTCCGAGGTGTGCATCACCTCGACGCCGTCGATCGCGTTGACCGACGCGACGATTTCGCGGTCGTGCTGTTCGGAAGTGGCGTTGACGGTGATGTCGCGGACCAGATAATCCTTGCCGACCGAGACGATGTCGATCGCTTCGATGTCGCCGCCGGCGCGGCCGATCGCGGTCGTGATCTCGCCGAGCTTGCCCGGCCGGTTATGGATTTTGATTCTCAGGGTTAAACTGTAGCTTGCGTTTGGTGTCGGATTTATAGACATAATGAAAAAATTTAGAATACTCCTTAGAGTGGCGGCGGGCAACCCGTAAAATACCAACGACTGTCGGTTTTTTGACGATTATTTTCGGAACGGTTCGCCGCGATATCGGACGGATCGTCGGAATTATCTTTCGCGAGCGGCGCAAAGCCGGCTGTCGTATAATGTTGATCGCTTCGCCGCGCGATCGAGCCGGCCGGAAGAAAAAGCCGGCCGCTCGAAAACCGAACATCAATCGGCGTGCCAGACATTGCGGCGAAAATATCCGGAACGGTTGATGATCGGTCCGGCAATAAGTTTGCACGGAACGGAGTTTGGTTTATGCAGAAAATCGGGAAATTCGGGCTCTGGGAAAAGCGGCTCGGCCTCGCGACGGCGGTCGTGATGCAGGTTTATCTGATCGCGCTCGCCGTCGTCGTCGGCATCTTGACGGGCTTTTCGGGCGAGGGCCTGTCGGCGCTGCTCGTCGTCGCGGTTCCGTGGCTGTTGTCGCTGCCGGTCGCGCTCGGCGCCCGTTTTCACGCGGCGAGCCGAAAAATCGGATCGCTTTTGATGCTCACGGCGGCCGGATTGCTGATGGTTCTGACGCTCGCGCCGCTCGGTTATCTGGTCTTTCTGCTGATCGGTTTTTCCGGCTGGGGCATTTCCTTTCTGATCCTCACGAACATCCCGCTGCTGCTGGCCAACGGCACGATCCTGACGGGGTTTTTCAACCAGTTTTCCAAAAAAGGAAGCGGCGAATAAAACGAAGGATTTATCGGACCGGACGGCGAACGCTGGTTTTCAATCCGCGAAAAACATCAAAAACACCAAAAAAAAATTAGTGTATTTGGTGTTTTTGGCGGATATAAAAACAACGCTTCGCCGCTCTGACGGTCGGGCTGAAAATTTATTTCGCGGCGCTTATATAATCGGCCGGATCAGACCGCGATAGATGCCTTTGATCTCGATCTTGTCGGCCGGGACCGAGAGAACCTCGTACTGGTCGTTGGCCGGCCGCAGCTCGATGTTCGCGCCGTCGCGGTAGAGCCGTTTGAGATATACCCGGTCGCCGTTGACGACCGCGAGGACGATGTCGCCGTCGCGCGCGAACTCGCGTTTTTCGATCAGCGCGATGTCGCCCTCGCAGATGTGATCGTCGAGCATCGCGTCGTTCTGGACGCGGACCGCGCAGAGTTTTTCGGGCCGGTGAAAACCGATCAGAAAGGTCGGGACGAGCAGCGTTTCGTCGGAAAAATCGTCGAGAAAGCGGGTCGTTTCCGGCAGTTCGAGCCATTCGATCTCGCAGACAAGATCGCTGACGACGGTTTTCGGGAACAGTTCGAGGCTGAAGCTGCCGTTTTCGCGGCGGCGGGTGATCAGACCCTGTTTTTCGAGCGCTTCGATATGCTTGGCGACCGCCGCCTTCGAGGCGAGCCGGAAATGCTTGGCGATCTGCTGGTAAGAAGGCTTGTAGCCGCGGGTCTCGATAAAGTTTGAGATGTATTCCAGTATTTCTTTCTGACGTTTTGTGCGCGGTTGCATAAACATAAGATTTTATTGAGTGAGCTTTTGCCAAGTCAAATTAGCCGCGGTTAAATTTTTGGTAGTGAACCAAAAGTAATGGCGGTTTGAGGAGTTTTGATCAATTGCCGCCGGCTTTAGCTGGTGGGAAAGGTGAATTGTCGACAAGGCTTTAGCCGAACAGGAGATTTTTAATAATTCCTCAGAGCTTTAGCTAAAGCATTCAGGATGATTGATATTTTATTTCGATTTCGGCTCAAGCCCGGTGCGATTGACCATCCGTTCCACTAGCTGATGGTCTTTGAAAATTAAATCCGACAATAAAATATTCCTTAAAAGCCC
>JAFDVJ010000075.1:0-182 GCA_018269075.1 Acidobacteriota bacterium
GTCCTCGATCGAGATGATCGGGTATTTTTCGGTCCAGTCGATCCAGTAATCGGCCATCTGCTCGCTCGTCAGCTCGCGTTTGTCGGATTTTTTGAAGACGTATTTGCCGTCGATAAAAAACTCCGACGACGCCGGGTCGAGCGCGATCATAATGTTGTCGCCCGCCTTGTAGCCGGCCTTGT
>JAFDVJ010000075.1:226-37326 GCA_018269075.1 Acidobacteriota bacterium
CGAAACCGCCCTCGTCGCCGACGCTCGTTGCGTAGCCGCGCGATTTGAGGACCGATTTCAGGTTGTGAAAGATCTCCGCGCCGGCGCGCAATGCCTCGGAAAACGTCTCCATCCCGACCGGCATAATCATAAATTCCTGAAAATCGACGTTGTTGTCGGCGTGCGCNNCCGTTGATGATGTTCATCATCGGAACGGGCAGCGTCTTCGCGTTGGTGCCGCCGATGTAGCGGTAGAGCGGCTGCTGCTGAAACGCGGCCGCCGCGCGGGCCGTCGCCATCGAGACGGCGAGCAGCGCGTTCGCGCCGAGGTTCGATTTGTTTTCCGTGCCGTCGAGATCGATCAGCGTCCGGTCGACGAGCGTCTGGTCGAGCGCGTTGAGGCCTTCGAGTTCGTAGGCGATCTTTTCGTTGACGTTTTCGACCGCCTGCAGAACGCCCTTGCCGACGTAGCGCGATTTATCGCCGTCGCGCAGCTCGACCGCCTCGTTTTCGCCCGTCGACGCGCCCGACGGCACCGCCGCGCGGCCCTTCGTGCCGTCTTCGAGCGTGACTTCCGCCTCGACCGTCGGATTGCCACGCGAATCGAGAATTTCCCGTGCCCAAACTTCTTCAATTAAACTCATATTATAAAAATAGCTCCTTAAATTGTTTTTTTAACGCGAAGGCGCGAAGGCGCGAAGATGCAGAGTTTTCAGGGTTTTGATCCATTCTTCAAAACATAGCCATAATCATCTCTGCGTCTTTGCGCCTTTGCGCCCTTGCGTTTCATTACTTCGTAAAACCGTAAATATCGTCCAGCCCGGCGAAGTAGATCTCGGTCTTCCCCGCCACGGCGATGCCGCTCGAATAACCGGTGTCGAGCGTCACGGGCGCGCCGCCCGTTTTCGCGACGCGGCACAAAAGATCGGCCGTCAGACCGTCTTCGTTGAAAAAATAAACGTTCGCGTCGTCGATGACGAACGGCTTGAGCGAGACCGGTTTGACGAGAACCGTCGCCGCGCCTCCCTGTTTCGAGATCTTTCGCAGCTCCCAGCGCGATTCGCCGGCGCCGCGAAAGCCGAAATAAAGATCGGTCGCGTCCTGCGAAAGCTCGTCGACGCCTTCCTTTTCCGACGCCTGAAAGACGGTCTCGACCGCGCCGCCCGCTTTCGCTTTTTTCAAAATGCTCGTCGGCGTCACCCAGTAAACGTATTTCTCGTCCGCGACGAGCGCGTGCGCGATCTTCTGCGCGTCGGCGAAGATCTCCGGCTTGCCGCCCTGCTTGGCGACTGCGTAGACCGGCGCGGGCGGCGTCGGCGCGTCCGGCGAGTAATAACCGTGGTTCGCCCAGTAGATCTTCTCGCCGTCGACGACCAGATCGACGCCGATGCCGACGTTTTCCGCGACGATCGTTTCCGGCTGGCCGCCGGTTTTCGAAACGCGCAGCAATTTGCCGCCGCCGTTCCAGTAAACGTATTTCTCGTCCTGCGCGAGCCCGCCGTTTTCCGCCTGCGGCATATTCTCGCCGTTGTCGAGCGTTTCGGCCGCGCCGGTCTTCAAATCGACTTTGCGAAGGCCGCTCATCCCGGCGTTCCGGTCGGCGATCGTCCCGCCGATCGTCGCGTAGGCGAATTTATCGTCCGTGACGAGGCCCGAGATATGAGACAGTTTCTGCTCTTTGCCGGCGATCTTCCGGCTTTTCGGCCAGTCCGCCGCCTTTTTCTGCTCGCCCGCGCCGCTGCAGCCGAGAATCAGTGCCAGAAGCAGGATCGAAACGATCGCGAAACTGAAAGCATTGGCTGATTTTTTCATAAGATTGGCGGTTTCGTCCGAAATCAAAAGCGTTCAACTAAAATTTAACGTGAATCCGCCGGAAAAACAAAAACGGCCGCAAAATATTCACGGTCGTTTTTGATTATGAGATCTTATTTCAGCTATTTCGAACGAAAGCTGACCGTCAGCTGGTTCGATAAATAATCTTCCGGCAAACGGGCGCCGCCCGGCAAAACATTTTTGAGAACCGGGATGACCGCGTAAAAGTAGATATTTTCGACCGGGATTGCGTCGAGGTTTTTGGCCGGCGACTGAAAACTTGAAAGATAATCGGTCCAAATCAAATCGCTCAAATTGCTTTCGAATTCGACCGATCCATTCATCTTTAACCTTTGCGGCTTGATTTCGACGCCGGCCGCATAAAGCCGGCAAAGGTAGATCCCGGTTTTCGGACAATTTGAAAAATAAAGAAACAGCCGGCCGAGATCGGCGGTTTCAAGTATTTTCTTCGATTTGAGTTTCATATCAAGCTTTTCCTTTCTTCATTTATAATTAGTGACATAACTTATTGGAAAAAGCGGCGGTTTAGGTCGCGTTCGCTTTTTTGTTCTTCCACTAAACACACTAAAACCACTAAATTTCTTTCGTGTTTTTAGTGTGTTTAGTGGATAGTTTATAGCTTTCTGCGGGTTTAACGCTCATTATTCCAACAAGTTTTGTCACATAAGAAATGATTTCCCGAAAGGCGCTAAAGTTGCCCGGGCCGCGTTTTTTTTCTCAATCCGGCTTTTTAAAGCTCGCGAGCGCGAGCGCGACGATGCCGAAAATGATCAGCAGGCCGCCGACCGGGACGAGAAAAACGAGCGCGTTCGGATCGGTTTCGGTATGTTTGACGCCGCCGAGCAGAAAGCCGAGCGGCATCAGGACGACGCCGAGCTGCACCGCCCGGACCACGAGTTTCGGCAGCGCGACGAGATTTTTCCGCAGATAGAGCCCGACGATCAGCAGGAACAGACCGAGCACCGTGCCGTGCGTGTGCGCGAGCCGGAACAATTCGCGACGCACCGGGTCCTGCAGATAGGCGGGCGAGCGAAAGCCGATCAGCCCTTCGAGAAACAGGCCGAACGCGAACCAGAACGCGAGACTGATCCACGCCTGCTGCGCGACGCGACGCGCCGTTTCGTCCGTCCCGCGCCCGTCTTCCGCCGGCTCGGCCGGTTCGATGGCGGCGTTTTCTTCCAATTTTGTTTTCGACATTTTTAACGTTTCAAGGGTTTTACTGGATTTTGGGGGTTTGGTCTTTGAAATCAAAAACCGAAGATCAAAGACCAAAGATCAAAGATCGAATATTCATTCGCCGACTTCGATGTCGACGTCCTTGCGGACGGCGCGCAGGCGGTCGGCGACCTGTTTGATTTCCTTTTGCCGGGCGGCGTCGATCGTTCCGAAAAACGGCGCGATCTGTTCGGCGCGCGCCTTCTGGTCGCCGAGATAATCGGGCTTGGCGAGCTCGCGGTGCGCGACCGCCAGCCCGTTGGCCGCGAAATAGCGGACGATCGGGTAATTGTCGCCGGCGAAGGCCTCGACGAGATACGGCGCGGCCCAATTCAGATCGCCTCTGCGCGTCATCGCGTCGGCCATCAGCGCGCGCACCAGCGCGTCGCCCGCGAACAATCCGCGGACGCCCTCGGCGACGTCGAACTGCGCGTCGGCCGACGGCTGCGCGTTTTTGTATCTTTCCGGCCACAGCGTCTTCGCCTGCGCGATCGACCAGTTGACGGATTTATCGACGTGGCATTGATTGCAGGCGTTCGGCGAATTGTTGGCGGCGGTCGCCGCCGGATCGGGCACGGTGATCCGGTGCGTCGGGTGAAAGCTCATCACGCCGTAGACGACTTCCGGCATATGGCAGGCGTAGCAGCTGCTGCCGGTCGAATCGATCCGGTGCCCGGTATGCTTCGCGAGCACGCCGGCGTCCGCATAATTCTGATGACACTCCGTGCAGGCCTGATTCGTCCGTTTTTCCTCGGTGATGTTGCCGTTGACGTCGCCGCCGTGCAATTCGTGACAGCTCAGACAGTTGATCCGGCGGCCGGCCTGCGCCTTTGTGAAACAGGCCGAATCGGTCAGGCCCTGATACTCGTGCGCGGTCAGCCGCGGGCCGCCGTCGGCCCAGAAATGATTGGCGAACGAGGTGTTTCCGACCTGCGTGTCGGGCCGCACCGGCCGGTAAAACTGCGCGAGATCCTCGCCCGGATCGAACGGGTCGGCGACCATCACCTCGCGGATCCGGTCGAGCGGCTCGGGCACGCGCTGGCCGTGGCAGTGCGCGCAGATCATCATCGAGCGGTCGGTGTCGAGCTTGCGCGGGTTGACGATCTTCGTGTCGGCGCGCCCGTCGAAATTCCAGAGCGCCCGCGTGACCGGCGACGACGCGGCCTCGATATGCTCGGCGCCCTGCCCGTGACACGCGCCGCAGGCGATCCCCAATTCGGCGACCTCGGTTTTGGCGAGCTTCGTCTGGAAGCTGAAATTCGGCTGCGCCTTGACGTTGTGGCAGAAGACGCAGTTCGTGTCCCACTGCGTCGCGAGCCGGTTGAAATTGTCGTTGTCCGGGTAAAAGAACGAGCCGTTGAGGTTCATCCAGCGCTTCTGCATCAGGTCATAGGCGACCGGGAGCCGCGAATACTGGCCGTTTTTCTGGCCGACGTACTGCTCGATCCGCCGCGAGCCGATCGTCCGCTCGATCTTGACCGTCTCGCTGCGGCCTTCGGGCGTCGTGAAATTCATAAAAAACTGCCCGCCGCGCTTTTCCATCCGCGCCTTGAAGCCGAGATATTCGAGCGTGTTGTTCTTTTCGAAATCGCCCTGCACCGTTCCGGGCCGCGCCTCCTGCGTCATCCGGCTGTGATAGGTGCGCCGCCACGAGGCGAAATGGTCCTCGTGACAGGCGAGACAGTTTTCGGATTTGACGTAATTTTCGTCGGGCTGGCCCTTGCGCGTCCCGACAAGCTGCGCGCGCATCGAAAAAACGGCGACGGCGACGGCAAAGCAGACAAAGCCGGTGAGCACGGCCGATTTGATGAGTAATTTATTGTCCATCGGAAAGCTCGTTCGGGGTTCGGTAAACTAGATTTTACGTGAAACGCCGCGAAAATGAAAACCGATTGGGGAGTCTTGAGTCTTGAGTCTTGAGTCTTGAGTCGGATTAAACGGTCGAACGCCCCGCCCGGAGTAGAAAACGGTCTTTGAAAGAATAAAATCCGAATAAAGCCGGCGGTGCCGGCGACAGAGAATAGCTACAGGCGCAAGCCTGTAGTCAGCCGGAACCAAAATTCGAGCCTGTTTACAGGCGGCAGAGTCTGTTCCGCCGGGAAATGGGCCAATGACAACGACGGGCGGCAATTATCGACGAACGGGTTTCTTCTGTCGCCTGTAAACAGGCTCGGTTATTCGGGCGGCGCCTGTCTACAGGCTTGCGCCTGTAGCTATTTTCTGTCGCCGGCACCGCCGGCTTTTTAAGGATTTTATTTTTTTTAAGCCCTTTTCTCGTCCGATCCGGGCGATCGACCGTTCAATCCCACTTCAGACTCAAGACTCAAGACTTCAGACTAAAAAACTCAAGCCTGATTCCCCGTCGCGACCGGCACCGCGACCTTTTCCATTTTGACTTTTAAGATCCGCCGTTTATCGACCTTTTCGATCCGGAAGACGTGGCCGTTGAACGGGACGGTTTCGCCCTCGTTGAGGAGCTGGCCGGCTTCGGACATCAGAAAACCGGCGATCGTCGTGTAGCCTTCGGAAACCGGCAGGTTCATTTCCAGCCGCTTGTTGAGATCGCGCACCGCGAGGCCGCCGTCGAGCAGGTAGCTGCCGTCGCCGGCCGGCTGGATCTGTTCGTTGACCTCCTCGTCGTGCTCGTCCGAGATGTCGCCGACGATCTCTTCCAAAAGGTCTTCGAGCGTGATGATGCCCTCGACGCCGCCGTGTTCGTCGACGACGAAGCCGAAGTGAAACTTCTCGCGCTGCATCTGCCGCAGAACGTCCTCGAGCCGCGCCGTATCGACGACGTACATCGGTTTCTGGACGACCTTTTCGAGCTTGAACTGCTTTGGCCGCAGCATATACGGCATCAGGTCCTTGCTGTGGATAAAGCCGGCGATGTCGTCGAGCGAGCCGCGGTAGACGGGCATCCGCGAATAGCCGTGCTGGCGAAAGGCCTCGACGATCTCTTCGAGCGTGCAGCCGTCGGAAATCCCGACGATCTCCATCCGCGGGACCATCGCCTCGCGGACGGTCGTCTCGGAAAACTCGAAAACCTGGTTGATCAGGCGGCGCTCTTCCTTGTTCAGATGGCCGCTTTCCTCGGACAGCTTGACGAGCTGGCGAATCTCTTCCTCGGTGTAGACCGACGCGTGATCGAGCGACGATTTGAGCCCGATCGCCTTGCCGATCGCCGTCCCGGTCGCGTTAAAGACCCAGAGGACCGGCTTGAAGAGCTTCGCGAAGTATTCGAGCGGCCGCGACGCGAAGAGCGCGAAGGCTTCGGCTTTTTCGAGCGCGAACATCTTCGGCACGAGCTCGCCGAAGGTGACGTGCAGAAACGTGATGATCGTAAAGCTGATGACGATCGCCGCGCCGTGCGCGATGTAGGCGGCCGTGCCCTCGGTCGCGATTTGTTCGGCGAGCGGTTCGAGCAGCTTCGCGATCGTCGGTTCGCCGAGCCAGCCGAGCGCGAGCGACGAGAGCGTCACGCCCAATTGAACGGCCGAGATGAAAAGCGTCGGATTTTCGAGCAGCCGGAGCGCGGCGAGCGCCGATTTGCGGCCCTCGGCGGCCTGCGCCTCGACGCGCGTGCGGCGCACCGAGACGAGCGCGAACTCCGACGCGACGAAAAAGCCGTTCAGTCCGACGATCAGAAAGATCAGAAGAAAATCGATTAAAATTTCGAGCCAGGTGATGGCAGCGGCCGGTTCGGCGGCCTGCAGAAAGAAAAGAAAACTACTCGCGGGATCGTCCATTACAAAGTTCGTGGGAATTTTTTATATCGGTGGCGCCTCTATTTCGCGCCGGTTAATCTCCTAAAAAATGATTGCCGTTTTTGAAAAACGGCTTAACGGGTTTCGATTATACCATAATTTTACGGGTTGAAAACTTCTTCGCGCAGGTCGAGCATTTCCCGGATCAGAAAACGGCACGCGCCGCAGCCGGTGCCGGCGTTCGAGAGCGCGCCGATTTCCTCGACTTCGGTCGCGCCGGTCTTTTCGATGAGCCGCTCGATCGTCTCTTCCGAAACGCCGAAACACGTGCAGATCAGGGCTTTTTCGCCGGCGAATTCTTCGAGCCGGCGGGCGCGGTAGTCGCGGAGCGCGGCCTCGAGCGCGTCATAAAACATTTCCGCGCAGTGGCGGCGCGCGGCCGGAAATTCGCCGAGCGCGGCTTCGATTTCCGCGCGCAGCCCGGCGCGGTTCAAACCGTGCAGCTCGGTCAGCCGCCGGCCGGCGAGATTTTCCGCCAAGACCTCGGCCGCCGCGATTGCGAAGCCGCAGCCGTTCGTCCGGTAGCGCGCGGCCCGGATCTCCTTCGTCGCCGGGTCGATCTCGAGATAAACGCCGGCGAACGAGCCGCAGACAATCCCCGCGCCCGTCCCGGCGGCGTCGGAATGCGCCGGGTTCCCGGCCCGCTGCGGCGCGGCGAAGCGCGCGTCGATCTTCGGCGGATAAATGCTCACGGTTTATTTTTAACGCAGAGGCGCGAAGACGCAAAGGCGCAAAGGATTTTTGGGCCGGCCTTCGTCGATGAAAAGATCGCGGCGTTTCGGAAAATTCCGTTATCGGCGGCAACAAAGGTCGCGCGCCCTTTCGGAAAATGCTCGGACCGCCGAATTACAGCCCCAAACCCCTTCGCGTCTTCGCGCCTTCGCGCCTCTGCGTTAAATAACCGCCTTTCGCCCGCAAAATCCGCTCCCGTTTTTACGCCTTCCGGGCGGTTTTCGTGTAAAATATTCGCGATGAAAACTTTTGCTTTTTTAACGGTGATCTTCGCTTTCTGCCTGTTCGCGGCGTGCCGGCCGGCGGCCGCGCCGATCTCGATCTCAAATAAACCCGTCTCGATCAACGACGTGCCGGTCACCAACCAGCCGCTGCCGCCGACCAAGCCGCTCGAAGAGATGACGTGGTCGCTGATCGACGGCAAGACCAACGCCGACGGCGCGACGGTCAGGCTCAAGGATCTGCAGGGCAAGGTCGTGATCCTCGATTTCTGGGCGACCTACTGCCCGCCGTGTCTCGAAGAAATCCCGCATCTCAAGGAGCTGCAGGCGAAATACGGCAGGGATAGGCTCGAAATCATCGGCCTCCACGTCGGCGGCGACGACGACCGGCCGAAGGTTCCGGCCTTCGTCGAAAAACTGAAGATCGACTACCCGCTCGGCACGCCCGAAGACGAGCTCACGCGCTTTATCTTCGGCGAACGCGACGACATCCCGCAAACGGCGGTTTTCGACCGCCAGGGCAAGCTCGTCAAAAAAATCATCGGCTTCAGCCCCGACATCAAAAAGACGCTCGACGCGACCGTCGAGCAAACGATCAACTAGATTGCGGATTTCGGATTGCGGATTTCGGATTGCTCGCAACCGAGACGCTTAGGTCTAACCTGAAACCTGCCAATTCAGACCAATCCGAAATCCGCAATCCGAAATCCGCAATCGTCTTATGTCTTCAAGAAGATTCATCGCGCTCGGGACGGCCAGTCAGGTGCCGACGCGGGAGCGCAATCATAACGGTTATTTCCTGCGCTGGGACGCCGAAGGATTTCTCTTCGATCCCGGCGAGGGCACGCAGCGGCAGATGCAGTTCGCCGACGTTTCGGCGACGTCGATCACGAAGATCTTCATCACGCATTTTCACGGCGACCACTGTCTCGGCCTCGCCGGCGTGCTGCAGCGGCTCTCGCTCGACCGCGTGCCGCACACGGTCCGGATCTTCTTTCCGGCGAGCGGCGAAAAATATCTCGATAATCTCGCCAACGCTTCGATCTATAAGAATTTCGCGAGCATCGAGCGGCAGCCCGTAGCGGCCGAGGGCGAGATCTTTCGCGGTAATGATTATACGATCGAAGCGTACCGGCTCGACCACACGGCCGAATCGTGGGGCTACCGGCTGAAAGAGGACGATTCGTTTTCGCTGATCCCCGAAAAGCTCGAAGCGCTCGGCCTGCGCGGGCCGGATGTCGGGCGGCTGAAAAAAGAAGGCTCGCTCGTCGTCGACGGCAAAACCGTTTTGGTGACCGAGGTCGGCGCGGAAAAACGCGGGCTGAGCTTCGCCTTCGTGATGGACACGCGGTTGTGCGCGAACGCCTACCGGCTCGCCGCCGGCGTCGATCTGCTCGTCTGCGAATCGACCTATCTCGAATCGGAAAAGATCGACGCGAAGACGAACGGCCATCTGACGGCCCGGCAGGCCGCCACGATCGCGAGAGATTCGAACGCGCGGCAGCTCGTCCTCACGCATTTTTCGCAGCGCTACCCGAACACGCGCGACTTTCTCGCCGAAGCCGTCACGGTTCACGAAAACACGATCGCCGTCCGCGACGGCGACTTCGTCGATTTTCCGAAACGAAAATGAAAACGATTTCGGATTTCGGATTGGTCTGATCTTGCAGGTTTCAGGTCAAGATGAACGTCACAAGTTCGAGCAATCCGAAATCCGAAATCCGAAATCCGAAATCGCCTTATGTCCATCAGAATGAAAAACAAGCGCCGGATCACCGTTGACGGGACGATCTTTTACTGGCTTTACCGGTGGCGGAGCCAGATTCTCGAGCTCGTCGTGATGATCGGAGACAAGACCGGCACGCGGCTCGTGTATAAATTCAAATATCACGATCCGTGGCTTTATTTCGGCCGGCAGACCGGGCCGCTCACGAACGAATGGCTGATCGAATCGGGCGGTCTGATCACGCCGCGCGTCGTCCGGCAGGCGATCGACCGCGCGCGGGAGCAAGGCTGGAATCCGTTCGCCAAGGGCGCGACCTTCGAGATCGACGAAACCGGCGGCGAAAAACCGGAATACGATCGAAAAACGAAACCGATTAACGCTGTCGACCGAAAAATCCGGATCGGCGAAACCGTTTTTACCTGGAATTACAGCTTCGAAAAGGGCGGACTTCGTTTGTTCGCGAGGACCGAATACAAAAACGCGGCGCGGCTCGTCTGCGATTTCAAAAACGACAATCTGACGCGTTATTTTCGCGAACGGGTCGGTGCCGAACCTTTTTACAGAGATAAATCGCTGGTCATCCCTCTCGGCCTGATGACGCCGCGCGTCGCCCGGCAGACGATCGATCTCGCCCTCGAAAAGGGCTGGAAACCGACCGTCCGGGGCGCGGATTTCCTAATGAGCGAAATTGAAGATAAAATTGACTTTGATTTCTGGACGAAAAAAAAGTGTAAAATTGTTTGCGTGAATGAATTCGTTCACTTTTACCCGGTCCATCCAAATGCCGATTTACAGAGCGCTTAGCCGAAATCGGAAATTTCAGGTAATGGAGTTTACACGAAATCTGTTAAGCTTCTAAAGCGCGAAAATCCGAAATCCGAAATCCGAAATCCGAAATCCTATGAGAGACATTCCCGTCGGCAACGGCTCTTTGCTCGTGACCTTCGACGATAAATATCAGATCCGCGACGTTTATTTTCCGCACGTCGGGCAGGAAAATCACACCGAGGGCTTCCCGTTTCGCTTCGGCGTCTGGGCCGACGGCGAGTTTTCGTGGATCTTCGAGGACGAATGGACGCGCGAGCTCCGATACCTGCGCGAAACGCTCGTCACCGACGTTCGCCTGACCAATCACGACCTCGGGCTCGAGATCGTCTCGAACGACACGGTCGCGAGCCACGAAAACATCTTCCTGCGGCGCGTGCGGGTCGCGAACCTGCTCGACCGCGAGCGCGAGATCCGCGTCTTCCTGCATCACGATTTCCGGCTCTACGAGAACAAGGTCGGCGACACGGCCTTTTACGACCCGGAGGCGATGGCGCTCATCCATTACAAAAAGCACCGTTATTTCCTGATCAACAGCGAGCCGCACTTCGACAATTTCTCGACCGGCCGCAAGGCGTTTCGCGATCAGGAAGGCACGTGGCGCGACGCCGAGGACGGCGTCCTCTCGGGCGGCGCGAAGACCGAGGGCTCGGTCGATTCGACCGTTCAGCTCAGCTTCCGGCTCGGCGGACAGGCGACCTACGAATTTTTCTACTGGATCACGGCCGGCACCTCGCACACCGAGGTGATGCGGCTCAACAATCACGTGCTGCTCGAACGGCCGCAGAATTTTCTCGATTACACCGACAATTACTGGCGCGTCTGGGTCAACAAGAACGAGACCGATTTCGCCGATCTCGCGCCCGAGATCGTCGAGCTTTACAAGCGCTCGCTGCTCGTCGTCCACACGCAGATCGACCACGCGGGCGCGATTCTCGCGGCCAACGATTCGGACGTCGCGCTCCGGGCGACCGATCATTACAGCTATCTCTGGACGCGCGACGGCGCGTTCGTCGCCAACGCGCTCGATCTCGCCGGCTACCGCCATCTGCCGCGCAAGTTCTACCAGTTCTGTTCGGGCATCGTCCACGAAAAAGGGTATTTCCTGCAGAAATACAACGCCGACGGGACGGTCGCCTCGGGCTGGCACACGGCCTGGGACAAACACGCGCGCTCGGCGCAGATCCCGATCCAGGAAGACGAGACGGCGCTCGTTTTGTGGGCGCTCTGGCAGCATTACGACAAATACCGCGACATCGAGTTCGCGCATCTGCTGTACCGGCGGCTCGTCCGGCGCTGCGCCGATTTTATGGTCATCTTCCGCCATCACGAGACGCGGCTGCCCGCGCCGAGCTGGAATCTGTGGGAAGATCGCCGCGGGATTCACACGTTCACCTGCGCGGCGGTCGTCGCCGGCCTGCGCGCGGCGGCCAATTTCGCGCGGCTTTTCGCCGAGCGCCGGCGCGCCGCGATCTACGAGGAGACGGCCGACGAGATCGCCGACGCGATGCGGACGCATCTTTACAGCGCCGAAAAGGGCCGCTTTCTGCGGGCGCTCCATTTTCACAACGACGATTATTACGAGGCCGACGCGACGATCGACGCCTCGCTCTTCGGGACGTTCTATCTCGGCGCGTTTCCGGCCGACGACCCGATGGTCGCGAAGACGATGCGGGCGGTCGAAGAACATCTCTGGATCGACACCGAGATCGGCGGCGTCGCGCGTTTTACCGACGACGGTTATATGCGCGTTTCCGATCAGACGACCGGCAACCCGTGGTTCATCTGCACGCTCTGGCTCGCCGATTACCGGATCGCGATCGCCAAAGACAAGGCGCATCTCAAGGGCGCGCTCGAGATTCTCGAATGGACGACGAAACGCGCGCTGCCGTCGGGCGTATTGGCCGAACAGGTCAATCCGGTGACCGGCGAGCACGCCTCGGTCTCGCCGCTGACGTGGTCGCATTCGACTTTCGTCGCGACGGTGGTAAATTATTTGCAGAAGCTCAAAGAGCTCGGCGGGTGATTGATGGAAAAATACCAAACATTCTGGCGGCGGCTCGGCGCGCTGTTGATCGACACTTTTATTATGGTGCCGATCGTCGTGCTCGACGACTGGTTTCGACAGGCCGAATTCGCGCCGCTCTTTTTCTATGTCTGGATCCCGCTTTCGGCTTTCGTCCCGACGATCTACCGGATCGCGATGCACACGAGCGGCGGGCAGACGCTCGGCAAGATGGCGTGCGGCGTCAGAGTGCTCGACGTCACCGAAGAACCGCTCAAGCTGAACCAGGCGATCCGCCGCGAGCTTTTCCAGATCGTCGCGAATATCGGCGGCATCTATCTCGGCATCGCCTATTTCGGGGTCGATCCGGAATCCGACGCGTTCAAAGCGGCGTTCGCTCCGTTCTTCAATCTGGTCGGCGTGCTCGGCCTCGCCGACATCGTGACGTGCCTGCTGATCGCCAAACGCCGCGCGCTCCACGATCTGATCGCCGGCACGGTCGTCGTCCGGACGAAGACGAATTTGATTAAGTCCTGAGTCTGAAGTCTTAAGTCCTGAGTCTGAAGTCTTGAGTCCTGAGTCCCGAGCCGATAAAATCAATCTGACTTAAGACTCAGGACTTAAGACTCAGGACTAAAAAGAATATGGCGCGAAACTGGACCGAAGCCAAACTGCAGAACCTGATCGCCAACGGCATCGAGGAATCGCTGACGCTCGAATACAAGTCGGCCGAGGCGCTCGACCGCAACGAGACGAAAAAGAAGGAGATCACCAAAGACGTCTCGGCGATGGCCAATTCGGCCGGCGGGACGATCGTTTACGGGATCCGCGAGTTCGATCAGGAAAACCGCCGGCATCTGCCGGAACGGATCACGCCGGTCGACCGCCGCGCGTTTCCGCGCGAATGGGTCGAGCAGATCATCCAGGCGATCCGCCCGCGGATCGACGGCATCCTGATCCATTCGGTCGGCCTCTCGTCGGGCGAGCGCGACGTCGCCTACGTGATCGAGATCCCGCAGAGCAACACCGCGCACCAGGCTTCGGATCACCGTTACTATAAACGATTCAACTTTCAGGCCGTGCCGATGGAAGACTACGAGATCCGCGACGTGATCTTTCGCGAGCAGACGCCGAACATCGTCCTCAGCTTTCTGATCGAGCTCGCGCCGAACGCCCAAAACCTCGTCATTCAGGCGCGCAACAACGGCTCGGCCTTCGCGCAGTATGTCGCCGTCTTTCTCGACGCGCCGGCCGCGATCCTCCTGAACACCGACAACAAGATGAGCTTCAAGGACGGCGGAAAGTTTTACCGGCACCGGCTGACGAATCTCAACCAGGAATACGCCGACGAGCAGTTTCGGGCGAATTTCCCGCTGCTGCGAAGTATGGCGATGAGCTGGAAGATCCCGCTCCGCGACGATTTCGAAGAAATGCGCGACGGCGATTCGCCGCTCAAATGGAAGCTCTACGCCGACAACGCGCTGCCCAAGGAAGGCCGGATTTCGCTCAGAGAAATCGAAGTTGTCGATTTGAGAAAAACCCGAAGTCAGACGTAACATTTATTATTCAAAAGAATTTTACTGTCTATCTAAATTATGGGAAGAGCAAAAATTTTAGCGACCCTCGGGCCGACGTCGAGCAAGCCGGAAATCATCGAGGCGATGATCCGCGCCGGACTGAACGCCGTCCGCATCAATATGTCGCACGGCAATTACGAAGAACACGCCGAGCGGATCGCGATGGCGCGCGCCGCCGCCAAAAAACTCGACCGCCCGCTCTCGGTGCTGGTCGATCTCTCGGGCCCGAAGATCCGCACCGGACTTTTGCAGAACGCGACGCCGGTGACGCTCGAAACGGGCGCCGATTTCGTTCTCACCTCGCGCGACATCCAGGGCAGCGCAAACGAGGTTTCGACCAATTTCAAGGAGATCCCGAAGCTCGTCAAGAAGGGCGACCGGATCCTGCTCGACGACGGCGCGATCGAGCTCCGCGTCAAAAAGGTCACGAAAACGGACGTCGTCACCGAGGTCGTCAACGGCGCGGTCTTGTCCGAGCGCAAGGGCATCAACCTGCCGAACACCAAGCTGCCGATCCCTTCGCTGACTGAAAAGGACCGCCGCGATCTCGAGTGGGCGATGTCGCAGGACGTCGACTACATCGCGCTCTCGTTCGTCCGGCGCGGCGAGGACTGCCGCGAGGTGCGCGAGCTCATCAAGCAGATGAACAAGCGCAAATGGGGCCGCGCGATGCTCGTCGCGAAGATCGAAAAGGCCGAAGCGATCGAGAATCTCGACGACATTGTCCGCGAGACCGACGGCGTGATGGTCGCGCGCGGCGACCTCGGCGTCGAAACGAGCGCCGAGCTCGTCCCGGTCTACCAGAAACGGATCATCGAAACGGCCGTCACGAACGACAAGTTCGTGATCACCGCGACGCAGATGCTGCAGTCGATGATCGAGAGCCCGCGGCCGACGCGCGCCGAGGCGTCGGACGTCGCGAACGCCGTCTGGGACGGCACCGACGCCGTGATGCTCTCGGCCGAAACGGCGTCGGGCAAATATCCGGTCGAATCGGTCGCGACGATGCAGAGCATCATCACGACGGCCGAGACCGTCGAGTCGACGAAGCTTTCGCGGTCGGTGAAGTTCACCGAAGCGCCGACCGGCCGCACCTCGCAGGCGATCTGCAAGGCGGCCGCCGTCTGTGCGCGCGAGATCCTGACCGACAAGATCGCCGTCTTTACCGAATCCGGCCTGATGGCGCGGCGGCTGTCGTCGGTGCGCTCGGGCCTGTCGACCTTCGCGCTCACCGATTCGGACGACGTGTACAACCAGCTGGCGCTGATCTGGGGCGTCGAACCGCTGATGCACCAGGCGGCGACGACGACCGAAGCGATGCTCGAAGACGGCGAAAAAACGCTGCTCGCGGCCGACGTCGTCGAAAAAGGCGAAACGATCGTGATGATGGCCGGCCGCCTGTCCGGCCTCGGCCTGTCGAGCTCGGTCGTCGTCTGGACCGTCGGCGAAGACCTGCCGCGCCGTTGATCTCGGAAACGAACTAAAAAAGCCGGCCGTCGGTTGACGGCCGGCTTTTTCGTTTGAGGTTCGGCGGAAGGACTTTTCTACGGTCTCACGGATACATCTTTTTCATAAAAGTCTCGTCCTGCGGCGAAAGCTCCGTGTTCCAGCCGACGGCGAACGACGGGTCGAGCAGCAGCTGCTTTTCGATCGGGTAGTGCATGATCGAAGTCCGGTCGTAAGCCGACACGTTTAGCTGGCTTAATTCGTATTTTTGAAAGATCTGGACATCGACATCGGCTTGCGACCAGCCCTGCGTCTGCTTGTAGTACTGGTAGACGACCGGCTTGTTCCACGGGATTTTGGCGAGCGGGTGCTGGTGTTCGTGGATCGCGCCGAGCGCGTGGCCGAATTCGTGCAGCACCGTCCGCGAAAACTCCTCGTCGGGCGTCGTGTCGTCGAACCAGCCGTAATTCATCGTCGGTTCGTTGACGGGAATTCCGAGCGCGTCCGTCCCGATATACGACCATGATCCGTCACCCAATTGACAGGTGATCCGGATCTCGGCATCGGCGGCGTCGTTGAAATCGAATCTAACGCTCATAAACTGCTCCCACAGATGGGCAAAATATTCGATTTTTTGTCTGACGAAATTGGACGGATTGTCGAGAAAGCGGACCTTGAGCCGGCGCCCCGGCTTCCACTTCTTCGTAAAGAAAACGGCGATTGCCGGGTGCGGAATGATATTGTTCGCCATCGTCAGGGCGGCCCCGGCCAGCGCCGGCATTGCATGAGCGGTAATGATATTGCTCGCTCTTTCATGAATCGCCAGCGAAAGTCCCTGTTCGTGTGGAAGAGATAATTCGGTACAGACCTTCAGACTGGCGAAATCTGCGGTCGGGGCGTTCGTGTTTCCGTTTTTCTTTGCCATAAAATCTCCTTGATTTCGAATATTATTTGTTTTCGTTGATAATCTCGCGGGCTTTGTCCGGTTCGAGATAGGAAAGCGCGCGGTTCAGATTCGCCTGCGCGTCCTTGCGCTCCTGCTGGTCCTTATCACGGCCGGCGGCGCCGATCTGGAGCCCGAAGAAAGCGCCGACGAGCGTGCCGAGGACGCTCGTAAAAAGACCGATCACGGCGACAATGTCCTGGGCGCTCTGCCAGCCCTTGTAAACCAGAAACACGACCAGCAAAGCGGTCAGCCCGAAGCCGGTCACGGCCAGCCAGAAAGCGTATTTGATACGCGCGTTTTCGAGATTCGACGAACCGTCGGTTGCAGCTGCCATAGTTAAAAACTCCTTTTTGATCGAAAGTATCCATCTTTATATTTTATTTTCCCGGCGCGCCGCAAGACCTTTTCCGGATAATCTCCAAAACCGAAAATTATCCCGAAACGACCGCTCGCGCAGGTCGCCTCATTTATCAAGAGTTCTTATCTTTGACCGGAGAAATTATGAAAAGCTCTAACGAAGGTCATTTTTCGCGCCGTCCGAACCATATTTCAGCGGAACGAAAAATCCGCATCCCGACGATCTGAGGCAGCGATTATGAACGACATCCCCCGATTGATTGAAATGGCCCGCACGGTCAGCCGCGCGCGCGCCTTGAGCCGCAAGACTGAAAACGCGTATCTCAACCATATTCGGCGTTTTCAGAGTTTTCACGGCGGCCGCGATCTGACGCTGATCGGCGCGGGCGGCGTCAACGACTTTCTCAATCATCTGAAAAAAAACGAGAAGCTCGCCGCCGCCACGCGGAATCAGGCGCTGAGCGCGCTCGCTTTTCTCTACCGCGAGGTGCTCGGTCAGGAAAACGCCGTCTGTCTGAAGGACGTCCGGCCGGCCGTGCCCGCCGGCCGGACGCCGGTCGTCTTTTCGCCCGGAGAGGCGCGCGCCGTGTTGTCGCGAATGCGCGGCGAGAACTTTCTGGCGGCGGCGCTGATGTACGGTTCCGGGCTCCGTTTGTCCGAAGCGGTCGCCCTGCGCGTCGGCGATCTCGATTTCGAAAACCGCGAGATCGTCGTCCGCCACGCGCGCACCGGCCGGCGCGAGCGGACGACGCTGCTCCCGCTCGCGCTGCGGCCCGCGCTCGAAAAACATCTCGCGAACGTCCGCTATCTGTTCGAGGACGATCTGCTGCTCGGGCACGGCGGCGCGCCGCTGCCGGAACGCGTCGCCCGCTACGCGCCGGCCGCCGGTTCGGAATGGCGCTGGCAGTTTGCCTTTCCGGCGCGCAGCGTAACGGGCGATGCGCCCGCTTATCGTCATCATCTCGCCGAATCGACCGTCCAGAAAGCGGTCGCCGAAGCGGTCCTGAAAACCGGTCTCAAACCGGCCGGCTGCCAGAGCTTTCGCTACGGCTTCGCCGCCCGGCTGTTCGAGCAAAACTGCGACGTTCGCCGGATCCAGTCGCTGCTCGGGCATAAGAACCTGAAAACGACCGTTTTTTATATGCGGCTCGCGGCCGGCGAAAAAAGCGTCATTCAAAGCCCGCTCGACGTTTAGGGATTTCGATCCGACCGGCGTTTCTCCAACTTCCCGAACTTTCTTTTCCCGGCGTTCTGAACGATACTGAAACGGGATCGGTCGTTTTATGGCTTATAAGATATCGCCGGAAGTCGAAGAGATTTTGAAGGAGTTGGTCAAAGACGCGGGCGGGGACGGGTTCGAGCGGATTCGCTGCCCGCTCTGCCGATGGCAGCCGACGGCCGAGAGCCGCTGGTGCTGCGCGTCGTCCGGCGAGCCGGAGAATTTCGACGGCGGCTGCTATACGGTCTGGAACACGTTCGAGACGCGCGGGCGCTGTCCCGGCTGCAATCATCAATGGCGCTGGACGATCTGCCCGCGCTGTCACGGGTGGTCGCTTCACAACGACTGGTACGAAAAGAACGCTTCGTGAGCGCTTTTGTTAAAGTCTCGTCAGTTCGTCGAACCGCCGGCGGCGCGTCTTAACGAGCGACCGGAGACCGGCGAGCGCTTCGTCGAGATCGTCGCTCGCCGCGCGGCGGCAGTCGCTCGCCCATTCGATCGTCTGCAGGCACGCGAAGGCGAAGACGCGTTCGAGCAGGCCGCGCCGGTCCGGTTCGTCGAGCGCGGGCAGCAGCCGCGCGAGAAAATCCGTACCGTAATCCTCATAAATCCAGACGAGATCCCACGCCGGATCGCCGATCATTGCGTCGCCGAAATCGATGATGCCGGTCACCGCGCCCGTTTCTTCGTCGAACAATACGTGATCGGGCGAAAGATCGCCGTGGAGCAGACACGGCGCGAAGGCTTCGCTTTGGCCCGCCGATAAATACTCATCGATCGTCGTCTCGACGAACCGTCGTTCGGCGCGGCTCAGAACGTCGAAAAGATGCTCTTTCGCATCGTCGGCGAGCGCGCCGTACTGCGCGCGGTAATCGGTGGCCGGCACGCCGCAATCGGCGAGCGTTTGCGGGTCGAGCGCGTGCAGCTCGTTCAGAAACCGCGCGACCCGTCCGGCGCAGTCCGTCCGGCGCGCGTCATTCATCGCGAGGTAAAGCTCCCGCGAGAGCTCGCGGCCGCGCAGCAGCCGGTAGGCCGTAAACGGCGGCGCGGCGTCGAGCGCGGCGAGCTCCGGCACGGGAATCGAAAGCGTCAGCCGCGAAGCGATCCGCGGCAGCAGGCAAAATTCCCGCGCGAGGCTCTGCGCGGCTTCGGCGTGACGCGCGAACCGGAAAACCCATTCCCCGTCGACGAGAAACGCGCGAAAGAAATCGCCCTCGCCGAGAAAGACGGCCGAGGCGGCCGGCCGGCCGGGCAGCGCGCGGCGAATCGGCTCGATTGGCGGATCGTTGTTCATCGGAAGTCTTGAGTCTTGAGTCTTGAGTCTTGAGTCTGAGAGTCTGTTTGAATTTATAGTTTAAGGCGGCGAACGTGTTTTAATCGATCCACTAAAAACACTAAAAACACTAAATATCTTTAGTGTTTTTAGTGTTTTTAGTGGATCGAAAAACAAATGTCCGCCGTTCGGACGGTTGATGCCTTCAGCCAATCCGAACGAAAAACCCCGAGCGACGAAAGCGGACTTAAGACTCAAGACTCAAGACTCAAGACTCAAAACCCGCCGTCATTCGGCCTTCAAAACCTGGGCGACGGTTTCTTTTTTTAACCCCTTGCCCTTGCGGTTGTTGTAGTCGTTCAAAGAGATCTGCGGGTCGCGCCACGCGTCGAGATGGCCGACCTGGTGGACGCACTGGATCGTGCAGGTGTCGGCGCACCATTTCTCGGTGATGTATTCGCGCTCCATATCGGCGCGCGTGTATTCGTGGAGCGAGATGCCGGGCGTGCCGCGCTGCTGCGAGCACCAGTGGACGAGGCCGTCCTCGCAGACGTAGAGATAGCGCGCGCCGGCGCGGCAGCGCCATTTGTATTCCCGGCCCTCGACGAGCTCGTCCTGAAACCAGTTCCAACGCGCGTAACTGCGCGCGCCCTTGCGCTTGATCTCGTAATAGACTTCCTTCTCGCGCTCGGTCAGGCCCTTATTCAAGCCCATCTCGTCGTGGATCACGCCGACCGTCGACGAAAAGCCGAGTTCGCGCGCGCGGTTGGCGATGATCAGCGCTTCGTCCGGGTTCTTGACGCCGCCGCCGACGACCGAGTTGATGTTGACCTTGAATTTGGCGTGATCGCGCAGGTTGACGAGCTTCGCGTCCAGGACCTTGAGGCTCTTTTTCGAAACCTCGTCGGGCGTCACGTTGTCGATCGAGATCTGGAGATAATCGAGACCGGCCTCGTTGAGCTTCTGGATCTTGTCGACCTGAAAATAATAGCCGTTCGAGATCAGGCCGGCGATCATCCCGTGATGCCGGATGCGCGCGATGACGTCGTAGATCTGCGGGTGCATCATCGGCTCGCCGCCCGAGATGGTGACGACCGAAGTCCCGAATTCGGCGAGCTTGTCGATCCGCCGGAGCATCTCGTCGATCGGCACCGGCTCGCTCGTCTTGTCGTACTCGTTGCAGTAAGTACACGACAGATTGCAGCGCCGCATCGGGACGATGTGGACGAGAACCGGATGTTTGGTCGAAGCGAAGGCTTTGACCGTATGCTTGACGCCGCGTGTAAAACGGCTGAAACTGCTGGCTTTCGGCATAGATTGAAATCGCGTTGTCGCGCTAAATGTGTAATTATAAGTTTTGCGGCCGATCTTTTCAAATCAACGGATTATAGAAACGGAGCGCCGGCATCTCGGCCGGCAAACGTCGCGAAAGCGGCGTCAACGCGTTTCATTTTACTTAAAAGTTAATTGTTAATGAGACGCCGTTTACGTTTTTCAAACGCATTGCCGGCAGGATGCCGGCGCTCCGTTCGTCGCGGATGAGCCTTTCCTTTAGATGCCTGATTCAGGCCTTGAGGGCGAAAGCGTTTTCACGCGCGGTCAATGACTTATCGCCTTTCCGCACCGGGTTTCGGCCCGCCGGCGAGAGCGTTCGACACCGCTTTCTACGAGTTTCGGCCCGCATCCGTATGACCTTCTGCCCGCGATGGTCCAAGTCTCTGCCCACGGCAGTATAAGCTTCTGCCCACGGCAGTATAAGTCTCTGCCCGCGGCAGTATAAGCTTCTGCCCGCGGCAGTATAACCTTCTGCCCGCGGCAGTATAAGTCTCTGCCCGCGGTGACCCAAGTCTCTGCCCGCGGTGGTCCAAGCTTCTGCCCACGGTGGTCCAAGCTTCTGCCCACGGTGGTCCAAGTCTCTGCCCGCGGTGGTCTAAGTCATTGCCCGCGCCCCCCGAACCATCCGCCGCCCGCCGGAAATCGTCGCCCCAATGCGAAAAAGTTTTCCACACCTGTGGAAAACTCAATTCGACAAAATCATAAAGCATCCCGTTTGCCATCCCGCCGCCGTTCGTTAACAGTCAACTCAATCCTTTTTTCTTTTGAAAATATAAATCGGCCCTAAATCATCATCCGTTTTCTGCTCAATGGCGGTTAACTCCCATCCGTCGTCACCGAATTTATTCAACACTTCTTCACCGTTTATCACATTTACCGGGGATCCATTTTTATTTACAAGTCGTCTTAATGACCCATCGCGAGTCTTATATTCCCACATTTCCTTTTTCCCGGCCGTGGCGTTTTCATTGTAAGTAAAAAGCACAACCATTGCCAAAAGAAACAGATTAACAGCAAACCAGATTTTATTTTTCATAAATCATCCTCCATTTTTTATTCTTTTAAGATCGTACCTGGATGTCATAAAAACCCAGGAATTATCGGCTTACCCGCCAATGCCTGAATGATCGTTCGAGTTCCGAAAGTTTGTTTAATTATCCACGAAAAACACGAAAGACACTAAATGATTTAGTGTCTTTCGTGTTTTTCGTGGACAGTTAAACCGGCGAACCCATTCCGAAACCGCTCCTTTTCCAATCAGTTTCGTCGCCGACTTTATTGCAGCCGTTGATCGTGACGTTCTTCCGGATGCCGGTCAGGAGGATCGTGTCGGTGTCGTTTTCACCCGACAATCCCCATCGCCCAAACCAATCCGAAATCGGAAATCCGAAATCCGAAATCATTACTGTTAAAAAGAATTTGACGACAGCCCGCCCGTCGGTATTCACGTTGAAAATCAAGTCTGAAACCACCTGACTGGAGCGCGGGCATCCCTGCCGGCCTGAGCGCGACAGCGCGAAAATGCCTTTCATAACTGAGAAATGTCGAGGATTTGAAACGTTTCGACACCGCTTTCGCGGCGTGGCCGGCAAGGATGCCCGCGCTCCAGTCCGCAATTTTCCGGTTTTCCTTTAACCATCAATCTTTTTAACAGTAATGGTCCGAAATCCGAAATCCGAAATCCGAAATCCGACATCGGATATCTCTAATCCTTGATGATCTTCGTGCCGGCCTCGGGCGTGATCTTGAATTCCGAGCCGTTGATCGTGACGTTCTTCTGGATGCCGGTCAGGAGGATCGTGTCGGTGTCGTTGTTGGCGGCCGTCAGTTTGATCTGGACGGGCATTCCGTCTTTATCGACCCAGATGTCGGCGAGCTTAAACTTCTGCGCGGTCTTCGGCGTCAGTTCGAGATGCCACGTCGAGGTTCCGCCCGTGACCGTTTCCTCGCCGATGTATTTGATTTCGTAATTGGCCTTGAGCTGCGCCTTCGACATATTGATAAAGCCGAGCGAGCCGCTGACGTTGGTGCTCTTCTGCGCCTTGTCGGTGCTGCCGGTGTGCGCCACTTTCAGATTCGGCTGGTACAGAACGTACTGCTTGTCGATCACGGCGAGCGATTCGTTGGGCTTCTCCCAGTCGATCCGGAAATACGCGTTCTTGCCCTTCATCGGCAGATAGATCGCCTTGCCGTTGCGCGTCGTCGTGTCCTTGAGACTCGATTCATACTCGGCCCGCGTGACGTTCGTCCGCAGCGAGGTCAGCGATTTGTAATGCGTTTCCATCCGTTTTAAAACTTCGTTGACGATCTGCGCGCGCGTCGTCGTCGCCGAAGACGCCAGCATCAAGCCGAGCGCGACGGCGATAAAACCGTATCTTAAATAATTCTTCATAAATTACTCCTGAAATATTGGTCCGTATAATAGCGGGGAGTTTAATAAAATATTTTTAATCCCTGATGATCTTCGTGCCGGCCGACGGATTGATTTCGAAGTCCGGGCCGTTGAGCGTCGGGTTTTCCTCGACGCGGGTCAGCAGAACGGTCTGCGTATCGTTATTCGGCGCGGTCGTCCGCATCTGCACCGGCAGGCCGTCGCCGTTGACCCAGATGTCGGCGACCTTAAAGCTCTGTTTGCCGGTCGGCGTCAGTTCGAGATGAATCGCCGCGGTCGTGCCGTTGACCTTTTCCTCGCCGAGATATTTGATCGTGAACGAGCTTTTGATCTGCTCCCGCGACATGCTCAGCAAACCGAGCGGCCCGCTCGCGCCGGCCGACTTTGCGGCGCTGCCGGTCTTGCCGACGTGAAGCATGGATTGGCTCGGCTGATAAAGTTTATAGGTGTCGCCGATAACGGCGAACGATTCATTGGGCTTCGACCAGTCGATCCGAAAATATTTGGTATTCCCGTTTTTGAGATAGATCATCCTGCCCTCGCGCGATTCCCGGTCGTTCAGATTGGATTCGTATTTCTCGTAAGTCACGTTCGAACGCATCGTGACCAGCCTTTGCCGGTAGGCCTCCATTCGCTTGAGAACCTCGTTGTTCTGCTGCGCGTGCGCGGTTCCGGTTAGAGCGGCCGAAATAAAGACGAAGGTAATCGCGATCAGACCGCGCTGTAAGATGTTTTTCATAAGAATTTTCTCCGTTATAAAAAAAGACGCCGAGGCTTTGATGCAAAATATCGCAAAAAAACTGCCCCGGTGCCGGCTAAACCTTGATTTGTAGCGAACTTCCGTTCGAACGGCGGCGTTCGGCCGGTTTACCGGCGCGCGGCGGCCGCCGCCCGGTCGACGGTCTCGACGGCCGGCCGAAGATTCTCGTTCGTCAGCTTTTCGCGCCGTTCGAACCACGCTTTCGGCGTCAGAAAGATAAACAGAATGATCAAAAAGCACAGCAGATCCCACTGCCAGCTCGCCCGTTCGTATTTCCAGAGAATGATATCCCTAATCATATTTCGGATTTCGGATTTCGGATTTCGGATTTTTCGTTGTTCGGCTATTCCGCTTAAATTGGAAAATTCCGTAATCAGACCGATTTGTTTCTATTTTAACGATTCCCTCATAAATTCCAAACTTCTCTCTTCAGACCAATCCGAAATCCGAAATCCGCAATCCGCAATCAAACGACTTGCCCGTCGCGCATCCGGATGATGCGGGAGCAGACGGCGGCGGCTTCGGGGTTGTGCGTGATCATAATGATCGTCTGGTTGAATTCGCGGTTGAGCTGGCTGAACATGTTCAGGACGATCTCGCTGTTTTCGGTGTCGAGATTGCCGGTCGGCTCGTCGGCGAGGATGATCGCCGGGTTGTTGACGACCGCCCGCGCGAGCGCGACGCGCTGCTGCTCGCCGCCCGACAGTTCGAGCGGTTTGTGATGCATCTTGTCATCGAGCTTCAAAAGCCGGAGGACTTCGCGCCGCCGGTCGCCGCTGCCGCCGCCGTTGCCGGTATGGATCTTTTCGGCGAGCTTGAGATTGCCCTCGGCGGTCAGCGTCGGAAACAGATTGAAGCGCTGGAAGACGAAGCCGATCTTGCGGCGGCGGATGTCGGTGCGCTGCGCGTCCGAGACTTTGGCGAGGTCTTCGCCGTCGATGATGATCTGCCCGCTGGTCGGGCTCAGCAATCCGCCGAGCAGATGCAGCAGCGTCGATTTCCCGCAGCCCGAAGGCCCCATAATGGCGACGAATTCGCCCTTTTCGATGGTGATCGAAACACCGTGCAGCACGGGATTTTCGATCTTCCCGACTTTATAGCTTTTTCTTAAGTCGATTGTTTGTAAAATTGTGTCCATTAAAGCGATTTATTATAAAATCACAGTTTAAAAGGAAAGGCGTAAAGATACAAGGGAGTGGAGAGTGGAGAGTGGAGAGTGGAGAGTTTTTTCCCGCATTTTCAACCCGAAAGCCGCCGCCGGAAACGAAAAAAGCGGAGAGTCCCGAATCTTCTCCGGACTCTCCAACCGTTTGGGGAAGAAATTGCAGCTAGTCAGAGAATAACGGGATTAGGATACAATTCGGATGAAATTAGGAAGAAATTTACCGGGTATTAACGAGATGATGAAACCGATCTTGATTTTGCTCAAACTCGATACTTCAATTCTGGATTTGGTAGATTTACACAAACAGATCCATTTAACATTACATAGGCGGACAAATTTATGAAACGGTAACTTTCGGAATAGCTGAGAGATGATAACTGACAGCGAATAGCGGCTTTCAGCTATCGGTTCTGAGCTATTCCGAAAGTTAATTTAGAACATTGTAAATCTGTCCGACTACTTGTTATATATACTTATACCAGGATATCATAAAAACAGAGGGATTATCGGCTTACCCGCCAATGATCGAATGATCATTCGAGTTCCGGACGTTGGTTTAACTATCCACCAAAAACACGAAAAACACTAAATGATTTCGTGTTTTTCGTGTTTTTGGTGGACAATTAAACCAGCGAAATTACCCTGAACCGCTTCTTTTACCGACCGGTTTCGTCGCCGACTTTATTGCAACCTGGTATTAAAGCCAATGCCGTAAATGAAGGAGCCAGAAACAATGAAAAAAAAGATGAGATTGTTTACCGTCTGCATAATGTTTTATTGGTTATTGTCGATTGGCTGCTCAGGCAATCATCAGAACTCGATAGAAAATCGATCCGATAATAGTTTAACCACGCTTTCGACTAACGAGTCACCACAGAAAACCAGCCGGATCATTCGAAAAGAAGGCTGGAAGGTCCTCGATACAAAGGGATTAGATGTGACCGGTAAGGAAGTTATCGTGATGAAAACGGAGGCGGGAAAGTCACTCCGGGTGAACACGACCTACTTTCGTCCGAATCATGATGCTTATTATTATAATGTGGAGGGCTTTTCGGAAAATACGACGCGACTGTTCGGCCGGATAAAATTATGGGGCATCAATGAATTCAAAGCATCCGGAAAGATATTTATGTACGACGTGCATGCCGGAAGGGTCATCGGCGATACCGCCAGCAATACCGGGTTGAATTATAATTCGTTAAATATGGCGAATCATCCATACATCATTCTCGACAGCGACGGCGACGGGATTTTTGAAACGTTGATCGATGACAGCAGGGATCCTTCGGACGTTCCGGTTCCTCGATGGGTTTCACAATAAAAGGGGGATGGAAAGAAAAAAAATCTCTCCACTCGTTACTGCGGCGGGCGCGTCGCGGTGTTCGAGTTGAGAGTAGAGAGTCGAGAGTCGAGAGTCTTTTATCGTTTTCCCATCCCGAAAGCCGCCGCCGGAAACGAAAAAAGCGGAGAGTCCCGAATCTTCTCCGAACTCTCCACTCTCCACTCTCCACTCTCCACTCATTACTGCGGCGGGCGCGTCGCGGTGTTCGAGTTGTCAGACTGCATTTTCTGGGCTTTGGCCTCCTGCAGCTTTTTGTCGAGATCGACTTCTTCGAGGCCCCACGTGTTTTCGAGCACGAACGCGCCGTCGGGATAGGTCTTGCCGATCGCCACGCTTTCGGGCGACTGATAGGTCAGCCGCATCTTGTATTTTTCCTTCGGCCGCGTGACGAAGATTTCGAGCGGCAGATTGTTGTACTCGCCCGATTCGCCCAGATTTCCCGGCTGGCCGTAGACGATGTCGGATTCGATCTCGCCCTTCGCGTCGAAGATCTGCTGGCGCGCGAGCCGCGTGCCGCCGACGCGGTCGAACCAGAAACGGCGGGTGATCCGGAGACTGCCGTCCGCTTCCTTTTGAAACTCGTCGAGCAGATAATAGCCGCGCAGCACCCAGCCGAGCGGCGATTTTTTCTTGATCAGGTCGAAATCGACTTCCTCCTGCGTGATCGTGCTCATCAGATACAGGTATTTCTCGGCGTCGATCGGCCGGACGAGCATCGCGTCGGTGAAATGCTGCGGCCGCAGGTTCGAAAAGGCGTTGACGTTCTGCTTGATGACCTGACCGTCTTCGATCTCGGAGTTTTTGACCTTTTCCTGAAGCAGCGAATAATCGGCGGCGTTCGTGCCGAGCACGAACTTCTTATACTTGCCGCTGCCGCCGTCCTGCAGGATCGCGACGCGGAATTTCGTGCCGTCGCTCGTCATCTGCGCGATGTCGGACTTGATGACCGGCACCTGGACCTTCATCAGGATCTTGGCCGGCCGCTGGACGACGACGTCGCCGTCGGCCGATTTGTATTTTTCGGCGATCCCGCTCTCGGCAAACGAATTGTCCTCGAATTTGAGATACATCTTGGCGCGCATCGAGTTGATCCGCGCGAACCGGTTGACCTCGTTGACGAGATCGGCCTGCGCCGCGTTTTCGGTCTTGAGGAGCTTCGGCCGCGCGACCTTGTCCGACGGCTTGATGCAGCCGCTCAAGGTCAGCGCGATCAGGATAAATGATAATAACAGAAGGGGCTTGCGTTTCAACATTACTCGGCTCTGATGTCCCAATTTTCGGCGCTGTTGTCTTAAATCTTTCACAAATCCTCGGGTTCGCGGGATGTAAATTTCAAATGATAACACGATTAAAAGCATTTGACCTAACACTAAAAAGACGCGGTGACGAAGGCTTTTTTGCACTTCGCACCGCGTTCCCGATCGGATTCGATTGTTTTTTCCGAGTCCCGAGTCTTAAGTCTTAAGTCTTAAGTCTATTTTCATCCGACTCTCCACTCTCCACTCTCCACTCTCCACTCTTCAGGGATTGAAAGTTCCGGTCACCCGCGTCAGGTAGTCCTGCATCGTGTAAGCGAACATAATCGCCATCCAGAAAAAGCCCGCGACCGCCGACAGCCAGATCATCTTCGACTGCCAGTAGACGTGCATAAAGAACAAAATGACGCAGGTCATCTTGGTAAACGCGATCAGCAGCGCGACGAGCGTGTTGGCGCCCGGAAACAGGATGCTGTCAAGATCGATCGTCGCGACGAAATAGGTCAGGATCGTACCGACGACCAGCACGCCGAAAACGGCGAAATAACCCGGCAGTCCGATGTGTTCCTTGTGTGCTTCGGTGTGTTCGATATCGTGATGTTCAGCCATATTAATGTCCGCCTCCGTGCATAAAATGTCTTCCCAGCAGATAGAGCAGTGGGAACAGGAAAATCCAGACGATGTCGACGAAGTGCCAGTAAAGTCCGGAGATTTCGACCGGCGAATAATAATCCGCCGAGTAAGTGCCGCGCCACGCCATAATCAGCAGCCACGTCATCAGCCCGAGACCGACGATCATATGGAGCGCGTGGAGCCCCGTCATCACGAAATAGATCCAGTAGAAGATGCGAACCTTGTCGCGGACCTTGTTCTGATCGAGCTCGCCGTTCGAGTAATAACCGACCTCCTCGTATTTCGTCAGATATTTCTTTTCGTGCGCCTCGGTGATGATCTTGACGCTCGCCTCGTAGTTTTCGCCCGTCCACTGAAACTCGCCGCGCGGGTTCGGCTCATGCTTTTCTCCCGCCGCCGTCTTGCCCTCTTCCTTCGCGGCCGGCTCTTCGGCTTTGGATTTATGGTTGAGGCCCGCCACCGGAACCAGCCCGTGGTTGAATTTGTCGCTGTATTCGATCGCCTTGACGCCGAGAAAGACCGCCCCGAAGAACATCGTCGCGATGATCAGGATGACCTGCATATTACGGTTGCCTTTCTGCGCGTAGTAAACCGTCAGCGCCATCGTCAGACTGCTGACGATCAGGACGAGCGTGTTGAGACCGCCCCAGAACGCGTCGAGATGGTTGCTGCCCGCCGCGAACGCCATCGGGTAGCGCGAACGAAAGACCAGATAAGCCGTAAAGAGCCCGCCGAAAAACATAATTTCCTGCACCAGAAAGGCCCACATCCCGATCGAGACGGATTCTTCCTGCTGCTTCATATCTTCAAACTGGTGCTGAAGACCGGGCGGATGGTAATGATCGTGTGTTGACATAATTTATATTTGTTCGTTGTTCGTTGTTCGTTGTTCGCTGCTCGCTGCCGATTTAATGACAACGAGCAGCGAACAACGAACTAATAACTAAACCGTTGCCAAATCCCTCTTTCTTGCTTCGTCCAGATCGAGACCGTTTTCCTCGCCGAACTCGTAGGCTTCCCAGGTGACGACCGGCGTCGACTCGAAGTTTTCGGTCGGCGGCGGGCTCGGGATGCGCCATTCGAGACCGGGCAGCATCCACGGGTTCGCCGGCGCTTTTTTGCCCCAGATCAGCGAGTGGGTCAGATACATCACCGGCAGCGTCAGACCGAGTCCGAGGACCGACGCACCGGCCGACGAGAAGATGTTGAGCACCTGCAATTCTTCCGGATACGCGGCATAGCGGCGCGGCATTCCCTGATAACCGAGGATGAACTGCGGGAAGAACGTCAGGTTGAAGCCGACAAAGACGAGCATCGCCGAGATCTTGCCCCAGAATTCCGAGTAAAGCTTTCCGGTCATCTTCGACCACCAGTAGTGGATTCCGCCGAGATAGCCCATCACCGTGCCGCCGACCATCACGTAATGGAAATGCGCGACGATGAAGTAGGTGTCGGTCAGATGGACGTTGAGGCCCATCGAGCCGAGAAACAGCCCGGTCAGACCGCCGATCAGGAAGAGCCCCATAAAGCCGAGCGCGTAGAGCATCGGCGTGTCGTAGGACACCGAGCCTTTATAAAGCGTCGCCGTCCAGTTGAACATCTTGATCGCCGACGGCACCGCGACGACCATCGTCAGGAACGAGAAGACCATTCCGGCGTACATCGACTGGCCCGAGACGAACATATGGTGGCCCCAGACGAGAAAGCCGAAGACCGCGATCGCGATCGACGAGAACGCGATGAACTCATACCCGAAGATCTTCTTGCGCGAGAAATTCGAGATCAGCTCGGAGATCACGCCCATCGACGGCAGAATCATAATGTAGACGGCCGGGTGCGAATAGAACCAGAACAGATGCTGGTAAAGGATCGGATCGCCGCCGATCGACGGGTCGAAGATGCCGATATGACCGACGCGTTCGAGCGCGAGCAGGAGGATCGTGATCGCGACGACCGGCGTGCCGAGAATCATCACGAGCGCGGTCGCGTAGTTGGCCCAGACGAAGAGCGGCAGCCGGAACCAGGTCATTCCGGGGGCGCGCATCGTGTGGACGGTGACGATGAAGTTGAGACCGGTCAGGATCGACGAAAAGCCGTTGATGAAGACGCCGAGCCCGACGGCCATCACGTAGCCGTTCGAAAAGGTCGTCGAATACGGCGTGTAGAACGTCCAGCCGGTGTCGACGCCGCCCTGCATCAGCGCGTAGAGCGTCAGGCTGCCGCCGATCATATAAATGTACCAGCTCAAAAGGTTGATCCGCGGCAGCGCGAGGTCCTTCGCGCCGATCATGATCGGCAGGAAGAAGTTCCCCAGAACCGCCGGGATCGCCGGGATCAGAAAGAAGAAGACCATAATCACGCCGTGCTGCGTAAAGACCTTG
Organism: Acidobacteriota bacterium; assembly: GCA_018269075.1. GTDB lineage: Bacteria > Acidobacteriota > Blastocatellia > Pyrinomonadales > Pyrinomonadaceae > JAFDVJ01. Next base: position 30,609 of record JAFDVJ010000075.1, read on the forward strand.
TTGTAGGAACCGGATTCGAGCAGGTCGCTCTGCGGCGTCAGCAGCTCGAGCCGGATCGCGGCCGCATACAAACCGCCGAGAAGGAAAAACACGGAAACGGCGATCAGGTACATCAGCGCGATACGCTTATGGTCTTTCGTCAAAAGCCACGATTTCAGGGTGAAACCGTTCGTTATATAAGTCACCTTCGGTTCTTCTCCGATATTTATTGCATCTACGTTTTGCATATCTTTAATACTACCTATCTATTTCCTACTTCTTTTTCGGCGCGGGCTGATTGCTCGCCGGCGCGGCCGGAGTGGCCGCCGGTTTCGTGTTCGCGCTCGGAGCGGCCGCGTTGGTCGTCGGCGCGGCGGTCGTCGAGGTCGCGGCGTTCGGGCTGCCGAGCGATTTGATGTACGCGACGAGCCCGACGAGCTGTTCCTCGGTGACCTGTCCCTTAAAGGTCGGCATGATCGGCTGATAGCCTTCGACGATCTGGCCGGACGGGTTCAGGATCGAATTGCGGATGTATTCCTCGTCGGCCTTGACGACCTGTCCGGTCGTCAGCTTGACGTCGGTTCCGAAAAGTCCTTCGAGCTTGGCGCCGCGCTGGTTCTGGCCGCCGGCGTGGCACGACGCGCAGCCGAGCTTGTTCGTGAACAGGTCCTTGCCCAATTCGACCGGCGTCTGGTTCGAGCCGCCGCCGGCGAGCCAGTCGTCGAACTCGTTCTGCGGCATCACGTAAACCCAGCCGCCCATCCCCGAGTGGTTGAGCCCGCAGTATTCGGCGCAGTACAGGTGATATTTGCCCGGCGTCGTCGCGTTGAACCAGAGCGTCGTGTAGCGGCCCGGCACGACGTCGGCCTTCGTCCGGAAAGCCGGAATGAAGACGTCGTGCAGCACGTCCTCGGTCGTCATCATCAGCTTGATGTTGCGGCCGGCCGGCACGTGCAGCTCGTTGATCTCGCGCTGGCCGGTGCCGTGCTGAAACTTCCACATCCACTGTTTACCGACGACGTAAATCTCCATCGTGTCGGCCGGCGGACGATACTGCTGGAAATACAGATAAGCGCCGCCGAGGAAGATGGTCATCGAAATGACGAACGGAATGATCGACCACGTCGTTTCCAGCACCATCGAGCCGTGAATCTCCTCGGGCGTCTCGAATTTCTCCTTCTCGCGGTACTTGATCGCGAAAAAGAAGATCGCCACGACGATCGGAATCGCGAACGAGACGCTTACGAGAATCAGGTAAAAGTAGAAATAGTCTACCTGCCAGGCGAAGGTCGAAGCCTGATCCGGAAACAGTGGAACCCACGAAGTACTTTGCATAAATTAAAAAAAATTTCAGATTTCAAATTTCGGACTTCAGACCTCGAAATCCGAGCTCGAAACTTATCAACTCGCCAACTCATTTTTGGCCCTGTTACGACGCCAAAAAACAAAAATCATCGCCCCCAGCCCGAGCACCGTCACGATTCCGCCGAGACGGATCACCCTGAGAATCGAAAGCCCGTATTTACCGGTCGCCGGGTCGTAGTGATAGCAGTAAAGCATCAGCTGCTCGGCCGGATTCCCGATCCTGTTCTGCGCCGATTCCATAACGCCGAACTTGACATCCTTCGGCGCGTAGTCGATGCCGTAAAGATACCGTGAAAGCCGGCCCTCCGGCGTCGTGATCATAATCGCGCCGGCGTGGGCGAACTGGTTCGACTTCTCGTCCCAGTAATAATTGAACCCGACGGCTTTCGTCACCTTGTCGATCTCGCTCTGCGTCCCGGTCAGAAAATGCCAGCCGTTTTCCGTTCCCGGCCGACCGTAACGCGTCATATAGCTCGCCTTCTTGTTCTTCGCCAGATCGGGCTTGTCGTTCTCGCGCGCGTCGAAGCTGATCGCGACGACGTCGAAGTCCTTGCCGGTGTCGAACGAGAGGCTTTTCAGCGAGCCCGTCAGACCGTTCAGGACCTCGTTGCAGAGCATCGGGCATTCGTAATAAACGAGCGCCAGGATGACCGGCCGCTGGCCGAAAAACTCGCCGAGTTTGACTTCCCGGCCGTCTTCGTTTTTGAAGACGGCGTCGAGCGGAAGCTGTTCGTTGAGTTTCTGCTCGATCCCGACCTTCTGCAGCGCCGGCGGCAGTCCGTTGCTCGATTCCGGCGCGCTCGGGTCATAATATTTCGGCGAGTAGAGCGGCGAATTGTAATGCTCGACCCGCTGCGCCGAAACGTTCCCGATTGTCAATAAAATAATGATAACCGCAAAAAGTTTCAGCCCTCGTACTGCAAATTTTGCCGAACTTTTTTTCATTTTTACTACCTTCTCTTATCGGTCCGTGTGCGTCCGGCGCTCGAATACGAGACGAACGAGCCTGCTTCGTCCAGGGCCTTCTGCGCGTCGGCCGCGCCGCGCGCCTTCGGGTTTTCCTCGAGCAGCTTCTTTTTCGCCTCTTCGATCGGGAGCGCGATCACGGTGTTGGTTTTCGGGTCCTTCTGGCCGTTCGCCCAGAGATCTTCCCACTGTTTATGGAGCTCGCGATACTCGGCCTGCGGCGCTTTCAGCTCGAGATTGATCGGGCCGTTCGGGCCGTCGACGCCGAAGCCGGGCGCGGCCTGCAGGCGCGGCTCGGGCGGCAGCTTCTCCCTCTCGCTGAGCGACACCGGGCTTTTCTTGTCGATCGTATCCTTCGCGTTCTCCTCCATCCTGGCCAGCAGCACCCACATCAGACCGAACGTGATCACGATCAGCAGAAACAGGCCGACGCCGAACCAGATGATCCCGCTCAGCCCGATGAGATTCTGCTCATACGGCTTGTCGAAATCCACAAAAGTTTTTTCGTGCTTTGTATTTCCCATAATTCTATTTCGGATTTCGGATTTCGGATTTCGGATTTCGGATCGATCTGTTTCGCGCGGCTGACCGTTCGCTCAGCGCTTGAAAACAAACAAATCCGAAATCCGAAATCCGAAATCCACAATCATTAATGTCCTTTCCCGTGCTCGATCGCGTTTTCGAGGAACGGGTCCTTGACCGGAACGAGCGGACGACTGGCCAGCTCGCGGAAGAAAAAGAACAGCCAGATGCCGCCGGCACCGAGCGGGCCGAGCAGGTACAGGATCCAGTAACCGTTGAAATGCAGCTCCTGTCCGGTCGTCGACGGGCTCGGCGCGATGTGGTAGAACACATCGACGATCCGCAGAATCATAATGAAGATCGCCATAATCGCCAGATATTTCGCGTTGCGCTTGACGTCGCGCGAGAGCAGGACGAGATACGGGAACGCGAAATGGAACAGGATCAGGATCAGTCCGATCCAGCCCCAGCCGTTCTTCATCCGCGCCAGGAACCAGACGGTTTCTTCCGGGATGTTGCCCGACCAGATGATCAGAAACTGCGAAAAGTTGAAATACGCCCAGACCATCACGAGCGCGAGCATCAGCTTGCCGATATCGTGGAAATGGCGCTTGCCCAGAATTTTGTTCATCGGCTCCTTGTCCGACAGATACGCGAGAATCGCGACCGCGAACGAGAAGCAGCTCAGCGCCCAGCCGGCGACGTAGAGAAAGCCCCAGATCGTCGAGAACCAGTGCGGGTCGAGCGTCATCGTCCAGTCGATCGCCGCGAAGCTCACGACCAAAACGAAGATGACCATCGTCGGGCCGCTGAACGCGGTCGCCGTGCCGAGCCATTTCGCCGACTCTTCATAGTCTTCCGACCGGTCCTGATTGGCCGACCATTTGTTGAGCAGATACTGCATCACGCCCCACAACACGAAGTAGATGACGGCGCGACCGACAAACCCGCCCCACGTCAGATACCAGCCGCGGTGCTGGATGACCGGATCGTTTTCGAGATGGCTCCACTCGTAAAGGGTTTTGACGCCCAGCGCGACCGGGATGAAAAGCAGCAGCAGATACGGGATCGTCCGCGAACAGGCCTCGACCGTCCGGCGGATGACGACGCCCCACGCGCCGCCGGTCAGATACTGAAGGATCAGGATGCCGAGACCGCCGACGCCGAGACCGCACGAGAACATAAAGCCGAGCAGCCACGCGCGGAGCGCAGTTTCTTTCTGGTCCATACCGAAACCGACCGCGAAAAGTATCAGCGTGCAGATCCCGCCGACGCCGAGCGCCAGATTGCGCCAGCGGCCGAGTTCGGCCGGAGCCATATAATCAGAAGCATTAAACATTATTTCTTGCCTCCCTGTGTCGCGGGTTTCGGCGAAATCGCGGCCTGCGGCGAGGCGGCCGGTTTCGGCGATGCCGCCGGAGTCGTCGTGTTATTCGTCATTGTCAAAGGCTTCGCGCCGTTCGGGTTCTGGCTGATCTGGAGCGCCCGGATATAGGCGACGATCGCCCAGCGGTCGGCGACCGGAACCTGCGAAGCGTAGCTGTTCATCTTGCCCTGCCCGTTCGTGATCACGTCGAAGAAATGGCCGACCGGCGCGTTTCTCAGACGATCGTCGTTGTAGGTCGGCGGCTTCGAAAAGCCGCGCCGCACGATCATCCCGTCGCCGTTGCCGGCCGGGCCGTGACAGACGATGCAGAAAACCTTGTAGCGCTGTTCGCCGCGATCGACGAGCTCTTTCGTGACCGGCACGGGAAATTCCTCGATGTCGTTCGGAAAGCTCGAGATCAGCGTGTTGCCGGTCGCCGGATCGACGGTCGTCTGGACCGGCGCGTTCGGATCGGCGTTTTCCTTCTTGCCGGTGTAGAGCGCCTTGTCGGCGCGGAGCTGGCCGCGCGGCACGGTGCCGTCGGGCAGATCGCGCGACGCGCGCTTGTCGGCGAAGAAGTCGCTTTCCTTGTAGGCCTTGTAGCGCGGCTGATCCTGCATATCGTAGCGGCAGCCCGCGCCGAGCGCGATCACCGCGATCAGAAGCGTCCACAGCAGTTTACTCTTCAACATCGAAAACCTCCTGCGGATTCAGACTTTCCATAAAACTTCTCGTTTCCTCGTAATCGTATTTGTCGTCCGTCGCCTCGATCAGCAGGAAAAACTTCTCGCGCGTCGCGAGCGCGAACCGCTCGACGTTGAAGACCGGATGATACGGCGACGGCAGGCCGTTCAGAAAGAGCATTCCGAAGACCGCCGTGAACGCCGCCAGCAGGATCGTCAGCTCGTAGGCCGGCGGAATAAAGGCCGGCAGTGAAAAATGCGGGCGGCCGCCGACGATGATCGGGTATTCCCAGACGTGCGTGAACCACTGCAGGCCGAGCCCGGTCAGCAGACCGATCACGCCGCCCCCGAACACCAGATAGGGCAGAATGCTCCGCCGGATGCCGAGCGCTTCATCGATCTCGTGAAGCGGAAACGGCGAAAAGGCGTCGGTCTTCTTATAGCCGGCGTCGCGCACCTGCCGCGCCGCGTCGACCAATTCGGTCGGCGTGTCGAATTCCGCCATCAAACCGTAAATTTTCTTACTCATATATATATGTGCGTTGTCTGCCGCCCGTTTGCTGGCGGCCGGCCTGACACGGGTGAGATGTCTGGGGCCGGCCGCGGGCAAGCTCCGCGGCGGCAAACAACCTTTTTAAGAAACTTTCCCCCTGTCGATCTGTTCTCTTTCGACTTCGTTGACCGTCTCCTCGAAATCCAGATGATGCCCGTGGACGTTGGCATCGGGCAGCAGCGTCCGGACCTCGAAGATCGAGATGATCGGCAGGAAGCGGACGAACAGGTAGATCAGCGTAAAGAAGAAGCCGAGCGTCCCGAGAAACATCGACCAGTCGAATTTCGTCGGCGAGTACATCGCCCACGACGACGGCAAAAAGTCGCGGTGCAGACTCGTCACGATGATCACGAAGCGTTCGAGCCACATCCCGATCGAGACGACAATCGAAATGACGAAGAGCCAGAACTCGCTCTCGCGGAAACGCTTGAACCAGAGCAGCTGGATCGACAATCCGTTACAGAAGATCAGCATCCAGTAAAACAGCCAGTAGGGGCCGTTCCAGATCCGGTTCTTGATCATAAAGACTTCGTACTGCGCGCCCGAATACCAGCCGAAAAACGCTTCCATCGCGTAGCCGTAAACGACGATCAAACCGGTCGCGAGCATCACCTTGCCCATATAGACCAGATGCGTGTGCGTGATGAAATCCTTCATCCGGTACCAGTGACGGAGCGGGATGCAGAGGATCAGCACCATCGCGAACCCGGCGAAGATCGCGCCGGCGACAAAATACGGCGGGAAGATCGTCGCGTGCCAGCCCGGAACCTGCGACACCGAGAAGTCGAACGAAACGATCGAGTGAACCGAGAGCACGAGCGGCGTCGAAAGACCGGCGAGCAGCAGGTAGGCGATCTCGTACCGGTGCCAGTGCCGCGCCGAACCGCGCCAGCCCCACGAGAGCGCCGCGTAGACGAACCGGAAATACGGGTTCTTCGCGCGGTCGCGCAGGGTCGCGAGATCGGGAATCAGACCGACGTACCAGAAGAGCGCCGAGACGGTCGCGTAGGTCGAGACCGCGAAGACGTCCCACATCAGCGGGCTCCGGTAGTTCTGCCACATCCCCATCGTGTTCGGATACGGCAGCATCCAGTAGGCGAGCCACGGACGGCCCGTATGCAGCAGCGGGAACATTCCCGCGCAGGCCACCGCGAAGAGCGTCATCGCCTCGGCGAAGCGGTTGATCGAGGTCCGCCATTTCTGGTTGAGCAGCAGGAGAATCGCCGAAATCAGCGTACCCGCGTGCCCGATACCGATCCACCAGACGAAGTTGATGATGTCGAA